>NZ_CP048286.1:0-725000 GCF_010365285.1 Paenibacillus rhizovicinus
CAAAATAATAAGCCACTTAGGAATGGAGTTGTTTTTCGATGACATCCACAATTAGCGAAACTGACATTGATCCACAAAGTTTGTCAAGTGTTCACCTTCAATGTTTTTTAATGAAGTCTTTCTTGCAGACGCGACAGGATTCATAGTTGAATTTGAAAAACAAAATTATATTGTTACAAATTGGCATGTAGTATCAGGAAAAAATGCCGATACGAATGAGCTATTAAGCCCAAAAACCGGTGCCATTCCTAATAAAATTAAGGTTTTGCACCATTCTAACCACATCTTCGGAGAGTGGGCAGAGGACGAAGTATATTTGTATGATAATCAGGGCGATAGGCGTTGGATCGAACATCCAAACGGTCAATTGGTTGATGTTGTTGCAATTCCTTTTACACCTAATGATCTGATAAGGGTCTTCCCCTTAGATATGGCATTAGTGAACACTGATGTAGTAATGCGCCCAGCCATGTCAGTCTCAATCATTGGATTCCCCTTTGGATTATCCTCGACTGGTTGGCCCATTTGGAAGACTGGTCATATCGCATCTGACCCAATTGTTGACTACGACGGGCGCAAAATGTTTCTTATCGATGCTACAACAAGAGGAGGGATGTCAGGATCCCCCGTTTTCCTAAGGATATCGAGTGGGTATACTACATCAGCTGGCCATCATTTAATCGGAGGTCCTCTGGTAACTAAATTTCTTGGTGTATACTCCGGAAGAATTAGGGATGATATTGAAATTGGTAGGGTGTGGAAACCAGGTGCAATGGTTGAGGTTTTTCTTTATGGAAGTAAGTAAGGTTAACGATCTATTGCAATGTATAAATATGCAATAATGATTTTCCGTGCTGTGCATCGGTTTAAACGTTTCCTGGGAGTTATTGAAGCAAGTTCTTGTCTTAAAAAAATTATTGACGTATATTCTTGTCGCAATCTCACGACAAGAATATACGTCAATAACTAGTTTAAACATTGTAGCTGCAATCTTTTCAATTCAAGTATATTCATGTCGCTACACAGCCGATCAGGTGTCCGGCTGCCGTTACGACTACATTCAACTTTAGTTTCCCGTTAGAATTCCTGTAAAACGAATAATTTGGCGTTTGAACAAAAACGAGCGCCTCGGTACGATGGGGTTACGCACGAGGTCAAAAGCCTCAAAAAGCCCATCAGGAGGTCGCTCTACTATGAATTTTAAAACACAGGATAAGCAAAATCAACGCATTGAAAACATTACCGTTTCTCACCTTGTCGTCGGCGTAGATATCGCCCAGGAAGTTCATGTGGCCCGCGCCGTTAGCTTCCGAGGCATTACACTGGGAACTCCACTCGAGTTCGGTAACCACCGTGAAGGATTCATGTTGTTCGAACGTTGGATTCAGGATCTGCTCAAAACCCACAAGCTGAGCAACGTCATCATTGGCATGGAGCCCACTGGCCACTACTGGTTCAACCTAGCTCGATGGCTTGTCGCTCAAAGCATGGAAGTTGTTCTGGTTAACCCCCACCTCGTCAAAAAGAACAAGGAAAACCGAGACAACACCCCGTCTAAAAGCGATCGCAAGGATGCTCGTCATTGCAGATATGATCAAAAACGGGTATTACTCACCCGTTCGTTTCCATCCGGAAGCCTACGAGGAACTGCGCATTCTCATGGCAAACCGAGAGACGGTTACCAAACGACTTAACAGCGCGGTTAATCAGCTTCATCGCTGGGTAGACATTGTCTTTCCCGAGCTCCGTCAGGTCTTTAAAATCCTTACCTGCACCAGTGCAATCGCAACGCTTAGAACCTTTCCTCTGCCGAGTGAAATCAGTCGGTTAAGCACGGAACAGATCCTCGACGGTTGGAAGCAATACGTGAAGCGCCATGCTGGCGTAAAACGTGCTGAGTTGCTCATTTCACTTGCAAAATCTAGCGTTGGCACCACCAAGGCACTCCATGCTTACAAACTTCATCTGGAACAGTTGCTTGAAGAATACGACCTGGCCCAGCGCCAACTTGAACAGATTGAACGCGAGCTCCATCTCATTCTTGAACACATTCCTTACGCACAGAAGCTGCTTGAAATACGGGGCGTGAGTGCAACGAGTTTAGCTGGTGTGCTTGGTGAGGCCGGTGATTTAAGTGGCTATTCGCACGGCAATGCGTTGCTTCGACATGCCGGGTTGAATCTAGCTGAGGCGAGTTCGGGGAAGTGGCGAGGCAAGCTGGTTCTTAGCAAACGAGGTCGGCCACGTCTGCGCCATTTCCTCTATCTCATGACGATGTGTATGGTCATGACAAACCCGGAAATCAGGGCTTTGCACCGTTACAACGTGGAGAAAAAGAACCTGAAGAAGATGAAATCCATCATGAAGTTATGTAGTAAAGTAGCGCGTTTGCTAGTCGGTTTAGCAAAAAGCAGTGAGACTTACGATTCAACTCGAGTTTTCTCTCAGGCAGCTTAAGATCGCTCGAATCCTCACAGCTCATGCATTCGCAGGATGACAAGAAGCACGGAGTATCGGGAGACGTTACGCAAAAGGGCTCGGACCCGTTCCGTTAGAAAAACCGACCTCCACCCTTAGTTAGATGTGACGAAGGAATGAAAGGGCTATGACCCGTTGAGACATGGAGCGAGAAATCGCTAAGGCGAAGTGGAGACGTGCGTAAATGGAACAATGTGGGTGAAGCTTTCCTCACCTTTATTTACGAATGCCCTTTTCATTTCATCCGAGCAATAAGCTCCAGCATATCTTCTTCTTTCATTCTCATCTAAGGGTGAAATCCTGCGAATTCATGAGTCTGAGTGAGGAAACTGAATCATTTCGAGGGAGCTTAATCGTGGTCCGTAATTCCGTTAATCCATAATTCGGAATGTGGCTATTCTTTAGATATCGTTCCAACAACTTTTTTTGTATTGCCATCTACAAATATCACATGATTTTTATCAAACGTTACTTTATACAAATTTTCTATTTCTTTTGGCTCAGCACCTTCAGGAATGGAATATTCATTAATCATTTCATCGAATTTAATTTTTGTTACTTCTGCATTTTTCCATACCAGATTTAATTGTTGCTTATCTTGATTGGAAATACTGTTCCATGCTACTTCACGAATAGCATTCATATCAACCGATTTTGAATTGACGTTAGAACAGCCGATTGCGAGGGTCATCGACAACACTAAAAGAACTAAAATATAAATTGCTTTCACGCAATACCTCCAATCCCCAATGCTTGGCATTGAATTATAAACGTTGGGTTAAGTAGCAATGTTGCGTTATTCTGCTCGTTAGGTTTAACTAAAAATGGAGCAGCTGCCGTTGGTAAACCGCTCCAAGATACGTTTTCGAAAGCTGCTTCCGGATATCTAAGCCCATTTATGCATTCGTACATATCCCGTTTACAGTCTCGATTGAAGTATTCGCGCCGAACAACTTCTTCAGAAGAGAGTAGGAATACAACTCTGTTATACTCCGAAATTCTTTGCAAGATCTCTACGGAAAAAAATCCATCTACAATGATTTTTTTGCTATCTGCATTACCCGAAAGACTAATGAGATGAGCAATTACCATATCTGTTTGCTCTTTAAAAGTTTCATCTAGCCACTCAGAATATTCAGCAGGAGGTCAAATTAACATCAAAAATCCATTCAACTTATTATTTCAGAATACTGCCCGTTAGTTGAATGAAGGCAGCTGATCATTTTCACTGACCAGCTGCCTTCGTGTTTTGTTGAGCTATCGTTCCCCTTTAGTTCAATTGAAGTGTTAATGATTCCAGCCTTATTGCTCGTTCAAATGCGGTTTCTAAAAACTGTTTAGCTGATAAAGCCTCGTAATCCCAGTTCATCGCCTCAATTGCAATCGCTCCCGAATAACCCGTCTCTGCAATTTTTTTCATGGTTGTAAACCAATCGACCGTACCATCAAAAGGTAACCCGTGTTCAGAATGACTTCCGTTATTATCATGTAAATGAAGAGCCATTAAGCGAGATCCGTACATGGATAATATATCAATATCAGAATTATTGCGGTAGTGATGCCCACAGTCATAACAAAATCCGATACGGCGGGAATCGACTTGATTTAGCACATAAGCCAAATTAGCAAAGTTCTTTACATTCTCTAGCGCGACGTTGATACCAAGTTGTTCAGCTTTTTCGGCGATTCTCTTAACTCTATCCAATCCTAATGCGGTATAAGGATAGTCATCTTTAGGTAAGTGCACTACCATTGTCGGAATTTCGTATTCGACGCAATCCGTAACACATTGCAAATAACAATCGTAAACGGATGACCCAGCCAAGTCGTCTGACCAGAGACTATTTTGATTATGGACTGGTACGTGGATGTTTTCTATGAATAGACCCGCTTCCCGCGCAAGTTGTGGCCCATTAAGATAATCGCCGCTACCAAAACAGTCACGACCAAAGCCATCACTCCACCATAATAAGATGCCTTCAAATCCGACTTCTTTAATTAACCGATAGCGTTCTTTAACGGTCAAGTTATATCCAAACCAATCGTAAATAGTAATCATGCGTCTCTTCCTTTCTGATTTCTTCAGTATACTGAATATACTGAATTTCATAAGTAGGACTGCTGCCGCGGCAGTCTGCTCCTCCAATCGTGAATTTTCCGTTCTAAACGTTAGCGTAATTCAAACTTTTCTTTAATACTAATAGCAACTTCCTCTGGTGTCAGATTTGTATTATTGATTTTAAGAAAATGCTCTTTTTTAATTTCACCTTCGTAAGAGTTTAATCTATGGTTTTTTGCTGCGATTCTCATTCTGTGTTCTGATTCTTCAACGTTCCTTTTTGAAGGTTTGTGTTCTAGCCTATTGTGGGTTTTGTTACGTTCAATTCTTTCATTAAAATCAGCCTCAAGCTCTACAAAATAAACTTCTCCGCCGTTTCTTTCAAAAATATCGCTTACGCTCTTTACGTATTCCCAGTCTTCCTGTGAATCAAATGACCACACAAAAGTGAATATCAAGCCGTTCAAATTGCTGTTCGAAACTGCTTCAAATATTTTTTGACGAAATAAATTTGATAACTCCCACATTTCAGGGCTAAATCCTAAAATCGGACTAAGTAATTCAATCGTCATATGATTATGAAAAAGCTTTAATTCCGTTATTTCTTCTAACTTTTGTCCAACTGTCATTTTCCCAACTGCCTGTGGTCCGAATATTAATATTAACTTCATAAGCTTCCCCTCACCCTACCAATTAGGAAGTATTTTCCTATTTTAATTCTATCTTTAACTCAAGTATCCTGCCGATCTGTTGAGCAAAGGCAGAGAATTATTGATACGTCTACCTTCATGTTTCTGTGGGCTATCTGCATCTCAAGTTATTTCTTGGTGTGCATTGAACCGAGAGTAATTATGAATATTTACTCTCCCCCAACACTAAAATCCTCACTACACTTTGTTTTGTTAATTTTCAGATAGTTATGTCGTGTGATGTTTGCACCAATCTCGGATGAACCATTTCATCTAACATTGACACAAAGTGTATCTATTGGAGTTCGCTTCCCTTCATGACTGACATAGAAATATTGGTCGGTTACTAACCCGTATTCCATATCAGGATTAGAGGTGTTATATGTTCCATCAATTCCAATTGGAATTACATCATACTTACCTTCCTTTTCTAGAGCTGGTGCACCTTGAACATTATAATTCACTTGAATATCGCCCTCAAAGCCCTCAGGGATTAGGTAAATATCATTCGTTGAAGAGGACTTGGTGAACCCTAACCCAGCAATAGCAATAATCCCAAATACAGTTATGACTCCAAGTAGTATTGTGATAATATTTACGCCAGCATATTTCCGATTCTTTATCATACATCACCAAGCTCCCATCTTCTCCATCTAATCAAGGATTATATCCCACTTCTCTGTTGTTGATTAGTTCTAACTTTTGTAGTACTCCCCTTCCATAAGGTTAATTGTTAGAGCTCAGAAAAAACAGCCGATTGCCACCACGCAATCCTGACCAAGCTCAATAAAAAGGAGCAGTTGCCACGGCGGCAAACTGCTCCGGTTGCTCTGAACTAACGTTTCCCGTTAGCGTAAAACCGTCCGCTGATTCATCCGTAAGCATCCTACGGGTGTTCAGAATAACTTCTTTAACTCTTCAACCCTTAGATCGTCAAAATCGAAAAAAATTAAATCTGACTCTTCCATATTTTCCTGTACATGGGGTAACCCCTTAAAACCAAAGCACTTCATCCCTGCTTTCTTTGCCGCAATTTTCCCGTTTTCAGAGTCCTCAATTACCACGCATTCTGCAGGCTCAACGGAAATCTTTTCACTCGCCAGTAAAAATATTTGCGGATCGGGTTTGGAAGTAAGCACTTCTTCATCGCACACCACTTCATCAAAAAGTGAATGGAGCTGAAAAAATTCAAGCACTGCATTCATTCTCTTTTTTGAGGCACTTGTAGCCAAAGCGGTTTTTATTTGATTAATCTTCAATTCGTGAAGAAAGTCTTTTACGCCTCGAATCGGCTCTATTCCTATATAAAGCTCTATTTCCCTATCTTGATCGTAACTGTTAATTAATACGGAAATATCGTGCGGCAGATGATACTCTTCTTTAACCCTTGCCCAAAACTGGCGCGAACTTAAGCTGCCCCATTTCTTAATCTCCTCTATCGTCAAGTTGCATCCAAATTTATTGGCTGCCTCACATAACAGCTGATAAGCAACTAAGTGAGAATCAATTATGACTCCATCCATATCAAAAATAATCGCCTTTATGACACTTCCCCCTCGGTTTATACTCCATGTTAGAGCTGACCTCGTATCACAAATTTTATATATATATAATTCGTGCCTTCGATTAAGCTATCCTGCCCGTTCGTATTATGAGGTCACCAGATCTTTCTGGTCGATCTCTTTTTTGTATGGTCGTAAGATAGCGGTAGCCGGGGATCGAACGATTCTGCCCGTGGGACTTGGATCCCGAGAGCTATTCCGTTCATCCCCCCTACTTGTTCAACCATGTTTAGGCTGGTTGGGACGTTGATCCCGTATCACATGCGATAGTGTGGAAGACAAGAAGGTTAGGGGTTACCGGTGAATATACTTCGGGAGTGATGTTATGAATCCAGTCATTGGTGTAGATGTGTCTAAAGGAGAAAGCCACGCACAAGCCTTTTTAGACCGTGGAGTACCTCATGGGAAGATCTTTAGGTTTAATCATGATCTTGAAGGGTTAGAAGCTTTTCTTAATTATATTAGGGGAGTCGAATCAGCTGCAGAGGTGCGCCCCACCATTGTAATGGAAGCAACGGGCCATTATCATAGCCCCATTGTTCAGTTTCTGGATGAGCATCAGTATCTATACATCGTCATTAATCCGTTAATCTCATATGAAGCCAAAAAACGAATCTGAGACGGGTCAAGACGGATGCTGCTGATGCCTATCAACTTGGGATGCTATTTTATAAAGAAGAGTTTGAACCCTTCAAAAAACGGGGTCAGCATCTCATGAATTTACGCTATCTTACACGTCTGCATGAATCTTTAACGGGGATGTATGTTCAAGCAAAACTGCAATTTCAGGCTATTCTGGATCAAGTTTTTCCCGAATATCATGGCGTGTTTGGTGACCTTTATTCAAAGGTGTCTCTTCGATTTCTGGCCTTACACCCGACGTCAAAAGAGGTCCTAGAAATGTCAGAGCAGGGAATTTCAACAAAGATCCACCGAATCATTGGGCGAGGTAAATCCGCCTCATGGTGTCTGGAACGTGCTCATATTCTAGTGGCTGCAGCAATCGTTATTGCTTGTGTAAACAAACTCATCCACTGGATTTTTGCCATCTTGACTTCAAAAGAAGCATTTCGATTAGAGTAAGTAGCATGGAATAGAATCAGATGAAATTTCTTCCTGTGCCAACAGGGACGGTTATTTGTCATACCCTTTTTTAAGTATAACATCTCAAAAATCTTCTATTAATAATTAAATATTGACAAGCTATTAGCTGGAATAGCTTAATCGATCTTGACGCGGGAATCGGTATATAATTTTGTCGAGTTTCAGCAATCGGTACAAATTCTTGAGAAATGATTCTTTCAAGAATTTGTACAGATAACCGAGAAAACCGTTAATTGCACTGCACTAATCGGTACATGTTTTTAAGATCCGACACGTGCGACAAAAAACTGACGCCTAACGCATATACTGGCACCGATTATGTAGGTATTTTTGTTTCTATGGCGTATAATGTTGGAGGATTTGTGCTTTTTTAGATGACACAAATTCCCCTTCATACATAAATAAAAAGCTTGATTTCTCAAGCTTTCATAAAAGTAATTTTGAGGGTGGATTTGTGTCCTTGGACAAGAATTGCTTGCATTCGGCGATCGCCACTCTCATGAAGCTGGCGCATGTATGGTTGGACACCCTTAGCTTGAACAGTCAGTAAATCAATTAAAAACATTGGGCTAAATGACAGCGAGGCTACCTTGGCTAATTATGGTACTTTTACAACAAATGGAACCGTAAAGACCTTTCCATTTTGTTGGAATTGCCCCCAGATCTTATACACGCCGCTGTGAGGGAACGATGTCATGAACTTAGCATCTGGTCCAGATGACTTTTCATCAGTCGGATGTACGTGCAAATACTCGCCGCCCTCTTGATTCAAAATAACGACGTGACCTACGGCACCAAGGTAGGGTTGCAAATCCGAAATCGGATCCTTTGTTTGAGCATCTTTAATAGAGAAGTTCAAATTCAACTCCATATTTGCCATAACATGATCCAAGAAAAGTGTTACTTCCTTTCCGTCGACTACCTTTGTTAGCGAAGTATCCGGTACAATTGGTTTTGCTGCTGGCGGTGTGCCTTCTACTGTGATCCACTGACTTTTACTCATTGCACCAATACCAGTTGGAGCAAAGTCGGATATAATCTCATATTCCCCTCCTGAAGGAAATTGAGTCGACACCGTAAACTCGCCATTTCCTTTATACGCCGGATGGATGTGATTAAAGAACGAAAGATCTTTGCTTACGATAATCATATGCATCTGCTTTTCATGGTTCACATCAAACTTATCAATAGCCTTACCGTCTTTGTCTTGAACATGAACAGATATCGTTGTTTCCGAATTCGGCTGCGGTTTATCATTGGAAAGCATAAACATCGCCTTCACGCTTTCCGCTTGTGATTGATCCGCTGCAGGCGCCATATCCATGTTTCCGGTAGGATGGTGCATTTCAGAGCTCTTATCGCCGTTCATCTTCCCAGAGTGATTCATCCCGCCCATATTCCCACATGCTGATAAAATTGCGGCTGATAACAATAATGTAATTGCTGCTTTCTTCATGTTTCCCTCCTGCAAATCAATTCTCTTCTCTAGTATAGAAATCACTTGTGTAGAACTTATGTTGATTTCGGCAAATTAATTTTAATTGATGTTCCCATATCTAACCGACTGTATATTTCGACGGTCCCATTGTGCGCATCGACCAGTTTTTTTACGATAGTTAGTCCTATACCGCTTCCTCCCGATTTTCGATCTCGAGACTTGTCCGCACGATAAAATCGCTCAAATACAAAAGGGAGTTCACTTTCATCGATACCAATTCCCGTATCGGTTATAGCGATCTGAATTGCTTCACTGCGTTCCTTTATTTCAATCTTTACTTCACCTTTACTTGGAGTGAATTTCAAGGCATTACTGAGTATGTTCACCATGATTTGACCAAAACGAAGTCTGTCAATAAGAGCGATGCACAGTGCTTCGCAATGAAACAGAAGCCGCACATCTTTTTTCTTAAATTCCGATTGATAGGTGTCGATGTAATGTTGAACAATGGAGCCTATATTCTCATTTTGCAGTTTAAGCTTAAAATTAGGTGACTCCACTTCCGTCAATTGCTCTAGATCACCAACCAAGAAACGAAGCCTTTCTATTTCATCAAAACATGACTCTAAGCGTCTAGGTGTCGGCTCCCAAACGCCTTCCATCATCGCTTCCATATGACTTTTAAGTGTCGCAAGAGGAGTTCTAAGCTCGTGGGCAACATCTGCTGTCATCGTTTTACGAAGCTGCTCTTGAAGTAAGAGTTGTTCTGCGAGATGATTTAGTGAAATGCCGAGGTCGGCTAATTCGTCATTTCCTTTAACTTCTGTTCGTGAGGTTAGCTCCCCTTTTGCCATCCGTTCAGCAACGTTCTTCATTTGAACTAACGGTGAAGTTATCCGTTTGGCCACAAATAGACTTATGATAACAGCGAGAATAATACCCAGGATAGCTATTAACAATACTGACTGAATAAGTGCCTGCTCAAAGTGGTCATTAAATGATTTTGAAATCATATTCATATCCTTAGCTTGGCGCTGAAACATAGCAAGGTGGTAGTGCGCTTCAAAAATGAAAGTAATTGTGGAGATAAGCAGGACACCTGATGCAATACCTATACATGCAATCGAAATCCGAGCATATAGTCCTCTCATGTTCATACTCCTCCGGTAAAACGATATCCTACTGCAAATACGGTCGTTATATACTGCGGATTTTTGGAATCCGATTCAATTTTCTGACGAAGGTTTTTCACATGTTGATCGATTGCTCGCGAATCTCCTTCAAAGTCGAAGCCAAGCACCTTAACAATTAGTTCTTCTCGTGAAAATGTCCTTCCTGGGTGCCGAGCAAACGCTAGCATCAGTTTGTATTCATTCGGCGTAAGACTTACTTGTTTACCTGCTTTGCTTACTTCATGTTTTGAAGGCTGGATAACAAGATCTCCATCTCCAAACGAAATCGTCTCTGCCAGCAATGTATCATTTTGTGTACGCCGAAGATTCGCCTTCACTCTTGCTATTAATTCACGCGGGCTGAAGGGCTTTAGCACATAGTCATCTGCGCCAAGCGATAGCCCTTTAATACGATCGTCCTCAGCTATCTTAGCTGTCAACATAATAACCGGAATTGCAGAGAATTGTCGGATGGATTTGCAGACTTCTTCTCCTGAGAGATCCGGCAGCATCAAATCTAAGATGACGAGATCAATTTTTACACCGGATCTCACCATTTTTAGCGCCTTACCACCAGTATCGGCTTCTAATGTTTGGAATCCATCCATGTGCAAATAAGAAACAACGACTTCACGTATTTTTTCTTCATCGTCAACCATTAGAATCGTCTTCATAAACACCTCAAAATTCATTATGAAATTCAGTGATTGCAGTAAAAGCATTAAGGCTTCAACCGCTGCAGACGCAAGGCATTCAATACGACTGAAACTGAACTTAGCGCCATTGCAGCACCAGCTACCCAAGGTGCAAGGAGTCCAATTGCAGCGATAGGAATCCCTAGCGCATTATAGCCAAGTGCCCAGAACAAATTTTGCTTGATGTTAACCATTGTTTTACGGCTAATAAATATGGCCTCTACAATACTATTGAGATCACCGCGCATAAGCGTAATATCTGCTGCCTCCATCGCTATATCCGTGCCGGTACCGATTGCGATTCCAACATCTGCAGTAGCGAGTGCAGGTGCATCATTAATCCCATCTCCAACCATCGCTACTTTCCTGCCGTTTGCTAGGAGTTTCTTTACTTCCGCTGCTTTGCCCTCTGGAAGCACTTCGGCAAAAACAAGATCAATCCCAACTTGTTCGGCAATCGCAGCCGCAGTACGTTTATTGTCGCCAGTAATCATAATGATCTCGATACCCATTTGTTTCAATTTCATGATCGCATCTTTAGAGGTCTCTTTAATCGTATCGGCAACTGCGAGTACGCCCATATAAAATCCATTAATCGCAACTAGCATAGCGGTCTTACCCTCTGCCTCAAAACGCTCCATTACTTCTTCGGCACTTCCAATTTCGATGCTTTCTCGTAGCAATAGCTTTCGTGTACCTACCAACACTTCATTTCCTGAAACTCTGGCACGAATCCCATATCCGGGAATTGCTTCAAAATGCTCTGTTGCTTCAAGCAGAATCCCTTTTGCCACAATTCCAGTTACAATTGCTTCAGCAAGAGGATGTTCTGATTGTTTTTCGGCTGATCCGATTAACCGAAGTATTTCCGACTCTTCCATACCCGAGACCTGCACGTCCGTCAATTCCGGTTTTCCCTTCGTGACAGTACCGGTTTTATCCAGAATTATTGTTTGTACCTTTTGTAGTGATTCCAGATGTTCTCCGCCTTTAAACAAAATCCCAAACTCTGCCGAACGTCCCGAGCCTGCCATTATTGATGTCGGCGTTGCAAGACCTAGTGCGCATGGGCAAGCGATAACAAGAACGGCAATGGATTTTTCCAATGCGGAAGCAAACTCTCCTGGCGAAAGGAAAAAATACCAACCAATGAAGGTAAGCAATGCAATCCCTACAACAATTGGAACGAAGATGCCGGAAATCGAATCTGCAATCCGTTGAATCGGAGCTTTGGATCCCTGCGCTTCTTCGACCACTTTTATGATCTGTGCAAGTGCTGTTTCTTTTCCTACACGGTTAGCTTTCAATCGCAGGGATCCATTTTTATTAAGTGTAGATCCTATTACAGAGTCACCTGTTCGCTTTTCAACCGGTATACTTTCACCGGTTAACATGGATTCGTCAACAGCGGAATGACCTTCAAGAACCTCACCGTCAACCGGTATCTTCTCCCCTGGTTTAACAACCACGATGTCACCAATTACTACATCATCTATTGGAACCGCGAGCTCTTGACCATTTCTAACCACAATGGCTGTTTTGGCTTGCAAGCTCATCAGTTTTTTTATTGCTTATGATGTGCGCCCCTTTGCCAATGACTCGAATAATTTCCCTAAAATGATTAAAGTAATTAATATCGCACTCGTTTCAAAATACATATCCGGTGCATGAAGAGCATGTTCGGAACTCGCCCAGTTTAATGTTAAATACAAGCTATAGAAGTAGGCAGCAGAT
The DNA here is from genome assembly GCF_010365285.1 of Paenibacillus rhizovicinus. Lineage (NCBI taxonomy): Bacteria > Bacillati > Bacillota > Bacilli > Caryophanales > Paenibacillaceae > Paenibacillus > Paenibacillus rhizovicinus. The sequence goes on from NZ_CP048286.1 coordinate 12,932, forward strand.
GTACCCAATGCAACTAGCACATCCATATTGGCACTCTTATTACGAAGTGCTTTAAATGCCCCAATATAAAACTGACGACCTATGATGAATTGTACTGGAGTTGCTAAAACGAGCTGCAGCCAAGGATTCATGAACACCTTTGGAACATAAATCCAAGACGTAAACGAAAAATGAGCAACCATAGCCCAAAGGAGTGGGATTGAAAGGCATGCGGATACAAGAAGTTGAATTTTCTTTAAACGAATTTCCTTTGTCTTAAAATCCTCTTCGGCTGCCTGATCTTTACGGATTGCTTGATAGCCGAGTTGTTCAACTTTCTTGATCATATCAGTGATTGAAATTTCTTGTGAATGGAACTCAACATACGCGGATTCCAGAGCAAAATTAACAACGGCACTGCTTATGCCAGGCAATTTGTTTAAACCCTTCTCGATCCGGTTGGCACACGCTGCACACGTCATCCCTACCAAATGGAAGTCGACTTCATCTTTAACTGTACTGTATCCAAGATCATCAATTTTTTTCTCCATAACCGATACATCCACTTTTTTGGGGTTATATGTGATAGACGCCTTTTCTAGCGCAAAATTGACATTTACATCGTCTACTCCCTCCAGTTTTTTAAGTCCCTTCTCGATCCGATTGGCGCATGCCGCGCAAGTCATGCCTGTTATTTGGAAAGTCGTTTGCTGCTGCTCTGCTTGTTTTTCCAACGTGATCACCTCATCTTCACCATACCCCATGGGGGTATATTATAATCAAAAAAATTTTTACTGAGAAGGAGCTGCTGTGCAGCTCCCTATTCTTTAATTTTTGATGTCGTACCCTTGTTCCTCAATCGCTTCTTTTATCTCATCCAGCGACACTTTTGATTCTTCATACTCCAAAGTAACCAGTCCGGCATTCAAATCAACCTTACCAGTCGCTCCAAGCTTCTTGACGGCACCTTCAACAGAATTTACACAATGACCGCAAGACATACCTTCAACTTTCAGAATAGCTGTTTGCATAGGATTTCCCCCATTATTATTTAATTAATTTATTCACAGTAATCATGAGTTCTTTAACAACTTCATGATCACCCTCTTGAATACGCTCGATCACACAGGTGTTCATATGCTGTTCGAGAAGCAATTTCCCTACACTGTTTAATGCGGATTGGACCGCTGAAATTTGATTTAATACGTCGTCGCAATAAGTATCTTTCTCAATCAAACCCTTCAAACCTCGGATTTGACCTTCGATACGATTTAACCGCGAAATGAAGTTGTTTTTTACTTTATCGGAATGGTGACTCTTTCGTTCATCGGCGCCAGTATGGCAATAATCATTATGTTCGTTATTTGGTTGATCCATAACTCTCAGCCCTCCTTGTATCAAAGGATACCATACCCCCATAGGGTATATCAAGAGGGCTGTTGACTAAAATTTAGCTTTCTCAAAAACAGATTTTCAATAAATATCACTTAACTTCTGTCGTTTAGTTTGCTTTCTCCATCCATATGCCGTTATTCCTCTAGGTTTATACAATGAAAGGACTGTAGCAACGAGCAAAGCGATTAACGCTGCTCCGGATATGATAACGAGTTGTATTTGAATATGATGATCAGAGCTTGATAACGCTGACTTGGCTTCGTTTTATTGAATATATTGGTTAAATCTTTTTTGAAAAATAGGCCATGAACTCTACTCGCGTAGATATTCATGACCTTTTCAGTGCATCTTATTATGTTTTACGTACTGAGTTTAGGACAGAAGCGCCCCGCCCTCAATCAAGATAACGGAGCCAGTGGTGAATCCGTTTTTCGCAAGGTAAACATAAGCTTCGGCAATATCTTCCGACTGCGCGATCCGTCCGACAGGCAATTGGCGCGCAATGGCGTTGAACATGGATTTCCGGTCTTCCTCCGGCATACCTGCATAGACAGGCGTATCTACGATTCCGGGAGAAACCACATTGACCCGAATCGGGGCAAGATCCACCGTCAATCCCCGCATTAAACCCTCCAACGCCGAGTTGATCGCAGCCAGCGTGGATGCCCCCTTCGGAGGCCGTTTGCCGTAAACGCCGGAAGTCAAGGAGATGGAACCTTCTTGGTTCAAATAGGGGATAGCCGCTTTAACGGTGATATACTGGCCCCAGAACTTGCTGTCGAAGGCAGTTTGCGCCTGTTCAACCGGCAATTCGCGGAACTCACCCATCGCGCCTTCGCCAGCGGTGATCACCAAGTGATCAAACTTGCCAACCTTTTCGAAAAACTCCGCGGCTTTCTCTTCACTCCGAAAATCCAGCTCGTAAGCTTCAACATTCCCGCCAAGCGTTTGTTTGGCTTCCGAAAGCTTGGCAGCGGAACGGCTTGCGATAACTACCTTTGCCCCTTCTTCCAGAAATGCCTTGGCAGTCGATAATCCAATACCTGATGTGCCTCCTACGACTATGACTCGCTTCTCTTTCAAAGACATTCGGATAGCCTCCCTATTTTCCGATTAATGATAAGCCCGCTCATTTTGCTTTGGAATGGCGGTATATACGCTTCTAAGCGATTTAACAGCATGGATAGTCCAATAAGGAACTCGAAGCATGCCACGGGCGATCGCCAACATTCTCCAGACTTTCCATACACGCATAAAAAAGAATCCACCCCTCCGGTCGCAAGACCTTCGGGAACAATGGAACAACCTCTGTTTCGCACGCTCCATTAAGCCTGAATTTCGTTTACGATTTGACGTAGACCCTCTTCGAGTGACGTGGCCGGACGTCCAAGCAGCTTCTTAAGGTCATTGCTCTCGACTTCCAATGCGCCATCGCGAATTGCACTCTGAATTCCAACCAGAATCGGAACGACCGGTTCTGGAACACCTACGCTGCTCATTATGCTGGCATAAGTTTCGTCATCCACTTGTTGAACGGGAACTTCCCGGCCCAAGACATCGGCAAGGACAGAAGCTAGCTCTTCTTGTGTAACAAGTTTGCCGGACAGCTCATACACGGAATTCTCATGGCCAACACCCGCCAGTACGGCTGCAGCTGCCTGTGCATAATCGCGTCGAGCCGCCCAGCCTACTTTGCCGGATTCCGCCGAAGTCAACCAAGGTGCTCCTCCAAGGACTGCTTGAATGCTGCTAGTCTCGTTCTCCAAATACCAGTTGTTGCGCAATAACGAATAAGGAATCCCCGAATTTCTGATGGCTTCCTCAGTGGCACGATGCACCGGCGCAAGGAATATCGTGTTCTCGCTAGCGTTTACTAAACTGGTATAAGCAATGAAACCGACATTAGCGCGCTTAGCAGCCGCTACTGCCGCAGTATGCTGGCGAGTCCGAGTTTCGTTGTCGCCGTCCGTGGAAACGATCAAGAGGCGGTCGATACCTGCGAACGCTTTATCTAGCGTATCCGGCTGTTCAAAATCCCCAAGTCTTACATCAATGCCGCGAGCTCGAAGGCTCTCCGCTTTCTCCGGGTTGCGAACGCTGACTGCAAGATCCTTAGCCGGTACGGTTTCCAATAACGTTTCTACTACAAGTGATCCCAATTTCCCAGTTGCGCCTGTCACCAAAATTTTCATCGTATTTCCTCCTAGTATGAATCAATAATCACAGTCGTTATAACAACTCCGGTTACAACGAGGACATAAAAAAAGCTCTAAGAGCTTTTTTTTACACAAACTGAGAAGCTAGCTGGTTTAAGTTCACTTGAGCCAACCTTTGTTCCATCGCGGTTTGGGCTTCCTTCATTTCCGAACGAAGAGCCGCTTCAATATTCCGGCCAACAGGGCATTGGGGATTAGGTTCATCGTGAAAATTAAACAGTTGACCGTCCTCGATGACTTCCACGGCGCGGTACACGTCCAGAAGCGTAATCTGATCGGGATCCTTCAGCAAGGAAGCGCCGCCCACTCCGAGACGAATGTCTACCAAACCAGCCTTCTTAAGCATCCCCATTATCCTGCGGATTATAACCGGATTCGTATTCACGCTGCCCGCTATGTAATCACCGGTACAATCTTTGGAGCTAAAGGCGATCAGAGAAAGGATGTGGACTGCAATGGAAAATCGGCTACTAATCTGTTTCACTCTAGCATCACCACCGTTGTAACCATTGTAGTTACTTCGTAATAGAATGTCAACTCATAACCCGGTCAAAGTTAATTTTCGAGTTTATGCCCCGTTAGATTCCAATCTTATTGAGGGTTGGTTGTCCAAATTCCAGCGGCTTTGACGAATACACGCTGTGGTAATTTTAAAGTCATCAGTATCAACTCTGCCACATCCTCCGGCTGCATCATCCGATCCTCTTCCCCTATTTTCAACCCTGCATTGGATGCCAGCTCGGTGTTAACGGTACTTGGTGTTAGGGCCGTTACCCGAATATTGGATTTGCGTACTTCCTGCATTAGGGATTCGGTCATTCCGATCACCGCAAATTTGGAGGCGCTGTAGGCGGAAGCAGTAGCGTTTCCACGCTCGCCGGCGGAGGAAGAAATATTAATAATAGAACCGCTGCTTTGTTTCAGCATGGCAGGCAGAACAGCACGAGTTACGTAGTAGGTCCCAAGGACATTCGTTTTGATGATATTCTCCCACACATCGGGATCCATATCGAGCAGTGTTCCGAACTGCGCGATTCCCGCATTATTAAGCAAAATATCGATGGACCCGAGTCTTTCGATCAAATTGGAAACGGCGGCGTCCACTTCAGCCTTAACAGATACATCAGCGGTTGCAATAAAAACTTTTATTCCATAAATCCGGGTCAATTCTGCCTGTAAGGACTCCAAGTCGCTGTTCGTTCTTGCTATTAAACCAAGCTGTACGCCTTCTGTGGCCAAAGCAATCGCTGTCGCCTTTCCGATTCCTTTCCCCGCTCCGGTAATAATTGCTGTCTTATTGTGCAATTCCATGAAGATCTCTCCCATTCAATCGTCTAATTAGTCCAACCACGATAAACTGAAAAAATGATTTTCAGTTTGTCTCTCGTGCAATAATATTTCCACACGTACCACTTTATTATTAGCGTCTGCTAATGTATTCTTAACATCTCGAATCGGATGTAGTCCTTGGCCGGTTTCCACTCTCCGTTCTTCCCCTTCCTCCCATAGTTACTTGTATATGAATATAGGGTGGAAATTCAGCCTTGACGGTTATCGCAGTCACGAAACTTTTCAATTTCTGTAAATACTACGGATCGTATATTCTTTCCATGCTTGGTTACTAAGGCTTCCCGGTGCATATGCTCATTCCGCCCCAAAAAACTTATACTTTCTATAATGTTAAAAAAGCCGCAATTTTCGCGGCCTTAGTATCTATGATCCGAACTGAAGATCGGCTTAATACAGGAGGCGTGACGGAAAATCCGGCAGCGGACGGGCAGCAAGCCGCGGCGAAGCATTCAATCCACTACCGGGAACCAGCCCGGCGCGCCCATGATGCACCGCCAGAGCGGATCCGGGATGATCAGCCGGCGCTGGTCGTGTTTGCTGAGCGTCGTTGCGATCTCAGCCTCCCGGCCTTCAGCTACCTTAGCGACCCAATCGGGCTCCATGATCAGCTCGCGGCCGAGGGCAACCAGCGCCGCGCCCGTCAGCAGCGCCTCCAGCGCTTCCTCGGGCGTATGCACGGAGCCGACGCCGATGACGGGCGTCCGTCCGCCGGCCGTATCCACAATCCATTGCAGCCGCGACTTACTTTCGTCCGCCCCGACCCGCGGTTTGGACGAGAAGTCCATGAGCGACACATGGAGGTAGTCCAGCTCCAGGCCCGCGAGCACGTCGACCAACTTCAACGTGTCATCCATCGTGATGCCATTCTCCTCCGGTTCTTCCGGCGAGAAGCGGTATCCGACGGCAAACGGCCGATTGGCATGCTCGGCGACGACCCGCTTCACCTCGTCCACCACTGCAAGCGGAAACGTCAGCCGTTTCGTCAGATCCCCGCCCCAGCGGTCGACGCGGCGGTTCGTATGCGGCGAGAAAAACTGCTGCAGCAGGTATCCGTTCGCGCCGTGAATCTCTACACCGTCGAAGCCCGCCTCAATCGCCCGCCGTGTCGTCTCCCCGAAGTCGCGCACGATGGCTTCGATCTCGTCATCCTGGAGCGGCCTTGGCCTGACATTCGCGTTCTGTTCCGACGGTACGTCGCTCGCGCTCACGATATCCCCGCCCGGTACCAACTCCGGCGGGCACAATCGCCCACCGTGGAAAATCTGCAGCAGCGCCACGGCGCCTTTTTCCTTGATCGCGGATGCAAGACGCCGCAGACCTGGGATCATGTCGTCGGTGTCGGCGCCGAACTCGCCGGCGAACCCTTTGCCGTTGCGGGTGACGTAGGTGCATGCGGTCACAACTATGCCGACGCCGCCGGCGCGGCGGATGTAATAGTCGACCTCGGTGTCCGACACCGTGCCGTCCTCATTTGACGACCAGTTCGTCATCGGGGCCATGACGATTCGATTGTCCAGCCGGATGCCGCTTCGCAGCGTAAAGTTTTCAAATAATGGCTTATATTTGGGGTTCATGCGTATGCCTCCTTGTGGATGATTACACCTATACTAGATTGTTCAATAACGGAAAAATCATGTAAAGATGAAATCAGCTAGAGATACGGTACGCCTTGTCCAATCGGGTACGGAAGCTGAGCGCGCATGAGCCGCACAACGAATATGTTTCCTTTCTTGTTCTTAGGCGCTTCGCGGCTGTCGAAAATACCGTATATCGAATGTATGAGCCTCACTCTCCAATTCCATAATAGAAGCCATGCATGCAAATTTAAGGCATGTCATAACAGGAGGGTGATTATGAAGGCTGTAACTTTCAATGGCGTGAAGAACATGCAAGTGAAGCAGGTCGCGGATCCGACGATTCAGAAAAAAGACGGGATTATCGTCAGGATCACCTCGACCGCCATATGCGGTTCCGATCTCCATATCTACCAGGGGGCGATTCAGGCCCAAAACGGATATGTGGTCGGACATGAACCGATGGGCATCGTCGAAGAAGTGGGCCCCGAGGTGACAAAGGTCAAAAAAGGGGACCGGGTCGTGCTCCCGTTCAATATCTCGTGCGGCAGCTGTCATTACTGCCAGCATGATATGGAGAGCCAATGCGACAACTCCAACCCTAATCCCCAAGTGGATACGGGAGCTTACTTTGGGTTTACCGAACGTTACGGGAATTATTCGGGCGGACAAGCCGAATTGCTTTACGTGCCGTACGGCAATTTCATGCCTCTCGTTATTCCGGAGTCATGCGAATTGGAGGATGAGAAGCTTCTGTTCCTGTCCGACGTGTTGCCGACGGCCTATTGGAGCGTGGACAACGGCGGCGTGAAGCAGGGAGATACGGTGGTGGTGCTCGGTTGCGGCCCCGTCGGCTTGATGGCACAAAAATTCGCCTGGATGAAAGGAGCCAAACGGGTCATTGCGGTCGACAATCTCCCATACCGGCTGAACCATGCCAAAAAAATGAATAACGTCGAAATCTTCAACTTTGAAGATTACAAAGACATGGGGCTGCATATCAAAGAAATAACGAGCGGGGGTGCGGATGTCGTCATCGATTGCGTCGGAATGGACGGCAAGAAGACCCCATTGGAGGAGGAAGAGCAGAAGGCCAAGCTGGTTGGCGGAACGCTCAGCCCGATCAACATCGCGATGAATGCGGTGCGGAAATTCGGCACGATTCAGATTACGGGGGTATATGGGTCTAAATACAATCAGTTCATGTTCGGAAACATTTGGGAACGAAACGTAAAACTGACTATGGGACAGGCGCCCGTGATTCATTACATGCCGATGCTGTATCAAAAAATTATGGCAGGCGAGTTCGATCCGACGGAAATCATCACGCATAAAGTACCGCTCGATCAGGCGCATAATGCGTACAACACCTTCTACAACCATGCGGACGAATGCATTAAATTCGTCCTGAAGCCTTAAATGATGGCATGAAAAAGAGGGGCTGTGCCATGGGTATTGTACCCTGTGGGACAGCCCCATGTGTTTAACGATTTTTCGTCAATATTAGCGAGACCAAGTTTCACCGTTAATCAACCGCGAGCGGTTAAATGAGGCTGTGCTCAAACCGCTTTCGCAGCTTGCAGGTGATAATGACAGACAAACGAACCTTTAATGGCAGGATACTCTAATGAAAGCGTTAGCATCGCCCTCTCAGATATCACCCTGCTTATGGAAGCGCTTCATCTTGAGGATGAGATTTGCCATCGGGAATGGGATCAAGTTCTTGTCATGTTACGGTGACACGAACTTGATCCCATAAGTTTAAAAATGCCAAGAGAGGCCGAAAACGGCTTCGTGCCATACTCTTTCGAGTGATGATTCCGTTGGTGGCTAAAAACACAACCTATCGCGCTTCTCCATAGTTGTTATTCTTTATTGTCCCGGTTAGACAACTATTGCTCAAATTCGACCGCCACCATCCGTTCTCCCGTCACTCCCTCCGCGTCCGGTGAAGCGAGGTAGATAATGGGTGCTGCCATAATTTCCGGCGTTAGCAGACGCGCCTGCTGGCCAAGTTCCTTGCGCAGTTCGTCCGGAATCATACCGGTCACCGTCGCCCCACCGGGAAGCAGCATATTGACTGCCACGCCATGTTCCCTTAGGTCTTCTGCCATGATATAAGAGAGCGATTCGGTTGCCGCGCGTGACGGACCGTAAGGCACGAAGCCTTTTCTTTTCATGGTTTCATAGTTCATTGAAATGTTGATAATGCGCCCCTTGCCCTGCTCGATCATAAGAGGCGCAAAAGCGCGGGCGACGAGGAAATAACCCGTCACGTTGGTGTCTATCAAATTCCGAAACCCTTCGGGCGTTACCTGGTAAAAAGGCTGAGGTTCGGTGAGAAAGCGGGGATTTACTGTCTTCATTCCGATCCCGGCGTTGTTCACCAGCACATCGAGTCCGCCCCATTCGCGGCGGACCCAACGGGCAGCTTCCTCTGCTGACTGCTCGGATCGCACGTCAAGCGGCAGGGCGTGCGCATCGTATCCTCTTTTTATAAAGCCGGCAACCGCTTGATCTAACTTATCACCCGCTCTAGAGGATACCGCTACCTTTGCCCCTTCCGCCAGCAGCGCTTCCGCCATCGCATAGCCCAAACCGCCGGACGATCCCGTAACGAGCGCCCGAATGCCTTCCAACCTTTTGTTCGTCATGTTATGTCACCCTTTCGTTCATACGTCTTTACTATCGCGCTCCCTATTTTACCCAACGTTTACAAATAACTTGCTCGAAAGACGATATCATTCCCAGTTGGGGTTATCCCTTAACGGTGTACCGAACGGGAATCGACGGTAACACCGAGCAGCCATTGTAGCTATTAGTTATCTAATCGACGGTCCCATCGGCGAACCACCGCGCCGAGAACATGCGGAGATAACCAGCCCGTTACCAGCGACCAAAAAGGACTCTTGTCGGAAATGTTACAAAGTTCTTGTCACCTATCAGGAATGTTATCAAGTTCTTGTCATTTCATTTTGACAAGAACTTGATAACATAAAACAAAAAAGCCGCAATTTATGCGACTCTGAATGTTACCATGTTCTTGTCATCCGACAGCTGCCGCTGCGTTTCCATTCAGCTATTTTTCCCAGTTAGTTTAATGATGGTTGGTCTAAAACTACCATAATTTTATTAGCAATGCCTTGATATTCACTGTGACTGATATTTAATTTACCATCAGGATAATACATTTCAAGAATTGTTTGCAGATAGCTGATAATGATTTCAGGATTTCTAGTCCTTCCACTCTGAATACATTTTAATATCTCAATTGATTCTACCCCATATATATTATTGGGTTTCAAACCGTAGGGGTCCCACTCTTCAATAATTTCTTTTAATTTCGTTATTAAAATCCCCATTCTGCTCCCCCTGGCCTATAATCTCATTTCCCTAAGCTTTCGGTGAAGTAATTAAATTATCCTGCCGGTTCCTTCAAAAGAAAACGGCACCCGATCGTTTGCCGGCTGCCGTTGTGTCTTCATTCAGCTATAGTTCCCCGATAGTTCAATGATGCAGCCTTGATACTTGACGAGGTTCCCGTTCTGTCTGTAAAGGCAAATTTTAAGGCCATCCTTGTTAGGATAGCCTCTGTTTGCTCTTGACAATCACATCACCTTTTCTGCTTCTTCCTCTGCCTTATCCGACTCTTTCCGTAGATATGCGCCATATTCCTGAGTCCACGTCCACATGGCAGCGAAAATCGGCTGAAGGCCCTTCCCGGCCGCCGTTAAATCGTATTCAACATGTAACGGCACGCCGGGGTACAACGTGCGTGTGACGAGCCCCTTCTCCTCAAGCAGGCGCAGCCGGTCCGTCAATGTTTTGGGGCTAATCGGATGCAACCTACGGCGCAATTCCCCGAACCGTCGGTTACCGTTAAACAACTCGAACAAGAGAAGGATCATCCACTTACTATCCAGTATTTCAAGAATCGGCTCGACCTTCCCAGGGCAAGATTGATCCATTTCCATTCACGATTCCTCCATAGTTCATTTTTTGAAACTATTGCACTTAAATGTAACTACTTTTCAAATGTACCATAGATCCAATATGATGTGAACCAGGGAAAGAAATAAATGGATAAGGAGTGAACAGCATTGAATAGACCGTTTCAAGTTGATCCAGCGGAATACCCGTTCAATGATCATTGGCTGCCTTACCGCGACGGACACATCCATTACCTCGATGAAGGTAGGGGACCGACAGTTCTACTTTTACACGGTAATCCTACATGGTCGTATCTGTATCGGAATGTGATCAAAGAGCTTCGCGGGGAGTTCCGTCTTATCGCTCCCGATTACCCCGGATTTGGGATGTCGAAAGCACCGAGTGGTTACCACTTTACGCCGCAAGAGCAATCGGAAGCCGTTCAAGCGATTATTCGCCATTTAGACCTAAAGGATTTTATATTAGTGGTTCAAGATTGGGGAGGACCGATCGGCATGGATTACGCGGTACAAAATCGGGCTAACTTGCGCGGAATCGTCGTTATGAATACTTGGGCATGGCCTGCAAAAATTTTGCCAATGAAGATGTTCTCGCTCGCAATGGGGGGATGGCCGATCGGGTATTGGCTTCAGACACGGCGCAATTTCTTCGCCAAAGTTATTGTTCCGCATGGCATATACCAGGCCGACAAAGTCACGGATAGCTTGCGCAAAGCTTATACCGACCCGTTCCCGACCCCGAAGTCCAGAAAACCGACATGGGTATTTCCGAGGAATATCCGCAAAGCACAGACATGGCTCGCCAGCATTGAATCGAAGTTGTCGAATTTGGCCGATTTACCCTCACAAATTTTATGGGGAACGAAAGACAGCGCCGGCTTTCCGCCGGAACAAATGGTTAAATGGCAAACCCATCTACCAATGAACGAAACCGAGATCCTCGAAGATGCCTCACACTATGTGCAAGAGGATCGTCCAGATCGGGTAGCGGCATCCATTCGAAAAATACTGAACAGAACACAAGGAGGAGTATTACAATGAAAACAATTTTATGGGCAACTTTAACCGCTAACGGCAATTATGCGCAATCCGGTCCTGAAAACCCACCGAAAAAAGAAGCAGTAGCAGACTTCGCAACACACGCTCAAGCTGCAGGGAATTTTATAGTCGGGCGGCGGACTTTCGAAGCTATGCGCGGGAATGGTGGTGCAGGACCCTTTGGCGAAGTGGATATCGTCGTAGTTTCGAAAAACGCATCAGTAATTCCGGGAGTAACCGTGGTGCGGTCGCCTCAGGAGGCCTTGAACTACTTGCAGCATAAAGGCCATCAAACCGCGCTCATTAGTGGCGGTGCCGATATCCATAATTCATTTCTAGGCCAAGGACTTGTAAACGAAGTGATTTTTAATGTGGCGCCTGTGTTGGAAGGTAAAGGGCTAAATCTTCTAATCGACAAAAATAACTACCAATATAAGCATGTAAGATTGCTAGACTGCAAGCCCCTCGGCGGCGACGTTATTCAACTGCGTTATGCGATTGACCGATAAAAGGTTTGTCGCATTCCAGATGTAGACAGGTTTTTGCTTCCCGTTGCGCAGCTACGCGTTCTCCTGCCCGTTACTTCAATAATAATTGGAGCCGTCACTAAGCAACTCGTATACGGAAAAAAGGTAATGTAGGAACATTGCCTTTAGCTAAGGGCAGAGAATGATGTGAGATGATCAAAGTATCTTGTCCATCATCCCCTCGTTTACAGGGTATGTCGTTAAAATCAAATTTCTTGTACCCTTATCCCCGTTAGCCATCCATGCATCTCTTTGCTGCACCGCAGAGCATGAAAGTTAGATCGTTCTTTCACAGGCTGCCGATGTCGGCATCCTGTTCTATGTTGCGCAAATCTGCCCATTACTTCAATGAAAAGAGCAGACCATCGTCGTGATCTGCTCTTTTCAACTATCGTTCCCAGTTAGCTTAACAGACAGATATTTGATGCTAAAATTAATCTGGTTTTCTTTGCAACGCTGCATACTCTTTGATTAATGCTTTGAATGAACCAATATCTCGCCATTTAATTTGACTAATATCTCATTGGTTGATTTTGACTGAACCTTTCCATTCACATTCTTCCATATACCATCATTGAAATTATATGACCAATATTTGCCATCATCGGCTTTCTCAAGTAATAAAACAACTTTGTCACCTTCATGAACGAAATCAAGAATGCTATTTGATTCATTTTCAATGCCATGTTGAAGGTAAGTGATTGTAGTACTGTCTGGTTCCTGACCATACACAACATTCTCAACATTTATTTGTACTGGAGTTACATCATATTGGAAGGACATCTTTCCACCAACCCCTGAATTACGTACTTCAGAATGTTTCACTGTTGATACGCTGCCTTCAATCACTAAATCCACACCATAAAGCGCCTCTTCGATTTCATTTATTCTGAAGCTCTTAACTGCTGTTGTTTGATTTTGGGTTCGAGCATTCTCTCGCTCACCATAGATACTTCTTTCGATTGGGAGAACTCCGCAAAATACAATGATTATTAGCAATAAAATTCCTATGTTCATTCGTTTTATATTTAAACTTCTCATATTATCAACTCCACAATTCGAAAATGCCCGTTATTATTTAACGCATTTGGTATGAAATTGTTGCGCTAAACTGGCCGTTAGTTGAGAAAACGGCAGCTCATCATGTGATAAGCTGCCATCGTGTTGTCTTGAACTATCGTTCCCAGTTAGCTCAATGAACGGGCATTTACGCCTGCAATATCTTTCTAGCCAATATAAACTCCAACATCCTTATATTGTTCAGCTACCTTTACTGCTTCAATTGCATTCTGGACTCTAAAATCAATACCACCACCAAATACATCCTCAATAATTTTCAAATTATCCAAAATGACGTTGAGTTCGCGCTTTAGCTCTTTCAAATCATCATCAAATGCATAAATATCTCCATCCTTTAAAGAATAAATCAATTGGCAACCCATTTCCTGCATTATCTTGCTACCCCAAAGTTTGCTTCTATAAGATTCAAACCCAAATTGGAAATTATGAGGGTACGGTATTTGTTTTTCTAAATCAGCAGTACTAATATTTTTGTTTTTTGAGATCGGATAAACCATTAGACTCATTCTATACATCATTCCATTTCTAGTGATCTTGAAAGTAGAAAACCTGAGTATTAAGTTGGCAGTGGAATAATTAAACTGCCCTTATAATTTCGGTAATTTTGTTAGCGAATCCTGCCCGTTAGCGGAACAGGCTGCGATTTCTCAGCAGCCTACCCAACACGTACTGCGGCCAATCCTTCAAAATAATAGCCCACCGACGAATAGGCAGTATTTATAGTTACTTCTTTTAGTTCTGTGGTGAGATAACTATCTCTTCCCTCTTTTTCGACAACAGCATACCCATTAACAAATTCCGAGGCATGGTTGAAAAGAGGCTCAGTCACTTGTACACCTTGACTATTGATATACGCCCACGCTTTACCAATCCGTACCGGGGCAAATCCGTCAGCAAAGTTACCCAATTCTATGAAACGAGGTTCTATTGCTATTTCTCCTTCTCTGTTGAGGAAGCCATATCGTCCGCTCTTCTTAAAGAATGCGAGACCTCCTGATACATCGCCAATGTGAGTATATTTGGGCTTTAGGACAGTCTCGCCTTCTCGATTAATCAGCCCATATTTACCCTTTTCTCCTATAACAGCTCGACTTTCTGAAAAATTCGAAGCGTCATCCCACTGACAGTCAATTATCTCTTTTCCGTTGAGATCGACAAAGCCAAATTTGCCTTTAGCTTCTCGACAAATATTCGATAATCCTTCGAAATAATTGCCTATCCGATAAAACAACGTGGGCAGAATCTCCCTACCTTCGACATCAAGTATTCCGAATCCAGCTTGTGTCGAAACAACCGTCCTATTTTCTCGGAATGCAAAGCATCCTAGAAACTTAGCTGGAATGACTTCAATCCCTCTTTTATTGATAAATCCGAAACGATTATTCTGGCTAAACATTGCTAACCCACAATGGAATTCTCGCAACCAAAAATAATTGGTACGGAGAGCCTCATTCCCCTCGTAATCAATTAAAGAACAAACATCATTTCGAACAACTGGCGCATAACCTTCACTAAAATAGCCAGTTGAGTCATATATTGCTTCTATTTTCAATTGCCCACTTTCATCTATAAATCCGTATTTAGCATTCAGTCTAATCCACCACTTTCACTTTATATTTTTCCGAAAATCGTCTGATACATAATACCACAAATTGGAACGAATTCTCCCCATTACTTCAATGGAAACGGCAGCTGGCCATCAAGCCAGCTGCCGTCGTATTGTATTGAGCGATAGTGTCCCGTTAGCTCAATGATTCTTAAAAAAACGAAGATACATTGAGCCTAAGATATTGCGTATCGAAGTACCCATTCTTTAATTTGAGCTGCTACAACAACCACGTCGGCAACTGTAGTATCGACAATCGGCATTGGTGGGCTATATCGTAAAGCTGCATTATCGATCAACCATGTTGCAAACTCCTTATAGTCTTGAATCATTTCTTCTGGCCAATTTCTTTCACGTAATCGCTTCTCACGGGTTTCATTGTCACAGTGTAAATTCAGATAATACACATGTTTAAAATAGGGATAGTCAACACATTTTTCAATATCCCATGTCATTGCTGTTCCGCATATGATTGTCATCCGTCCGCTTTCAGCTGTATTTCGTGCAACCCTAAGCCAAACTTCTCGTATTTGCTGCTCGTCAGTAATACCCACTTCACGGAGATTATCGATATCAAAGATATCAAAATCAGGTAATATTTTTCGAAGCTCGTTAATGACGTAGGTTTTTCCTGAACCACTCGAACCAGTTACAATGAATAGAGGTATTTTCTTCTCCATTAGAGAGTTGCTTCGTTCATTTACCATATATAGTCCACCTTTTCGATTCCAAATTTTATATCGGTCTTGGTCTTCATCAAATGACTAAGAAATCAGCTCAAATATTCCGATTTGTCTTTTCCCTATCTTGAAGTATTGCAGCTTTTTAAATCTCTTGTGCTTTAGCTTCTGGCCTTTATTCGTAATTACTGCTACAACCGAATGATCCGGATTTATCCGTTTCAAGATCTGATCAAAAAAGTCCGAGATGGGGTCTGGGCTATCGGTTCTCCAGTTGACCTTGTCACCGTAAGGTAGATCAGTCATAACTATACTGATATCTCTATGGGAGCTACTCTTTTCGTTTGAGGTAATATCGACTTGCGACACATATGTCTCTTCTAAAATTGATGTTTCCAAATGTTCATCAAGTCTTTCCAAGCTAGCCAAAGCCTCTTCGTGTGATTTCTTCTGAAATAAAGCAGTTAATCGGGTCAGCTGTTCTTTACGCCGAGCTAATCCACTTGGAGTTAGTAAAGATAAGTTTCGTTCAGCTACTTGAAGTACCTCATGATCAACATCGGAAGCATAAATATTAGTAATTCGATGACCGTGCATTAGCCCAGTGACAGTTAACATATAGGCTCCTCCGCAGCAGGGATCATATAAGGAATAAGGACCATTATTTCCTTTTATTTCGAGTAATCTGAAGCATCTTTGAATGATTTCACTGGCTAGTCTTACCGGAAACGAGGTTGTGCCATGGGCATTGTACAGTACCTTTCCACTTGCGAAGTCTTCATAATTTTGGTCATATTTCTCATACATGTACGCCATGTATCACAACTCCGTTGGAAGGGCTAGCAAGCTGTCACGAAGTTCGACATAGGCATCCGTATAGCCCATTTTGGCATAGAAACGCATGGCATCCAGGCCCTTAAAGTACCTGGCCCCGGTAAGTCTCGCTCCAAAATCATGAATCGGTGTGCCTATGTGCTCGGCATGAATACGGAATACTTCTGCCACATCTGTCCCTGGAATAGCATCTTCAATCGACGCTATATCAATGAGAAAATCGCCGTAAATCGGATTGGAGTCGATAATGACTGTAATCCTTCTACCATCTGATAGAATGTTCCAAGCATGACAATCATTATGAACGAAATGACGGTACGACGCATTGTATTTGCTGAACGTTAGCAGTCTGCCGAAGCATTCATTGAAGACGTCTCGTTCCAAGCAGGTGGTATGAAAGAGATCATGCCAGTTTTCCCAAAAGGTTCCTGTCTGATCTTCAGCGAAAAATGCCTGGATATAGTCTAGCCATGAGGGGAATTCGCCGTTGCCATCCTCTCTCACTTCCCCGAATCCGGTCGTTGTTTCAGGCAATTGAACCTGATTCATTGCAGTTATGGATTGAACTAAATCGGAAAGCATATTAACCTTTTGTTCGGGTAGACAGTCAGCCAGCACATGACCGGGTATACGCTCTAAAATGCAATAACGATAACATTCCACAGTCCCTTGCCCTATCATTTTTGGATAGCGTACACCTTGAGCGGAAAGTAAGTCAGCAATGTACTGCTTCCTTAGGTAGTCAGCTTGCTCAGCCTGATTAAATAGAATGACATACTCGGACCCTTTCATTGTAAAGTAATAGACGGTACTAAAATTCCCACTATCGCCAACTGCGGATACTTCCTGAGCAGGACACCCCCAGTGTTGCAGTAATACCGTTTGAACAGTTGTAATAGATAGATCTGGCTTGTTAGGTCTCATGTTACTTCCTCCTTATGTGTTTACATGTTGGGAAGGCTTCTCCCCAAATCTATGGCTTTGACATACATCTGTCAGCAGATGCAGCTTTTTGGAATGTTTAAATGAAACCATTCATTCAAGAGGTCACAAATAAAAAAATAGTAAAATGAGGGAATAGAAAAAGCCGCGGATGAACAATTGTTCACCCACGGCTTTCATTCCGTAAGCATGCCTAATAAGAAACGGCTGTGGCCGTTCTAAAGCATCCTTTTGCGGAAAGCAGTGATGATAATTTGTTTCATAACGGAGTACACGAACGAAGACATGTTAAAGCAAACCCTACCTAGTAAAGTAGTCTGCCTTGGTCACGCTCATGTTATATTAGGTTAGAATTAACCTTTAATTTCCGTCAGAAACACCATCATCATCATCACTGCACATATCCCACCATTCGACTATTTGTATTAATTATAATCCATATACTGGAACAGTCAAGTGTAATATTTAAGCCTATTTGTTTTGTTTCCACGCTATCCTGCCCGTTAGCTTAACCAATTTTGACACCGGAATCGGTATGTATTCTTGTCTTTATTCGGCAATCGGTACAAATTCTTGAGATTTGTTTTTTTCAAGAATATGTACCGATTAACCAGAAAACCGCTAATTGCGCGGCATTAATCGGTACATGTACTTAAGAGCCGACACTAATGCCCACTTTTACGGATGTCACCTTTTGTTTTTGTCTAGTCCTTCTTAACCAGCTTTCAATTGATACATTCAAAAAGCTCACGATTTCCCTCGTATCAAAGTCGTCCATGTAATACAAGACGATGACAATGCGCTCTTTATCCGTTAAAAGACAAATTGCATCCCATACTAATGTCTGCCGTTCATTTCGCAGAGCAGTATCTTCCGCCGATTCTGATTGGTACACATATTCCAAATCAACTAATGTTTTAAAACGTTTAGCCGTCGTGTAGAGCTAGCTTGGACATGCCGAAACGCTCGCAGAAAAAAATCGGCCAAGGAAAATTTACTCTTTGGCCGATTGAATATTTACTGGTACGTGATCGACAGCTTAGGCCGGTTTGCCGTTGTGGCGTCTTCTGCGGAATATATATCAACCGCAACGTTAGTTGGATTATCAATGTACAGCAGAACGCCCTGATTGGTGGACGGTGTGGTCAGCCAGCCCTGTACGACTGAAGGATCAAGAGTAATATCGATCACCTGATCGCCGGATGCTGTGAAGCTGGTTATCGCAAACGATTTGCCGGACACATAATCGGTCCCGTTGCCCTTTGCCCCAGCCGTCGCCCATAGCGCTCCGGACTTGCGGTTCTGCCATCCGATGAGCGAATAGGTCGGATCGTAATCCGTCTGCATGTAGCGGCCTTCCATCGTAAAGCCGGATGCCCATGTGTTCATCTTGAGTGTCAGCTTTGCCGATGCAACCGTTTTGCCGGCCGGAATCGATATACTATCGAAGCGCAGCAGCGTATTTATCTCATACGGCGTTGTCTGGCTGGTTTGATCGAATACTTTCAACGTGCCGCTTAGAATATTGCCGCCGTTGCCGCTGTATTGCGAAGTGAGCGACACATCCTTCGCGCCGGTGTAGCCGCTCACTCCTTGCTGGAAGGTGACCGTTCCCGTGGCGCCGTTCGACACGGTTACAGCTATCGGGGACGATGTCGTCGTATTGCCCGCAGCGTCGCGCGCTACCACCCGTAATCGCATGCGAGCCGTTTGTAAGCGATGTTGTGCTGTACGAGATCGAATACGGCGAAGACGTGTCTTCCGTGCCGACATTAGTACCGTCGACCTTGAACTGGACGCCCGCGACGCCGACATTATCCGAGGCGTTTGCTGACACCGTAATCGTGCCGGATACCGTTTGGGCGCTTGTCGGTGCTGTGATCGATACCGTCGGCGCCGTCGTATCGGAAGCCGCGCCTACAGTTACGGACACCGGGGACGATGTCGTCGTATTGCCCGCAGCATCGCGCGCTACTGCCGTAATCGTATGCGAGCCAGCCGCGAGGCCCGACGTGCTGTACGAGATCGAATACGGCGAAGACGTGTCTTCGGTGCCGACATTAGTACCGTCGACCTTGAATTGCACGCCCGCGACGCCAACATTATCCGAGGCGTTTGCCGACACCGTAATCGTGCCGGATACCGTTTGGCCGCTTGTCGGCGCTGTGATCGATACCGTTGGCGCCGTCGTATCGCCGGAACCTGAGCTTGAGCCGGACAGCAGTTGGGACGCCAGCCATGTGAAGCTGCCCGTTGTGCGGAATTCCCAGCCCCACTTGCGATTTGGTGTAATTCGGTAAGCGGTTTTTCCCGCCGAAGGACCGGTCGGGCGAATCCAGAAGTTGACGCCGATATCGTAGCCGTAGTACAGGTCGTTTACTGCCGATTCCCAGGTCGTATTTGGCGAACCGCCGAGCAGCTGATTGAAGTAGTCGGCCCACAGAATCGCGTTCCCCACCTCGAGGTCATGCTCGATCGTCGTACCGCCGGTCGGATCGCTGGCGCTTCCCCGTCCGCCGTCCAGCGCATCGGGAGTGCCGTCATACTTCACCATATAATCCGGATAACGAAGCGCTCCGACATACGTATCGAAGCTGTGGTAAGCATCGGAACGCGAAGCGTTATTCAGGAAGGTGCCCATGCGCTTCACAAAATTAGCGATATTCGAATCTTCCGTAAACGCGTAAGCGCGGATCATTGCATCTTCGGTCAGCACGCTCATCCAGGTCGAAGCGATCAAATCGCCGGGTACGCCGTCGCCATGCTGGCTGCCGTAATGATACAGTCCGCCGTCGACACGGCTTGCCGGTATAAGTCCACCTGCACCGTTCTGATGCCAGATGAAATCAGCCGTTTGATTTTGCACATTCGTCTTGTAAGTCGTGTTGCCCGTTACCTCGTAAGCGATCAGGTTGGCCAGCAACCGGAAAGCCGTATGCCGTTCGGTCCAAGTCCCCAGGCTCGGATCCCACCGTGTCGGCTCGTCATTCGTTTCATGCGCCTGAACGATCAGGGGGATGTAAGTCAGCATATCGTTGTCGCCGGTCAGCCAGTACGTATACGCCATCGACTCGTCGTAGCTGTACATCGCCCCGTTGCCGCCAGGCCAGCCGTTCGGATCGGGATTTTTGAGCGTAAACAGTCCGACGGCACGGGAAGGCGTCGTTGTGGCCGGATATATTTTCGTTTTGTAAAAGTCGGTATGCCGCACTGCCTCGCGCAGCGCTTTCAGCGAGCCGCTCCGCATGTATAGCGTGTACATCGTTGCCGCGCGGTCATACAGCCACGGATCGTAGTTTGTTTTGTAGTCGCTTTTGTAGCCGGAGCCGGAATCGCCGGCGATAACGGCAGGATCATCCTCATTGATGAGACTGTAGAAGTTGTTTTTGAACGCATGCTCCATCTCCGTGTAGCCCGTCCAATGCTCGGTTGCATCCATCGTGGTCGGATTGTCCCTTGACTCGGTGATGCTGCTGTCGAACGTGTTCATCCGCGTTCCTTTCAGCACGCCTTCGGCAAGAAAGTCTTTCGGCAGCACGGCATAAACGTCAGGCTCGAAAACGTTGTCCGATGCTGCGAACGTGCCCGACGTCACTTGATGCCAAGCCGATCTCGGATTCGTAAGCGTCGAAATGTTCTGGGTTCGATTGGTGAGACCCCATTCCACTGTGATCGTCTCCGAATTCGGATAAACGGCAGCAAAATTGTTCTGAATCTGGATGCGTGCAACACGAACGGAAGTTCCATCCAGCGAAGAGTTTGTTATGCTGCGCCATGGCGTTTGCATTTCAACGTAAGCGGGAATTTCCGTGCCGCCCTTCAACACGCGAATTTTCGATACATCCGCTGGAGTAATGGAGCCTCTTGGGAACGGTACGCCGAACGTGACCAGCTTCGTTTGTCCTGCGGTGACATTTTCCATCGGATACAGCTTGACGGAGATGCTGCCGGACGATTCAGCTGGCGCAAAGAACGTTTGGGTCGCGCCGAACGAGACTTCAGGAAATAATCCAGTAAGCAGCGCGATCAAGCACAGGAAGGAAACGAATTTGGCAGAAAGCCTTCGCATAAATCCACACCTTTCCACATTCATTTGTTGGGTCTTCGAGTATAAGCACGCTGTCGTCTTGGATTAGAAAGCGAGCTAATAGACGATGAAATCTTTTTCTTACTCCCCCCCTCCTCGATTGCCTTATTCTCCAAGATCAAGCACTTCCAGATTATTCAGATTAAAGAAGATGCTTCCCCAACTATGAGGGATGTCTTCTATTTTTGATATATCGATTTTCTTTTAAAACTACCGATTTTTTTAAAAGCATAAAAAAAGTGAAGAAGTGAGAAAAGAGGCAAGAAAACGGATTTGTTTGGCAATGAGTTTTGCTTCGACTCATTTTCAAATGCTACACTGGAATTTTAATTATTGTTTTGTTGTCATTTGTCTTTGACAAGAACTTGACCTCATAAATAGCCCGACGGGAAGAAGCTCTTTCCTTCTCAATGAGTACGAATACTAGCTTATTCGCGGGATCTCAAGACTGCACGGACCGGATTGCAACGCTTCGGTTGCCGAATTTGACGGTCATCCCCTCTTCTATCCGGATAGCGATTTATTTATTGGAGAGATCCTGCGAATAAGCGAACATTCGTGAGAAAACTACATTTTACCGAGGGAGCTTAACGAATTTCAGTTGGTCATTTTCTGGCATGTTGCCTTCATTTCTGCGCTTTTTAAGCTTATCGCGGGAATGAGATCAAGTTCTTATCAATTTCGGTAATGGGATCAAGTTCTTGCTATTTGGTTTTGACAAGAACTTGATCCCATAAATACAAAATCCGCGATTTTCGCGGCCATTAATGACATAATGTTCTTGTCACCCGACCCTTCACGTGTTCTTTAGCTACATCAAGATTTTGATTGACACATATACGGTGTAATGCAGTCTGACCATCAGAGTTTGTAAGGTTTACGTCAATCCCACTAGTTATGAGAAATGATGCAATATCAAACTTATTCCCTGAGATAGCATAATGCAATAGTCCGGAGCCGCCCTCACTCTTCCTATTAATCTGACCAATAATTAATTTACTCTTAAAGTTATCTAAGTTGCCAAACCTAGCTAGTGTAAAAATATCAGCTTTATCTGTCGGCATTTAGCCATCTCCTTACTTTTCATACTTATGACTTTCTCTTCAATAATCTCTTTTAATTTCGTTATTAAAATCCCCATTCTGCTCCCCCTGGCCTATAATCTCATCTCCTTCAAAAGAAAACGGCACCCGATCGTTTGCCGGCTGCCGTTGTGTCTTCATTCAGCTATCGTTCACCTTTAGGATTCAATGATGCAGCCATGATACTTGACGAGGTTCCCGTTCTGTCTGTAAAGGCAAATTTTAAGGCCATCCTTGTTAGGATAGCCTCTGTTTGCTCTTGACAATCACATCACCTTTTCTCCTTCTTCCTCTGCCTTATCCGAATCTTTCCGTAGATATGCGCCATATTCCTGAGTCCACGTCCACATGGCAGCGAAAATCGGCTGAAGGCCCTTCCCGGCCGCCGTTAAATCGTATTCAACATGTAACGGCACGCCGGGGTACAACGTGCGTGTGACGAGCCCCTTCTCCTCAAGCAGGCGCAGCCGGTCCGTCAATGTTTTGGGGCTAATCGGATGCAACCTACGGCGCAATTCCCCGAACCGTCGGTTACCGTTAAACAACTCGAACAAGAGAAGGATCATCCACTTACTATCCAGTATTTCAAGAATCGGCTCGACCTTCCCAGGGCAAGATTGATCCATTTCCATTCACAATTCCTCCATAGTTCATTTTTTGAAACTATTGCACTTAAATGTAACTACTTTTCAAATGTACCATAGATCCAATATGATGTGAACCAGGGAAAGAAATAAATGGATAAGGAGTGAACAGCATTGAATAGACCGTTTCAAGTTGATCCAGCGGAATACCCGTTCAATGATCATTGGCTGCCTTACCGCGATGGACACATCCATTACCTCGATGAAGGTAGGGGACCGACAGTTCTACTTTTACACGGTAATCCTACATGGTCGTATCTGTATCGGAATGTGATCAAAGAGCTTCGCGGGGAGTTCCGTCTTATCGCTCCCGATTACCCCGGATTTGGGATGTCGAAAGCACCGAGTGGTTACCACTTTACGCCGCAAGAGCAATCGGAAGCCGTTCAAGCGATTATTCGCCATTTAGACCTAAAGGATTTTATATTAGTGGTTCAAGATTGGGGAGGACCGATCGGCATGGATTACGCGGTACAAAATCGGGCTAACTTGCGCGGAATCGTCGTTATGAATACTTGGGCATGGCCTGCAAAAATTTTGCCAATGAAGATGTTCTCGCTCGCAATGGGGGGATGGCCGATTGGGTATTGGCTTCAGACACGGCGCAATTTCTTCGCCAAAGTTATTGTTCCGCATGGCATATACCAGGCCGATAAAGTCACGGATAGCTTGCGCAAAGCTTATACGACCCGTTCCGACCCCGAAGTCCAGAAAACCGACATGGGTATTTCCGAGGAATATCCGCAAAGCACAGACATGGCTCGCCAGCATTGAATCGAAGTTGTCGAATTTGGCCGATTTACCCTCACAAATTTTATGGGGAACGAAAGACAGCGCCGGCTTCCCGCCGGAACAAATGGTTAAATGGCAAACCCATCTACCAATGAACGAAACCGAGATCCTCGAAGATGCCTCACACTATGTGCAAGAGGATCGTCCAGATCGGGTAGCGGCATCCATTCGAAAAATACTGAACAGAACACAAGGAGGAGTATTACAATGAAAACAATTTTATGGGCAACTTTAACCGCTAACGGCAATTATGCGCAATCCGGTCCTGAAAACCCACCGAAAAAAGAAGCAGTAGCAGACTTCGCAACACACGCTCAAGCTGCAGGGAATTTTATAGTCGGGCGGCGGACTTTCGAAGCTATGCGCGGGAATGGTGGTGCAGGACCCTTTGGCGAAGTGGATATCGTCGTAGTTTCGAAAAACGCATCAGTAATTCCGGGAGTAACCGTGGTGCGGTCGCCTCAGGAGGCCTTGAACTACTTGCAGCATAAAGGCCATCAAACCGCGCTCATTAGTGGCGGTGCCGATATCCATAATTCATTTCTAGGCCAAGGACTTGTAAACGAAGTGATTTTTAATGTGGCGCCTGTGTTGGAAGGTAAAGGGCTAAATCTTCTAATCGACAAAAATAACTACCAATATAAGCATGTAAAATTGCTAGACTGCAAGCCCCTCGGCGGCGACGTTATTCAACTGCGTTATGCGATTGACCGATAAATGGTTTGTCGCCTACCGTCCTAGATGACATCCGTACATGGCCGATCAGCGAGGAAGAACAAGGTAACATGCTCCATCTTATCCAACGAATCAGATGGTGATGGAGCGGAATCTCTTGTGCCTTTTAGCCACCTACGGAGGTCGCTCTAAGCCATTTACTGCTCGCCACTAAACCGGTTCAGTAGTTGGTTCAGCCTTTCATGCTCCATATGAAAGCACCGTGTCCACTATACTCGAACGGTACGAGTATCCGGTGCAGCAGCGTCGATGAGCACAAGCTTGCATACGCTATGGCCTTGGTGACGCGACATGTATCGGATGGCGATTGTCCCTCCTCTGGAGTGCCCGACGAGACCTCCCGGACATCATCTGCCAACCGATCATAATGATAACCTTGAAAGCCAACGCCAGGAAGCACATTGTATTGGTACTCGTACTGATTATGATTCAAACCTACACTCTCATAATAGCTCTATTAAAAAACAAAAAGGAGCAAGCTCCTTCAAAAAACGAGGTGCTTGCTCTTTAAAGAACTTTTTCAGTGGCCTCGAGGAATTCGAGGAGTTTTTTGCGTTGTCTGCGTATACATGTCCAACCCTTTTACATGCCACTTTCATAGAATGAATGAATTCAATAGAAAGGAGTTGAACTGAATATGGCACAATTAATCGATTATAATGTCAGCGTTCCCGCAGTTGCGACGAACCAAGTGGCGATCACGGTTCCGATTACGCCGAATAAAATCATACTAGCTCAGCTTGGCATATTCGTGCTTCCGCAATTCGCGAACAACAACCGCGTGCAGCTCGTTGCTACTTTCGGCGCGCAAGCCGTGGAGACGACGGTGGATAATACGCCGCCGCTGTTGTTTCGCGTTTTCCGCGACACGCAGGAAATTTACTATGGCGTCCAGGGGACGGAATCCGGCTTTGAGCATTTCTACATGGTGACGTTCCAAGTGATCGACATCAACGTTTCGTCCGGCGCGCATAGCTACTCGTTCTTCGTCGAGAATCTGGAATCGAATACCGTGGCTCAAATCATCGGACCGATGAACGTCAGCGCGGCCGTATACGCCGTCTAAGCGAACCTGCATCTCGATCAGGCCGTCTCAATCGTCATCGACGACGTTGGGACGGCCTTTCCTATACGTTTCTGGTTATCCTTCCGTGGCCGAATCGACTTCGGTCTCCCCTTGCTGGATGAGTTCGTCCGCTTTCGGATTCTTGTAAAAAATAAAGTTGCTTGGGTTGTCGCTTACGAAGAGCGAGAAATAGAGACTCGGCTGGATATAATAGTCTCGGTTAAAGAGGGGCAAATCGTAATCCCCCTTCAGAACCTTTTGTATCAATGTGCCAAAGTCGTACTTCTGAACGGCAACCTTAAAGCCGACGTCTTTCAGGTTCTGAACCAGGATGTCCGCCGCTTGCTCGCGGATCTTGAACTTCATTTGTTTCTTACGATCCTGCTTCTCGGTTTGCTTTTTCCCCAACTCGCGTTATGACATCCGATCCAAGTAACTCCACTAGCTTGTATATAAACAGACATGTATTTGCATATCCCAAACGCTTAGAGCTAATAATAATTACCATGAATCTGTGACGATCCGAGGTGACAATATTGGGAAACATTCAAAGCAGCATAGAAGCGAATGAACTTTACTTGAGAACGCGCTTAAATCACTCCTCGGATATCGTTTTTCGGTCCTTCCGTTCAAAAGACGGAACGCTGCTGCTACTCGTCTTCTTGGATGGGATGACAAGGCAACAGCCGATTGAAGACACGTTGCTTCGCTCTCTTATCTTCGAAGGGCTGCCGCAAGGATTAGATCGAATTACTTCCCTTTCTGAGATGATCGTGCGTGAATGGCTGCCTTTAACGCAAGTACTTACTGTAGAATCCGTTGATGAACTCGTTCACAATATCTTGCTAGGATGTGCGGCGATTCTAGTAGACGGCGAAGCAATCGCGCTAGTCGCGCAAGTACAAGGCTACGAAAAGCGAGCTATACAAGAGCCTCTTAAAGAATCGACTTTGCGCGGTTCGAAGGAAGGCTTCGTTGAGCATCTTAGGACGAATACAACGCTTATTCGACGGAGGATCGTGCACGAAGGACTTAAGATGGAATCGTTCACGATCGGCACTTATACAAAGACTGAGGTTGTTCTGTTATATATCAAGGGAAAAGCAGCCGAAAGTTTGCTTACAGAAGTCAGAGAACGTTTCCGTAAAATCGAAGCAGACGGCATCATTGATTCAGCCTATCTCGAGGAGTGGCTCGAGGATAATTCCTTCTCCCTCTTCCCTCAAATCCAGAATACGGAACGTCCGGATATTGTCGTTGCAAGTTTACTTGATGGTAAAGTCGCTCTGCTTACGAACGGCACGCCATTTGCACTAATTATGCCCATTACGTTCTGGTCTGGGCTTCAGTCAGCCGACGATTATTTCGAGCGCTTCATCTTCGTAATCTTGAACCGATTAGTTCGTTATATATTGATGTTCGTTTCCTTCGCTTTGCCAGCGCTTTATGTCGCGCTCTCGACCTTCCATCCGGAGATGATTCCAAGCAATCTCATGATCGGTATCGCGACCGCCAGGGAAAGTTCTCCATTCCCAACGGTAATCGAAGTATTCCTGATGATGTTTATCTTCGATGGACTTCAGGAAGCTGGCGTCCATCTTCCGAATCAACTTGGACCGGTCGTGAGTATTATCGGAGCGCTTGTTATCGGACAAGCTGCTGTCGAGGCGGGTATCATATCAACACCGATTATTATCGTTATCTCATTGACGGGTATCGCGGCGTATACAATTCCGAGGTACAGCGCCACTTTAGCTTTTCGGTTGATCAGATATCTCATGCTGTTCATCTCCGGCTGGCTCGGCTTCGTCGGATTTGCATTTGGGATTATTTTCATGCTAATTCAACTGGTTAAACTAGAATCGTTTGGGACACCATTCTTCAGCCCTGTTGCGCCATTTGACGGTAAGCGGATCAGAGATATATTCATCCGTTACCCATTCTGGATTAAGAACGGCCGCGTCAAAAAGGAAACCGAGCGATGATTAGGAATGTGGCCTTGAGCAGCGTTGTATTCTTGTTTCTGTTGTCGATCACAAGTTGCACCGATTTTGTCGAGCCTAATCAATTAGCTTTTGTAATGGGAAGTGCCATTGACTATGCGGAGGGCGGCTTATTGGAAGTCAGCCATCAAATCGTCATTCCGTCGCAGCTCAAGGGGAGCAGCTCCGGTAAAGTGGATCAATATATTGTCGTATCGGCTAAAGGTAAAAATGTGTTCGAGGCCTCCCAAAAAATCCAGCTCAAGCTGTCTCGCCGATTGATGGTGAGACATCGCATACTAATCGCATTTGGTGAGAAATTTGTGCGACAGAACGATATGAGTTTGATATTCGATAAGATTATTCGCGATCCGTCGTACAGCATGCGAGACACGATCCTGCTCATCCGAGGGGGAAGCGCCAAAGAGTTTCTTATGCAAAAACATCCAATAGAGTTTCTCTCTAGCGTCTCCGCCGATAAAGAGCTTCAGACAAACGGGCTAGGCGGCTTCAGCGCAAGGAAACTAATTATCGAGAGCGTTTCGGAAGGCATTCGGCCTCTTATGCCATTTCTTCAGTTCGAGAAATTCCAGTTTAGTTCAAATAAAAAGACGCCTATTGCCGTTTTGAGAGGGTTCGCTGTCCTCGATAAGAACCAAAAAATCAAATGTTTTCTGAACGAATCCGAAGGTACGCAAGCGGTGTGGATGCGCGGGCAAGGCACGTATGATGGTATCACTATTCCGTGGAAAGACGGCAAAGGGTTGCTATCGTTCAGATTGACACATATCAAGCGGAGACTGGGAAGCCATGAACCTAACAGCGTCAATCTTACGATCAAAGCTCAGGCTTATCTACTCGAGAATTCAACAACACTTAACATGGCCGAAGTAGATAACATGATTGCTGTACAACAGTACTTGAACGCTGCACTCCGAAAACAGCTGCAAGGAACAATTAACATTATTCAACAAAAGGGAACCGACGTTCTCGGCGTCGGCAAGTATCTGCATCATAAGTACCCGATCTGGTGGATGTCTCAGCATTCGGATTGGGATAACAATTTTAAGAATATTAAGATATCTGCGCAGTCAAACATTCAACTCAGATCGATTGGTACGACAAGCATTCCGATAAAAGAAATCGATGAAAAGCGGGAGCGATAAAGTTTGAAAATTAGCGGATATCAGATGTTTTGGCTGGTTTGCATTTCCTCTATGATCGTCTATTCCTACCTGCCCATACAGCTTGCGGCAGAAGTAGCGCGCCAGGATTGTTGGATTTCTCTGCTGCTAGGAAGTTTAATCATGATGGCTGTAACATGGCTCATTCTCCGAGTCTGTATTCAGCATCCGGATAAAACACTGATAGGTTTTGTCCGTGTTCTGATGGGAACAGTGTTAGGGAAACTCATTGTCACGTTTTATTTTTTAAATTGGTTCATGCAGCTATCGTTGATTGCAAAAGGAACGGTGGAGTTCCAAAATCTCGTTATGCTCCATAACACACCGATGATTGTAATATTACTGTTTCTATTGTTTATTGTGTTGTATGCAGTATGGGTCGGAGGCATAACGATCATCAGCCGTTGCGCGGAGATCATTGGCCCAATCTTTGTGTTCATGTTATTTTTCCAGCTTTTTCTGAATCCACAAGATATCGATCTGGGACAAATTCTGCCGATCTATACCGACTCGGGCTGGTTCCTGATACTGAAGGGAACTTGGAGGTCGGTCAATTACATGGTGGATCCATCGATAGTGCTCATGCTTTTCTTCTTTGCAGAGAATAAGCAGACAGCTTCTCGCGGAGTTCTATGGGGAACAGCAGTTGCTATGACGTGGGGCTTGCTCTGCACATTAATACTTTTGTTTGTGACTGGTCCATATTTGGCTTCTGATATGATCGTTCCGGTATATTCTCTTACCAAATTCGTATCCATCCTTAATTTCGTGCAAAATATTGATGCTTTTTTCATCCCTCTGTGGTTGCTAGGCGCATTCATCAAGCTTTCCATTGGCTTGTTCATCTTGAGCTACGGCTTGTCCGAATGGACGGGCATTCGTAACTGGAAGCTCCTCTCCATACTGCTAACTTGCGCTTGTCTTGTCTATGTACTCTTCGGCATGCACCATCTCCGATTGTCGAATACAATTAGGAATTCACATCTGAACGATTATTATTATCCCGCAATATATTTAGTCGTGCCGTTATTACTCTTGCTTCTGGGTAAAATCCGTAATAAACCCACTTGCTGAACAATTATTTCTGTTTCTTTAAAGAAAAGACCGGGAAACGTTGCACCCGCCTTACCTCATATACATCGGTTGACAGAAGTGAAATGAGACCGGCGACAATCGGAATCGAAGTTTAATGGAACGATTTGCAATTTCAAAATAGATGCTATGAATAGATCGCCAATAACCCGGGGATACCCATACCCCAGGGCTATTTGTCGTTTCACGAAGTTTCGCGGAGGTCATCACTTAGATAAGAGTTCAGTAAACAATCAGATCTTTCGGAAGATCGAGTCCGTTGACCGACGCGATAATTAACGCGTTCGCGTACCATGCATCATCTTGCGCGTTCGGGAAGTAATCTGATGCTTTCGGTTCTTTAAAGAATTGAACCAAATCCAAGTTTAGATTCAACGCGTTGACAATCATTTGAATCCCTTGCGCTTCTGTCATGAAAACTGCTAATTTCGGGGGCAGATGTGAGAGTCCTTTGTTACTACGGAACAAGTCCAAGTCCAAGTCCGCATTAAATTTTGTTAGAACTATTCTGACAAAACAGGCCAATCACCCCTTAGGTTTGTCCACTCTATTAAAGAGGCGCTTGCATAAGCTGTAAGCGAAAGGAGTGATAAACCATGACAACTAAACGCGTAAAACCATTACGTTACAATCCAGCAAGTACAGGCAGAGTCATCCGTAAATCGGTTCGTAACAGCGCTAATGGATCTAGAAGTTCTAAATCGAGTCCAACATTTACCCGCCTGACCGTAGTTTGGGTCAATCTAGACGGCGTTACGTTCAATACGACTGGCTTCTTCGCACGTTTATTCCGCAACGGCCAGCTTGTCTCCACAGCCTCGTTTGACCGCTATGGTGTAGTGCGATTCAATAACATCAACACGCTGACAAGCTTTTCATACAACATCCGCACTTACGATGCTAATGGCCTTGAGTACCGTTCCCGCAACATCCCCGCTGGCGTCCAAACTTATGCCATCATTGGCTAGCAGACAGCGTATCCCTCATTTATGACAGCAGCAGCACGGCTCTATGGGAGAGCTTGTGCTGCTGCTCTTTTTCTTGTAGCCATACCCCCACAAGCTGTAAATTAGCTTACGCACATTCCGGCACTAGAGACTGTGGGCTTTTTCCTTTGCTTGAGGGTACACCATCGTTCCGTGTCTGACCAAGCTCGTTTTTAGTCTGTTTTTAATACGCTAAAGTCAAGTCGGGATTCGGTGTATTTTCCTGCAGCTCTGACCATATCTTGGAATTAGGTCGATACATGCAACTTACCTTTCTGGAGGAGGAAGTGATATTCTTGGCGGGACCAATTATGTATTCCACCGGCATCATTGACAATCGCGCCCCTAACCCCGGTACCGGCAGACCCGTGACAAATCTGGTCATCCGGGTAGAAAATAACGAAACGGTTGCCGCGTCTGCTGAAGGGGTACCCATTATCTTGATTGAAGTGTTTAACGAAACGCCGTCCGGCGGCGGATTCGGAAACCAAAGCACCTATTCGCTGAACCAATTTTCGTTGGGGGACGTGAACCAATCTGCTTCCACATTTACGCTCGACAACGTGTTTGCCAACCTAGACAACTTCGGCGTCCGGTATACGCTAACTTCAACAGGTTCGTTCATCATATCCATACCGACCGTAACGGTAACAGGCAAGAATGAGAATGGAACGATCATCGCCACCTATCCTTTATCTGCCGTCACTTAAATGGTTGACCCATTATTGGAAAGGAGTTGATTTCATGGCGGGACCCGTCATCGTATCGACAGGGTTGATTGAGAATCGTGCTCCTTCGGCCCAGAGCGGAAGACCGGTAACATCGCTTGTCATTAAGGTCGAGAACAATGCGGTAACCTCACTGACAGATGAAGGCACGCCCATTGTTCTGCTGGAAGCCTTCACTGCAACGCCAGCAGGTGCCGGATTCGGAACTCAGGTTCCGTACGTTCTCTACCAAGTCTCGTTGAACGATGTGAATCAGCCTGGTTCTACCTTCACGCTTGATAATGTGTTCGCCGATCTGGATACGTTCGGAGTAAGATGTACCATTACGACTACCGGTTCAACCATTACCTTCCTGCCGACCGTAACCGTCTTCGGCAAGAATACCCATAATAGCATTGTAGCCTCATATGTCCTGAGCCAAGTGAGCACCACCCCGTGCGGATTGCCCTCTTGCGTGTGGGAGGAAGATCCAAACAACCCGATTTATATTCCGCCAACGCCAACGGACGCTTATTATCAGACGGTTCGTTATGATGCCCAAGGATTCGCTCCGAACGGCCCCTTTTCTTTTTACAAAATGTGGTACGACTACCGAAGCGCCGGCGGAATCGCTTATGCTACTTCATCTGACGGTCTTGGCTGGACCTTTCAGTCCAACGTTACAGGTCTCGTCAGCACGGCGCGGCACTCCCGCATATTATACGACCCCGCGGGTTTCGGTATCGGTCAGCCCTACCGAATCTGGTATTGGGATTCCGCTTTCACTAACTTCAGTTCCTGCACTTCGCCGCCGAATGTCTGCATGATTCGAACCGCCAATTCGACGGACGGCATCAACTGGACATCGGACAGAGCCATTGTTCAGGATGTTGCGAATCCTCTGTTCGCCGTGCCAACACCTCCCGGATCAGTCACTTACAATGCAGGAAGTTTTGGTCCTGCTGACATGCTGTATTTCCCGGAAAACCCTGCAACGCTGAATATAGCCAATCCGATGAATAACCGTTATGTTCTTTACTATAGCATCGTGACGCGAAATGATCCGAGCGGGATCCAATTCGAACAGCTTGCGCTTGCTGTCTCTACGGACGGCATCAATTGGAGCAAAGCGGGACCTGCTGTCATTCTCCCTCACGGTACATCCAACGACTGGGACTACTATTACGCAACCGTAGGCGCCGTCGTTCTGAAAGTATCGGATAATTTGTATAAAATGTGGTACAGCGGCGGATTAAATCAGTCTTATGAAGGTATTGGCTGCGCCACGTCGACGGACGGCCTTAACTGGGTGAAGTATTCAACCAATCCAGTCTTCGATGTAACCAACGGAACGGCTTGGCGCAACATGCGGTCCTATAATCCGTGGGTCTTGTTTGACTCCGCGCGATTCAACGGACATGGCGATGCGGTTTGCTATAAATTTTGGATGACAGGATCGCCGAAGCCTTCGGATAAAAAAAGCATCGGTTACGCCATCAATTTACTTGGAGGCTGAACCCCACCTGCACAAAAACGCTTCGGGCTTAGACTGAGCTGATATGATCCCCTTCAAGTAGGCACTCATAAAAAACCTTTATGGTATCATGGAGGTTTGAGTTCCACATGGAGGGGTATGTTCATGGCTGGATCGAAGCATCCTTCACTTCAACGGACAGCAGCTTGCCGTCTGTCTTGGATTCCTTATACGTTATGTCGTACAGGCCGTGCGGGAACGACATGGCAAATCGGTAAACGCTGATTTTGTCGTCGCTTTGGTCCGCCAGTTCCTGCACTTCGTAGCCTGACTGAATGCCTGCCCGCGTCAGCAGCGTAAGTGTCTCCTGCAAGCCAGCCCCTTCATACTTGATTGATTGGCCACGTAATGTCGGCCCGTAGCCGCGAAAATCCCCGAAGCGACAAGGATTGGCACCAGCAGGCTGCCGCATCCGAACAAAGGAAGTTTTTTGGCATTCCAATCCCATCCTTTCAGCCCTCCGAGATACATTCCCCTTACAAAGCTCTGTAAGGTCAGTAAGGCTGCCGAAACAACGAAACCTCCAATGCCCCACGACTGCCCTCCCTGCTTATGGTACGTGTACGGCACTTTCAAGTCCGCAAGAGACGGCATCTCGCATCGACTGTCGTCGTAATGACCGTATCTCCATTCCGAATCGTCCATACAAGTGAATGCTGGCCAATCGTATAATTTAGTTGGGCATTATAGTACATCGGCAGAACCAAAGGTAGATCTTCTTGTTTTATTCCATCATTAATTGCTGTTAAATCCGCTCCAGCCTCAAACTTTAGAAGAGCCCATGCGCATTAATTATATTGTCAGTCTTGAAAAACTGGTAATAGCCATGGGAGGATGTTAACTTGAAACCAAGAACTCGGAACGTTTCATTCAACCAAACAGCGCCCAAAAAGCAGAGTACGTTGTTTCAGACTTCACAAGCCCGGTTGTTGGCGAGTGTAAAGAAGTTGAAAAGTAACGAATACACCTTTATTGGTATGGGTGATGGTTGGGCAGGGAACGGGCAAGCGAGCAATGCAATATTTGGCTCAGCCTTATCTGCCATTCGCAACTTGAAGAAGAAACCTTTATTTATTTTGCATAATGGAGATGCCGTCTTCACTGGAAGCGATCAGGAATTCAAGACAGGCGGAACTTATTCAGGTGTGCCGGTAAAAAGCTTGCTGCAACTGATTAAAGATCCGAATAATGGCGTACCCGATATCCCCTTCTTCATCGTACCCGGCAACCATGAACATACAGGAATAAACGGTCCGCTTACGAACTTTAGAAAATATATCGGTCCTGCGCATTTTGGAATCAACCTCCCCAAAATTAAAACCACTATTATCGGTCTGAATAACTCACAGCGGATCGGCACAGACCCGAATGGGCAAACGATCTACGGTTTTGCGCCAGGCGAGCTGCCTTTTCTAAGAAATCAGTTAAAAAAGGCTCAGAAAAATACACTGTTGGCGATGCATGTACCCCCTAGAATTGGAAAATGGGCAAATCCGCGCTATTTTCAGGATCCAACATCGACCTTTGGTAATACCAAAGGTCAATTGACCCGGTTTCTGTCAACTGTTCGCGGCAAGGTTCCTCAAGTTCTCATGGGACATGTGCATGCTTTGGATCAATTAGCCTATCAAGGCACGAAGTACACGATTTCCGGGGGAGCCGGTGCGCCGCTTGTAAAGAAAGGCTTCCTCAAAGGAGCACCAACACCTATCTTCCACATGATCCAGTTTACCGTTAAATGCGGTGTTATCGTAAAACGTCGTGTCATTCCTGTCGGTGATACCGCTTAAAATTCGATATAGAGGAGACAAACCACTGGCAAAAGGAAAGCACCTGCAAAAATCCGAATATTCTTGCCTGCTTCCATCGCTCCCCACCCGAAAAAACTCATCGGGCTCCATAAAAATGATCGCACGTACCTCTCAAGGGGTGGATGCCGATTCTTGCTCCGTTACAGGATTGTTGCCCTAAGGAAAGTAGTCCTTCGGCTGCTCCAGTGCTTCTTCGCATCGTTTAGTGCTCGTGAGGCGCCTTAAAACTTCGTACTTCGCTACCATCGGCATCACCGCGCGAAACTTCTGAATACATTGTAGAAATCTTTGTGCCTTAGAAAACAGTTTTGGAGAATTTGTGCTTTTTTGCTGATATCATACCCCTTAAGTAATAAGAAAAAAAGCCTGATTTCTCAAGCTTTTACACTAAACTGTATCCTTGCCGCCGAATCGGTTGGATCAAGGCTGGCTGACCTTCGTTTCCAGACATTCGAGCATTTGCTGCAAGGAGCCAACGCCAGCGGCTTCAGCGGATTTCGCCTCTTGAAGCAAGCGAATGGTATAGTTCGCGGTTCCCTCTTCGTTTGGCGACCCGCCGCTCGGGAACGGGAACATGTCGCGCAGCTCGGCCAATCGTTCCGCCAAATTGCGGTAATGCACCGCCGCTTCGAAGGCCTTCTCGCGCAGATGCGCATCATGCGGGGCACTCTCTTCCCATTGATTGGCGATCAATTCCAGAAAAAGCGCAGCGAATTCCCGTGCGTCAGCCGCTTTCATCGTCATTACGGAGTTGCCGAACGGATCGGCCGAACGGTTCGTGAATGCCTCGATCCATGCGTCATATGCTGCGAGTCCGTTGCGATGGCTGCCTCGATCCAGCTCAGCGTACGGCTCCAACGCATGCGCGATGCCTACCCGCAAACCGTTCGCCAGCATGTCCGTTTTACGAAGCGGACGGGATCCGGCTATGGCCAGCACATACAGCTCCGTCACCTCGCCTCGGCCGAGTTTCTCATACGGCAATTCGCCGTCCCCTCCCATATCACGGCACTGCAACACCCGCTTCTCGTCATCGTAGCCGTAGATAACGCCCCATTCAGGCATGAACAAATCCCATCCGAGCGCCGGAATGCCGCGATCGATCGACTCTTGAACGAACTGGAGTCCTTCCTCCAGTTCCTCCGGCGTAGGCGCAATATTCGTCTGGTTGCCCGTCGTTCTAGTCGTGAATCCCAAGCATTCAAGCGCTTTCGAATGCCGAAGTTTCCAATCGAAGAATGAATAACTGCCTACTTCCACCGACTCCCGATCGATAATCAAACGAAACGCATCACCGGTATATCCCATCGTTTCTATCAGCGACATTCCTGTCAAATGCGTGTATTGAACGAGGCTGTGGATCGCACCTCCGTCCGTATTATGACTCGAAGTGCACTCCTCGGGTCTCCTTAATCCCATAGCAAATTCATCCTTCCGACTTTTTATTGGTATACGGGGGCCGTTAGCATCTTTCTCACCGGCTTCCCCTCTGCCCGTCTAACTTCGATGTACGTACCGATATGTACGCGAATCCGTTCTTGCTGCACTTTCCTTCTCGATCGCGAAATGCTGTTGTACACGTTGGCTACCGACGTATCGAGCAGCGCAGCGATATGTTGAGGCGGAAGTTGATCGAACACGTGCGCCTCGAAGATGCGCCGCTCTCGCTCGCTCAAGCAGCGAAGCAAGATTCGTATGCCCTCAAGAAGTTCCTTTCGAAGCAGCGCGCTCGTTGGATCGGACATTTGGCGAGCCGACTCGCTTGCCGAACGGGTAAGCCGGAACAAT
Source organism: Paenibacillus rhizovicinus (assembly GCF_010365285.1). NCBI lineage: Bacteria > Bacillati > Bacillota > Bacilli > Caryophanales > Paenibacillaceae > Paenibacillus > Paenibacillus rhizovicinus. The sequence goes on from NZ_CP048286.1 coordinate 49,593, forward strand.
ATCTCGTCCATGTCGCGCCATTGCGATCCATTAGAATGCTCTTTCGGATGCGATGCGCTTTGGGACGTTCCCAAACTGGACAGCGGTTGTTCCTTTCCATGAGGGCCGCCTCGGCGCAGCTTCATATAAGCCTCGTTGCGAATGATCCTTGCTAACCACGGCGCGAAGCGGCTGCTATCCATCAACGTGCCAAGGTGCAAAAATGCGCGGACTAGCGCTTCTTGCACGACATCCTCGGCCAAATGATGATCGCGTGTCATGGAGTAGGCTAGGCCGAACGCCTTCACCCGGCTTCGCCGCACCAACTGACCGAACGCGTCGGAATCGCCAGTTCTCGCACGGGCGACCAAGATCTCTACGCTCTCCGGTTCCGCGATTTCCCTCAGCATCCCTGTTCCGTTAGTCAGCGGTTCTCGTTCCAACAGCCACTGCTCCATTACCGTCAAACGCTTAACCTCCATTCTCTCCAAACTATGGATCCGTTCCCTTAGGAGCGGCTCTATAATCATAGATGCCAAATTCGCCTTTTATCTATCATCCTCTACAAAGGAAATCTAACCTTTTCTCCTATCAGCTTGCTTAAGCTTACACCAAGTATAACCTATATACTGGGAATAACTTCATAGAAAAGAGGATATTGAACAGTTAATGATAGAATTATACATGATGCCGAGCCCCAAGATTCGGCAGATCATCCGAAGGTCGCCTCTCCTATCTTAAGCGAAAGAAGGTACTCCCATGATTAACAGCATATCTGATCATTCGTGTCTTTCCTCTATAGCAACGATCGCCGTGATCGACTCCGGCGTGAACGTTGAGAAGCTTCCGCCGGGCACCGTCGTGCTGCCAGGCATCAATTTAAGCGGCGAAGGAGACGAGACGGATATCGCTGACCACAGCGGACATGGGACCGCCGTATCCGCAACGATCCTAAGCGTCGCGCCGGCCGCCCGCCTCCTGCCGGTGAAGTTAATGGACCGCCGCGGCGCGTTGCGCGACAAGTCTCAGATCGATACGGCATTCGCATGGATTCTGGCAAACGCCGCCCGTTTCGGAATCGGCGTGGTCTGCGCCGCATTCGCCGATTCCAGCCATCGCGTATCCGACGAAGCGCTGCGTGGAACGCCTGCGCAGCGCCATATCGCGGCATTGCTGGCGTCGGGGATTCTTACCGTTACGGCTGCAGGCAACTGGTATCCCGAGCATCGAAGCCGCAGCTTGCATGGCATGGCATGGCCGGCCATTATTCGAGAAACCGTAAGCGTCGGCGCGTTGGCGGACATGGAAGAAGGCGTCGGTCTCGCCAAAGCGAGCCAACGCCTTCATGCCAGCCTGAACACCGGCTGCAGCACCACCTTCTTCGCCCTGCCGGGCGAACCAGGAATGACGAGCGGCGCGGCCGCAGCAGTCACGGGCTGCTTCGCCGCGGTGCGGCAAGCTTATCCGGAAGAGGCCGGAACCCGGCTGCTGCAACGGCTGCGTGCCGGCTGCGATGAACTCATCGACGAGAACGGCTTATCATGGCCGGTAGTCAGCCCGCTTGATCTCCCTCTCGGCTAGTTCGTCATCATAAGCCCCGTATTTATCGACACCGGCACCCGAACCATGTTCAATACGAAGGAGAGTCCTTTGCCGGCGCCTCCGCCGATGAGCAGCATCGCTTTCGTTTCCTCGTCGTCATCCAAACCGGCGGCTGCAAGCAGCGACGTTCCCGCGTGATCGAACAAGCTCTGCATCCATGCGAGCGTTTCCGTTAAATTCTCGTTGCTCTTGTTGTTGTCCGTCTCTGACTTGTTGGTATCGTCGATGACTTTCCCGAAGACGGCCGTTCGGAAGATGAAATGGACCACGCTGCCGACAAGGTCGATGCCGGAGTTGATTTTCCGCATGGTTTTGGCATCGGCGCCGGGTTTATTTTCCGCCAGGAGCAGCGCAACCGTCTTCGACGCCATCAATCCGGACAGCGCGAGCATCGTCCACTCCATTGCCGAGACCTCCTCGCCTTTATCCACATGCATGCCGAATTTCTCCGCCACGACGCCGACCGCTCCGAAGCCGGCGCCGACCCACAGCTTCCATGCTGCCGTCGGCTCCGATTTCCCGTTCGATGTCGCGATGCTCCCCTGCACGTACGCTTGATAGCCCGCGATGATCAGCTTGATGAACGATGCCGTAAGACCGCCGACCCACGAAAACTTGCGCAGCTCGTCGACGTCGGATTGCACGGTTACTTCCCCGAACGGGAACGCGATCACGTCGCCTTTCTTGAAAGGCGCTTCGCCGGCAATGAGCTTGTAGGCGATCGTGGCGGGTATGGCGCAAAGCAGCATCATGCCGTCGACCAGCCGGAACGACGTATCCAGATGGGTGCCGGGCGCGACAAGCTCTACCAGCTTCTCGATGAACGGGAAACTGATCTTAGCGAATAACGCGTCGCGCGCGATACCGATCAGGTCTTGCATCAGATCGATCGTTCGCAGTACGAAGTCGCGCAGACCGGTCAAGACCCCTTCAAGCAGATCGGCCCCTACCGTAACCAGCGCATCCTTGATCGTGCGGAAGTTGAGTTCGCTCGGCGCGGGAACCTTGCCTCCGAATAAGCTGCCGATGTCCGACTGCAGCTTATTCCACGTCGCCATCAGATCGTTGATCTCATCGCTGAGAAGTCCCTCGACGAAACGATCCGCTGCGTCGACCGCTTCATTCATGACGGAAGGCCCTTCCACATGGACGATATCATCCATGAGTCTTCCAATGCGCTGCGTGACCCAACCGACGATGCTGTTGCCTTGCACGTCGTCCATCACTTTCTGGATCGGCGATGCTGCCCTGCGCAGATCGTCGATGACGCTCTGCCCCGGTTCGGGCCGTCGCGGCTTCGCGGGAACGACGCCATCTCCTCCAGTCCGCCATTGTTCGATCTGGACGATCGCCTTGTCGAAGCCGTCCGCGACTTGTGTCTTCAACCCGCCGATTGACTGTCTGACAGAGGTTAACGCGGCGTCCGTCGCTTCTACCATGGCGTTGCGGACGAGTACGATGTCTTCCCACCGGAACAGGAACTTGAGGTATTCCCATAACTTCTCGAGTCCTGTCTTGACTTGCGTCCACAGCCATTTGAAGAACGCGCCGGCTTCCTCCAGGGTGGTGAGCACGAATTTCTTGATTTTGTCGCCGATGGCGCAGATAAACCGGAATGCCCCTTCCGCCTTGTGCAGCACGAAGGTTACCGCCTCCTTCGCCTTCTCGCCGATCCCCTCGAAGAAGTCGGCGATCGTATGGCCGAGGTTCACGAAGAACCGCTCCGCGCTCTCCGCGGCTCCGATCAGCTTCGAGATGACGTCGTCGTGAACGACGCGCACTCCGCTTGCATCCGCTTGAATGCCCCATCGGAACGAATCGGGAAGCGCGTCGGCCCGCAGCGCGGAACTGAACGGCGCATTCTTCTGAACGATGCGCGCATCGGGAGCCGAGCCATCCACGGACATAGCGAGTTTCGCCGCTTGGTTGAGCGATCCGGCGACCGCGTCTACCTGCGAGCTGTCAGCGCCGGTGCGGAAGTTATCCGGCAGCAGCGGTACGTCGCCGGACGGCGTGCTGACAGTAGCGGAGCGAAGCTCGTCGGCAGTCATCGACGCGAACTTGTCGAACACCCCGGACGCAGGATTGACGTCGACGTGACCATCGATGCCGTCGACCGTGAAGCGGTACACGGCCGGGGTCAGCGACCTGACGCGATTATACACGTTGATCCCGCCGTTCATGTCCGTTGTCGCAGTCACTGCCTGATCGGGGCCGATCAAGACCGCGTTTCCGTTAAGGGATACGCTGGATAGCACGGATGCCGTCACGGATACGTTGACGCCCTGCCGCGGAACGCCGGCGTCATCCAGCAGACGAAGCGTCGTTCCATAGCAAGTCACCTTCATGACTTGACCCGGGTCGGCGACGTTCACCGGGGCTTCCTGCCAGACGTTCGCGGCTCCGTCCTGCCAGATATACGCAGCTTGCGCATCGCCGTAGACGACCAGAATCGACGTCGCCGAATGGTTGTCGCCCGGAATCGGCGCCATCTCCTGAACGCCGCTCCGGAGCCGCAGCGACGGCCCCCATTCGTCGTTCGCGCCGGCACGCCGCACGACGTTCAAGTCTCCGTTCTGCAGCAAAGCCCATACGGATACGCTGCCGTCCGCGGCTTCGCCGGCGGCGAGATCCTGCACGTTCGCCGCCGCCGTCGCATCGACGATCTGTACCGTCTGCGCGGTTTCCGCGTTATCGAGCTCGGTGGCCTGAATCAGCTGCAAGCCCTGACCGCCGATATAGAGATTCGAGCCGTCTTCCGTCGTCAAGCCCGTCTCCAGGACATTGGCGCCAGCCGGGCAAGGCAGCCCGACAACGGGAGGAATCGTGGTCGGTTTGCCGGCGCTGTCGTACGCAGGGAACGGCCGGAAGGCCAGTACCCGGCTGCCGCTTCCGATTCCGAGCACATGCAGCCCGCCGCCGTAGGTCGGATGAACGCCGATTTCGAAATCCAGAATGTCTTCAAGCGAGACGGCGGGATTGAAGACGAGCGCACCGGCGAAAGAAGGCGTCCGGTCGCTGCGCAGCAGATAGATAGCTTCGTTAGGTCCTTTGCTGCCCGCGAGCACGACCGTCCACGTATCGTCGCCTTCGTCCAGCACGCGGATGCCCTCGATCCGCACGTTCTCCCTGGTGCCGCAATCCGACCAGGCGATCCGGCTCCAATCGCTTGCGGCGCTCGATAAATTATAGGCGACGAATACGCGGCTCCTGATTTGTCCCGGCCCGTCGTCGACCGCGACCGCGACCGTGATCCGGTCGTCGTCGGTCCAGCCTGCGCTTACGGCGCGCACCTGCGTCGCCCCTCCGACGGCGGAGGATATCGACGCGCCAAGGTCGGTCATGCTCCAGCCGCTGTCCGCGGACATTTCCTTGCGTGCCAGATAGAGGCCGTTCTGATTGCCGATCGACAGCATCATCGGCGCGACCGCGCTGTACCTGCGGTCGGGAAGCGCAATAACGCGCCGCTGGAATCGGCCGTGCACGGCTGGGTCGGCCAAGTCCTCGCGGCCGAATGTGCGGGCCGCTTCGAAATGGTCGATGATCTCGTTGGATACGGTGAATGCTTGCGGAATGCCCGCGTTATCGTTTGCGGTGAATCGGTTCACTCGCGGATTAGCCATTGTGGGTGTCCCCTTTCCTCTTTCGGATGAAATGCCGTTATCGTATAGCCGGATTAAGGCGCTTTATAAATAACGTCGAGCATCATGTCGCCGGTCTGATCGGAGAACCGGAGATTCTGGAACGTGAACACGCCTCCGCCCGGCGGAATGAAATGGTGATGGGACATGTCGACCGCAATGTGGCCGAGCGCTCTCTGCAATGCGGCATTCAACGCGTTGACGTTATCCGACACGATCTCGCCCAGCATCTCGAGCAGGGTTCCCTTGTTGATGCCGAGCAGCTTCGGAATCCAGGACATCGCGTTCTCGACTTTGCCGAAGCCGCCGGCATCTTCGTGCGACAGCAGGTCGCCGAAGCCGTAGTTCAGCTTGGCGTCGACGGAGAAGGCCGACGTGCCTCCCGGCGTCGAAAGCGCGACGGAACCGCTGATCGCCTTGCTTCCCGACCCCTCGAGACGGGCCGTCTCCATGCCGGCTGGTCCCAGCGTATGCTCGGTATACGTGAACGAGCCGTCGATGCTGCCGGCGATGGACATTGCGTTGCTCCCGGGAACGATCGCGATTTCCAGCCAGTACCCTCGTGTATCCTCGACTTTACGGTCGACGAGGTCGCGGGAGGTATGGCTCTGGGTGTTCTGCACCGCGAATCGCCGTTTCAAACCGTTGACGGTCGGATTAACGCCCAGTACCTGCGTGAACTGCGGCATCAGGTATTGATCCAGGAACACCTCCTTGCGAATCGCCATGATGCCGGATACAAGCGCATCCGAGCCGTCGATCATGCCCGGGCTTACCCAGTCGCCGGCCAGCTCGATTCGGGCCGCGTTGATATCGTTCGGCAGGCTCCGTCCCGCGAACACGCCAAGATAGCTCAACGTTGCGGCATCCGCGTTCGTCCAGTTGGCATGCACGTCGAAGACGAAATCCGTCATGGCGAAGGTCGGCGCCGCATGCAGCGTATTGCGGCGAACGACGGTGCCGAGCATGAATTCGCCCATATCGCCCTGAAGCAAATGATTCAAGCTGCTAAGTGCCTTGGTCCGCGCGGAGGCGTTCACACCGTCCGGAATATTGACGTTCTTGTTGTCCGAGAGAAGCAGATCGACTTCGGTCAGCTTCATGAACAAATATTCGATTGCGAAAACGCTGTCCGGCAGGCCGCTGCCGGCAATCAGCTGCGCCGCGACGTCATGCGCGTCGGAGTCGATCTGGGCAAGCGCCGCGAGGTCGACGGGCTTCTTATCCAGATCGGTAATGAAGGATACGCTCCAATTCGAGATCGCCTGATCGGCCGCCTCTTCCCGGTCCTCGTCGTAATAGTGGACATTGCCGGAGGCGAGCGTCAAGGTGACCTTCACTTGGCCGAGCTTGCCGTCCTTGACGTTCAGGCTAACCTCGAGCGGGGATATGACGGCGGTCAGGCCGAACTTGGAAGGGGTGCCGTCGTCTTTCTTCGGATACAGGCTTAAGGTATCGCTGAATTGCTTCCGGCGCTTCCACGCCTTCCATGCGTAGGTCATCTGGCTGTTGATCGCCTTCTGGGCAAGCGCGAGGCATAAATCGAAGTCCGTGAGCAGATTAGTGCTGTCTTTCACCGTTCATCTCTCCTTTATTGTTTCGGGTTGACGATCTTCGCGTTGACGATCGCAAGTCTCATGCGCTCTTCGTCCGATCGATCGATTTGCTGGTTAAATAGCCGGCGTGGCTGATGCCGAGCAGCGCGAGCAGCCCTTCGCTGACCGCCGGGAAGTCCGTAATCGCGCCGGGCGCCAGGCTGCCGAACATTTGTAGCAGCAGCGCGGCGTAGCTGAGCGCGGCGACGAGCGTGAAGAAGAACATCTGCAGCTTGGCGATATCGACGTAGGCGGCGTCCTTAAGCTCGTCGCCCTTGAACAGGTCCGTCCAGGACGCGTCGGCGAAGTTCGAACGGGCGCACAGGATGCCGTCGCTTTCTTCTACCGCGGCGGGTTGCAGCTTCGCTGCTTCGTCGTCCGCGATCGTCTTGGCCTGTTTGTTCACGTGGATCAACGGAGTGGCGACGAGGGAGGTGAAGCTGATGCCCATCAGCGCCCAAAGATGCCAATCCAACGTAACGTTAAGCGCATCTTCGATGTTTTGAAGACCATAGATGCGCAGGGAAGCTGCCGTGTAATAGGCGGAGAGCAGAATCATCGTCCATAACACCGTCTGGAACCGCGATAAATCCATCAGGTTGCGTTCGTTGACGAGCAGGCCGAAAGCCTTGCCGGTAATGCGGAGGCTGACGATCAAGAAGAAGCACGCCATCAGTACGAACGAAGCCAGCCATAAGGCGCCCTGCCCGTCAGCCGCTCGTTCATTCAGCGAGGCCACGAGCTTCTGCTGCGCGTCCGAGAGCGGAGTCTTGGCGTCGCCTTGTTCATTGGCGGCGGCCAGAATACGGTTCACCTCCGCTTTCATCACCCGGCTGCCGGCGGCATCCTTCTCCGTCAGCTCCTTGCCGAACAATGCCCGGTCCAGCTCGATCACAAGCTTCTTCGTCTCGGGCTTCGTCAAATTCGCGTGAACGAGGAGGCTGGGCAGAACCAGCATCAGCACGATAATGCCGATAAGCCCGGCAAAGCCGGTCAGGCCAACCTTACGCGGCAGCGGTGAGAGCCGTAGCTGCGCCATCGGCCGATCACGCTCCTTCCACTTTGAATCCGCCGCCGTTGCCGTTCGTGATATTCGTGTCGACCGGGATGCCGGCGACCGTCGCGCCGGTCAACTGCTTGATGTTCCACTGTTCGAACTTGCCGTAGCCGCTCCACCCGCGAGATTCGGCGAGCCACGCATACCCGATGCCGGGGCTGCCGCCGAAGTCGCCAAGCATGCGGCCGCACGTCAGGCCCGACCCGTAGATGCCGACGTCATAACGGATGCCGGCTGCGGCTGGTTCTTCCTCTTGGAAGGCATCGATGACGCCGCGCATGTAACGATTGATGACGCCGGATAAGTCCGCAAGCGACGCGTCGTAATCGACCGTGAAATAAATCGGCGTATTCGCCGGCTGGCCGATCGAACGTGCGTAACGGTGCGCGTCATGTCCGTCTTTCTTTCCGGCTTCGTACGAGAAGTAATCCGGCGACGTCGGATAGCCGTTCTCCCATACCGCGACGACATGCAGTCCTGCACCCGACAGCGCTGCCGCTTCTTCGCGGGTCAGATTCTTGCCCGGGTTGTTCCGATTGTAATACCTGCATACGAAATCGTAACCGGCTTCCTTGATGCTTCCTGCGAGCGAATGGCAATTGACCGTCGTATCGAGTCCTTTTCCCAATTGCGCTCCTCCTTTCATGTTCCCTGCGAGAATGGTCTTGCTATATTCGTTATACCGTGAATGACTGTCATGGCGGCAGTTACGCCCGTCGTCGATTTTGTCATATGACAAAAAAAGCATCCGACCGTTTCCGGTTCGGATGCTGGCGAACTTATGGCCGCGACAGCCAATCCTGCAAGGCAAGGAGCGCCTTGGCGCGGTCGCTTACGCCGATTTTCGAATAGATGACGCTCACATAATTGCGGACGGTTCCCTCGTGCATGAACAGCGCTTTGGCGATTTGCTTGTTGGTCATGCCCTGTGCCATCAGCTTGGCGATTTCCGCTTCGCGTTCGGTGAGGCGGAGTTCCCGGCGAAGATCGCCGCGCGCCTCCGCGTCCAGTTCGGCCTCCGCCGAACGACGCGTCAAGGTGGCAGCCAGCTTCGCGGCAATTACGGCCGGCATCATCAGCTTGCCGCTCGCGGCGTCGCGCACCGCTTCTATGAGCCGGTGCCCTTCCATATCCTTGAGCAGATAGCCGCTGGCGCCGTTCGAGAGCCCGTCGAGAATGTACTTGTCTTCGGCAAAGGTGGACAGCAGAAGAATCACCGTGTCAGGAGCCTCCTCTTTCAGCCGCCGCGTGCATTCGATCCCGTTCATGACCGGCATTTCGATATCGAGCAGCACCAGGTCCGGTTTCATCTCGCGTGCCATCTCCAGCGCCTGCTGCCCGTTCTCCGCCGTACCCGCGACCTCCAAGTCGGGCTGCAGCTCCAATATGGTCTGAAGGCCGTCTCTCATTAAAGCTTGGTCGTCGGCAATGATTAAGCGCAGCCTCTTCATGGCAGCAGCTCCGATCCCGTAACGGCCCCCGCGATTGGAAAGATGATGCGCAATTCCATTCCTTCATGCGGCACCGGCTCCAAACATAAGCTTCCGTGCGCGAGCTCGACCTGGTCACGCAGCGCGCCGAGGCCGAAGCCGAAGGCAAGCGCGCGAGGAACGAGGCCGTTGTTGCGCAGGGCGAACGCGATGCGGCGATCGCCGGAAGCATAAGCAAGCCTGAAATGGAAACGGGTGCTCCGGCCGTGGCGGATGCCGTTCGTGAGTCCCTCCTGCAAGGCATGGCAGAGCAGCTTGATCTGGAAAAAACTCAGCTTCGGCATCGGTTCGATCTCGCAATGGATGCAAACGCCGGCATGGGCTTCCGTTTCCCGGACGAGTCTGGCGAGATCCCGCTGCAAATCGACGGTTTCCCGTTCATCCGCCAATTGATGGACCGAGCTTCGGATTTCGTCAAGCCCTTTGCGGACGAGCTGGCTTGCCAGGTCCATCTTCTCGGATGCCCGCTCGGTATCCAGGTTAATCAGGTGTTTGCCGGCTTCTAGCTGAACGACCGCGGCGGTGAGCGTATGGCCCACAACGTTATGAATGTCTCTCGCGATCCGGTTGCGCTCCTCCAGTACCGAAACCTCCATCATCGCTTCGTACGTATGCCGCATGGACGCGTGCAAATCGCGCGCCCGCTCCTCCAGCTCTTGCGTTCGTTCGCGGACGCGCCGTTCCAGCGTATCGTGGGCGGCTGCGATGCTGTTCAAATACCGATACGTCCTGATCGACGTATAGACCGTGCTGAACAGCTTCGTGCTGGTCAACTCCGTTTTTTCCTTGTAATCGCTAATGTCGTAAGACCGGATGACCGTATGCTCGGGCGCTTGCCCGGGCTGTCCGGTCCGCAGGATGATCCGAACGAGCCGGTTACCCATCTGCTCGCGCACGCGCTTGACGAGCTTCAGTCCGGCATCGTCTTCTTCCATGACGACGTCCAAGAGCACGACCGCGATGTCGGGATGCCGTTCCAGGAGCAGGATCGCCTCTACGGCCGAATAGGCGCTGAAGAATTGCAGTTTGCCGTCTTCGAACGTATGGCCTTCCAACACCAGCTTCGTGACGGTATGAATATCCGGGTCATCGTCGACGATCAGAAATTTCCAATACAAGACCGTTTCATCATCGGCGTCGTCGTCGGCCATCAACTGCAGCCTGTCGGACGCGTCGATCATGCTATCGTTCATCCCGTCCCCTCCAATGCACCGTTTTGTAATGGCAATACCATCTGGAATGCCGTTCCGTGACCTGCCACGCTGTCGCATACGATCGTTCCTCCCCAGGTTTGCACGACCAGGTTGTAGACGACGCTGAGTCCGAGGCCCGTTCCGCCCCGCCCTCGTTTCGTCGTCACGAACGGATCGAAGATCCGCGGAATCAGCTCCGGCTCGATGCCTTTACCGTCATCCGAGTAGGTAACGGTCAGCGCTTTCGCGTCGGCTTCCGCACGAATGACGATCGTCCCTTCCGGGCCGGCGTCGTAAGCATGCAGCAACGAGTTGAGCAGCAGGTTGGTCATGATGTGATACAACGCGCCCGGGTAACCGATAATTTCGAGCGACGGATCGATGTGGAGCACAACGCGGTGACGGCTTTGCTTCAGCTTCGGCATAATGCTTAGCAGGATTTCGTTCATGTATTCCCTCACCCGGAAAGACCGCCGTTCTTCGAACGTCTGATCGACGGCAACCTGCTTGAAGTTGGTAATCAGCCGCTCGGTTCGCTGCAAATTGCCGAGCAGGATGGCCGCGGTTTCCGAACATTCGGCCAAGAACGCTTCCAGCTCGCTCTTGCGCAGCGCGCCTTGGACGTAGCGTTCCGACAGCGTTTTCGTTCGCTCGACCAGGTGAGAAGAGGCCGTCACCCCGATTCCAATGGGGCTGTTCATTTCGTGGGCGATGCCCGCGACGAGCTCGCCCAGAGAAGCGAGCTTCTCCGATTGAATCAGTCTGTCGTGAGCCTGATGAAGGGAAGCGAGCGCTTCCTCGAGCTGCTCCGTCCTCTCCTTTACCCGGCGCTCGAGCGCGCGGTTCCAGTGCGCCAGTTGCAAGTGAAGCCGAATACGGACCAGCAGCTCGCGTTTGACGACCGGCTTCGTCAAATAATCGTTGGCCCCGGCGTCGAAGCCTTCGATCACGTCGGCGTGCAGCGGCTTCGCGGTAAGAAAGATGACGGGCAATTCGCTTGCAGCATACCGTTCGCGGATGCGCGCGCATAGTTCGAAACCCGACATATGCGGGAGCATGACGTCGAGGACCGCAAGGTCCGGCTTGGATCCGGATTCCAGGAGTCTCAACGCTTCGGCTGGATCGGCGGCCTCGATAACATCGTAGCCATCCATCATCAAGTGGTTGCGGAGCACCTGTAAATTGACCGCTTCGTCATCCACGATCAGAATGCGTGCTCCGGGAACGCGGCGGGCGTCACCCTCTTCCGCTTCCAGATCGCCCATCGCAGTCATGTCCATGGTATCCGAGGCCGTTTGGCCGGCAAATCCGCCCTCCTGACGAATGACGCCCGCCGCCTCTTGCAGCGGCGGAGCCGAAGGCCGAGTCAGCCGAGGAAGCGTAAAGACGATGCAGGCTCCGCCGCCCGGCGTCGTCTCGATGCCGATCGACCCGCGATGCAGCTCGACAAGCTTCTTCGTGACGGCTAAACCTAAGCCCGTTCCTTCCCGCCGGACCCCATCGGCTTGCTCGTAGGCGTCGAAGACGCGTTCCCGGATTTCGTCCGGAATGCCGGCGCCCGTGTCGGTCACCCGAACTTCTACGTCGTCTCCTGCTTCGGAGGCCGATACCGTGATACTTCCGGCATCCGTAAACTTGACGGCATTGCCGATGAGATTATGAAGGATTTGCTGCAGCCGGTTCTCGTCGGCCGATACGTTCAATCGTCCCGGCACGTCGTTAATCAGCCGCACCTTTCGGCCGCTTAACAACGGCTCGTTCAGCTGCAGCACGACGTCGACCGCGCTCCGCAGATCGATATCCGAGCGGAACAGTTTCAAATCCTTGTGTTTCAGCTGCGCATAATCCAATACATCCCCGACGAGCGCAGCCAATCGCCTGCCGCTCGAGACGACCAGCTGGAGGTTGCGAACGGCTTGCTCCGGCAGCTCCCCGGCAATACCGTCGATCAGAGATTCGGACAGTCCGATCATGCCGTGCAGCGGCGTCCGCAGTTCGTGGGACGTTTGGGCCAGAAATTCATCCTTCGTTTTATCCATGGCAAGGAGCCGGCTGGACATCTGTTCGACTTCCGTAAACGCGCGCACGAACCGCCCTGCCAGAATGAGCGATTGCATGGCGATAAATATCAGCAACCCGTAAGGAGCGAGCGACCCGAGATGCGTTTTCTCGCTCATGTACAAGAAATCGTGAATGATCGTGCCGGACAGTCCGGCGAAGCCGATCAGGAACGTCAGCGTTCCCGGCTGGCGATCGCGCATCGCCCGGATTAGCACGTACAACGTATAAGCGATGAAGCAGCATGTCATCAGCTCGTAAGGAATAAGCAGTTTATCGTACCATCGCTGCGGGGTGAGCAGGCAGAACAACGTGGCGGCGGCTCCGGATGCTTGCACCGCAATGACGATCGGCCGGGCGAAGTAGCGCGCATAAAGCGATTGCACGAACATCGCGATCATGATCATGCAGAAGAAGAACACGGCGTAAGGTATCTTGCAGAACAGCTCCCAGTTCATGTTCGGGAACCAATTGTAAACATAACGATCGTTCACGAACGGAATGCGAATGGCGACGAACAGCGAGAATAAGCCCAGGTACAACGCGGAATACTCGCGGCGCCGCAGGGCGAAGAGCACAAGATGGTACAACGCCATGATCGTGCAAGCCCCGAAGGCGATGAACGTTCCTTCCATGTTCCGCCTGTAGAGCGCTTCGATTTGCGCAACCGATCCCAGCTGCATCGCGTTCTGGAAGCCGCTCTTCGTATAGCTGTAATTGGCGAACTGAACGACGATCTCCAGTTCCTGCATGCCCGTCGTTACGGGGAAGGGCGCCGTCTGCACGATTTGCCGCGCCACCGTGCTTGCCTTGTTCTTGCCCACCTTCCCCGCGGAGGCGACGATTTCGCCATTGACCCAAATGCGGTAGGCCGAAAAAATGTTGTTCACCTTGAGTGCCATAACGCCGTCCCGCGGCGCCAGACGAACCTTCAAGCGCAGGGTCGCGTAGCCATCGGCCGGATAATTCGCGCCTGCCGCATGATGATTCCAATAGCCAGGCATCGTAAAATAGCCGGATGTCCGGGGGGCCTTGCCGCTGCGGAAGTCTTCCGGAGTCAATAATGTCGACCAGTAAAACGACCATTCGCCGTTCAGTGCAACGATTCCGTCCTGCCGCGAATCCCAGCCCGTCAGATCCAGGCTGCCGCGAACCGCCCGCGAAGTCGAGTTCGGCTCCGCGCCAGCCCTGCTCTCGCCGCAGCAGGCAAGTCCAATCATAACGAGCATGATCAGCGACAGCAAACGTGCCTTTCTAGACATCCTGCAAGGTCAGCAGTTCGTCGGCGAGCGTATATCCGTTGATCAGCGGGAGGTCGGTTCTGTTCGAGAGGTCGACCGGCCGGTAGCTGTTCGATGGCATCGATCTGTCCATGATGCCAAGGCGCATGTACGTTTCCGCTACCAGCTCGCTGCAGAAGAAGCTTTTATAGCCCGCTTGCGCGCGGAGCAGCTTGCCTTCGAGCAATTCGAACGCCATCCGCTCGAGCGATGGAAACGAGGCATCGTGTACTTCTTCGATAAACGCCTTCAATTTAGCCAACATGTCATCGTTCCGTGCTCCATTTAGCAGGCGAAATGCGAACAACGCATCGTAGCCGTCACTTACGTCCGTGGCAATTCGCTCCTTGAGCGTTACGAGCATCGGCCCTGTTTTGATACGGTGTTCCATCACGTCCCCGAGCGTTTGCGTCGTGGTAGATTCCCAGAAGAGCGGCTCATCGAATCCCGGCAGTCTGACAACCATACCGATATGCGACCATGGCGAGCCTTGCATCGCCTCCACTTGAAGAGCCTCCGCAAAGATGCCGTGGCAGAACAGAAGATCCCCGGTCTGCAGGCGCCCTTTGATTTCTTCATATGAAACTTGCTTGTTGTTCATAAATTCCCTCCTCCTAATATGGAAAAATATGTGCGAGACTCTTTCATTGTAACAAAACATCGGCTGGGTGTCAGAGAACAATCCTATCTTTAAGCAATGTTTTGTTCATTTGGAAAAACGCATTGATCCGACCTGCGTCGGTTGTTCAAAATTCGTATATAGTTCACTTAACAACGCTGCGTCAGGTATACAAGCACCTCATTGGCTCCGGTTCGCTAGCAGTCCTGCGTCTCTTTCCAACGCCTGCCGATCTTCAAAAACTCACCGTTCAACAGGTAATCGACGTGCTTAATTGCTGCTTAATGAACACGAATACTGGCTTATTCGCGGGATCTCAAGACTGCACGGAGTACCGGATTGCGTTCAACAAAAGGGCACAGACCCGTACCGTTAGGAAACCCGCCTCCACCCACCGGGTAGGCGTAACGAAGGAATGAAAGGGCATCGACCCGTCGAGAAATGGGAGTGAAAGCCTCCGGAGGTACGTGGAGCAGCGTGCAAAAGAGCAATAAAAAAGGAGCGAAAACTCGCCCCTTCTGTTCCCGCATGCGCTCTGTTGCTGAATTTGATGGTACATGGCTCCTTCTATCCGGATAACGAATTATCTATTGAGGTTAGCCCTTACGCTTTTCCCCGAAAAACTCTCCCATATTCGTACGCCCCATACTTCGGCAATTCGTTGGTTTTCTACGCGGATAAGTTCAATAATCATCGGCTGTTTTTCAGAATCCGCTATATTGATTCCCTGAATACTTGTGCGACTCGCAGCTTAATCGCCATCAACAAGCAGATCTTCGACGACCACTCGGATAACCGGGAACCGTTCGAACATTGATAAGCTCTCGTTCGATTGCGTAAATGTGTCTACTGAACCTGTGATTGCAATCATTTCTTCTTGTTTCTCATAGCGGCGAGCAGCTTCACATTCCCATTGGCTCCTTCCACGAAACGCCTATATTCTGGGGATTCCATCGGAACGATCGCGATTTTCCCCTTCGCATTGAAATGAATACCCCATCCGTATTTTTTCGGGAGCATCGATGCTCTCAAGCATGGTTTCGGTTTCATGAAAAATTCGTCTCGAATCTGGTCACCTCTCTCAGCTAACTCCTCCTCCGGAATGTTTTTATGTCGGATATGTACGATGTACAGGAGCTCCTCCTGCGTATAGCCATACGGATTATTCGCGAGTAACTCAAATTCGATACCCGGCTTTGTTTTCCCGTCTTTCTTGTCCAGGGGCTTTATTCCGGTCTCTGAGGGGCAATCCGCGGCAACGGTAATGAACGTATCATAGTAATTCCAGTCCAACCTCATTCCTCCTGAATCAGGTATAGAACCGCTCATCGATTTAATTAAAATCCTTTTCCTCCGAGCGGCCGAACCTTTACGGCACTGCCCCCTGCGATTAAATGCCGGCAACGCCCGATTAGCTCCAATACCTTCTCGTTTTGCAAAGACGCGGCATGAAACTCCTGGCTCTCCCATAGCTCCGTGATCCAAAGATCGTTAGGATCTTCTTCAGCCGCATGCAGGATATAATAGATGCAGCCCTCCATATCGTTCAATGTCGCGCTGGATGCCAGCATCATCTCCGCGAGCTCTTCCCGTTTCCCCTCGTGGGCCGTTAATTTTCCAAACATGGCGAACTTGCTCATCGTTCATCTTCCTTTCTTCTTGTGGAATTTGCCAACATGGCTTCGTAATGCGCAAGCATTCGAGCGTTTGCCTCCACCATCTTCCCGACAAGCAGCTCCGACTCAATCTGCAAGGCTGTACTGTACGCCATCAAAAAATAAGGTACATACGTCTGCAACTTCGAATGTTCTAACTGGAACACGGCCTCTTCGGGCATACGCTCCACGAGCGTGTGCCCGAACAACCAGTGATGGCACAACTCGTTAAGAACCTGCTCTTTCCCCTTGATCCGCACAGTCTCGAATCGTGCGGGTCGGGTTGGATTGGGAAGCAGATGATCGAGAAGATGATCCTTAGCCGAGAAACCCGCCGGACGCTCGAAACGTCCCTCTGTCTCCCGCAATGAGCGAATACGGTCCACTCGAAAATTCCGCAACTCCTCCCGATAACCGCAATACCCTACCGTATACCAGTTCCCTTTCCAATAGACGATACCATAAGGGTCGAACAGTCGTGGAAGAGGGGCCTCACCCTTGCCCCGGTCATATTGCATTTCCACCGTCCGTCCCTGTCCTGCCGCCGCCTCCAGCATTTGAAGATAGAGTTGGAGCTCTCCGTCCGTTCGTGGATAAATGACGGATAAGGCAGTACTATGACTCTTAAGATGATTCAGTTGCTTCTCGTTGGCGTAACGCATCATCTTGTCCATCGCTCGGGTTAAATGATCTGAATAGGGGTATCCGGCCTCCTTGGCAAATATCGAGGCATGGATCAACGCCTTCTGCTCCTCGATATCGAAGAAGAGCGGTGAATCGGTAAACCGGCTTAGGATGCTATAGCCGCCGTTTGGGCCCGAATCCGCAATGATTGGAACCCCGCTGGCGCACAGAGAATCGATGCAGCGATAGACAGTCCGCACGTGAATCTCCAGCTCTTCCGCCAACTGCTTCGCAGTCATCCGCTTGCCTGAGCGCAGCATCCAGAGAATCGATAACATATTGTCCGATTTCGTCATCGTCTAAGCCTTCTTTCCAAGAACTGTGCCGAATTAACTCCGAACTCATATTGATTATAATCACACATCACTGACAAATACAGTCAGTTATTCCAATCTATCTTGAGTTGCGATTAGTTTGAAGTAATCAGAAGTAATTCTCGCCGCTACTTGTGTTACAGTTCAGCGACTAATCTTAAACTGCTGCCCGAGGGAGTTTAATCCCTTACGATTAAAGAACCTTCTTAAAGACTACCCTAACACCATCGCGGCCATCATAATCAACGCACACAGGCAAACCTTCAAATTCTTGTTTCTGAGGTTCAATAACAAATCCCATGCGCGTATGGAAGGCTACAGAATCCTTCTTTCTAGGGGCTGTTACACATCGAACTACGTTTCTACCCTTCACTCCGACGCATTTAAAGAATTCCTCATATAGCGCTCGTCCAACACCTTTACCAAGATATACTGAATCGATCATAACAATTCGAATATAAGCTTCATCTGATTTAGATTGTGACAAAAATCCCATAATAAACCCTATCATTCTCCCGTTCTCTTCAGCTAAAAGACAAGTATCACGAAAGTGTTGGATATACCATTTTGAGAACATATCACTCGAATAGTTGCTCCCCCACCAATTTGAGGCTACCTCCAATATTGCTTTACAATCTTCTGGTTCAATATGTCTTATATTCAAAAAAACTACCCCTCCAAATCATTTTCCATTTATAACAAATTCGGTTCGAATGCTCAATTAACCTGCCCTTTAGCTTAATAAAACACGAAGCAGCTGCCGCGTGACAGATCTGCTCCGTGTTTTTGTTCAACTAACGTTTCCCGTTTAGTTGAATATTCGATCTCCTGCTGTTTGGGTAGCTAAATGTGCTTCCTTGTGTAAGTTAGTCGATCCCCACCACTCTGCTACGCCTTTCAACTAACATGACATCTCTCCAAGTGTCACCAAGTTTACCGATGCGTTCTCTTCTCCCGAGTTCTCGGAACCCGTGCTTGAGATGCAACTTCATACTAGGAATGTTCTCGGGAAATATGCCCGCCTGTAGCGTCCAGAAGCCATTCTGCTCCGATATGTCAATGAGTCTGCCGAGTAGAGCTGTTGCGATTCTCTGACCTCTGACGCGCTCGGAAATATAAATGCTTACCTCCGCGACACCTGCGTAAACGCATCTCGAGGATATTAGGCTTAACGCAGCCCAGCCAACGACCATGCCATCTAGTACATAAACGATGCTACAACTAGGAATATGATTAGTAAACCAATGCTCCTTAGTAGGTGCTTCTGTTTGGAATGTGGCATTCTTTGTTCGAATTCCTTCTTCGTAAATTGTTTTAATGGAATCCCAATCATGGTCTTCGATTAATCTGATTTCGCTCATTATAGACACCCTCTCAATATAATCAGAAGTAGATAGTAACGACCCACTTGCAATTACCAAATTAATAACGAGCCTGTTTACATGAAGTATTCAATAAGTGATGGAACTATCCTCCCGATAGCTTAACAAGGCATTGTTTTTATAGCTCGATCTTCTTCCAAACGCTCTTTTCAAGTATTTCATAAGTATTATCTATGCGCCTTATCGGTCTGATTAAATCATGCTGGCAACCTTCAACGGGATCATCAATTTGCACCCATCCATTTTCCGATGTTCGGAAATACGCTTCGCTGAAATTTTCTGCATCTTCTACATGGTCAAACCAAAAATCATTATGCGATGGCTCATCCTTCTGTGTCTGATAAACAAAGAGATATACTCCATTATCTGCGGTTTCATATATCATGATTTTTTTAATTTCATGGGAAGTGTTGGGTACAGTGAGAGCGTATTTTCTCAACTTCGTTTCATCTCCGTTTTAAGTTGGACGCTGCCCTTTAGCACAACGACGGCAGCCAATCGTTGATATGCTCCCATACGGTAGACAGGTGAAATAATAAATCCTGTTATCGTAAGGGGGGAATATCACGTGGACGGCTGCCGTTGAGTATATATTCAACTATCGTCTCCCGTTAGCGGAATAGCGAGAACAAGGTACTCGATCAAGGGGACTGTCCCCTACGTGTGCAACAAAATGGCACGTAACTCCTCTATATCGGTAATCACTGCTAGAGGGCGAGGCTCTTGAGGTACTTGATAATTCTTTTTATTTAACCATATAGCTTGCAACCCTTCTTGTATTGGAGCCGCAACATCATTTGTCCAAGAGTCACCCACGACAAGTACCTGTTCTGGTGGTAATGAAGACATACTTAGAACGTAATAATAAATTTCTGGGCTTGGTTTTTCATAGCCGATAACTTCGGATATGAACACATACTCTTTTGGAATGATACCATCTAATCCGATTGCCTGTAATTTATCATTCTGCCAACCTTTGCTTCCATTCGTCAATACTCCTATTTGATAATAATTACTAAGATCCTCAATAATTTTGTTTATCATCACATTAGGCTTCATATGCTTTTTACTTATTAATTGGTAGAACATTTCAAAGTTAATTGCCGTTTCTACATCCGTTGTTTTCCCCATTTGATCCATAGAATAGAGAAAACGTTTAGTCCGATATTCGTCAAAAGAAATTTGTTTGCTATCTAATTTCTTTACTAAGAGTTGTTCTACATTACTAAAGACTTCAAATAAATCGTTACTATTCATTTCACTGGTGAAAAAATGATTTCTGAACGCGTCCTTAACACTATTTTCCCAATAGTCGGCAAAGTGTAAAAGTGTATCATCTAGATCAAACAAAACCAATTTAATTGGATACATAATACTCTCCCATCCATTATGTGATGATAAAGTCTTCTTGAATATTATTTTTCCAATTATATCCTTCCACTCAGACCCTCGGCAACTCAAAAATACTGTCACTCACTATCCTGCCGAATAGCTTAATGAAAAGAAGCAGCTGCGGATCGCGTGCTGCTTCTTGGTACGTTGAACTAGCGTGTCCCGTTAGGAGTTCAACGTAGCACAGCCGTTATTTCTAGCTCGATGCTTTAAAAATGCGAATTCCAAGCTGTTCGCGGGAATGAGATCAAGTTCTTGTCAATTTCGATAATGGGATCAAGTTCTTGTCATTTGATTTTGACAAGAACTTGATCCCATAAATAAAAAAGCCGCGATATACGCGGACACTTAATGAGGTAATGTTCTTGTCACCCGACACATTTTTCGCGATTGTTCCCACAAAATAATCCGGTAACGTAATTTAGCCCACACTATACATCAATGTGCGGGCTGCTTAGATAAGATTACTTTCCCAAATGAGACTGCAATTTCCGATCCCAATGTCGGTGCTGTGCGATCGCTCTAATGAATGACGTGAAGAATGAAGTATCTGCGTTTTTTTCTTCGGCAATCAGAATGCCATTCGACGACGCCTCTTTCTCCCCCGCAAGATTTATAGCGCCTGCAGCAGTAAGGAGACGCACACCTTCGCCTACAGCCGCAATTGTCTTATAATGTTGGAACGCTTCACGAACGAATCCAGTTGATGTAACGTCGCTAAGCAGCTCGTCCATACCTTTCGCTCCGCCGGTGACATAGACAGCATCATACAACACGGATGCAGCTGATAGCAGTGATTGCTGAGGCTCAATAATCGTACCGTCAGCTCCTTTTACTGGAGCTAGTGTTGTACTCACAATCTCCGCAGTTACTTTCGATGCTG
Organism: Paenibacillus rhizovicinus; assembly: GCF_010365285.1. Taxonomy (NCBI): domain Bacteria; kingdom Bacillati; phylum Bacillota; class Bacilli; order Caryophanales; family Paenibacillaceae; genus Paenibacillus; species Paenibacillus rhizovicinus. The sequence continues at coordinate 70,417 of NZ_CP048286.1, forward strand.
CCAACTCTTTTAGCAATGCTTGTATCTCTGCTGTGTGATAACCCGCTCCGAGCATCACCGCCACCTTACGTGTAGCAGCTGTCTTCGCTTTAGTCATCATGCTGAGCGCAGGAGATATGGCTGTCGGCGTAGCAGCGACGCCCTTGGTTGGAGTTACTCCGATGCCTTCGGCTATCCGCTCCGCAAGATCCTCTGCCACCTGGCTGAATACATCCACCACGCGCTGCCTAATTTCTTTAATCGTCACTTTAGCGAGCTCAAACCGAAATGCGTCCACGATCTGACTTTGCTCTATCGAAGACATGCTGTGCCAGAACATCGAAGCTTGGCTGAAATGATCTTCAAAGCTGGTGCTTCTCGCTTTGATCTTCCGCCCTTCCACTTTTTCCTCGTAATGGCGATAACCGCCTTCACTCGGAGGCACTTGCGCCGGATCATTGTTTGCCAGGCTGTTCTTATGATAGCTCGTCTGCCCCTGGTTGATTGTCATCCTATGCATGCCGTCTCGTTGATTGTTATGTACAGGCGCGATCGGACGATTAATCGGAATTTCCGGAAAATTCGGCCCTCCGAGGCGAAGCAGCTGTGTATCGGTGTAAGAGAATAGCCTCCCTTGTAGCAATGGATCATTCGTGAAATCGATGCCCGGCACAAGATGGCCTACATGAAATGCGACCTGTTCCGTCTCAGCGAAGAAATTATCGGTATTCCGGTTCAGAGTCATTTTCCCAACGATTCGTACCGGGACAATCTCTTCCGGCCATAGTTTCGTCGCATCCAATATATCGAAGTCGAAGTTGAATTCATCATCTTCTTTCAAGATTTGAACGCCGAGCTCGAATTCAGGATAGTTCCCCTGCTCGATCGCATGCCACAGATCGCGGCGATTAAAGTCTGGGTCTTTGCCGGCTACCTTCTGAGTCTCATCCCATACCAGCGAGTGTACGCCCAGCTTCGGCTTCCAATGGAACTTAACGAAATGTGACTTGCCTTGCTCATTAATGAATCTGAACGTATGGACACCGAAACCCTCCATCATGCGAAAGCTTCGAGGAAGGGCTCGTCCTGACATCACCCACATGATCATATGAGCAGATTCAGTGTTCGTAGCTACGAAATCCCAAAATGTATCATGTGCCGATGAAGCTTGCGGAATCTCGTTTGGCGGCTCTGGTTTAACAGCATGTATGAAGTCGGGAAACTTAACCGCATCCTGTATAAAGAAAACTGGCATATTGTTGCCGACGAGATCGTAGTTACCTTCTTCAGTATAGAACTTAACTGCAAAACCGCGTACGTCTCGTACCGTATCGCTTGATCCCCTTGAACCCGCCACTGTGGAAAATCGAACAAACAAAGGAGTCCGTTTCGACGTATCGGTTAAAAACTTCGCCTTTGTATACTCAGCGAGCGATTCGTACAGCTCAAATTCGCCATGGGCGCCGAAGCCTCTCGCATGAACGACACGTTCAGGGATACGCTCATGATCGAAATGCGTCATTTTCTCCCGAAAGTGAAAATCCTCCATTAGAGTCGGCCCGCGCGGACCAACTTTAAGGGAGTGTTCGTCATCCTCGACCCGCAATCCCTGATTCGTCGTTAGTGCCTCGCCTTTATCTGTAACACGATAGTCAGCCAACTGCTGTTGCTTCATATTTTCCTTATCATTCATAGATAGCCCCTCCGTTTCAAGATTAAGTGTATTATTCCTCAGCGCTATTCTAATTTATCCTTTTTAGGTAATGTATATAATGACTCGCAAGCATTTACCTCATTACAAGCTCCGGCACATTATCGGTCGAATTCTTGGTCCAATACACAGGTGTGATGATTACATTCCTGATCTAATAACGAAACAAACCCATATGGTACAGAAGACCATGTGGGTTTGTTTCGTTTTAATAGTCAGTTCATTTACTTTTATCTATGCAAGTTGTTAATCGCTTCTCAATATCGGATGCCATACGCACCAAGATTTCATTTTCAACAAGTTCAATTAACGCTGATGGCTTCGGCATACCAATTTTAGTCACACCATGCTCAATATATACGACTAGCTTACATGGGAGAAAATATCCAACGAGTGCGTTCTCAGACAAAACTCGTTTGGCTTCCTCCGGATTACATACTTCCAGAATATGATAAGGCATGTCAAAATCGACGCCCTTCTCCTGAAGCTTCTCCTTCAAATCCAACTCCCAGAGCACGCCGAACTTCTCAGCCTTCAGGTTTTCCTTGAGCACTTCAATTACTTGCTCAGGTGTTTTGCTCGTTTCCACCGTGTAATGGAACATTAATGAATCGCTCCCATCGTTACGTTGCTTCGTTCCACCCTTGGTTACTATAGTTCCAGCGGTTTATTTAGTCCATCCGCATAGAAATCTATATAGCCGGTTTGCGGGGACTAACCTTCCGCCATTATGGAAATTAGTCATGCTTTTATTTTTGGCTGCAACCCTCCCAATTATCCCCGTTGTCTTTTATCGATTAAGAACAAAAAAAATGCCGAATGAATGATTTCATTCATGCCGGCATTTAATATTGAATTTTATTCACGAAATAATCTTGGCAACCAAAAAGGCGATTCCCGCTGCTACTCCTCCGACTAGTGAAGTTTGAATGGCGCTTTTGAGTGGTTTTGAACCCGTAAATTTTCCTTTGACATAACCAAAAATAAACAAAGCCATTAAGGTTGCGACAACGGAGACTAATAAAGCTGAAAAAGCACGATGGATGAGCATATATGGAATTAACGGAATAATTCCACCCACGATGTAAGATACACCGATCGTCAAGGAACTGTTCCTAGCTCTCTTTGGCTCGGGCTTCTCAAGTCCAAGCTCGTGTTTCATCATGAAGGTAACCCAAAGATTCGGATCAGCGCTTATCTCTCTTACCGCTTGTTCAACATTTTGCTCCTGCAGCCCCCAGCCCCGTAGAACCTCGGCCACCTCTTCCCTTTCACGTTCCGGCACTTCAATGATTTCTCGCTTTTCTCTCTCCAATTCGTTCATGTAATGCTCTCGGTCCGTTCTCGCAGCCAAATACCCTCCAAGTCCCATGGCAATCGAACCTGCCGCGATCTCGGCAAGACCGGCGATCACGACGATATTAGTACCAGAAACAGAACCGGAGAGTCCGGCGGCAAGAGCGAACGGAACCGTTAGCCCATCTGACATTCCAATCACGATGTCTCGAATGGCATCCGATGCGGTGAAATGATGTTCACGATGCGTAGCATTTTCCAAATGGTTCAAATCGATTCTCTCCTTACTTTAGCGCGCCGGTTTCCAAGTCTAAATAAGTTTACATCAATATTATGCTGCATAATCTTCGGTTTTTATCGTTCCTGCACGGTCTGATTTACACGATTCGCCGATCTGTCCAGCAGATAAACGAGACCGCCCACTGCGAGGGTTGCCGCTGTGGCAAGGAAAGCTGAGCCTCCGGCATGCAGCCAGAGCACCGGAACCCAAAGTACGCCGAGTATTCGGTGCACAGTTCGCATCCATTTGTTCCGGATCTTATTGATGAAATAACCGTAACCAGCCAAACCGAGTAAGATTGCAAATCCCGCAAGACCCGAAAGGATATGCTCATCATTGATTTTGGTAAAGATGAAATAGATCCCATGGGCCGCAACCAGAATAAACGTTCCCCAGCCAAGCAGCTTATGGAGCGAATAAAAGAGCTTCCCAGCCTGCCTTACAAGCATCGACGGCGACTTCCGTTTTTTCTTAAACCAAAACCAGGAGAAGCTCGCTGCTCCGACGAATAAAGCGATCGTGCCGAAAGTCGAAAAATAACCTTCTAATGCACCTCCTTCTCCTCTTACCGGCTGCTGTCCCCCACCTGGAGGCATTCCACCTTTACCGCCTTGTGGAAATCGTGAGTGTAACCCTCCCCTAGAAGGAGCATAAACGTAATAGCAGACGACAAGAATTACTGCTGCGACGAGGGCGATGGCCGCAGGAATCCATACTTTTTTACTTTTACTCATGGCAGTCACCTCTGTTAAGTGGATATAGGTTTCGAATTCTGTTTTGATGTTGGTTTCGAGGACGACTTAGGCCGGTTCGCGGTTAAACGCTGCATCAGCAAATGAAAGACATTTCCGGCTAAAAGCCCGATAAAGAGATACATTAAGCCGCCATAAAGCCCATATATGACTGATCCCGTAATAGCAGCTATTACTCCGAACACGACTTGATCCCTGAGCTTGGCGGGTGACGTAGGAGGATCAGTCAGCATGAAGCAACCGAAGAATAAAGTCGCATTGATGAATGGCGGTCGGAGTGCATCGAATGCATCTCCTTTATGAAAATAAGCCATTGCCAGCAGCATCGCAAATGTGGTCATGAAGAATACGAATACTTGAGGATACTTATTCACGCGACTCGTTACTATATATCCTCCGATCAGCAGCAGCGGGATATACCAGCCGGGAAGGTCCCCGAAGGCGCCCCACCAGCTCTGTTCGGTATGAAAGAATGGGATAGACAAGAACAGTCCGAATGCTGCTGGATTAAATATAGCTCTTTTCTTATATACAAGAAGATGTTTCGAAATAATCGAAAGGCCTGCCGTGCTTGCAATGATAGGCCAAGCGGTATTCAAGCTTAATATCATAGCGACAATTAGCCCTGTAATTGCAGCCCCGTCCGGCATAATGCGTTTCCGCTTCTTGACGCGTGCGAATATGACGTCGACGACTACTGCTGTTCCAGCTGCAATTCCTCCATTTTCAATGCCGATTAGGCTGTGCGTCGCCCAAGAAGCGATCGAGAGATTGACCACGATGGCGATAAGTACATAAGCTTTAGGCGATTTGATCCATTGGGTCGTTTTCATTCTAAATTCCTCCGATCCTCTTGATGCGTAAGTCCGACGTCAGGATCAAGCCTTGCAAGCCTGCATCCGCAATCAGGGCGACCCCTTCTTCTCCACCGATCGCAAACGCTGCAGTAGAAAATGCATCCGCCATCATAGCGTAAGGAGCAATTACGCTGCAGCTAATCCATTCGTTCGGCGACTGTTCTGTATCGGGGCGAACGATATGATGATCACCTGCTTCTACTTCGCTTCTTCTCTCATAGCTTCCTGAGGTACATACTGCAGCATCGGTAATGGAGAGCAACTCCAGGATGCCGTTTGCCATCGCCGGATTACGGATGCCGATTGTCCACTTGTCATCTTGTTCGTTCGTACCACCTGCATACAAATCGCCTCCTGCGTTTACCACGAATCCAGCACAGCCGCTGAGCTCTCTGGCTGCCAAGTCGATGGCGAACCCTTTGGCAGTGGCGCCTAAATCCAGAATAAGCGGCTTGTACAAGCACAAGGTGCGATTCGTTTCGTTTAACTCGATGTCCCGATAAGTGGCAGAGCTGTCGACAATGCTGTTCGTCCTTTCCCCTGTCAAATAATGGCGGTTAAACCCTTTCGCCTCCAATAGCCGACCAATGGTGGGATCGAATAAACCGTCCGTCCATTCGGCCATTTCTAGTGCGAATCTGAGCGGCTCGAACAAAAAAGGGCTCACTGTCGTCACTTCGCCGATCCTGCGGCATGCTTGCATCAACTCACTCTCTGGACTGAATCGGCTGCACGCCTGTTCGACTAGCCGAAAAGCATCGAATGCCTTGCTGGTGCAAGTATCGAGTTCTTCTTCGGACATCGTATTGCCACGTCGAGCTTCGATTTTTACAATCGTGTCCATGAATAATTTGGCTTTCTTCATCGGTGCTGCCTCATGCTCGAAGCGCCTGATTCAGAGCATCCTGCACGGCATCCGAGAATGCACGAGTACTATAGGTCGCGCCGGAAACGTTTTCTACGTTTGCGTTTTGAATGTTCAATACCTCGTCCGGCATCCCCACAACATCGTCGATCGAATAGTGCATGGCGAAATCACTGATCTCGACATCCGTGATGCGGTCACTCTTGATCGCGACCGTCACCTGAATCATGCCGCGACGATTGCTTCCCATTCCCGTATAGGTTCCGTCGTTATACTTGGAGGATACCTGGCTGTTGGAATCTGACACTTGCGCTGTTGCGGATTCCGAAGTACGGCTTGTTTCCGAAGTACTGCCTGAAACGTGTGGACTGCTAAATGCCGTGTTCGCCAGCATGTTAGGGTTATCGATCTCCGTCGTCCAATATCCAGCGGCATATACAGCAGCAATCGCTGTTGAACATAGCACCACCCACTTTTTGTTCATTTTCGCCATTATAAGGCCTCCGTTCTTGGACAAGGTTCACTAACTTCACATTGATGAGTGTAAGACTTATTATAAAATTGCAAGCTTAAAATAATTTTAAAAAACAGTCGTACCAGTTAAACGGATATCCATAAAAAGGGGGCTGAGTTCAAATGAGGGTTCTCGCTGTGGAAGATGATCCATCCCTGCTGGGCATCATTCGGGGCGTATTCGAAAGTGAATCGGTTCAGACTGATACAGCGTAAACGGGCGACGACGGCTATTTCATGGCACAACAGGCCTTCTTTTGAGTAATTCAAAGTGAAATCAATTAATTCTCTGCTTCGGGAACGATCGAAAAGAACTTTAAAAAGTGAGTAGAATTGGACCAGAGGACACTAGTCTTACCCATATGTCACAGTATTTACTATAAAATGCTGCCTAATCAATAGCTTTACATAAGACAAAAAGGACAGCTGTATGCTGCCCTTAAATTACTGTAATAAAGTTTGTGTCACGACCATTCATATTCTTAATCGATTTCGGGATTAGTGTCATTCCACCAGATCGAGGTTTTTCTAAACTGATTCTAAACTCATGTGCAACCCGCAACCCCTGTGGCCAGACCTACTATCGAAAGCTTTTCAGTCCATAGAAGGAGTTCTTTTTTTCGTTCCGAAATATCACGAGACCCGTACACGCATTTCACTACTTTACGATTTTCATCAAATATAGGAGTGCCCCTGGTCTCGATATATACCCAGCTGCCATCTGCTTTTTTACACCTCCACTCAAAATCGAACGTTGATTCTAAAGTAACCATGTCATCGAATTGCCTCTTAACGTGTGCAAGATCGTCAGGATGAACGAAATAAAAAGCAGAATTTCCTTCAAATTCACTGGACGGAAACCCCAAGACCAATTCATGGGAAGGCGAGGCGTATAGAACTATACCTTCCATATCCACGACACCGACTAAATCCTGGGTATTTTCGGCAATAAAACGATACTTTTCCTCTTTTTCAGCGAGACGTTCAGAGATATCACGATACCGTTGTTCGCTCTCACGGAGTTTCTGTTCCTGTATCTTGCGTTCTGTAATCTCCCGACCAGTTACCAAGATGCTATCAATCTTACCATCGGACGTAAGAATGGGAGTCCCTATGCCTTCGAGCCAAATGCAGGTCTCGTCTACTTTAACGAATCGCCACTCAAGACGTACCGAAGCCTTGGTGGATATCATTTCATCCCGACGTTCTCTGATGAGTGCAAGATCATCGGGGTGTACCATAGGAAAAGCGTAGTTTCCTTCAAATTGGGAAGCATCCCCCCCGAACACCCGAATGTGGGAAGGAGAAGCGTACTGTAATACGCCATTTGTATCCATGATGGCAATCAGGTCTTGTGAATTCTCCGTAATCAATCGGTACTTTGACTCTTGCTCCACGAGGTATTGTGTGAGGAGAGACGCTTCCCTTTCTTTTTTGATACGATCACTTATATCGACAGCCGAGCCGATTACCTCTGCCACTTGTCCCCCTCTATGGATAGGGCGTAAGGAAGCCAAATACCAAATTCCGTTGTATTGACCTTCGTAAGTGACGTTCTCCTCGCCACTCCAAGCTCTATTGTAATACTGAGACTTCCTTTCAGCATCATGGAGTGGGAGGAATTCATGAGGCTCCTTTCCTACGACTTGTTCAGGTGTTAGACCCATGCGATATAACAATTCACCATCACACAAAGTATGTATATATTTTCCATCAAGCCGTGTCAACTTAAAAGTCATACCTTGCTGGTATCTCAATGTATCTGCTAATTCTTGCTTTGTTTTGTACAAAGCTTCTTGTAACCGTTTTTCTCTGCATAATGCTGCGGGTATTCCATCTCTGCTAATAATCTTCTCTATTTGATGGAATGCCACCAGAAATTCCGATGGCGGCAAAGGTTTGCTAAAAAAATAACCTTGACCTAAATCGCAGAGGTTTTGTTGGAGAAATATCAATTGCTCTTTCGATTCGATCCCTTCTGCAACGACCTCAACATTTAATTCATGCCCTAGAGCAATAATTGCCTTGACAATCGTTGCATCCTTTAGGTCCATCAGGCAGTTATTCACAAAAGATTGATCAATTTTTATAATGTCAATCGGCAATTCTTTGAAATTAAACAGGGAACTATACCCTATCCCGAAGTCGTCCAAACTGATTTTTATACCTATATTTTTTAAACGTCTTAAAATTGGAACAATTTTGATAATTTCCATCGTCATGTACTCCGTAATTTCAAGCTCCAGATACGATGGAACAAGCCCTGTCTCATGCAAAATGTTTTCTACACTTTCCACAAAATCTGGTTGATACAGCTGAGCTACAGAGAGGTTGACTGCCATTATAAGTGTTGGAACACCTGCATCCTGCCATGCCTTGCTCTGAGTACAAGCGGTTCGCAACACCCATTCCCCGATAAGGGAGATCAGATTAGTCTCTTCTGCGAGGGGGATAAAGTGTGTTGGAGTAAGCAGTCCTTGTAATGGATGCTCCCATCGGATCAATGCTTCAACGCCTGTGATTTTCCCCGAAGCCAAATCCAATTTTGGCTGATAGTGCAGTTGGAACTCTTGACGTTCCAGTGCTCCTCTTAAATCTTTCTCTAATTGTTGAAGCCCCATTTTACATTCCCCTACTCGTGTAGTTGATGAGATGACAAAGTACCTGTGGTATTGTGGATGAATGGATCGGGGTTTGCCATTTCAATTGTTACCACATTATGCCATGGTTCGACAATCTTCTGCAATATCTTCTTTTTGCATGAATTTTGACTTGCGAGGATTCCAAGTTGATTAGTGAAAAAAAGTACTAAAGGAGATCGGAGACAGCTGACGCATGCGGCTGAAGGACTTATACGCCTTTCGGAGTAAAGAGCAGACTGCCGTTTCCATGATTAAGGGTGAATGTCTTCGTTTCGAGAATTTCCAATCGTTAGTATAAATCGCGATACAGAAAAGCATAATAAAGGAGATCTCAGTGCGCGCTGATTCAGGAGGGAACGAGGGAGCGATGACAGAAATATCTTTAGAAGCTTTAAAGCAGCGCCTCACCCTAATGGAGGACGCGGAGATAATAGATCGAGAGACTACCGACGGGCTTCGTCTGACATTTATTTATCTTGGAACCTTGATCGATCAAGAGCGTCTTAACGAATCGATTCTTGATCCTCTCGTTCGATCATTCCAAAGTTCGGTGGAAAAAAGCCTAACCACCGCCAAAATATCATCTTTATCCAATTTGGCGCAAGCCTTCCAGTATCTCCTGAAGGGTTCAGTGCTTATTCACGACTCATCCAGCGGGCGATGGAACGCTATTATGCTCCCCAACTCTCTTGGCCGGTCCATCGAAACCTCGGAGACGGAAACAATAATGTTCGGTCCGAAAGACAGTTTCAGCGAGCAGCTGGAGCAAAATATCTTGCTGATTAGAAGAAGGCTTCCTTTAACAGCGCTCAAAACAGAGAGATACTCCGTAGGCTCCTTAACCCAAACAACCGTAGTCCTTATGTACATCGATGGACTAATCAATCCAGAATTTGTAGCGGTCGCGAAAAAAAAGCTTTCCAGCATCGACTTCGATATGTTCTTGGACTCTTCGCACGTTGCAGCGTTTATGGAAGACCATTATCACAGCATCTTTCCTCAATATCTCCAGACCGATCGACCGGATTCCTGCGCGTATGCACTAGGCATCGGAAAATTGGTCATTTTAGTCAATAACACGCCTTTCGCCCTAATCGCTCCGATTACGCTGTTTCATTTGTTTCAGTCGCCGGAGGATTATATAAACCGTTGGTTGGTAGCTAGCTTCTTGAGGCCGTTACGCTATCTCAGTTTCCTTCTTTCCATTACTATAATACCCCTTTACGTAGCATTAACGACTCATCATTATCAAATGCTTCCCCTTCAAATTTTATATGTAATCATCGAGTCTCGTAGCAAACTGCCACTATCCCCCTTCTGGGAAGCGTTAATAATTCTTATTACGCTGGAAATCATCAAGGAAGCCAGCCTAAGAATGCCGACCAAAACGAGCCAAACCTTGGGGGTAATTGGAGGAATCGTTATAGGACAAGCAGCGGTTGAAGCCGGATTCGCAAGCAAAGTGCTAATCGTATTGGCAGGCATTTCAGCGATTTCCACTTTTCTCGTTCCAAACTATCTGGTCACCAAATCCAGTTTACTGCTTCAATTCATATTCTTGATTCTCGCGTCCTATTTGGGCGTTCCCGGTATCTTGCTTGGACTCGTCGCCATGTTTGCCCATCTGAACGGGCTTACGTCCTTGAACCAGCCCTACTTGGCGCCGGTTTCTCCGTTTTATTGGAGAGATTGGGTCGATCTCTTCGTCCGAGGGCCGTTACACGCTATGCGCAATCGTCCTGAAGCATTGCGCCCTTTGAACAAGTATCGTATGAACCGAAGGAGTAAATGAACCCATGCAAGCTCTAACGCTATTTCGAAAAACTTCACACCAAGAAAGCGGTTTTTACGCGCTCTTCCTCACCAATAGGCTTCAAATGCTTTATTACATGATTGTCATGCCCTCAGCCCTTGTTCAACCGTATATGTTGTTGGCGATTGTAGCAATGGGCGTAGCCTCCCAATTATGCCTATATATGCTGTCCAAGTGGTTCGCAACCCCCTGCTCTGCCCAAGGGTACCAGGGCTATGAACGATTATTCGGAAAAACAGGCATCAAAGTATTAGCTTTGGCAAGCTTGCCGCTCCTTCTGCTCAAGATCTCTTTCATTTCTATCAGCTATGCCGAAATCATGCACCAATTTGTTTTTCCTTCTATGGACCGAGAATGGCACATCGTGTTTCCTTTTATCCTTAGCTGCTATTTGGCGCTATTTGGAATGGAAAACATGGTACGGTTCGTAACGGTCGTGTTCATTGGAACGATTTGGATCTTCTTTATGTATATTCCGTATTTTTTGTTGCAATCTAATTCGATTCACGATCTATACCCTCTCATCCCGGTTGGACCTGAGCCGTTTGCATGGAAGTCCCTACTGATCGTTTTTTCGTCGTTCTCCGGACCTGAATTTTTAATCGCTATTTCATATTGGCTGAATCCGCAACGGAAAATGCTCAAATATTTGACGATAGCTAACGCCATCTCAATCGGCGAGTATCTCTTTATATCCATTGCGTCCTTGCTCTTCTTCGGCTCCAAATACTTGCCAACCATCAAATATCCGAACGTGGAGATTGGGCGATATCTGCAATCTCCTATATTCGAAAGGGTCGATATAATCCTGATCTCTGCATATATGTTCAGCTTCCTTTACTCGATCGCCTTGTTCGTGTTAATGATATATGGCGCATCTCGTTTGTTAGTCAAGATGAGGACAAGCACTACGCGTATTGGGCTAATCGTTAGCGGATGTGCGGCGATGGCCGTCACCCTTACGATCAGTAAATGGTTTTGGGAGCCCGGGCTCCAACAGGACTTTTGGCTCGACCTGCAAATGTGGACAGGGTCCGCCACTTACTTGTTAGTGCCTCTTCTCGTCTGGATCGCGATCAAGCGCAAAACTAGGACTACGTCATGAAATATATCCTTCGAACAACGATTGTACTACTATCGACTTCTATGTTAATACTCGTGTGCGGTTGCGACCTCTTACCGGAAAACAATATGATTGAAGAAATCACGCCGATCATATTCTGGGCTGTACAGGGTGGAGGAGAAGAAGACGGAAAGATCACAATCAGCACGCTCGTCCCTCCTCTTATCAAGGAGAAGAAGCGAGTCCTTTCCCTTAAGGTCTCTCTATTGAATGAAGGCAACAAGGGGTTTAATTTGACCTATTATAACGAACTGAAGGCCGGTCAAATCCGCTTGCTGTTCGTCGACGAAGCTTATGCGAAACGGGGACTAGCCCGTCTCATCAATACCGTTCTTACCGATCCAAACATTTCGCAACGGCTGTACTTAGTCATTACGAAAGGCAACTTTAACGAATTCCTCGCCAAGCACTTAGGTGAAACAGATAATATCGATTATTACCTTTATCGCATGTTCAAACATTACGAGAAGAAAAAACAAGGCGAAATTACAGTCGTCAATTTGCATCAGTTTATGAAAATGCTATACTCCCAGGTTTCCGATCCCCAGCTACCCGTATTTCGGGCGGAAGGCGAACAGTTCTTGTACGAAGGGACAGCTTTTTTCGACCGGGACAGTATGGTTGCGGAGATACGTGGAAAGGACGATCAAATCAACCAATTGTTGTATAGGGACAGATTCGTACGATATTTAGTCCTTCCTGACCTCGCGGTTACACTAGGGCATATTCGCGCGCATACCAGTAAGAAACTAAACCCGGATTTATCATCCCTGACCATCGATATCGACGTGAAGGGAAGAATTGATGAATTGAATTCGCTCGCAAGAATCGAGGATACCTTCCAATTTGCCGCTCTCACACAAAAAATCGAACGGTACTTGGAGGAGAAAGTCATCCGTTTGCTATCCCAAATGCAAAAATTGCAGATTGACCCCCTTCAAATCGGGGGGATGACTACTAAGCCGTTCTCCAAACCAATATCCAGAGATACTTGGGATCGGCATTGGTCTACTATGAAGATTAATGTAAAAGTGCGGCTACATTTGGAGCCTCTGACAAAGGTGAAATAAGAAGTTGGAATCTTGTTCAAAGACTGCAGATGGGTAAAATCACATCAACAATGGTTCCCTCGTTGACTTTGCTTTCGATATGAATACTCCCTCCGTGTTCGTGGACAATCTTGTTGCTGAGCATTAGGCCTAATCCAGTCCCCTTTTCTTTGGAACTATAATAGGGTTCTCCTATGGATTTCATTCGTTCCGGCGAAATGCCAATTCCCTGGTCTATAAATCGAAATTTGATATACTCTGAATTGTGGGATAGAATCTGCGTTTTGATGATTCCGCCGTTCGGCATAGCGTCAACCGCATTCTGGAGTATGTTAATAAACACTTGCATGATTTGATTCTCATCGCAGTAGATACGTGGTACTTCCGAGTCGTGCTCTTCAATAATATCAATATTGTATAATATGGATTGTGTACTGAATATCAACACCACCTGTTGTAAAATTACCTCCGCATCAACTTCCTTCAATTTCGGAGCTTGAGGTTTGGAGAGTGTTAGAAATCCCCATAATATAGCTTCCAATCTCTGAACCTCAGAGAGAATCAATTCAATATATTCAGGTTTTTCGTTACCTTGGTGTAACAGCTGGGCGAATCCCTTGATCGATGTTAGAGGATTTCTAAACTCATGTGCAACTCCTGCCGCCATTTGACTTACTATCGAAAGCTTTTCAGTTCGTAGAAGGAGTTCTTCTGCCTTCTTTCGTTCCGAAATATCACGAGACCCGTACACGCATTTCACTACTTTACGATTTTCATCAAGTATAGGAGTGCCCCTGGTCTCGATATATACCCAGCTGCCATCTGCTTTTTTACACCTCCACTCAAAATCAAACTTTGATTCTAATGTAACCATGTCATCGAATTGCCTCTTAACGTACGCAAGATCGTCAGGGTGAACGAAATAAAAAGCAGAATTCCCTTCAAATTCACTGGACGGAAACCCCAAAACCAATTCATGGGACGGCGAGGCGTATAGAACTATACCTTCCATATCCACGATACCAACTAAATCCTGGGTATTTTCGGCAACAAAACGATACTTTTCAGCCGTTTGCGGTGGGGGCCAATCGGGATGTTTCATTTGGTCAAATAATGGTTTGGTCACACCTTATTCCTCCTATAGAACATTCGATCTACTTTCCAATTCCTTTGATTCATATCCTTACTAAATGTCAAAGTTATGTATCCAACATATCCCACACATCACCAAGCTTCTTCTACCTTAACCGCCACCTCCAGTTTTTTTCTTTCATCAGTTTAATAACTTAAACCCTCTAGGAAATTTTACCATAGACTTCTGCCTACTTTGTAGCACTAAATAAGACAAAAAGGACAGCTACATACTGCCCTTAAATTACAGTACAATAACCTCTCATTCGCCGCCTGCTGTCCATTTAGAGTACCCATTAAAGCTATTGTTGTTTCTTGCGGATTTCTCTGCGAACGACCGGCATAACTTCCGTAGCCAGTAGTTCGGGCTTTCGCCACTTTGGATAATGGTTGTCCACCCATGTCGAATTGCCCCATAAAATTTTAGGATCGATTGAAATTAATGGGCATCTTCTTGTTATATAGACCTTCCGTTGCAACCGTATTGTCCAAGTTTACCTACATATAAAAATAAAGCCTGAATTTCAAGGTTTTTATTTATTCTTATAGTGGGCAATTTTGTGTCGCTGGACAGAACTTGATCCCATAAATAAAAAAATCCGCGATTTTCGCGACCTTAAATGAGGAGCGTGAAACAAATATCAAATAACTGAAATGATTCTTCCGAAATCGTTATAAGATCAAACAATAAACAGGGCCGTGGCGATTCATCGTCATGGCCCTGTTGCTGCTGTTGCGCGCTGCTCTTGGACATCCAGCTTCGGAGGCAGTCCATACATCCGGGTATACTCCCGGCTGAACTGGGAGGGGCTTTCATATCCAACGCGGAAGGCGGCTTCGGAGGCTTGAACCGTTTCGGTAAGCATCAATCGTCTAGCTTCCTGCAAGCGCAGCGTTTTCTGATATTGAAGCGGGCTCATCGCCGTGACACGTTTGAAATGCTTGTGAAAGGCCGATGTGCTAAGGTTTACTGACTTTGCCAACTGCTCGACTGCGAGCGGATGATCGTATTGCTGGTTAATCATCTGAATCGCTTGAGCAATGCGGTGTGAATGGCTGCCGATGATCGCAAACGGATGGATAAGCGCGCCATGCTCGCCTTGAAGCACGCGGTACAAAATCTCTCGGATAATGAGCGGAGCAAGTATCGGAATGTCCTTCGGCTTGTTTAGCAATTGCAGGAGCCGTATGGAGGCCTCGAGTAATTCCGGAGAGATCCGATTCATCGTTATGCCGCGTGAAGCCTCAGAGGAAACCGGGAGACTGCTCTCTTTTACAATATCCAGAATCACATCGGGGTCGAAGCTCAGCTTCATGCTTAAATACGGAATGTCAGGTGTTGCCTCTACAATTTTGCTGATGATCGGCAGATCAGCGGCAATGACCACATAAGTCATAGGGTCGTACCTGTAAGTTTCATTTCCTAATGTAGCTGTCTTCGCCCCCTGCGCTACCAGGCATATGGAAGGCTTATATACGGATTCCAGCGGCTCTGGCAATTGCGTAGCATGCATCAGTGACAAGTTAGGAACAGAAGTAGGAAACGTGCCGCTCGTTGGAGCGTGGCATTGTATCAAATCCGACATTTGCTGTAACGCCTGCTCCAAACGCAAAGTTTCGTCCATGGCTCGTGAATTCCTTTCTTAAAGAGTGGTTTATGTCATTGTAGCTGGATGAAAGAGAATTAGGCAAGGAACGAACGGTTATGTTCTACCGGTTGTAATCCTTTACTTTATATAATTTATATTGTAGACAGTCACTTGGAATCACCTAATAGAACATCAGAATGAACTTAAAGAGGAGAGATTTAAAATGGGTTTACAAGGAAAAGTCGCAATCGTTACTGGAGCTTCGAGAGGAATTGGCCGTCAAATCGCCATTCATTTGGGGCAAGCAGGCGCAAAAGTTGTCATTAACTATTCCTCCAATCAAGATAAAGCAAATGAAGTTGTAAAGCTGATTGAGCAAGCTGGCGGTGAAGCAGCGGCCATTCGCGGCGATATCAGCAAGTTGAGCGAGGTCGAAGCCTTGTTCTCGGAGTCGCTTGGACAATTTGGACGCGTAGATATCTTAGTAAATAATGCAGGTGTTATGGAAACGACGCCGATTACGGATGTGACGGAAGAGATGTTTGACCGGCAGTTCAATATTAATGTCAAAGGGACCTACTTTGCTTGTCAGCAAGCGATGAGACATATGGCAGGCGGCGGAACGATCATCAATTTCTCGACATCCGTATCCGGTGCCATGCTCCCGACCTATAGTGTTTATGCCGCAACAAAAGGCGCAATTGAGCAGTTAACCCGTCAACTGGCCAAAGAATTCGCTCCAAAGAATATCATTATCAATTGTATAGCACCTGGACAGGTTTCGACCGAGTTGTTCCTGAACGGCAAATCCGAGGAGCTTGTTGATTCGTTCCGCCGGATGAATGCGTTTGGACGCCTTGGGGAACCAGACGATATAGCTAATGCCGTAGATTTGCTTGTAAGCGACAAAGCTCGTTGGATTACCGGACAGACGATTCGCGTGAACGGCGGGTTTAATTAATTCTAAAAAAGATCGCCTGCACCTGCTTGATTGGTGTATGGCGATCTCTTTCTCATTGTGCCACTCGAACTTCCGGTTGGCGGACCTATATCGAACTAACGTTCCTCTTCTAGTTACTTATCCTCCGGTAAGATTATCTTCTTCTCCCTCACCAGACCCTATCCTTTGGTTTTTGTCGATCATCAATTTTCTTCAATAATGGCCACTGGTCTTGACCAACCCGCACTGCCTCGTTCCACCTTGATCGGGAAACAGCATACTTTAAAACCGAACGGTTTCGGGATCTGCTCCAAATTCGCGAGTTTCTCGATCTGGCAATATTCTCGGTCTTTGCCGACGTAATGCGCAGCCCATAGCACGCCTTCCCTCGGCTCCTTCCGGTACGCTTCAGCTTGAAGGTTGAGCGGAATGTCCCAGCCCCAGCCGTCCGTGCCCACTACTTTTATGCCCTGGTCCAGCAGCCATTCGGTAGCTTCGGCAGACACGCCCGCATGCAGAAACGCATAATGCTCATGAAACAGATGCTTATCCGCGTCGCTGCGGATGAGGACGATATCGTAGGGCTTCAAGGTGTACCCGATTCGTTCGAGCGCCGCTATCAAGTCCTGCTTCGTAATCTCGTAACCTGGGGGCTTCGCGCTAAAGTCCAGCAGAACGCCGTCCCCGAAAAACCACTCCAGCGGCATTTCGTCGATCGTTCGTGCGGGCTTTCCTTCCGAGGTTGGCCAGTAATGCCATGGCGCATCAATATGCGTGCCCGCATGGGTATTCAAGGTTACGGTCTCGGTTGCCCATGCTTTGCTATCCGGGAAGTCGTCCGCATGCAGACCTAGCGCGGCCGCGGCCTGCCTTGCTCCGTCTTCATGACTGGCGTACTCGATCTTCGCCGGCAGCGGCTCACGAATCCGCGGGCTGATCGAAACGCTTAAATCGATAAGCTTCATCTTCCATTCCTTCTTTTCTCTTTAAGTTAGTTCAGACCCTTGTCCTGCTTTATGCTCTAGCGAACGCGAATCTGAGGCGTCAGCGATTTTGTACTAGTTATCTATAACAATTTCTCCTTCATCCGTTGGTTCTTCAAACCCATTGAGAAAAGTCGTTAACAACTCCTCTGTAATCGTAAAGGCAGCATTTGCATCAAAACGTTGGCTTCGAATCTTAAGGCGCTTTCGCAATTCATCAGGATGCACTTTCAAGTAAATGAGTTTCCATGTACCTCCGGCGTTCTCAATCAGCCGCTTATATTCATTTCTTTCCGACTTGTTCCAAAAACTGGAGTCAACCACCACCCGGTTTTTATCTTGAATGAGCTGGACGATCTTATTGCGCAATCTAATATGTCCTTCATTTAAGAATTCCCTATACTTTTCAATGGGATAATCGATTCCATATCGTCCGTTAGCGGACCATACTTCCTCGTCAATAGAAAGGCGAGTATACCCATACTCCTCCATTTTTTGAGAGAAGGTAGTTTTCCCCGATCCCGCTATTCCGCACATTAATATAACTAAAGACTTTTCAGGATCTCTTTCTGAACCAAGCAAACCCTCTATATCCACTTCTTCTAACATCATATATCCCTCCTAATCTACTCAGCGGCATCGGCAGCCTGTTCTCAGACTTTTTTCTTATTATTTATTATACCTTTTCTCGAAGAATAACAAGACATCTTTCAAATGCTCGCTCCAATATTCCCATGTATGACCGCCATGAAATTCCGCATATTCGTGATCATAATTGATTTTAGTTAAATAATCATGAAATTCAACGTTAAAGTTATACAACCGGTCATCTTTACCACAGTTGATATAGATGTCAGGAAAATCTGTCTTAGCATCTTTCTTTCGTAGCTCTGCAAGAACATGCAAATCATATGAATTCGCATAAGAACCTCGATGAGGACCGAAGATTTGGGGGAAATTTAAACTATCGAACACCTCTTTCTCTATGTGATTAAACGAACTGAGTGCCCCAGATAAACTGGCTGCTGCCCCAAACACATTCGGATTGCGCAGAGCAAGCATAACAGCCCCGTACCCACCCATGGATAGTCCAGCCACCGATCTCATCTTCTTGCTTGAAATCGTACGGTATGCTACATCAATTTCTGCCACCATATCATCTATTATGTAATGTTCAAAGCTTAATCTGTTCACCCCCTACTAGACCCCTATTCTTACATCAACGAGCGATTTCAGGCAAAACTAAACGGCCTCAGTCCGATGGAATACGGGACGAAGGCCGCTTAATTGATTTTAATTATTTCGACTGTCTACTTGACGGAGTGCAGTTCAAGTCGGCAGCCTTTTTCATAATCCTACTTCTTATTTTTGAGCTCAACCATCGATGAAGTATGATCGATGAAATCTTCAACTTCCTTCTGTGCAGCCTGCTTTTTCTGGTCAACTTGTTCTTGCGTGATGTCACCTTTTGCTTGGACAGCATCTAGCTTTGCACTGATGTCAGACATGAGCGTATCGATTAGCTTTTGTCGGGATACATCATGGTCCTTTGCAATGTCTGCAAACGATTTGCCAGCTTGAACCTGTTCAGCGAAAGTCGCTTTGTCAATACCGAGCAATTCAAAAGCAGCCATCATGTTATACTCGCCAATACCCTGCTTTCTCACTTCTTGCTCTTTGTTCAGCGGAGTATTGAAGACGCGCTCTGCTTCCACAGCTGCCTTCTTGTGTGCGTTTTCCTTCTGCTCATCCGTAAGTCCGTTAGGGCTCTTTGCCTGAATTTCGTCACTAATTTCCTTTGTTAATTCGTCAATAAGGGGCTGGACTTCGATGTGCTTCTCTTTTGCGATGTCAGCTAACGACTTCCCAGCCTCTAGCGCTTTTTGAAATGCAGCTTTATCTAGACCAAGCTTGTCTGTGGCGATTTGCTGAAAATCTAGCTTCATTTCGACTTCGGAGTTTGCGTCTTTACTTGGCTTACCTTCGAAGCTCTCCTTCTTCTTAAACAACTCCGGCGTATGATCGACGAAATCCTCTACATCTTGGAGAGCTGCCTGTTTTTTCTCTTCTGCTTGCACTTGCGTTACATCACCGTTTTTCTTAAGCTCATCGAGCTTAAGAAAAACGGTGGATATTAGGGCATCAATCAACTGCTGGCGAGTTACGTTGTGATCCTTCCCAATGTCGACTAACGATTTACCGGCATGAACATGATCAGCGAAAGCCGCCTTGTCGATTCCGAGCAGTTCAAGTGCGGCAGCCAAATTCAAATCGCTACCCTCTTGCCGTGTACTTTCTTTATTCAGCGGTTCTGTGAAGATGCGTTCTGCTTCCATGGATGCCTTCTTCTTCACATTTTCTTTCTCTTCATCCGTCAGCGTCTTGGAGTCGAGATTGACCAGAATTTCATCATTGATTTCCTTCGTCAGCTCATCAATCAGCGGTTGAAGTTCAATACGCTTCTCTTTCGCGATATCAGCTAGCGACTTGCCAGCTTTCTGCGCTTGTTCAAAAGCAGTTTGATCCAAACCAAGCTTTGTTTTTGCAATGGTTTGTAAATCTAATTGCAATTTGCCGTCTTTGTTAGGAGACGGCTTCTCACCTTGCTTACCAGCTGGTGCCGCTTCCCCGGCAACAATGCTTGCCTTCTTGTCCTCTTGACTAGATTTACCGCTCAGGTTGTCTGCTGCATATGCAGTTACCGGCACTGCAATGGCAATTAGTAAAGCCGCGCTTGCAAGTTTCCAATTCTTCTTCATTGATATCCCTTCCTTGTTTGGATTTCCCTTCTAAATGAAGAAGGCGCCTACATCATTTAAGTTAAGGTATCATTCTGAAAAGAATCTGAAATGATCGGAAGTATGACACGAAATGTTGTGCCAACCTGAGGGGTGCTCCACACTTCTATCTTTGCTCGGTGAGCATCTACGATTTGTTTAGCAATCGCAAGACCGAGGCCGGTTCCTTCCGAACGGCGAGTCCGGGCTTTATCCATTCGATAAAATCGTTCGAAGATACGTGGAAGATGCTCTTCCTCTATCCCTATCCCGGTGTCGCTAACAATAAGGATGATGTTCTGCTGATTCCTTAATAACGAGACTGTGACATTACCGCCTTCTCGGTTGTACTGTATCGCATTCTCGATCAGGATCAAGATGAGTTGCCGAATCCGCACTTCGTCTGCCTGAATCCATGCTTTATCATCGTCTGATAAGTTATGATTGTCCTCCCACCTCAACTCCACTTGCTTTGAAGCAGAGATCGGCTGCAATTGCTCCATGACTTGACGGATCGCATGCCGAAGGGGAAATTCAGAGGTAACCAAGTCAAGACGGCCGTTGTCGCTTCGGGCAAGAACAAGTAAGTTCTCGACCAATCGGCTCATATGATGGATTTCACGACTAGATTTCATCAATACGTTACGGTGGAAATCGGGAAGTTTATCGCGCTCTTCATCCAGGACTTCATATGCCGCTTTCAAAATACTAAGTGGTGTCCTCAATTCATGCGACGCATCTGAAGTAAACTGTTCCTGCCGGTGGAATGCCTGCGCGATTGGACCCATCGCACGTCCGGCCAAGATGAAACCAGCCGCACCCCCAGCTGCCAGCATGAGCAAGGCAAACCCTGCGAAAGCCCATCGCAATTGGGTAATCAGCTTGTAATCATTGGTCACTTCTTGCGCGACGACAATTTTGTAATCCATAAGTTTACCAGTAGTAATGATTGTTCCGCCAACACGGAATGTTCGTCCATCAGCGTTAATGTTTCTATATTCGTTATCTGGATCCCCGTGCATGCTAGGTAAGAGGGCGCTAAGCGGAAAGTTCACGCCTAGCGGGTTCTTGTCGGAAATCGAGGATTGAAAGACCGTTTCACCATTAGGATCGAACAACCACGCCATTTGGTTTAGCTGCAGCCCGCCTGGTTCATAAAATGAGTTTAGCTTATTCTTATCGAACGCTGGATCGAACAAAACAGCCCCTTTTGGCGACTCAATCAACTTCTGCAGTTCAGCCTTATACTGACCGGTCAATGATGTGAGCTGATTATCTTCTGTAGAAGTCAACATCTGCTGAACCATCCATAAAGAAAAGAAGGCAGAGATCATCAGTATAATGCCAATGGTAAGCGAGAATTCTCGCGTTAGTCTTGTTCGCGTCCGTTTGAACATGGATCTCACTCTCCACCTATAATGAACCTATAGCCAGCGCCATAAACGCTTTGGATGCATTTTGTCTCATATGGCCCGTCCACTTTCTTTCGCAGCAAACGAATTGTAGCATCGACAACGTTTAAGGTCACATCCGAAGCGAGTCCCCATACATGATCAAGCAGCTGTTCGCGCGAAAGGACTTGTCCTGCATGGCGCATCAAACATATGAGCAACTGAAACTCTCGTCTTGTTAGTAGGATCGCGGTTCCTCTTCGGCTCACCTCAAACCGGTCTAAATGCGCAGAAACATCTCCTAGTGTAAGCATATCCGACGATTGGTAGCCCCGATCCTGCCTTCGGAATAAGGCGATTAGCCTAGCCTCCAACTCTTCAAATGCAAAAGGCTTTATCATATAGTCATCTGCCCCGGCTCGTAAACCTTCCACTCTGTCTTGAACGGCATCTCGTGCCGTTAACAGGAGAATCGGAGTATGATCTTCCTTCCTGCGAATCTCCCTTACAAGCTCTAAGCCTGTCATCTCGGGCAGCATCCAATCAAGAACGTATACGTCATAACGACCAGCTGAAATCGCCGCTCTAGCTTGAAGGCCATCCTTCATCCAATCAACAACATGATACTGTCGTTTCAATTGATGCTCAGTTAGTTCCCCAAGCGTTTCATCATCTTCAGCCAGTAAAATACGCACAGTCACTTCCCCTTTTCAAAAACGCTCATCGATTACAAATATACCAGTGAATTCTGAAATGAAAATGAAAATACCAGCTGCATTTGCAACCTCATCTGCAATATTTCAATCTATAATAGGAGTAGCGAGGGATAAATACTGAATCCGTCACCACATATTCAACTTGCAAATTTAAAAGAAATGAGTGATATAGCATGAATATCCGAAAAGACCAGTTTAAGCTCTTTAAAGAGTTACATGATCAAGCCAGCACGTTTATTTTGCCAAACGCATGGGATGTAAATAGTGCAAAATTGTTTGAGGCCGCTGGTTTCAAAGCACTCGGTACGACAAGTGCTGGAATCTCCGCAGCTCTTGGCTATACGGATGGAGAACAAATTCCTTTTGCAGACGTTCTAGGCATCGCAAGTAGAATGATTAAATCTTTATCTATTCCAGTTACAGTTGATATTGAACAGGGTTATGCCCAGGATGATAAAACGTTGCTTCAGAATATGAACGGTTTAATTGAAATTGGAGCCGTAGGAATTAATATTGAGGATGGGTTTCATTACTTAGATAGTGAGAGTGAACATGTCTTTAGTATGGTAGATCGAATAAAGACAATTAAACAGCATAGTAACCGAATAGGCGAGCCTATGTTTATTAACGCACGCGTAGATACCTACTGGCTGAAAGTACTCTCTGAAGAGAATAGATTCATACACACGATTGAAAAGGCGAATTCATATCTTGCTGCAGGAGCAGATTGTATATTTATCCCTTCGGTTGACGACCCAAAGTTAATGGAACAATTGATTTCCCGAATAAATGGACCGATAAATTTCCTGCTAGGAAAAAACACACCAAGTCAAGAGGCCTTAACACAGATAGGCGTAGCTCGATTAAGTACCGGTTCTGCTCCCTTTAGAAAGATCACTGCCGTACTCCAAGGAATTAGCTCGGAACTTCGAGATGGAAAGTATGAGTCTTTATTGCAAGATACTCTACCGTATTCAGAAATGTTTGATCATTTAAAATAGCCGTTGCGCTGAACTCCCAATTCTTTAATGAAAACGGCAGCTGATCATTTGACCAGCTGCCGCATATCATCAATGAATTTATAGAACCTCGTTAGGCTTTTAATACGTTTTTTGTATGGGCAATACCGAGTAACCGCTATTGGTTAAAGCCTCGGCTGGTACGCACAACCGTAATAGCGACTGAATCCTAAGTGAACCTCCATTTTGTTTATTAGCCTCAAATCTGCATTGATTTGCGATAATTCGCTTGGAAAACGTTACGCACGAGCTTTTGGAACTCATCCTCAGGTTGCCGTCGGAGCATTTCAGAGACATCTTCTACCTTAATTTTCCTCAATTCTGTCGGCGTTTTTATAGCGGAAGTCAATCGGAAACCCTCATCATTTAGCTTTTCTGTGACTTTCGCTGTGTTCCCGATCTCAGCGTAATATTTATAGGTTTGCTTAATCAGATCACCATTGGGTTCGTAGCTGTTGTACAAGTCAAGGTATTGCTAGAGGTTATCAATTATTATTTTCACTTCGTCAATCCTCATTGTCATGCTTTGCCTCCCATAAGGTCTTAAAATCTCTACGATTCAGGAACTATATGTAACTTGATCCTTATTATTACGTTCAAAAATGGTTCTAATTACTTCGAGACAGATTTTTGACGCAATATTTGATAGTTCTAAACTATCAATGTGCCAATCATCCCAAACTTCATCTACTAAACAATCGCTAATGAAGCCAATCCAAGTACTCGCAATATTGCACGATTCACAGGCTGCAAATAAGGCCGATGTTTCAAGATTTACAATGTCTGCCCCCCATGTACCTGTCAATCCCCCGTCTATCGTTACGATAGACCCCGGCTCAACTACGCCTTCAACGCCTTCGCAAGAAAACTTCCATTTCTTGCATGCCGGATAAATCGCCGTCAAGTCAACCTCAAAGGAACGGGTCTCCGACCCCAAATTCGTCAGCTGGAAGGCCTGTTCCTCGTATCTGTAACTTAACTGGTAGCCGCTCTGTTCAAGAACGACGCTGCCGTAATTCATCACTCGTGGAGAGATCTGCAAATCAGCCTCGAACGTCTGGCGAATGCTTAAGTATTCATGGATAAGGACCCAGGAATATACGCACGGATATTCGTAATAATGCGCTGCTCCATGCCAATCTTTGTCGTCGATATAATAAACATAATTCATATCATACCGCTCGCCCATGACATAGCCTTCTTTGGCAGCTTGCTCCGCCACGCGCATTAACTGACCCACAATACTTTCCGATTGTTCTTCCATGTCCAGTACGCAGCATCCCAGCACCAATAACGTCCCGCTGCGCATAAATCATAGGGACCTCCGTCGCCAATCTCGGCTTGCGTATACTGATCGATATGAGCGGCAAGGAACGTAGGGAAACGCTGGAATGGATCGATATGCTCTTCGACAAGCGCCGTGATGTGTGCTTCTTGTTCCTTCGAGGCGTATCCGAATAGGACAGGCAGGATATTGGCCCCACCAATGAGACCGGTTTCTTTCAACGGTCTACAAGCCGAATATTCGCGTGTCAATAGTCACTCTACCAGCGATTCAGTTATGTCGAATAAGCAGCAAGCTCCAACTTAGCAATGCGTCTTTTCATTTTTTGCGCTTGAGGAATACTATCGCTCCAACGACTAATAGCACGATAATGAATCCGGCAGAAGACAATAAGACGATAGTTAATCGACTCAACGAATTGTCTTTTCCCCATACTTCTGCAGCTTGACCTGGTGTCTTTATCTCTTCATGGTGGGCTGAAGCAAACTCCTGCGCTACAGCGGAGGGAGATTCATTATGTGCGATATCGACCCTCACAGTATTATTATCCTCTACCGGCAAAGCCGATTTAGCACCTGGAAATAAAACTTCCGGATCCGGTCCCACTTTCTTTAAATAGAAGAAGTATGTCTTTCCTGCTTTATAACGGGTCGACATGTCTTCACAAATCCCTACAGCACTTGGTGTTGTAGCTGGAAAATGTACAAGCTTCGGAGCGTCTCCGGGTCCTATATATTGAATAACTTTCACGTGTGCAATTCTGCCATGGTTGTCAGTGCTAATTACTGTCCCTTTAATCATAGCAATGGACTTTTCGGACATTTCATCGGAATCCCATCCCGGATCACATGCATAAATAACCTGAGCACCCAAGAATACGAATAGCAGTGCTAAACATGTTAAATACTTCAACAAGAATCCCCCACTTAACCTACATTTACCTTCAAGACGAAATAAATCACTGAATGTTACATGTACTGCACCAGTAAAAAATCCTTGAAAACACAAAAAAACACCATCTAAAGGTGCTTTGCGTCTCCAAACAAAAAGGCGCCACAAGGGCGCCTTTTATAAAAACATCACCTGCCAAGCACATCTACGGTATCGCACGGTCTCCGGTTTGTATCGTGATTTTGCCTGTGTCATCAACTTGCGCAAGATAGACCTCATCGAGGTCCACACCATTTTCGGATAACTGTTTGCTGAGCCATATCCGATTGAATCCCGAACGGCGAAGCGTGTCTTCGATCACAAAACCGTCCATGACTACGCTTTGCGGCTCACGTTCTGGCTGTACCGTTAAACCAAGTGTTTTAGCAGTGAGCGGCTGCTGTTCTTTTGTAAGCAGAAACGTGATTTCGCCGTTAGCTTCCATGACTGCATACTCTACATCGGCGAGCTGTTGGATACTGTTGCCGCGCATTTGCATCATGAATTCGTCGAGCGTTACGCGAACCTTATTCATGTTTTTCTTGATTATAGTCCCCTTCTCGACTAACACTGTTCCCTTTCCGTCTACAATGCCGCGAACCCATCTGCTCCAAAGCGTTGCGTACTCCATGAGTACCGATACAAGAACCCATGTAGCTAACGCGAGCACACCCAGATACCATTTTTGATCGCTATCTAGTGCGATGTATGCCGAGATATTACCGAGAGAAGCACCCGTAATGTATTCAAACAGTGACAGCTGTGAAACTTGCCGTTTGCCGAGTATCTTCGTCATAATGAACAGTATGGATACGGCAGATAGCGTGCGCAGCATAATTTCAACCCATGTTGGCAAAAAAAGACACCCCTTTCCTCATGGGTAAGATGTCCACCTTGTATGTTTACTATGCAGAATTTGAGGCCTTTAGGTTTAGAAAAATCTGCATAAAAAGGATAACGCAGGACAAATTAGTCACAAACATATCTTCATTCTTTATTTATTGAAAGAGATTTAATGGATTTCAAGATCTTCCTTCCTTAATCTCGAAAACTCCGTCGCATAATACGCCATGGCGATGGCCGGTAAGGCGATTCCGATCAGCAGTGCCGCCTCCCAGCCCCCGGCTGCGTAAGCCCATCCACCTGCCGCTGAGCCGATAGCGCCCCCTAAAAAGAAAATGGCCATATACAAACCGTTAAGCCTGCTGCGAAATTCCGCTCCTAAAGAGAAAATCACCCGCTGTCCGAGAACCATGTTGGCGGAAACCCCCATGTCAAGTAAAATGGCCGCAACTACGAGGATGGGAACCGCGAGTGCGGAACTTGATGGAACCAGCAAGGGAAGCAGCCCGGATAAGATGACGATGCCCAATGCCCATCCTGTAGCCGGGCGAACCCATCCACGGTCTGCCATACGGCCCGCCGCTGGAGCCACAATTGCCCCCATTACCCCGACCAATGCGAACAGGGCGACCTCCTTCTGAGTAAAATGGAATTGAGGACTTGTCAATACCAACGGAACTGTAGTCCAAAATAAACTGAACGTTCCGAATACGCAAGCATGATAAATTGCTCTCCGGCGCAATGACGGTGTCGCCTTCAGCAGATGCACCATGGAGTGCAGCAACGCCGGGTAAGCTGTGGCGGTCGAAGGCTTCCTTGAGGGTAGTGCCTTTGCCAATACAAGTGCCAGCGCGAAAATCAATGCTGCGGAGATGAAATATATGGCGCGCCAGCCCATATACTCAGCCACCAAGCTTGAAACGGGACGCGCGAGCATAATCCCCAGAAGCAGCCCGCTCATGACGTTGCCCACAT
Organism: Paenibacillus rhizovicinus; assembly: GCF_010365285.1. Lineage (NCBI taxonomy): Bacteria > Bacillati > Bacillota > Bacilli > Caryophanales > Paenibacillaceae > Paenibacillus > Paenibacillus rhizovicinus. The sequence continues at coordinate 97,876 of NZ_CP048286.1, forward strand.
TGCGACCGCGGACGGCTTCGGGCGAAAGATGAGCCGCATACGGCACAAGGATTTGTGCTGCTACGGAACCTACTCCGATCGCGAGTGAAGCGGTGAGGAACAGGATGGCGCTTTTGACTACTGCGGCAATTGTCAATACGGCGGCTGTAAGGAGCAGTGATGAAAGGATCAACTTGCGATTCTCCAGGATATCTCCCAACGGCACGATAAATAGCAAGCCGATCCCGTAGCCGACTTGGGTCAACGTAACGATGAGTGCGGCAGCCCCGGAGGAGAGCCCGATGGCCGAACCGATCGAGCCTATCAAGGGTTGAGCATAATAAAGATTTGCCGCTATGATGCCGCAAGCGGCTGCCAGGATAATAATCAGCGCTGGCGAAACCGATTTTTCCTTTGGAATGGAAGATGAATGCATAGAAAGTCCCCTTTGCTTATCGGAAATTTTCCGGAACAATCGTTCCGGAATGTGTAAAAAAAATTGTTTTATAGCATTTCCATCACCATGTCTACCATCTGCTGCATCTTGCTGCGGTCGCCTTGCACCTTCGCGACGATATTTATACTATGATTCAGGTTCGAGAGCAGATATGATAACGTCTTGATATCTTTCTCAGGCTTGATTTCTCCCGTCTCCTGACCTTTACGCAGCAGCTCGTGGAACGATTTCTCCAACTCGTCGAACCGTTCCCTGACCAACGCATTCAGCTGTTCATCTGGCGAATCCATGCCGATTGCTGCGTTAGTAATGAGACAGCCCTTCGGCGTCTCGCCGTCCAAAGCGGAATCGATGTGGACCTCGAAGTACTGCCGGATTCCCGATTTTGCGGATGTCGCATTCAGAAGGATGTCCCGTTTGGCTTGCTTCCACTTCTTGTACCAGTTGAACGCCTCGATATAAAGCGTTTGTTTGTCCCCGAACGTTTCGTAGAGACTTGATCTGCTCAGCTCCATGGCTTCCAGCAAATCGGGAATGCTAGCCGCTTCGTAGCCCTTCTTCCAAAAAACGAGCATCGCTTTATGAAGCACGGCTTCTTTATCAAACTCTTTATAGCGTCCCATGGTTCTCCCTCCGTTTCCGTGGGTATAGTATATCCTTTTCTGGAACGATAAGTCCAGTATTTGCAAACGAGAAAAAAAGCAGACGGAGAAATACTGGCGACAGTGCTTCCCATCTGCTTTTTCTTACTTTGGTTCGCCCAGTCTGTCAACGTTCATTTCTTGTATGAGTGCTATGAATTGATGGAGTTCCTCCGATGGATGTAATGGATACAGCAATCCATATGGAAGTGCAAAATCCAAATCACTGGGGATCGTCACCAAGGATGGATGAATATCTGCCCACGCCTCCAACGTCAGCATAACCGTATTGCTTTCCTCGCAGCGATTAAATACATCAAGGTCGTAGAGCCGCGGCACCTCTTTCATTCGTATTTGAGGATGATTCTTTATCAGGAAATCACGAATCTCATGTATGACCGAGCAGTTCCCTCCATTCACCACAGCCAATCTTTCCCCATACAAATCCGTTACAGAAATTGTCTTCTTAGAAGCCAGCCTATGGTGCCGAGATACGGCAAAGCACAAACGGTAACTCCCCAATTCGAGCATCCGGTAGTGAGCCTTCCAGCGGTCTGCAAGAAATGGCCCTACCATGATATCGAACGATTGACCGATCGTACGGTAAGTGGCCGGGAGTGTATGGGCGTCATCTTCGAAATGAACGATACTTATTCCGAATTGCGGGGACAAGCTGCTGATTCCATTCCACAGATCAATCAAAACCTTGCATGGGTTAAGCATAGAAGTTCCGACCCGAACAATATACCGATTTGCTTGCGCGGCCTGACGCATGCGGATCAGAGATTCTTGATAATATTGCAGCATGAATTTCGCATCCTTGATAAAGGCTGCTCCTGCCTCCGTGAGCCTGACACCGTGGTTGGTACGGTTCAATAGAGGGATTCCGGCTTGCTTTTCCAATACATTCATTTGCTTCATCACTGCGGTTGAAGAAATAAAGAGCTTTTCGGCTGCTTTAGAGAAGCTCCCAGTCTCCGCCACTTGAACAAACGTCTTCAGTTGTTCATTCATTCAGAAAGCCCCTCCATTTGCATAAACCAATCGTTCACACCATGCTAACCTATTTGAAGTTCCTTATCAAGCAGTTAAACCGTAACATTAGACAAGAACGACAGAGAACAAAAAACACTACACGCAGGAATATTGGAGGAGAAAACGATGGAAAACAAAGTCTGGTTCATTACAGGAGCCTCTCGCGGATTAGGGCGTATTTGGGCCGAGGCCGCTCTCTCGCGCGGGGATAAAGTTGCCGCGACTGCTCGCACACCGGAAAGCATTTCCGATCTTAAGGAACGTTTTGGAGACGCCGTTCTACCCTTAGCCCTTGATGTGACGGATGCCCGTCAGGTCGAACATGTCGTTCAGCTGGCACATGCGCATTTCGGCAGGCTGGACGTCATCCTTAACAATGCCGGATACACGTTGGTTGGCACGACTGAAGAGGCTGACGAATCCGACGTCCGCGAGCTATTTGACGCTAATTACTTTGGTACTCTTCGTGTTATCCAAGCTGCGCTGCCTCTGCTTCGACTGCAGGGCAGCGGGCACATTCTCGGAGTCTCAAGCGCCATGGGCATTGTTGCGGCGCCTCTAATCGGCTTCTATTGTGCATCCAAATGGGCGGTCGAAGCACTGCACGATAGCCTCGCGCAAGAGGTTAAAGGCTTCGGCATTAAGGTTACGTTGCTCGAGCCCGGCGCCTATGCAACTGATTTTGGAAGTCCCTTGTCCATGAAGAGATCACAGGGATTGGAAGTCTATGATGAACTTCGAAGGGATGTGTTTGGCCGTTTATCGACTGAACGTCGAGGCGACCCTCGGGCAACAGCCGAAGCGATTCTTCAAATCGCAGATGCCCAAGAACCTCCTCTGCGTTTTGCGGTCGGCGCTGGGGTGTTGCCTTTAGTACGCGGAGCTTATGCGGATCGATTAGCCGCTTGGGAAGCATGGGAGGCTGTATCGAACGAAGCGCAAGGCAACAACCCGACCGAAAACGCATAATTCAGATACTTCTCGCGTATAGCAGCCAATTTCCTGGTTGTCCAGTCTAGTCGTTATTGTGAAGCCGAATCAGTTTCTTAGTAGGTGAACCTTTCATAGGAAAGTTAATCCTAAACTTGCGATATTATCCCGTTAACATAATGAAGCTGCCGATTCACGCCGGCAGCTTCTTCCTCGTCATTTATACAACTAGCGTGTCCCTTTAGGATTCCTGTAGAGCGTTAGTGTTGCGCTTGTTAATTTCCAGGTTCCTCAGCCCCATCATGCTCCATGCTTCTGAATGTATTCAGCAATTCACGCACTTCACTTTTTGATTTGGCGTTCATCAAGCTGGTTCTGAGTTCGCTTGCCCCTCGAAACCCGCGGACATAGACTTTGAAGAAACGGGTAAGCGCACTAAACGAACGCGGTTCCACTTCTGAGTATTGATCATGCAGATCCAGATGGAGCCGCAGCAAGTCAAGCAATTCCGCGCTGCTGTGCTCCTTCGGCTCTTTCTCGAACGCATATGGATTTTGAAAAATACCGCGTCCAATCATAATACCGTCGACACCGTATTGCTCGGCAAGCTGCTGGCCGGTCTGACGGTCTGGGATATCCCCGTTAATGGTCAGAAGCGTATCGGGCGCCACCTCATCGCGAAGCTTCTTTATCTCCGGAATCAGTTCCCAATGCGCTCTTACTTTGCTCATTTCCTCTCTGGTCCGAAGATGAATGGACAGATTAACAATGTCTTGTTTCAGAATATGGGTTAGCCAGTCACGCCATTCGTCTACGTCACTAAAACCGAGCCTTGTTTTTACGCTGACTGGCAGTCCTCCGGCTTTGGCGGCTTGGATGATATCCGCTGCGATTTCAGGACGGCAGATCAGGCCGCTGCCCTTTCCATTCTCTGCTACGTTCGCCACTGGACAGCCCATATTAATATCGATGCCTTTGAATCCTTCTTTCGCCATGCCGATGCTCATTTCATGGAAAAATTCCGGCTTGTCACCCCAGATATGCGCTACGATGGGCTGTTCATCCGGGGTAAAAGTCAAGCGCCCGCGTACGCTTTTGTTCCCCTCCGGGTGACAATAACTCTCCGTATTCGCAAACTCCGTAAAATACACATCCGGTCTGCCTGCCTCGCTTACCACATGGCGAAACACAACATCTGTCACATCTTCCATGGGTGCTAGTACAAAAAAAGGTCGTGGTAAATCGCGCCAAAAGTTTTCTTTCATCCTTAAAACCCCTCTATGCCTACCAGAACAATCGTTGTCCTTAGAATAGTAAAATACTTGCTGTCCGTGTACCAATGTTCAAACCTCATTACAGGTTAACAATAGACATTCCATAACGTCCACGACTTTATTATAAACGGAATAACGTCATGATGGGTAATTCCCCTTCGTAACGTCAACAATGTTTCATAATTACATAGGTTTTTAGTATTTTAGGGTGGTTTAGACAAGAACTTTATCCCATACAACACAAAAGCCGCGATATACGCGGCCTTTAATGAGAAAATGTTCTTGTCCCCCGATTCATTACGATCCGCGCAGGCTGCGCTACTTCTTCAGTTCAATCTTGTAGACCTGAGGCGTGCCGAACTGCGGGAGCACCTCCCGCTCGCCGTAGCGCTCCAGCAGGTCCAGCAGCATTTCCCGCATGAGAATTCCGGGCTTGTCGGAGTGCATATGCGTTTCCATCCGCAGTTTCAGGTCAAGCGGCACGTTCGCCTCGGTCGATTCGAGAACGGCCATGTCTTCGTCGACGACGGCCTTGTCGAAGGCAATGACCTTCTCCGCCGGCACGTCCGCCTCCGTATCATTGCGGAAGACGAACTGCGTCAGCATGCAGCTCTCGTCGTCGATCGGCGTCGCGCAGGTGACGATGGAATGGACGAGTCCCGTCGGATAAGTAATGTCGGTCTGCCGAATGAACGGCATGAACCAGCGCGAATGCGTCCTACGAACCGTCTCCGTCTCCTCCGTGTCGATGACCTTGACGACGTTGTTCAGCTTGTTCGTGACTCGGATTTCGGCATACATGTCGAACCCGCCGTCAAACGGCACGATGTTCATCTCCGCCGGAACGGGATCGGTGTTCTCGCCGAACGTATTGTGATGCACGAACGCAATATGCGCGTTGTCGAAAGAGTTCTCCATCAGCCGCAGCGCCGAACAACCGATCGGGTGATAGAATTCCTCGATTTGCCGGAAGCCGGGCTCGCCCGCGCGCTTGAAAGCCGGAATGTCCGCGATCGGATCGTCCAGCGCCACCCAGACGTGGCCGTAACGCTCCTCGCAATGGTACGCTTTGATTTTGTACACCTTCGGCGGGTTCTCCAGCTCCGATTGCGGAAAATAAGTGCATTTTCCCGTCCCGTCGAACTGCCAGCCGTGGTACGGACAGACGATGCTGCCGCGATTTACCGTCCCCTTCGACAGCTTGGCGGTGCGGTGGCAGCAGCGGTCCACGGCAGCGGACGGCCTGCCGGCCTCGTCCAGCCAGAGCACGACCGGCTCGCCGAACATCGTCACGCTCCGCGGCCCCTCCGCCAACATCGACGCCGGCATGACCGGATAATAAAATTTTTTCAATACGGGTTGCTGCGTCTGAAACATGTCGACCGCTCCTCTCCGATATCACAAGCAAGAGTCCCATTAGCAGAACGGCTGCCCGCGGATGCGTCCGGCAGGCAGCCATTTCGTTATAATCCGTTTATTTGCCGGGCAAAAAATCCTTCGTAAAGACGTTCGCGATGTCTTCCTTCTTCTTCAGCACGCCTACGTCCATCAACTGCTGCTGCAGTTCCGTCCAGCGCGCTTCGCTCATCGTCCCCGTCCCTTCCGTCGCGGCGTCGCCGCCGAACGCGAAGTCCATCTCCTTCTCGGCGCTGAACTTCATCATGTCGAGGCTCATGTCCGGGTTCTGCTTTTGAATGGCGGGATTGATTTCATCGGCGTGGTCCTTGTAGTAGTCCCAGCCCTTTACGGTCGCCGCCATGAATGCCTTTACCTCGTCCGGATGCTTCTTGATCATGTCCTCCGTCGTAAAGTAGACCCCCGCATAAATGTTGTAGCCGGAATCGGCGTTCAGCAGAACATCGAAGTCGACGCCTTGCTCTTGGAGCGTGTACGTCTCCGAGGTGACGTAACCCTGCGTGACCGCCTTCGGATCGTTAACGAAATTGACGAGGGATCCGGTATATTTCATTTCCTGTGCGTCGCCCAGTTTATATTTGTTTTTCATAAAGAGCCAGAAGCTTGCGGTCGAGGCGACATAGACCTTGTGGCCGTTCAGGTCGCCGAAGCCGTTGATGCCGGAATTCTTGTGGTAGAAGAGCGCCTGCGGGCTTTTCTGGAACGCGGTGCCGATCGCCACGACCGGAATGCCTTCCTGCCGCGCGACAAGAATGTCGTCGGCGTTCGCCATGCCGAACTCCGCTTTGCCGGATGCGACGATTTGGGTGGCCGAAACCGACGGACCGCCCGGCAAGAGCGTCATGTCGAGGCCGCCGTCTTTATAGAAGCCTTTCTCTTGCGCGGCAAAATTGCCGCCATGCTCCGGCTCCGCGAACCAGTTCAGCACGAGCGTCGTTTTGACCGGTTCCTTCGTTTCCGAGCCGGACGAACCGCCGGCGTTCGCGGTCGCGTTGCCCGAAGCGGAAGACTCGTTCCCGCTGCCGGCGTTGTTGTCCGAACCGCACGCGGACATCAAGACGACGGATAAAGCCATAATCGCGGTAAAAGCAGTGCCTCTTTTCGCATTCACAGTTTTCATGGTCATGCTCCCCTCCGACAAGCTTCTTTATTTGTTTTTCTGTTGCTAGGCTCATCATAGTTCAGATGTTACATGAAGGTCAATAATCCTAACATTAAGTTTGTAATCCGGCACAATATTCGGAGTTTTGATTGTCAAACGAACTTACGACCTGGTGAAAACCTCACATATTCGACTATTTATAACTCTTACCTGACATGAAGAGCCGCTAGAAATCAGATCGTTCCTACCTTAACCCCGAGCTCGTTCAACCAACGGCGGTAGGCGACCGAAAACACGTCGACCCGATGATTCAGCTCCGCCTGCAGGTCGAGCGGCAGCAGCTCCGGCTTCTGCGACTCGATCACCTGCGCGTCTTGGTCGAAGACGATGTCCTGGAAGCGGATGAAATTCTCGTCGTCCACGTCGAACCCGTAATTGCGGGCGACCATCATGAACACGAGGCACTCGTCCGCCGCCACCGGCGCGACGGTCAGCAGAATCCATAGCGTCTGGCCGTTGCCCGGGTCGGTCTTCGACAACCGGCCGGACAAAGGCCGGTACACCTCTTTGCGGTACACGTACGTCGTCCCCTCGCTCTTGTCCGAGCCTGAATGGGCGACCGGCTGGAAGATCGGAATGTTCTCGATATAGATCCGGTTTTTCTCCTTGATCACCTGAATGTCCGGCAGCTCGGCATAGTCGGGATGGCCGAGCAAGTCCTGATGCACGAACATAAGATGGGCGAAATCGGTGAAATTCTCGATGACCCGCGTCCCCGCCGCCTTCACCTTGTACGGTCCGCAAGGCAGCGGACGGAACGCCGGGTTAGCGAATTCCTCGAAATGCGGCACAGGCCCGGTCGGCTCGCCGAGACAAATCCAGACGAAGCCGTACTTCTCCTCGCACGCGTAGGCTGCGGTCTTCGCCCGCAGCGGAATCCGTTCCCCCGCCGGCTGGGCCGGGATGCAGACGCACTGCCCTTCGCCGTTGTAATGCCAGCCATGATACGGGCAAACGATCGCATCGTCCTTCACCCAGCCCTTGGACAGCATCGCGCCGCGGTGAATGCACAGGTCGCGCAGCGCCTGAACGCCGCGGCTATTCCGGTACAGGACCACCCTTTCGCCGAGCAGCGTAACGGCCACCGGCTTCTCCTTCAGTTCGGAAGTCAAATATACGGCATGCCAATCGTTTTCCAGAACCGGATCATGCAGTCTTTCCATTGTCACAACACCGTCCTTCGGGGGAAATATTATTTATTGGCAAGCGGCGAACACCGGATAACGCGCCGCCAGCTTGGCGCGAAGCGCGTCGACGCGCGCTTGGGCGCGGCGCAGCAGCTCCCGTTCATCGACAAGGACGCACCGCCGGTCCTCGACGACGATGCGTCCGCCGACCATGACAAGCTCCACGTCGTTGCCATTCGCGTTATATACGAGGGCCGACGAAGCGCGATGAACCGGACTGATGTGCGGCTTCAACAGATCGACGACGACAAGATCCGCCTTCTTGCCGGGCTCCAGACTGCCGAGATCGGCTTCCCGGCCCATCGCCTTCGCGCCGCCGATCGTCGCCATCCGCAGCACGTCCATCGGCGGCAGCAGCGTGGCGTCCATCGCGTCGACCTTGTGCAGGCAGGCGGTGAATTTCAATACCTCGAGATTGTCCTGGCAGTTGTTGCTGCCGGGCCCGTCCGTGCCGAGCGCCACGTTGATGCCCATGCGCCGCATTTCCGGCACGCGCGCGACGCCCGAGGCGAGATACATGTTCGATATCGGGCAATGCACCACCGAAGCCTTCCGGTCGCGGATCGTCTCCAGCTCGCCGTCGTCCAGCCATATGCCGTGTACGACCTGCGTGCGCTCGCCGAGCAAACCGACCTCGCTCAGCAGCTCGAGATTGCGCAGCCCGAACCGTTCCATCGTGTTGACGATCTGACCGCTCGTCTCCGCGACATGCACATGGGAGATCAGGCTTCGCTCTTCGGCGTAACGGGCCGCTCGTTCGAGAAATTCGCGCGAGCAGCCGTACAAGTTAAGCGGACCGAGCGCGATGCTCACCCGCCCCGAAGCCGCGCCTTCCCAATCGTCCAGCAGATCGTCCGTCGCGGCGAACACGCGCTCCGCCGTTTCGCGCAGACGATGCTCGCCGGAGAGGTCGGCTCCGCCTCGGGCGAGATGCCCGCGGATGCCGGAATCGACGAACGCGCGCAGCACGCCGGACGTATTGTCCGGGGACGTATGGATGTAATGGTGATCCATCAGATAGGTAGCGCCGGACTTCAGGTTCTCGATGCAGCCGATGAGACCAGCCAAATAGAAATCCTCCGGCTCCATGGCGAGACTGAGCGGCCAGATGATTTCGCGCAGCCAGTCCGCGAGCGGCAGATGGTCGGACACGCCGCGCATATAGGTCTGAAACAGATGCGTATGGGCATTGACGAGACCCGGAATAACGACCTTGCCTTCCGCGTCGAAGACGTATGGACACGTCTCGCGAAGCGCTTCGAGCCGTTCGTCGCCCGGGCGCCACAGACCGACCTCCTTGATTTCGTCCCCCGATACATACACGTAGCCGGGCTTCAGCACGCTGCCCGCTTCGTCCATCGGCAGCACCGTCCCGTTATAGATCAATTTCTCCGTCATTCCCGTACCTCCCCTTGGCGATTCGCGTTCAAGCCGGATCGTAAACAGCAAGCGCCGCTTGCACGGCTTCGCCTGCCGGCAGGCGATAGCCCTCGCGCAGCAGCGACGCTTCCAGCGCGCCGAGCAGATGCAGAACGTTCGTCTGCCGGGAGCTGTAGCCCATTGTGCCGATCCGCCATATTTTCCCTTTCAGCGGTCCGAACGAGCTGGCGATTTCGACGCCGAAGACGCGCAGCAGCCGCTCGCGGACCCGTTCGCCGTCGATGCCTTCCGGCACGTTCACGCAAGTGACGACGGGCAGCTTGCAGCCGGGATCGCCATACAGCGCAAGCCCCATGGCCCCCAGGCCTGCCGTCAGCGCCCGTTCGTGCAGCCGATGACGGGCGAAGCGCTCATCCAGCCCTTCGGAAAGCGCGATCCGCACGCCTTCGCGAAGCGCATAAAGCATCGAGGTCATTTCGGTGTGATGGTTCAGTCTCGCCGGGCTCCAGTAATCCTGAAGCTGGCTTAAGTCGAGGTAGTTGCTTTGCACGGGCCGCGAAGTCGGCGGGTCTTCCGAGCCGGCGCGAAGGCCGCGCTCGATCCGTTTGCGCGCCAGCAGCTTGCGCTCGGCCCGGGCGTTGTACGTGACGGGCGCCATGCCGGACGGAATCGACAGGCATTTCTGCGTGCCGCCGATGACGGCGTCCAGCTGCCACGCGTCCGTCTCCACCGGCACGCCGCCGATCGTCGCCACCGCGTCGACGACGAGCAGCGCACCGACCTCGCGGCATGCGGCGCCGATGCCCTCCAGCGGCTGCATGCGTCCGGTCGACGTCTCTCCGTGCACGATCGCTACAAGATTCGGACGCTCGCGCTTGACGGCGGCCGCAATCTCGCCGGGGTCGAAGACGCTCCCCCATTCCCGTTCCATGACGATGACTTCAGCGCCGCAGCGTTGGGCGATTTCATGCAGGAGATGGCCGAACCGGCCGTAGATCGGAATAAGCACGCGGTCTCCCGGCTCGATCAAACTGTTCAGCACCGCCTCGATGCCGGAACGGGACGTGCCGTCAACGGGATAAGCCCATTCGTTGCCGGTTCGGAATAGACAGCGCAGAAGCTCCATCGTCTCGTTCATCAGCAGCGTGAACTCGGGATCGAACTGGCCGAGGATCGGGTACGAGAGCGCGCGCAGCACGCGCGGTTCGGCTTCGACGGGACCTGGGGTCATTATGATGCGCGGGGAAGGAGACAACTCCGCATAAGCGGATCGGTTGAAAGGCGCAAGGCCGTTTAATGCGTTCATTGCCGTCCCTCCTGTTCATAGCCTAATTCGTACAGGCAGTCCGCCAGAACGGCGGCGCCTGCCATCAGTTGCGCGGGGGTTGAATATTCGCCCGGGGAATGGCTGACGCCGCCCCGGCTTGGCACGAACAGCATCGCGGTCGGGCAAACGGGCGCGAACAACTGGGCATCATGCCCCGCTCCGCTGACCATCCTTCGCGCGGAGAAGTTCCGCGCCAGACAGGCGCGCTCCAGCAGGCGGGTCAGCCCGGCGTCCATCGGCGCCGGCTCCGTCGCCAGCCAGCAGCGCGCTTCGAAGCCGAGTCCCCGGCTTCTCGCGACCGACTCGAAGGCGGCGAGCGTCTCCCGGCAGAAGACGTCCAGCTCCGCTTCCTCGTCATGCCGGATATCGAGCGTGAACCGCACCTCGCCGGGGATGACGTTCGGCGTGCCGGGCAGCGTCTCGAGACGGCCGACGGTGGCGACTAGCGGATCGCCTGCCGCCCTCGCCCGCGTCTCAAGCAGCGCCAGCATCTCGGCGGCGCCTGCCAGCGCGTCGGCCCTCATCGACATCGGCGTCGTACCGGCATGGTTGCTCGCCCCGACCAGCGTGACGGCATAGCGGCGCTGGCCGACGATCGCCTCGACTAGCCCGATTTGCCGGCCCGTGCGTTCAAGCGCGACGCCTTGCTCGATATGCAGCTCGACGAAGGCGCCGATATCCCGGCGAAGGCACGGTTGCTGCAGCACCAGGCCGAACCCGGCTGCGCGCATCGCGTCTCCGAGCGTAATCCCGTTCGCGTCGGCAATGTCTTCGCCGCCGCCGATATCGTAGACGCCGGTCGCGTTGCCGGAGCCCCAGTAGGCCAGCGGAAACCGGCTTCCTTCCTCTTCGCAGAACGAAGCGACCTCGAGCGTCCGAACCGGCGTGCCGCAGACGCGCTTGAGCGCGGCGATCGCGAGCAGCCCGGCCGCCACGCCGTACGCCCCGTCATACCGGCCGCCGGAACGGACGGTATCGATATGCGAGCCGGTCAGCACGACCGGCTCGGCGGGGCTTGAACCTTGCAGCCGTCCGTACAGATTGCCCGCCCGGTCGAAGCGCGTCTCGAGTCCGGCAGCCTGCATCCGCTCCGCAAGGAACAGCTGCGCGGCGCGCCACGGCTCCGTATACAGCAGGCGGGTGACGCCGCCGCCTTCCTCGGCTCCGAACCCGGCAAGCTCGTCGAGCAGGCCGGGCAGTTCCGCGAGGGCTCCCATGTCCAGCAGCGGCCTCATGACGGCTGCACCCCGTTGACCGGCAACGAGGGCGCAGACGGTCGGCACTGCTGCGAAGCCGAACCCGGCGTGCGCGTCAGGCCGGCGGACAAATGCGCAGCGCCTAATGCCGCCTGCGCATCTAGCGCATCGACCGCTGGCACATTCGATGCCGGAACCGTCAGCCTGACCCCTCCTCCGGAGGTAACGCCCGCCCCTTCCGCGTAGACCGTCTTCCCGCGGCACAGCGTGCGAACGACCTTGCACGTGAATCGGCGTCCGATATATGGGCTGTGCTTATGCCGATGATACAGATCCTCGCGCGCCAACGCGTACGTCCGGTTCGGGTCGATGATCGCCAGATCGGCGTCGAAGCCCTCCGCGATTTCTCCCTTGCGCGGGTAAAGGCCGAAACGCCGCGCCGGATTGGCCGAGAGCGCCGCGGACAGCAGTTGCAGCGGCACGCCTCGTTTGCGCCATCCTTCCTCCAGCATCAGCTCCAGCGTATTCTGCGCGCCGGCGATACCGCCCCACGCATCGATAAACGACAGGCCCGCCGCCGTCTTCATCGCTTCCGGGCACGGGGAGTGATCGGATGCGACCAGATCGATCGCCCCTTCCAGCAGGCGGGTCCACAATCCTTCCAGCCGGTCTTCGCCGCGCAGCGGCGGCGCGCACTTTGCGGCCGGACCGATCAGCGCCATGTCGTCCTCCGTCAGCGTCAAATAGTGCGGGCACGTCTCCGCAGTGACATCGATGCCCCGCCGCTTGGCGGCCGTTATCATGTCGATCGCCTCCGGCGTGCTGATATGGACGAAATGAAGACGGCAGCATGTCTCCGCCGCCAGCTCCAGCGCCATGTAAACCGCCTCCAGCTCGGCCACGGCCGGACGCGATGCGGCAAAGTCCCGCGCCCCCGTCCGGCCCTCGTCCGCGAATTTCGCCGCGAGCCGCGAGGTGATCGCCTCGCTCTCCGCATGCAGCGCGAGCAGGCCGCCGAACGCGGCGATCCGGCGCATCCCTTCGCGCAGCGCCTCGCGGCCGATTTCGCGGAATCGCCCTTCGCCTTCGCCGCCCGGGTTCGACATGAACGCCTTGAACCCGACGACGCCGGCGGCCGCCAATTCCTCCAGGCGATCCGCGTTGCCCGGAACGAGCCCGCCCCAGAAGGCGTAGTCGACGGCGGACGCGCCCTCGGCGAGCGACGCCTTCAGCGCCAGAGCGCCCGCGTCGACCGTCGGCGGATTGCCGTTCAGCGGCATATCCGCGTAGGTCGTGCAGCCGCCGGCCGCAAGCGCCGCCGAGCCGGTCGCGAAGCCTTCCCAATGGCCGAATTTCGGCTCGTTGAAATGCACGTGAACGTCGACGGCGCCCGCCATGACGAGCAGGCCGTCCGCATCGATCGTTTCCGCCGCCTCGCAGGCGCCGTCGAGCGAGCCCGCAGCCGCGATGGCCGCGATCCGCCCGTCCTTGACGGCGATATCCGCTGCCTTCGCCCCGGACGGAAGCACGACCGTCCCTCGCTTAATGATCAAATCGTAGCGTTCCCCCATGTCGCTCAACTCCCCCGATAAGTGCTATAGCCCCCGGGCGCCGCCAACAGCGGAATATGATAATGCGCCTCGGGATCGGTAATCCGGAACCGCACCGGCACCTGCTCCAGCAGCTGCGCCGGTGCGGATGTTTGCGCGCCCGCCGGACCGTCCTCATTCGCGGTCCTTGCGCCGGCTCCGCCGCCGCTATCGATCAGCCCTCCGAAATAACCGCCGATATGGAACAACAGCTCGTACACGCCCCGTTCCAGAAGGCCGTCCGCAAGCAGCGGCCGGTCGAGCCGGCCGTCGGCGTTCGTCTCCGCCTCCGTCACCAGCACGCCCGGCTGGGTTCCGTCCAGCCGCCAGAGCTGCACCTTGACTCCGGCGGCGGGCCGTCCGCGCGACATGTCCAGCACATGCGTCGTCAGCTGCCCCCCGCTCATGCCTGTGCCTCCGCCGCTTCGTCGCGGACGGCCAGCAGATCGTCCTTCGTCATCGAGAAGCCCTGGAAGCCGAACGGCGGGCGCGGCTCCGTGAACACCCCGGGCGCATCGCCGCCCTTCGGCTCCACGATCGTTTCCCATGTCCGGTTGTTCGATTCGAACCGCACCTCGGCAAGTTGCGGGAACCGGGTGAGCAGCCGCTGGCCGATCAGCCAGATCAGATACTGGATGGACGGCGTCGCGAATTCGTAGAACACGTTATGCGCGATGTCGCGCACCTGCTCGGCCGGGACGTAACGCCCCCTCTCCGGCCGCAAGGCGTCCTCCGGATCTTCGTAGCGCCACAGCAGATCGAGGAAAATAAACAGCGGCCGGTCATGCGCTTCCGGCAGCGTCGTATATTCGTCGCGTATGAAGCCGGCGAACGAGCTGCCGCTTATCTTGATCAGCTGCAGTTCCGACAATCCGCACCAATGCGAGGCGATCTCCGCGCCGAATGAAGGTCCGCGCACGATTTCCATGCCGGCGCTCGCGTGATCGTTGTGGGAACGCCGGTACACGAGATCGTTGTTCATGTACCCGCCCGGTCCCGGGACGACGAGCGACTCGAACGGAATCCGGTCCGCGCTCAGCTCCACGCGGTCGATATGCGGATAAGCCGCCAGAAACCGTTCGGCCAGGAAGGCGAGCAGCCCCTCCGTCGTGCTCCCGTCGAACGATGCCGCATGGCGCAAAATGAAATTTTTCATCGAATCCGTGGCGACGATCTGCCGGTTGTCCCCTTCGGTAAACGAGGTCAGCAGCGATTCGCCGCTGACGGCGAATTTGACGTTATGGGCGAAAATGACGTTGCGCGATTCGGAGAACGTCGATTCCGGAATCGGCGGCGTTTCGAGCGGCCCGGCATAGGTTCGGTATACGAGAACATCGCCTTTTCCATAATAAAGCGTGCGTCCGCACGATAGTTTCAGCATGGCAATCCCGTCCTTTCTCTCTGTCAACTCAGCCGACGATGCGGCAAATACGATGTTCGGCAATGCGGGATATTTCGGCCAGCGCCCGCTTCCTTTCGGCTTCGCGGGAGCTTTCGACTCTGAGGCCCATCGCCTCGGCGATGTCCGCTTTCGTCCGACCCGCGACCGCGAGAATGAACGGAAAGCCGAATTTTTCTTTGTAAGCCTGGTTCATCTCGGCAAAATAGTCGTATTCCTCCTGCGTCAGCGCGTCCAGACCGGCCCCCTGCTGCTCTGCGGCCGACAGCGCCGTAACTTTGAGCCGGGTCGCAAGATCGGGATGCGCGCGCAGCAGCGACAACACCTCGTCCGGCGCGGCCTCCTCTACTTGCCGCATCATCGTCTCGTGCAGATGACCCGAATCGCGGAACGGCCCTTCGTTCCACGACCGTTCCGCAACCCAGGGCGAATGCTCGAAGACCGCTCCGAGCAGTTCCGTGAAGCGCGCTTCGTTCATGCCGTTGATTTGCTCGATCGTCACTCTTCCGCCAATGAAATTGCTCATGTCCAGTTCTCCTCGCACATCGAAATGATTGCCGCACGTAGTTTCCTCGATCTGGAAGATGTCCTGCTCCCGGAGCTCGGCACCGCCCAGTCCCGCCAGCGGACAACGGAGGGACGTGCCGGCCGACAGAGTCGCCCGCTTCGCGATCGCGACGTGCCTGCGCAGATATCCCCTCGTACTCGGAGTCGCTCATCCGCCTTCCCTCTTCAGTTACCTTCCCTCCTCAGTTCGACCGCCCGCCGCACCGCGCGAATGATGCCCCCGTAGCCGGTACACCGGCATAAATTGCCCGATAACGCCTCCTCCACCTCTTCCGGAGAAGGGTCCGGATTCGCGTCGAGCAGCGCCGTTGCGGACACGACCATCCCGGGCGTGCAGTACCCGCACTGGTAACCGCCCTCCTCCAGAAAAGCGCGCTGGACAGGGTGCATGGCGCCGTCCGCGATGCCCTCGATCGTTCGGATCGGCCTACCCTCGCACTGATACGCCATCGTCAGGCAGGCATTGGCCGGACGGCCGTCGATCAGCACCATGCAGGCGCCGCAGCGGCCGATTTCGCAGGACCGTTTCGTCCCGGTCAGCTCCAGATCGTCGCGAATCACGTCGAGCAGCCGCCTGGCCGGCGCGATCGCCAGCCGTACCGGGAGGCCGTTCACCTCGGCCGTCCAATCGGAAACGGCCGCAAACTTCCGCAACGGCAATGCTTCATCCTTCATCGTTCATCGCCTCCAAGCGCCGAATGGGAAACGCCTCCTGCAGCAGTGCCGGATCGATCGGCAGGCGATTGATCCAGCGGCCGGCGGCGTGCTTGACCGCCGACGCGATCGCCGGCGCGAGTCCGATCGAGCCGATCTCGCCAATGCCTCTCGGCCCGTGTTCGTCTCCTTCGGGCAAATCCTCGATCGGCAGCACCTCGACGGCGCCGGATTGGTCGGCGATCGTCGGCACGAGATAGGTGTCGAGATTCTTCGTCACGTACTGCCCGCCCTCCATAACCGCTTCCTCCAGCAGCGCATAGCCAAGCGCCATCGAGCTGCCGCCTTCGATCTGGCCAAGATAGCCCTGGGGATTCATGACCGGCCCCGCCGCAACAACGTGATACTGATCGAGCACGCGGACCCTTCCCGTCAGCCGGTTGATCTCCACCTTGACCGCAACGGCCGCATGGCTGTACAAATAATGGGCGCCGACCCTTTCCGTGCCGGAAGTCGGGTAATGGACGGCCGCTTCGCAAACGATCGGCTCCGCAAGCGTCGCAGCCAAATCGGCATAAGCGACGGCCATGTCCCCCGTCGACCGCCATCGCACGCCTCCTTCTCCGAGCCGAAGCAGCTCCGGTCCGGCGCCGGCCGCTTGCCCGGCCGCGGCCAGCACCAGGTCGGCGAACGGCTCGCGAAGCAGTTCGAGCGACTTCCACATCATCGTCGTGGCGCGCGACGCCGTGCTGGAGCCGCTGTTCGGCACGGCGTCGGTATCCCCGATGACGATGCGCACGTCGCTTCCCGCAAGTCCGAGACGTTCGACCATCATTTGCTCCAGCGTCGCGATCAGCCCCTGTCCGCATTCCTCGAAGCCGAAGGCGGCTTCGATTCGGCCATCCTTGCGAAACGTCAGCCGTCCGCCGGACGGATCCGGTATGCCGAAGCCGAGACCGGCGCCGTGCATGACCATCGCCGCGCCGATGCCTGTAAGCAGCCAAGGCTTCAGGGAGTTCGGAGGCTGACCGGCATCATTGCCGACGCCGGCAGCGCCGGCGGCACGCTCCCGCCACAGCCTGCTGTCCCGCAAAGCCGCCCATACCCGCTCCGCGCCGTCTGTCTTCGCGATCGGCTGTCCGAACGGCCCCGTTCCGTCGGCCGCCGGCTTCAAATTCAGCTCGCGGAACGTCCACGGGTCGAGGCCTGCCGCTTCCGCGAGTCGGTCCATCTGCCCTTCGAGGGCGAAAATCGCCTGATTGCCGCCGAAGCCGCGAAACTCGCCGGACATGCCGTTGTTCGTGAAGACCGACCGGCTCGCCACGTCGACCGCGCCGAAAGCATACGTGCCGATCACGTGCTCGGTCGCGAAGTTCAGCACCTCAGCCCCGAGCGTCGCGTACGGTCCCGTATCGGCGGTGATTCGGACTTGATGGGCGGCGATTCGTCCGTCTTGGCCGATGCCAGTTTTCATGCGGAGGACCATCGGATGGCGCTTTAGTCCGGATCGGACGGATTCCCGGCGGGAATTGTGGATTTTCACCGGACGGCCCGTTGCGAGCGCGAGGAGCGCGCCGTAAGGCTGGACGTTCAGTTCGTCCTTGCCGCCGAACGAGCCGCCGATCGGGCTAGACACGACCCGGATTCGCTCCTCCGGAAGCGCCAGAATTCGCGAGAGCTGCAGCCGGTCCATCAAGCCGTGCTGCGTCGGCGCGTAGACCGTCAGCCGCCCGTCCGGCTCCGGCACGAACAGGCCGCCTTCCGTTTCCATGTAGGCATGCATTTGGCGCGGGGTCCTGTACGTCTCCTCGACAATATGCGCGCAGCCGGCAAAAGCCGCTTCGATGTCGCCATCCGCGAACGCGGCTTCGTGCAGCACGTTGCCTTCCGGATGCAGTGCCGGCGCTTCCGGCGCAAGCGACCGCTCGGGATCATCCAGCACCGGCAGCAGCTCGTACTCCACCTCGATCAGCGCGAGCGCCAGCTCCGCCAGCTCCCGCGTCTCCGCCGCCACGGCCGCCACCGCGTCTCCGACGTACCGAACGCGCTCCTCGCAGAACACCGGCTGATCCTGGCGGGCGATACCGAAGCGGTTCAGCCCCGGCACGTCATGGCAGGTCAGCACCGCAGCGACGCCATCCGCCCGCAGAGCGGCATCCTTGCGGATCGTCCGGATCGCCGCATGGGGATGCGGACTTCGGAGCACCGTGCCGTACAGCATGCCGGGCGCGGTCATGTCGGTCAAGTACGTCAGCGCGCCGCTTACTTTCTCCGGGCCGTCGGGCCTGACACGCCACCTGGTCCCGCTGTTTTGCCGATTCAACCGCATTGGCGTTCCCCCTTCCTTAACCTTCGAAGCCGCGAACGGCCTGCCAGAGCTGCGCCGAAAGAACGTTCGCGGCCGTTCGCCTCCGGTACTCCGCCGAAGCGAACGAGTCGGGCTCCGGTCGGTATTCCTCCATCACGAGATTATACAGACGGGCGACGGCGCGATCGTCCGCCGCCGCTCCTTCGAGCTCCGTCTCCGCGAGCGTCAGCCGCTTCGGAACCGTTCGGCCGCCGCCGGCCGCGAGGCGCAGATTGCGCAGACGGCCGTCTGCGCCGATGCCGCCGATAAGCGCAGACGTTACGACGGACGGCGTGAATGCTTCGCGGCGGCCGATTTTGTCATAGAACGCGAAGCTGCGGGAAACCGGCGGTTCGCTCGGCGCAGCCTTGCCTTCCTGTCGCAACGGAAGCCGGATGCGGAGCAGCAGGGCGGAATCGTACGTTCCGGTATCCGCCCGTGCCAGCCAGCCGGCGAGCGTCTCGCTTCTTTTCGTCCCGCCTTCTTCCCAATCCAGCTCCGCCTCGTACGCGAGCAGAGCTGGAAGCGCGTCGCCGACGACCGAGATGACGTTCCCGCCGATGGTCGCCGCATTGCGGATGGAAGGGGCGGCTATACCGCGCGCCGCCAGCGCGATAAGCGGAAAACCCGCCGTCAGCTCCGCGCTTCGCCTGATTGCCGCAAGCATCGTAAACGAACCGATGGACATGCAATCTTCGGAGAGAACGAAGCCCGATAGGGTCACAATGCCGCTCAAGTCGATCAAGTGCGCCGGCATCTGCTTCAGTCCGGCCTCCCATTGCGTGCGCAGCAGCGTTCCTCCGGCTACGTAATCGGCTTCCCGCCCGAACTGCTTCTTCAGGCGAACAGCCTCCTGCGCGTCTTTCGGACGCCATACGGCCGGATAGCCCGCTTCTCGTTCGCCGTTCATGCTCATCGCCAGCAGCTCCTTCCGCGAATGACTTCGGACATCGAATCAGTCGAAGATTACAACAAAGTGAAGTGATCTAGTTCAACTATACGCACGCGTTATTTATAAGTAAACTAACCTGACATAAAGTTGGGCGATTAACTAGTGGAAAACAAAAAACGTTGTGCTCCATGCACAACGTTTTTAAATTTATGTTATATTTCCTAACGCATAACGCGCAATCGATCATTTATTTCTGGATCTTACGTCTATTTCGATATTTCACGGTAGATTGCGACTTCCTGTATATTACGAATTCGCGCATACGACCAGGCGATGCCCTTCGCAGCCTCCAATTCGTCCGGCGTATCCACGTCGAATACGAGCGTCGGCTCCCGAATCGGCATAATTCCACCTGTGACCCCCGGCTCCGCCAGCAGCCGCTTCGCGCCTTGGTCGCCCGATAATCCGTTGACGCTCCCGAACAGGCTTCGCGCCAGTAGAACGGGAGGCATCGTCGATTCCTCCAACCCGCAAGCGATGTAATCAAGCCCTGGCTCGCTTCGCCAGCCGTTCGTCAGCCCGCGCAGAAGCGCCGGCGTCACGAACGGTTGATCGGCCAGCGCGACGATGGCCGCCTCGTGTCCGGCAGCGGCGGCGCAAGCGATGCCGCGGCGAAGCGAATGCGCCATTCCGAGAGCGGCCTCCTCGCAGACGACGATGTATGGCTTCGATTCCAACACGGCGTCCTCCGGCAGCCAGCCCAACGGATCGCCGGGCCTGACGACCACGTAGACCGCATCGAGACCGGAAGCGAGCAGCGCGAGCAGCCCCATGCCGCCGAGACTGACGCCGGGAAGCAACTCCGCGGCCGGTTTGCAGCCGCCCATGCGGCTGCCCGCCCCGGCCGCCAAATAAACGCCTGCGATCGTCATGCGTTTCTCCTTTCAAATGCGGATGACCGCAGTCGCTTTCGCCAGCCGATCAGCTCGGCGGCGACGCTGACGGCGATCTCCTCCGCCCCTTCGGCGCCGATCGCGAGGCCGATCGGCGCTTTGACGAACGGCTCGGGCGCCATCCCGTCCAGCACGAGCTTTATCCGCCTCGCGGAGCCGACGATGCCGAGATAGGCCGGCCTGAGCGGCATGACGAGCGCCGCCATCTCGCGGTCCCGGCGCAAATGATGGCTGCCGATCATGACGAAATCCCGCTCGCCGATCTGCAGCTCGGCTACGATCCGCTCCGGTTCGCCGACGAACGTCGCCGCATGCGGGAACCTTCCCGGACGGCAAAGCTCCGGACGCCAGTCGGCGACGACCGTCTCGAAGCCGATGCCGCGGGCCAGCTCGCCGACCGCAACCGCCTCGTCGCGGGCTCCGAAAATAACGAGCCGGTCGCGAGGCGCGAATACGGTCGCGAACAGCAAGGCTCCTTCCGTCTCCCGTTCCTTAACTTCGCGTCCCGAAGCCGGAACGAAGAACGGCAAGGCGCCGTCCGCCTCCAGCTCCTCTGCCCCGTGCCCCGAAGCCGTTACAGCGGCTGCCCCTTCTGTCTCCGCACGGCTCTCTTCGCCATGACGGGACATCCGTTCGGCAACCGCTCCCGCCGAATCGGCGGCGCTTTCGGAGCGCGCCCCCGCCGGCTCAAGCCAATAACGGAGAATGCCCCCGGCTTCGCGACGAACGAGCTTGACGCGCTCGCCGCAGCGCACTCGGCGGCCGATTTCCCGCAGAAGCCCGCGCAGCGTCCCCGTCAGCGGCTCCAAGAGAATACGAATTTCGCCGCCGCAGCCGATCTCCTCGCCCCACACGACGTCCTCTTCGGGCCGCATATTATAGTTTGCCACTTCGTGAACGCCCGCTTCGAGAATGGCCGCGACCCGGGCATGCAGATCCGC
The DNA here is from genome assembly GCF_010365285.1 of Paenibacillus rhizovicinus. NCBI lineage: Bacteria > Bacillati > Bacillota > Bacilli > Caryophanales > Paenibacillaceae > Paenibacillus > Paenibacillus rhizovicinus. The sequence continues at coordinate 119,202 of NZ_CP048286.1, forward strand.
TTCCAGGCAGCCCGGGCTGATGCTCCCGATACGCCTGCCGTCTTCCGTCAGAAGCATGGACGCCCCCTCCTTGCGATAGGAATGCCCTCGCACTTGGATAATGGTCGCAAGCACCGCGGCGGCGGAATCCTTGTCTGCAAAAGCCGAAATCCGTTCTGATTCCATGGGCATCTCCCCTTCGCTCGGTATCGTGAACCCTGCGCGAACGACCGGAACAGACGGGCCGTCCGGGAATAAGAACCGTTGTCAAGCTTCCCCCGTTCGTCATCGGCGCCCGATTCTATAGCCTATCAAGCAAGCGCCGCAATGCAGCGTTCGAAGCCGGGAGCACCCGGGATTTGTCGATCGTCCGCACGACTTTGCCTTCCATGACGATCTCGCCGTCGATCATGACCGTGTCGACGTCGCCGCGCGTGGCCGCGTAGACGATACGCGACGCCCAATCGGCATCGAATGACGGATAGACGTGAAAATCCTCCAAATCGAGCAGCTGCAGATCGGCCAGCTTGCCGACCTCGATGCTGCCGATCTCCTTCTCCATGCCGAGCACCTCCGCGCCGCCCATCGTCGCCATCCGGAGCACGGAAGCGGCGTTCATGACCGTCGGTCCGTACTTCACCTTCTGGATGTACGCGGACAGGCGCATCTCCTGGAACATATCCAGGTTGTTGTTGCAAGGCGCGCCGTCCGCCCCGAGCCCGACCTTCACCCCGGCTTCGAGCAGCGCCGGAATTTCAGCAATGCCGGACGCCAGCTTCAAGTTCGAGCCCGGACAATGGGTCACCTTAACGCCTCGCTCGCGGATGATCCGTTTCTCCTCGTCGTCGAGCCAGATGCTGTGCGCCAGAATCAAATTCGGCCGCGCCAAGCCGATGCGATCGAGATAGACGACGTTGCGCATGCCGCGCTCCGCCTCGACGAGCGCAATCTCGCCGCGGTTCTCCGAAGCGTGGGTGTGAACAGGCACGCCGTAATGCGCCGCCAAATCGCGAACCTCGGTCAGCAGCCCTTCCGTGCAAGAGACGACGAAGCGCGGACAGAACGCGTAACGGATGCGGCCGCCGGCCGCGCCGTTCCACGCTTCCAGCAGCTCGACGCTCCGGCGGATCGAGTCCGCCGTCGTCTCCCGAAGCCCCTCCGGCACCTCGTCGCCGCAATCCATCATGACTTTGCCCGAGAAGGCCCGCATGCCGCTTTCCTCGATCGCGCGGAAGGCGGCCTCCGTATGATTCACCGTCTCCATGTCGAGGATCGTCGTCGTGCCGCTCCGAATCAATTCCCCGAGCCCGAGCAGCGCCGAATAATAGACCGACTCTTCGTCATGCGCCGCTTCCATCGGCCAAATGCGCCGCCGGAGCCAGTCGATCAGCTCCATATCGTCGGCTCTGCCGCGAAACAGCGTCTGGCACAAATGAATATGCGTTTGGACGAAGCCGGGCAGCAATGTCTTGCCCCCGGCTTCGATGACCCGATCGGCGTTCTCCTGCAAGTTCGCGCCGATTCGGACGATTCGGTTGTTTTCGATCCAAACGTCGCCCCGTAGCACCTCGCCGCGCGCGTTCATCGTGACGATGACGGCGTTGCGGATCAGCGTCGTCCCCATCCGATATCCCCTCTCCGATGCCGATAGTAGTCTGTCGCGCGAGCGGTTTCGCCGTCAGCGTGCGGTCCGCCGTCATTAAGCCGCAGCGGCGAATTCGAACGCCGATGCCGCCTCACTTAAGTGCATGCAGCCGCGATCGCCGATAATCGATCCCCGTACGCAGCGACGCCTCGTTGAATAACCGAAGCGCCGAAGCCTGCGCCGCCTCGGCCGCCCGCTCCTCCTCGATCCCCGTCAGCCTTCCGTCCTTCACGACGATTTTGCCGCCGACGATCGTCATGTCGACCGGCCGCGACATGCCGGTCACGATCGGCAGCGCGGCATCGTCGAACAGCGCCCCGGCGAATTCGAGCCGGCGTGTGTCGATCATGAACATGTCCGCCGCCTTGCCCGCCTCGAGCGAGCCGATCGCGTCGTTCCAGCCGAGCACCGACGCCGAGCCGCGCGTGGCGAGCCCGAGCGCGCCGGCCGCGTCCAGCGACGAAGAACCGTGCGCAAGCTTGTGCAGCAAATAGCTCATTCTCGCTTCTCCGATCATGCTTCCGCCGTCATTCGATGCCGAGCCGTCCACGCCAAGACCGACGCGAACGCCGGCCTCTTGCATGCGCAGCAGCTTGAACACGCCCGAGGACAGTTTCATGTTGCTGGTCGGGCAATGCGCCACGCCGCAGCCATGGCGGCCCATCAGGCGTATTTCGTCGTCGTCGAAATGAATGCCGTGCGCGTACCAGACATCGTCGCCGACCCAGCCGTGCCGCTCCATATATTCGAGCGGACGGACGCCGAACCGATCCAGGCAGTACCGCTCCTCGTCGAGGGTTTCCGCCAGATGGGTATGCATTCGGACGCCGTAGCTCCTTGCCAGCGCCGCCGATTCGCGAAGCAGATCGGACGTCACGCTGAAAGGCGCGCAAGGCGCCACGCCGACGCGCACCATCGCGAAACGGTCGGAACCGTGGTACCGTTCGATGACACGGATCGTGTCCTTGATGATTTCGTTGTCGGTCTGGCAGACGGCGTCCGGCGGAAGCCCGCCCTCCGAGCGGCCGAGGCTCATCGAACCGCGCGTCGGATAGAAGCGGATGCCAAGCTCCGCGGCCGCGCGAATCTCCTCGTCCATCAGCTCGCCGGATATTCCTTTCGGGAAACAGTAGAAATGGTCGGAGGCCGTCGTGCAGCCGGTCTTCAGCAGCTCGCCGAGACCGACGACCGCGCCGTTGTAAATATCCTCGGGCCGCAAATGCCGCCAGATATCGAACAGCGTGCCAAGCCATTCGAACAGCTCGCAGTCCTGGGCGAGCGGAATGTTGCGGGTCAGCGTCTGAAACAGATGGTGGTGTGTGTTGATCAGTCCCGGATAGACGATCATGCCTGTCGCGTCGACGACCGTGTCGGCCTCCGCGTAAGGAATGTCGGTCCCGATCGCGACGATCTCCTGACCGTCCGCGTACAGGCTGCCGCCTTCGATGACGCGGCGTTCGCCGTCCATGGTGACGATCGATTTGGCGTTTTTGACGAGCAGCGTTCCCATATTGTCCTCTTCCTTTCTCGCCCGCTCTTGCAGCGCCGCTACAGGCGGCTTAGCCGTCGTCCGTTTTATCCGATCTTGCCCGGATTGAGCAGGCCGAGCGGATCATTCAGCTTTTTGCGAAGCTGCATCCCGGTCACCGCGCCGCGGCCGCCATTGTCGAGCATCCATGTGTGCGGGTCGTAAATTTCGACGCCGATGCTCCGGCAGGTCGCGATGATATGGTAGAGACGCTCCTCCGACGCGAACCGCACGACAGGCAGCGCGTTCGGAAGCAGCCGTCCGCCGGCGAGCACCCATTCGAAATGCATCAGCAGCTCGTCGCCGAACAAGCTTTTCAGCTCGCGCAGCTGCTCCAGGTAGCGGTCCGGGTCGAAGCCCGCCTGCAAATACGTATAGGCCGGGTCTGCTTTAAGCGCCCACAGCGTCGTATGGTTCCACGTAAAATCGGACAGGCCGATCGTCTTGCGGTATTTCTCCGGCGGTATGACATGGCCGATACCGCCGCGATGAGAGGCTGCGAGGACGGCGAGACGCGGCAGCGTACCGTCCGCCGTCTCGGCGAACACGACCGATTTGCCGGGGGTAAGGACCTTCTCGAGCGGCTTGAAGAAGGACGGCAAGGGCCATTCGATCGGCGTCACGAGCCGTTTCGGAATGCCGCCGTCGCGCGCCAGCGCTTCGCCGAAGAGGAGTGCGTCCTCGAAATCGTCGAACTCGGCGACGACCTGCGTCCAGTCGGTCTTCTTCGCGAGCGGAATGACGACCTCCGTCATAATGCCGGTCGTGCCGTAATTGTGGATATAGTCGTACAGCTCCCGCCCTTCGATCTCGAGGCGGCGCGGCCGCTCCTCCATCGTGTACACGACGGCGGACAGCACGTTGCCGTCCCACAGATTGCCCCACGCAATCGAACCCACGCCGCCGGAGCCGCCGCTCACGAATCCGCCGACGGTCGCCTTTGCGAACGTGCTCGGGTAGATGCGCAGTTCCTGCCCCGCTTCCCGCGCCTTCTTCTCCAGCGCGCCGAGCTTGACGCCGCATTGGACGCGCGCGAAGCCGTCGCCGATTTCCGCGATGGCGTCCAGCCCGCTCACGTCCAGCACGATGCCGCCCTCCAGCGGAACCGCTTGGCCGTAGTTGCCCGTTCCCGCACCGCGAACCGTGACGGGAATCCGGTGGCGGAACGCGAACGCGAGCGCCGCCTCCACCTCGCCCTCGTTCTGCGGCGCAAAGACCGCATCAGCCTTTTTCTCCCTCAGCCTGACTTCAAGCACCGGGGAATACCAATAGAAATCTTTCGACAGCTTCTCGACCGTCGACTCGTCCGTGTAGACCGCGATATCGCCCAGGTCCGTTTCCGCTTTGATCCTCCATGCGAGAGACATATCCGCCACCTGCTTTCCTCTATGTTCAATCGTTATGATAACGCGGCTAGAAGCGCGTCCTCCGGCTCCCGCACGACCGGATTGGCGAGACCGGCGAAGCCGCCGATTCGGCATTCCGCCAAGTCGCCTTCGCGGATTTCGACCGAACCCGGCGTTCCCGTCATAATGACGTCGCCCGGAAGCAGCGTTGCCATGCGGGAGAAATACGCGACGACCTGCCGCAGCGGGTAAATCATATCCGCAACGAAGGCGCCGTGGACGACCTGTCCGTTCAAGACGGTTTCCACCCGAAGCGACTCCGAATCCCGAACGTCCTGCAGCGTGACCAGCTCCGGTCCGAAGCTGAAGAAGGTATCGAAGCTTTTGGAGCGGCCGAGAAAACGCGGATTGCGCGCATGAATGTCCTGATCCGTCATGTCGAGCGTCGCCACGAAGCCCGCGACGAAACGCTCCGCCTCCGCTTCCGGCACGTTCTTGCAGGTCCGCCCGATCACGATGCCGAGCTCCGCCTCCGCGGTCACCCGTCCGCTCCCGGCCGGAACGACGATGGCGTCGCCGGGACCGATCAGGCTCGTATCCGGCTTCAGGAAGCAGATCGGCTCGGCGTCCGGCGGCGTCACCTTCATGTCCGCTGCCTTCGCCCGGTAATTAGCGCCGATTCCCCAAATTTTGCGAGGATGGCGATACGGCGGCGCATATACGGCTTCCGAGGCGGGAATCGCCTCGAGCCGGCGCAGCAGCGGCGCGCCTTCGCCGCGGCTCCAGCTTTCCAGCGCGTCCAGTTCGCCGCGACTCAACAGCCCGAGCAGCTCCTCGCTCCAGCCGGTACCCGCCGCTTCGTTGACGAGCCGGAGCGGAACGAGTCCCGCCCCGGTTACGATCGCCGCCTCCTCTCGGCCGCCGGACACGATCGTCGCCAGCCTCATGACTTCAACTCCTTCTTCGCCTTCTCCTCCGCGCCGCGCCTGACGTCGGCGACGTCGAACGCGCACAGCTCGACGAGCGCCTCGGCCAGCGTATCGGTTACTCGCTCCTGAATGATTTCGCCCTTGGCCGCCGTCGCCTTCGTGGCGTCACCGCATATGCCGCTCGCCGAAATATCCGCCATCCGCCAGGCGAACCGGATTCGCCCTTCGAGCGTCAGAAACCGTTTGTCCCCGACGTTCGGCATCTCCCTGACAAGAAAATCGTCCTGCACCCAGCCCGGCTTGATCGCTTTGACGATCGACGTCTCGTAATCGCCGCCGTGAATGCCGTATTCCAGCTCCTCCGGCTCGATCAGATCCTCGGCTCCGCCGAGGCTGGACGGCGCCAGGTAGAACACGGTCATCCCGTGCCGGATTCTGATTTCCCTGGAAACGACGTTCAGCAGATCGACGTTGCCTCCGTGCGTGTTGAACAGCAGCAGCTTGCCGAAGCCGCTCAGCTTCAAGCTCTCCGCGATATCCATGACGATGCCCTGAAGCGTCGCCGCGGAAAGCGAGATCGTACCCGGGAGTCCGAGGTGCTCGTTGCTTTTGCCGTAAGAAATCGGAGGCAGCAGCCATATGTTCGCTTCGGACGGCAGCTTCGCCAGCGCCTGCGTCAACGTCGCCTCCCCGATCAGCGCGTCGGTCATGACCGGCAAATGCGGCCCGTGCTGCTCGATCGCGCCGATCGGCAGTACGACGAGCGCATCCTCCTTCGGCAGCTCCTTCACCTGCTTGCTCGTCAGCCGCGGCAGGAAACGCTCTTCCCAGGCCGCTCCTTCATATCGCATAAACATAGGCATGTTCCTTTGCGTTGGATTTTGGACGTTCATATCTTGGACGTCGGACGTTGTAGTTCTATCAAAGGCTTATCTTGCGCGCCGTATACTTGGCGCACGATCGCATCAAGCTCAGACGACGGATTGCGGCGGCAGCGCGCGCGACGCCGTGTCTCGAATCCAGCGCAGCAGCTTCGCGTCCTGTCGCGGTCCGGCGATGAACGACAGGCCGACCGGCCGGCCGTCCTCGCCCTGCAGCGGTATCGTTGCCTGCGGCAGGCCGCCAAGGCCCGCGATGCACGAAAGCTGCATCGCCCGCATGCGGGTTCGCTCGACCTGCGCGCCCGTCAGGCCGATCCGCGGCGCGGAGCACGGCGCCGTCGGAATGACGAGCAGGCTGTCGTCGCCGAGCAGCTCCGCCAGCGATTCGCGGATGCGCTGCCGCATGGGAAGCGCCCGCTCGTAATCGTCCCGGGTAAGCGTGGCCGACCAGGCGAATCGTTCCGCGATGCCCGGCCCGAATTTCGGCCGGCGCTCCGCAATCCACGCGCCGTGGGCGGACCAGATTTCGTAGCCCTGCATCGTCCGGAACGTCGCGAACCAAGCCTCTAATCCCTGCGGAGCTATGGCAAGCTTGCGGACGTCTAGCGCGCCTTCCAGCGCGGCTGCCGTATCGGCCAGCGCCCGGCGGCAATCCGCCTCGGCCACGTCCCAGGCGTCGGTCGCGAAGACCAGCCGCTTGAATGCGCCGCCCGCCGACTCGCCCGCGCCGCCGATCAGTACCTCGCCTACTCGCTGCATCGTCGCGGCGTCGCGCGCCATCCAGCCGACGGTGTCGAAACTGGCGGCGAGCGGAATGACGCCGTCCAGCGAAACGAGTCCGTGCGTCGGCCGGATGCCGTACAGGCCGCAGTAAGAAGAAGGAATGCGGATCGAACCGCCGGTGTCGGTGCCAAGCGCGAAATCCGCGAGGCCGGCAGCCGCCGCGACAGCCGAGCCGCTGGAAGAGCCGCCCGGAATCGAGCCGGGCGCCTTCGGATTGACCGGCGTGCCGTAATGGATGTTTTCCCCGTTCAGGCTGAACATGAGCTCGTCGGTAATCGTCGTTCCCTTGAGCCTTCCGCCGCTTGCCAGAAGCCGAGCGACGGCTTCGGCATGCGCCTCCGCCGGTCCGTGGGTGCGCAGCCAGTCCGGATTTCCTGCCGAGCTCGCATGACCGGCGAGCGCAAACACGTCCTTGACCGCGAAATCCATGCCGGAGAGCGGTCCCTCCCCGGTCGGTTCGACGACGGCATGCTCGTTGATATATGCGTTGAAACCCTGCTGCATAAGACGTCCTCCTCTCTATGCGATCGCTCCGGCTCCAGCCGAACGGACGCCGCTCAGCACGCGAAGATCCTCCTCGTCCAGACTCGCGTCCGGTCCGGATTTGATCAAGTCCGAGAACTTCTCGTCGGGGACCATCGTCGTCAGCACGTACAGCCGGCCTGCGCCCGTATTGCGAACCTGATGGTTATTGCCCGGAGGGACGACGAAGAACGAACCTTTGCGAATGTCCGTCTCCGCTTCACCGACGATGGCCGTCCCCTCCCCCTCCAGCACATAGAAATATTCGAACGCTTCCGCGTGTTCGTTCGGAGGCGTTTGTCCGCCTTCATCGAAAATCTCCACCACCGACACGAACGGCACTTGCGTCCCGTCGCACAGCAGCACGAATTTGTTCGTATCGTTGGCAGCTATTTTCTTAACCTGACATTGCTCGAAATGACCCAGCACCAGACCCGGCATCTTCATTGTTCTTCACCCTTTCCGGCAGTCGCCGCCATCTCGTCCAGCAAAGCTTCCGAGCCGGCGACGAAGCCGTAGCATTGTTTTATGTTGTATAAGGCCGCTTCCGTGCAATAAGCGGGCGAGCTGGTCGCGCAGCAATCCGCGAGCAGTACCGCGTCGTAGCCGAGGCAGACGGCGTCCTGCAGCGTATGCATGACGCACTGGTCGAGATTGACGCCGGCGAACAGCAGCGTCTGCGCTCCGAGATTGCGTAATATGCTGTCGAGCGGCGTGTCCCAGAAACCGCTCATCCGGTATTTGTCGACAAGGACGTCCCCCGGTTCGGCTTCCAGACCTTCGACGAGCGCAGCGCCCCAGCTGCCTTTCTCAAGCACGCGCGATCCGCTGCCAGGCAGCGGGCTGCCGATGCCCGTTCCGGCGCCGTCCGGATCGTACACATGCAGCACGGACGGATTCAGATTCATCCGATCCTCGCGATTGCCCCAATTGAGCCAGACGACCGGCAGGCCTGCCTGGCGAAGCGCCGGAAGCAGCCGCCGAAGCGGCGCGACAGGCTCGAGAAGCGGCGACGTATCAACGCCGATCGACGCCAGCCAGCCGTCCGGCGAGCAGAAATCGTTCTGCATGTCGACGACCACGATCGCGCTGCGGGCGAGATCGATCGTCAGCCGCTGAGGCTCGGCACCGAAGGATACCGGCCGCGGCGGATGCGCGCCGCGGCAAAGATCGGCGCTATCCGGCGACACGCGCCAATAGTTGCGAGGATGGCCAAGGTGCTTCATGCTGTCTTCTCCCTTCGGAACAAGTTCGGCGGAGCGCCGCCGTTATCGCGTGACCTGCGGTTCCGGCCGCAGGTCACGATAAGTCACGCCAGGTCAAACGACCGTTCGGCCCTCTGCGTTCACGTTCTGCGTCCGGTTTCTGCCATCGAAGCCTGTGATCGCAATCTGCGTTCACGTTCTGCGATCGCGTTCTACATTCGTACTCTGCTTTCGTGGTCTGCGTAATCGAGCCCCGACACGGGTCAGAACCGCTCCGCCCTTGTCCAACCTTAGCCGGCGTCTTTCAAATACGAGGCATCGAACGCTTTGGACACGTCCTGCTTCGCCTTCAGGGCGCCGATTTCCATCAACTGGTCCTGGACCAGGCTCCAGCGGTCGGCCTTCATATAGCCGATGCCGTGTGCTTGCGTCTCGTCGTTCAGAATGAACGGCTTCTCCTGTTCCGCTTCGTAGTCCATCGCCTCGACCGCCATGTCCTTGTTGTACGTCTGAATGAACGGATTGACCGACTTGTAATTATCGAGGTAATACGCCCATCCCGCTTGGCTCGCCTGCACGACCGCTTTCACGATGTCCGGATGCTTCTTGAGATAGTCTTCGGTCGTGAACAGCACGTCGCAGTAGTTGGCGTAGCCGGAATCGGCGATCTTCAGCACGTTCACCTTGACGCCCTGCTCGCCGAGCGCGTACGGTTCGTTCGTGATGTAGCCTTGGTTGAGCGAACCCTTCGTTTTCAGAAAATTGACCAACTGGCCGTTATAGTTCAATTCGTTGACGTCCGTCAACTTGTATTTATGCTTGATGAATTCCCAGTACAGGACACCGGGCTGGATGAAGACGGTTCGGCCCTTCAATTCCTCGAAGCCCCCGAGCTTGTCGTCCGCGTGGTAAATGAGAACCTGAGGCGTGTATTGGAAGCCGGCCAGCAGGCCGACGACCGGAATGCCCTGCTCGCGCGCCCGCAAAATATCGTCGGCGTAGGAGATGCCGAAATCCGCCTGTCCGGAAGCGACGAGCTGCAAGCCGGACACTTGCGGTCCGCCGGGCTGAATCGTCATATCGATGCCGGCGTCCTTGTAGTAGTTCTGCTGGAGCGCCGCGAAATATCCGCCGTCCTCGCCTTTGGCGTACCAGCCTTCGACCAGATGCGCCTTCTGCAGTTCCTTCGTTCCGCTTTCATTTGCGGCGTCCGCGTCTTGATTGCCTGATTGCGCGGCGTTATCGGCGGCCCCGGAGGAAGCCGGCTCGTTTCGGGCCGCCGAGCAGCCGGCAGCCAGCAGCAGCATGGCGGCGATGCCGACATTCATCAGCGATCGGTTTCGTTTCATGTTCAGCACCTCTTTGTTTTTTTGGATTAATTGTTGATCGCCGAATCGTGCCAGGAACGAAGCAGTCGGTTCGACAGGGCGTTGATCAGCAGGAAGAACACGATGCCCATGACGGCGGCGGTCAAGCCGCAGGCGAACAGATAAGCCGTCTGGAGCCGCGTCGACGCGACCGTGATCGCGTAGCCGAGCCCGCCCTGCAGGCCGCCGATGCCCGCCACGTATTCGCCGACGATCGCGCCGACGACCGACAGCGAACAGGAGATTTTCATGCCGGCCATAATGTACGGCAGCGCCGCCGGAAGGCGAAGCTTCCAGATCGTCTGCCATTTCGTTGCGTTATACAGGTAAAACAGGTTCTTCATGTTCGCTTCGGTCGAGTTGAGACCGATCAGCGTGTTCGACAGAATCGGGAAGAACGCGATCAGGAAGGCGATGACGACGATCGCGTTCATGCCGGCTCCGCACCAGATGACGATGATCGGCGCGACCGCGACGATGGGGATCGTCTGCAAAATGATCGCGTACGGATAGACGCTGCGCTCCACCGTCTTCGACAATGCGAGCCCGATCGCGATAGCGACGCCGAGAACGACGCTGAGCACGAAGCCGAGCACCGATTCGGCCACCGTCGTCCGAACGGAGATCAGCAGGTTATGCCAGTTCTCTCCCACCGCTCGCACGATGTCCGAAGGCTTCGGGAACAGGTACGGCTTCACCCCGCTTGCCCGAATGGCGATCTCCCAGAAGGCGACGACCAGGACGAAGACGATCAGCGGAGGGAGAACCCGTCCGGCGAGCTTCCTCAGTCTCGACTCGGATCGCGGAGCCTTATACGGCTTTGCGGGAACGGCGGGCGCCGCGGATGACGAGGGCGACGAGACGCTGCCGACCGTATCCGGCGCGACATTTGCACTTACAACCAACTTTTCCATGCTCTTTCTCCTTTCGGTGCGCGAATCGCGCCTCGCTTAATGCTTGATGGCTTCCGATACTTTGTGCACGTTGCTGCCGAATTCCGGCATCGACCGATAATCTTCCGAACGCGGATAAGGAATGGGAATATCGATAATCTCGGATATTTTGCCCGGCCGCGGCGTCATGACGACGACTCGCGTCGAGAGGAAAACCGCCTCGAAAACGTTATGGGTAATGAAGAGAACCGTCATTTTCCGCTCCTGCTGCCAGATGTTCAGCAATTCGTCCTGCAGCGACTGGCGGGTGATTTCGTCCAGCGCGCCGAAAGGTTCATCCATCAGCAGCAGCTTCGGCCGCGAGATGAGCGCCCGGGCGATCGACACCCGCATCTTCATGCCGCCCGACAGTTGGCGCGGCAGCACTTTCATATGATCCTTCAAGCCGACGAGCTCCAGCACGCGCTCCCCTTCCCGGATCCGCTCCTTCTTCGAAACACCGCGCAGCGTAAGCGGCAGCGTGACGTTGTCGATCAGCTTCTCCCACGGCAGCAACGTATGCTCTTGGAAGACGAACGCGATTTCGTTCTGCTTGCGCGCTTCCTTCGGCGACGTTCCGAGCACGGACAGTTGGCCCGAAGTATGGGCAGTCAAGCCGGCGATCATATTGAAAATGGTCGATTTGCCGCATCCGGACGGACCGACGAAACTGAGGAACTCGCCTTCGCCGGCATGCAAATTGACATTCTGTACGGCCACCGTCCCGTTCGGGTAAACTTTGCCGATATCTTCCATGCTGACCAGATAATCCGAGCCCGTCTCGCGTCCGCTTATCGCGCGCAGGTCCGTTCTTGCCGTTAAAGTCGAGCTCATTCGCGATCCCTCCTCACGTTCTATATGTTAGATTATATGACGCATATTCACGGTCATCAATGAATTCGGTCGAAATATGGGCGCCGAACACAATGAAAGGGTAAATCATTTGGTATGGATTACGATGGAACTGAACAAATCGCTCCTATATATAACATATACGTAACACAATTATTTCACTAGTAACGTGTCTCTCCTTCTTCGCGGCATCTTCTCTTGCCTTCATGTCCACAGGCGAATCCCGTCCGTTCGGACCTCCAGCATTGCGATCCTCCTAAGCTGCGAACCGGCAAAGCCGAAGGTGAATGGTCTGCGTGTGTGTGAATAAGTAAATGAGTGAATGAGGTGTGCGAGTGAAAGCTTGAGCGAGTGCTTGAGCGAGTGCGATCTCCCTCTCAGACGCCATAAGACGCAGGCCCGAGTCCGCTGTATGCCAAAAGCCCGCCCGTTGCCGACTACCGGCATACAGGCGGGCTTCCGTCTCCCCGCTGCGCTATTTATTCAGAAATCCGCTCGCCGCCAGCGCCGAAGCGACGGCGGCCACCCGGCGCCCGAGCCGGCCCGCCATGACCAATTCGCGCTCGTCGGGCGTCCGCGAGCTGTCCGGCCCCGCCACCGTCGACGCGCCGTAAGGCGAGCAGCCGATGCCGTCGGCCGTCAAGTATTCCGGATTTTCGGAATAAGGAAGCCCGACCATGATCATGCCGAAATGGAACAACGGCACCATCGAGGTCAGAATCGCCGCCTCCTGTCCGGTATGAATGGAGCCGGAGCTCGTGATGAGGCCGGCCGGCTTTCCCTCCAGACTGCCGTCCGCGCACAGGTCCGAGGCGAATTCGAGAAACAGCTTCACCTGAGACGGCATGAAACCGTAGTAGGTCGGGAATCCCCACACGATGCCGTCTGCCCAGCGCAGATCATCGTTCGACGCTAACGGCACGTCCTTCTGCAGCTCAAGCTGTCGCTCGTATTTCTCGAAACGCCCGACCGTCTGGAAATGATTGCCCAGCTTCGATTCGCTCTCGCGCTTCTTGAATTTGTCCTGATAAGGCGTCCGGTTCGACTCGGCCTCCATCTCCGGAATGCGGCGCAGCCGCACCTCGCTTCCGAACAGCGCCGCACCGTCGGCCGCCGCCATCGCCATATCGTACACATGCCCGTAAGCGCTGTAATAGACAACCAGTACCCGGCTCATTCGTCAGTCCCTCCCTTGTCGGAACGAAACTCGCTCGCACGCGTCTTCCCAATAGGACTGCAGCGCGCCGCCGTTCCATTCCGCGCGCGGCGCGGCCGCCCGGAGACATCGCCCCCTGCGCCACACCCAGCGCCGCTCCGGCAGCATCGTCAGCAGCTCCTCCGGCGTCGCCGCGTCCAGCACGACGAAATCGGCGGCGAGCCCCGGTTCAATGCCGCTGCGGACGCCGACGACGGCGGCCGGATAATCGGTAATCATCCGCAGCGCTTCGCGGATGTCCGCCGGACTTCCCATATGGGCGGCATACGCGGTTACGAGGCCGATCAACAGCAGGTCCCCTCGGCCGAACGGATGAAACGGATCATGGATATTGTCCGAGGCGGCCGCCACAGGCACGCCAGCCGCAAGCAGCTCCTTGACCCGCGTGACGCCGCGCCGGACCGGGAAGCGGTCGTGCCGCCCCTGCAAATAGAGGTTCGCGCCCGGCAAGGTTACCGCGCCGACGCCCGCCTCCGCGAGAAGGGAGATGATCGGACGCGCGTCTTCGTCCGCCATTGCCGCCAGCGAGCACAGATGGCCGGCCGTCACCCTGCCGGACCAGCCGTAATCGAGCGTCTTTCGCGCAATGTAAGCGGCCGTCCGAATGTTCGGATTATCGCTTTCGTCCGCATGCAGGTCGATCGGACAGTCATGCTTCTCCGCCAGCTCGAACACCCGGTCGATATCCGGCTTCGGCTCCGGCGACAGATGCGGCGCGCCGCCCAGTCCCGTCACGCCCATGCGCAGCGCTTCGGCCGCCGTGTCCAGCGCCTCCTCGGTCAAGTCGTAATACGGCAGCATCGGGAATAATTGAATCGTCGCATAAGGCGCCAGAGCCTCTCTCACCTCCAAGGCGGCCTCGATCGTCCGCAGCGCAACCTCCTTGCCGTGCCTGACGTGAAAATCGAGATGCGTCCGCAGCGTCGTGCTGCCGAACGAGATCGCCTGGAGCGCCGCGCGCATCATTCTCGCCTTCAGCTCGTCTTTCGTAAAACCCGGCACGAGGGCCGAATAATTGCGCACGGCCTCCTCGAGCGTCCCCGTAACATTGCCGACTTTAGGCAGCGAGAACGCTTTGTCCAGATGCATATGGGCATCGATGAAGGCAGGCAGCGTCGCAAGAGCACCGGCATCCAGCAGCAGCGCGCCCCCCTCTGCCGGCATTGCGCCGTTCCAGCCGTCGATCGTCATCGTTGCGGGCGACGGTTCAACCGCACCCGCCTGCCGCTCGACCGCCGTCCAGATGCCATCTTCGGCGGACAGCGTGAACAGGGCGGATTCATCCCGCAGCGGCAGCGCGGCGTTCACGATTTTCAATACGGATTTCATACGGCGCCCTCCTCGCTTAATATCGAATCGAAGCCGTCCCCTGAGTCGCAGCCGGGGGCGACCGTAATGTCCTGCTGGCGCATCACTCTGATCGGGCGGCCAGCGGCAGTTCGATGCGCGACTTGACGCCGTTCCCGCACGCGACCGCTACCGTCGCGATGTTCAACTCGCCCGGCCCGGCGCCGGCCGCGGCGCCGACGGGCATCCCGTTCGGATGCCGCAGCAGCAGCGGAAACGCGCTGCCCGTCAACTCCAGCCGGATCGATGAGCCGGCCGGACAGCGAACGGCGAGCGGACGAAGCGCGATAACCGCCGTCTCCCAGCCGTTCTCGCGCACAGTACCGGCTCCGCCGATTTCCGTCCTGCCGACCGACAGAAACGTCGCCTCGCCCCCCGGATGGAGCAGCGTCAGCACGGCGACGAGGTCTGTCGGCCCGTCCAGCGTCTGGCAAACGGCATGCACCATCGGCGAGCCGAACACGTGCAGCTCCTTCCGCAGAGGCTCGCCGGTATAGACCAGAATTTCATAGCGGTCCTGCAGCTGGCTGCGGTCGGCGGGAAGCACCGTGGCAAGCGGCATCGGCAGCCGCGCGTCGTAGACGAACACATCCGGCGCCGCCTCCCCGTCGATCTCCTCCTCGCGGTCCTTCAGCCTGCCGCCGCCAAGCGCGCCGTTCGCCGGCAGCTCCGAACCTGACAGGAATATCCGTCCCGACGCACCAGCCGGGACGGAGGCGGCGTCCGGCCAGGCGTCCGCTTCTTCCCACCGTTTGCCGAACGGCTCGAAGTACCGGACCGGCGCTTCCTCGTACACGCCGTTGTCCCGCTCGCCCTTCAACCAATAATCGAACCAGCGTGCCTGCTTCAAGTGCATGCCGCCGTCCGCTTCCGGGCCGTGGTCGAGCCCGCCCGCCTTGCGCCCCCACGGAATATGCGTCCATGGCCCTATTTCGAGCCGATGGAACAGCTCCGGAGACCGGCCGCCATCCCGCTGAAGCTCCGCGAACGATTGAATCGTGCCCTGCAGCAGAAAGTCGTACCACCCTCCGATATGAAGCGCCGGAATCGGCTTGCTTCGGAACGCCTCCAGCCAGTTCAACCTTGCCCAATATTCGTCGTACTCCGGATGGCCCGCCCAATCGAAATATGCGGGCATATAGGTCTCAAGCAGCGGATGGCCGTCGTTCAGCGGCAATCGGCGAACGCTCGAGGCCGGGTCCTGCATGACCTGCGTACATAGCTTCTCCGCCTCCGCGTCGCCCGCTCGCCGAGCTCCGTCGCGCGCCAACTGATACGCCCATGGCAGGCTGTTCTGCGCATCGAAGCTGCCGTACGGATACAGCCAACCGTGATACAGATCCGCCGCCGTCATGC
Organism: Paenibacillus rhizovicinus; assembly: GCF_010365285.1. NCBI lineage: Bacteria > Bacillati > Bacillota > Bacilli > Caryophanales > Paenibacillaceae > Paenibacillus > Paenibacillus rhizovicinus. The sequence goes on from NZ_CP048286.1 coordinate 135,090, forward strand.
TTGGTACGATCGTCACCAGATGAGGCGGATGCAGCGAAGCCGCCGCCCACTGAGCCGCACCCTGGTAAGAGAAGCCGTACATGCCGACCTTGCCGTTCGAGCCTGGCAGCGAAGCCGCCCATTCGACGGCGTCGTACCCATCCTCCGCTTCGTGTACGAACGGCGTAAACTCGCCTTCGGAATCTCCCCTTCCACGGACGTCCTGAACGACGACCATATAGCCTCGCGAAGCGTACCAGACCGGATGCGCGTGGCTCACGGTCGACGCGATCGCGCGTCCATAAGGCTGGCGCAATAGCAGTACCGGGCAGTCTCCCCCGCCCGGCGGCCTGTAAATATCGGCGTACAGCGTGATGCCGTCCCGCAGCAAGCAAGGTACTTTGCGGAGAATCGAGACGTTTGCGAATTCCATATTCATCCCTCCCGTTGATCGCGCGAATGACTTCACTAATTTATGTGTTAGATTTTATAACACAATATTTTGTTTCGACAAGCAATCACTGCACCATTTGTATTCGCGCACAATGAAATTGAAGTGTTATTGTGAAAAACGACTAGTTATGCCATAATCAATGTAATATATTATTACATGAGGATTTTCATTGGTTCGCCTCCAATGCGTTGTCACTTGCAACACACACCTTGTTTGGGACGAAAAGGGGATGAATAACCATGTATTTAACGGTGGAAGACGCGCTTAAAATTTACCCGTTATCCGAAGGGAAGCTGACCGCAGGCCGCAAAGGCATCGGCCGGATCGTCAAATCCGTCAACGTTATGGATGCTCCGGATATTTCCGATTGGGTGCGCGAGGGCGATATCCTGTTCACGACCGCTTACTTGATGAAGGATGATCCGGCGGCGGGCGTGACGCTGATCCGCAAGCTGGCGCAGAAGAGCGCCGCCGGCATCGGCATCAAGCTCGGACGGTTCTGGTCGAGCGTGCCCGACGATATGGTCGCCGAGGCGGACCGGCTCGGCTTCCCGCTCATCGAGTTGCCGTTCCCGTTTACCTTCTCCGACCAAATGAAAGGGCTGTTCAACTCCGAGCTCCAGCGCAGCACGCGCATGCTGCACGGCGTGCTCGACAAGCAGAAAGAGCTGATCCGGTTCGCGCTGGCGCCTGACGGCGTCGGCGAGCTGTTCAAGCGAATCGGTTCCATTCTCGGCGTACCGCTCGCCGTCGTCGGCCTGCGCGGGCAAATTCTGTACAGCAGCTTGCCGCCCGCAGAGCTGGAATTGCTCGGCAAGCATCCGCAGAAACCATCCATGCATTGGATCCGTACGGAGAACTGGAACCTGCTTTGCATTCCGCTGAAGAGCGCGGAGACCGGCCAGGACGCGATCCGCAGCGCCGTTTTTCAAATCCCGAAGGGGACGCCGCTCAAGGAGGAAGAGGGCCTCTACCACCAGGCTGCCGAAATCATCTCGCATCATATGAACGCGATCGAACGGAGCTACATGGAGCAGTCGACGCAGAATGAATTCGCCTCGCTGCTCAAAAGTTATTTAAAGCGCCGCATTTCCATCGACACGTTACTCGAATGCGCCGCCCGCCACGGCATTCCGTTCGGAGGCGCCCCTTATCTGTGCGCGCTGTTCACCATCTCGGCGATCAGCGAGCCGAAGCGGGACCGGTTGTTCCGCACGATCCGCCAGGAGCTGCAGTATCATCCGCTGTTGAAAGATTACTCGAGTCTGCATTTTCACGTTGACGACGCGATTTTGACCATCCTGCCCGGCGCCGGCAACCCGGCCCATCTGCTGGCCAAGGTGTTCGCGGACATCGCGGCCGAGCCCGGCAGCGGCCTGCGCATCACGATCAGCCATACGAAGCATAAGCCCGAGCAGCTTGAGCAGGCCTACCGCGAATGCTACGACGCCCGGGAAACGGCCGAGCGCCTGTCGATTGCCGATTTCGTCATCGAATTCGAGAACGTGGAGATGGCCTACCTGTTCGAGTCCGTTCCGCCCGAGAAAATGCGCCGGTTCCTCGATATGACGCTGTCCCCGATTATTGACAAAGCGCCGGACTCCGCGCAGGATCTGCTGCGGACGCTGGAGCTGTACATCGCGAACAACGGACAGGTGAACGAGACGGCCAAGCAGCTATACATCCACCGCAATACGGCCGCTTACCGGCTCGACAAGATCGGCGAGCTGCTGCAGGTCGATTTCAAATCATTCTCCGATCTGTTGAAGCTGAAGCTCGTCATGCTGTTCAAGCATACGCTGAAGCCTTAATCCCGCACTCATATCTCCATCCTCTCCGTCCGAAAGAAGGACAACGGCATGCCAAACGGGCCTGCAGGAAATATCCTGCAGGCCCGTTCTGTCGTTGATAAATTCCCGCTTCCTACCAGCCGATCGCGGCCCCGTCGCTGCGAGGGTCGGCGCCGCCCTGCCGAAAACCGTCGTCATCGATCTTGATCGCGTGGGCATGGCCCATGATGCCGTCGAACGCGCCGACGATGCGAACCAAATGGCCGGATGCGGCAAGAGCGGCCGCGACTGCGGAATCGATGCGCGATTCCAGCTTCAGCTCGCGCGTCGGCTCGCCCCATGTCCTTCCCCATACCCAGCGCGGCTCGCTTACCGCGCGCTGCGGGTCCATGCCATAATCGAGCATGCGCGTAACGAGCGCCGTCTGCGTCTGCGGCTGGCCCTCTCCGCCCTGCGTGCCGTATAGCAGAAACGGCTTGCCGTCCCGAAGCGCCATCGCTGGCATGAGCGTATGGAACGTCCGCTTGCCCGGGTGCAAACAGTTGATGTGCGCCGGATCGAGCGAGAAGAACGAACCGCGGTTCTGCAGCAGAATGCCCGTATCGCCGGCGACGACGCCCGAGCCGAACTCGAAATAGAGGCTCTGAATGAACGATACGGCGTTCCCGTCCTTGTCGACGACCGCCGCGAACGCCGTATCGCTGCCCATCGGCTCGGCATTGACTTCGAATGCGCGTTCCGCTTGGATCGTTGCGGCCAGCGCGGCAGCGTAGTCCTTCGACAGCAGACGCTCCAGCGGAATATCGTGGAACGCCGGATCGGTCAGCACCTCGTTCCGGTCGCGGAAGCTCAGCTTGAGCGCTTCGACGAGCAAATGGTAATAGCCGCTTGTACCGTGTCCAAGACCGCGGAGATCGAAGTTCTCCAGAATATTAAGCGCCATCAGGCCGACGAACCCCTGCGAATTCGGCGGCATCTGCACGATTTCCGTACCACGATATGTACCGACAAGCGGATTGATCCAATCGCCGCTATGGTTCGCGAAGTCCTCGGTCGTCAGCAGTCCGCCCCTGTCCCGCAGGAAGCCGGCGATCTCGACCGCTATGCTGCCGCGGTAGAACGCATCTTGCCCGCGCGCCGCCAACTCCCGCAAGGTGCGGGCCAGCTGCCGCTGCTTGAAACGCGAACCCGCTGCCGGCGCTTCTCCGCGAGACAAATAAATCGCGGCTGTCTCCGGCGCCGCCGCGAGCATGTCCGCATGCGCCCGAGAGTTCGCGTATTGGTCGGCGGACAGCGGGAAGCCGCCTTCCGCGTATTTGATCGCCGGCTCCAGCACCTCGGCGAAGCCGAGACGTCCGTACGCGCCATGCACCGCCGCCCAGGCGTCGGCCATCCCCGGCACCGTAACCGCGCTGCGAACGCCGCGGGTCGGAATCGCCGCACAGTCCGCGAACGTCTCCAACATCGCGGCGGCACCCGCCCGCCCGCTCCCGTTATAACCGCGAACCAGGCTTTCCCCCGCCTCGTAGGTCAGCCAGAAGGAATCCCCGCCAAGCCCCGTCATGTGCGGATAAACAACGGCCAAACAGGCGCTGACGGCCACCGCCGCGTCGAACGCGTTGCCGCCCCGCTCCAAGATGCGAGCGCCCGCCGCCGAAGCAAGCGCATGCGGACTGACGACCATTGTCTCGGTTCCGATCGCCGATTCGTTTCGTTCCATGGTGCCCATCTCCTCCCCTATGATGTCAACTAACATAACATATAGTTTCGTGCGAATTCAATGCGTTTTTTCTTATGTTGGCCTAGCTCGAAGATCCCGGATTCCCGCTATATGGTCATAATGGCGTTCGTGTCGAAAGGAATAGACCTCGTATTTCTTCGTAATAGGAATGCTTCCCGTTAACGTAAAGAAGCTGCCGATTCGCGCCGGCAGCTTCTTCTGGATCGTTTATCGTCTCCCGTTTAGCATAGCAAGCCTAGAATGAAGCGTGATCTAGATACTGCGTATAATAACGTCGTTTATCTTAAGGAATTAGCTTCATGCCCTTAACGTCTGAGCACGCTAAGGCTGTATTCCCGCCCGAACTTGGGAGCGAGTATGCTCCAGATCGTCCCGATCGCCGTCTCCACCTTCGCCATTCCGTCAGGACCGCCGACATCTACCGGATCCAGCCCCATCTGGGTTGTCAACTTGGCAACAGCCGCTACAGCTTCGGGATCATCCCCGCTCAAGAAAGCCGTCGCGATGCCCGCTTCGTACCGTGGGTTTGCAAGCACTTCCCACGGCAGCGTGTGGAAGGCGCGGACGACGCGCCCATTCTGAGCCAGGCGCCGGACCTCCGCATCAGCGGACTTATCGTCGTACCGGTTAGTGCAATTGATGAGGATCTTCCCATCCAGATCCCCCGCCTCGGTCAACACGTGCTCCACATCATCGGGCAGCACGGCTAGCAGGATTATCTCGCCGAACGCCACCGCTTCCTTGATCGTCCCGGCCTGCGCGTTAGCGCCCGCATCCTGCAGCAATAGCGTTATCTTCTCGCTATGCGGGTTCCGTGAGCCGAACATCACGCGATGCCCAAGAGTTGCCCATCTTTTCCCCAGTGTTCCGCCCATATTTCCTGAACCAATCGAAGCGATCTTCATTTCATCGTTGCCTCCTTTTCCAAAAGCTTATCGTAGAAATCCAACTTTTCTCTCGTCTGTCCGATTATGTCCGATAACGCTAGGTACTGCTCCTCCATTCTGGCCAGATGTTCCGAAAGAATTTGTGTTCTGCCTGCGATGGCCTCCCTGTCTTCGTCGCTCAGTGGGAAAGCAGGATTCGCGAAGCATCGTCCTTCCTGCAGAAACGCCTTCATTTCTGCTAGCGTCAACCCCGTCTTTTTGAGGCAGTGCAGAGAAGACAGCAGCCGCACATCGTCCTCGCTATACAACCTCAGGCCCCCTGGATTTCTCATTGGCGGCTTGGTCAAGCCGATTTTCTCGTAATACCTAAGCGTATCGATACTGAAACCCGCCAACTCCGCCGCTTGGCCTATCGAATACATGTGACCACCACTCCTCCCTGCTTCTTCATATTTTTATTCTATTGGCTGGAGCCGACTCCAGGTCAACACCTTTTTTACGATCCTATCTCTCGTTCAAGTACCCCTTTTATCCTCCTAACGCTGGACGACGAGCTCTCTTCCTTAACGATTTTAAAAGCACCGAGGTCAGCCGTATTCGCAGCATGAGGACCGCCGCAGATCTCTTTAGAGAATTTCCCCATCGAATATACCTTTACCTTTTGACCATACTTACTCTCGAATAACCCAATTGCCCCTGTGTTCTGCGCTTCTTCCAGTGTCATCTCTTCGGAGATAATTTCTACGCCTTCGGCAATCGCTTCGTTGACAAGCCTCTCGGTTGCCGCGATTTCCTCTACCGTCATTTTGCGATGGAAAGAAAAATCAAAACGCAGCCTTTCAGCCGTTATATTGCTGCCCTTTTGCGCTACCTCTTCGCCGAGCACGCTTCGTAATGCAGCATGTAGAAGATGAGTTGCCGTATGCAAATTAGCGGTATGCGTAGAATGATCCGCTAAGCCGCCTTTAAACTTCTGGGCTGCTCCGGCTTGGGATAATTCTCTATGCTGCTGAAAATGTTCATGAAATCCTTCCAGATCGATGACGATAGAACGCTCTTTGGCCAGTTCCATCGTCAGTTCGATGGGGAACCCGTACGTATCGTAAAGTTTGAATGCCGCTCTGCCGTCAAGTTGCTTATTCTCCAACGAAATCGTAAGCTTCTCGAACTCACGAAGTCCCTGCGAGAGTGTTTTCTGAAAACGCGCTTCTTCCGCTTGGAACTCCCTAATAATCTTATCGCGGTTCCTGTGCAACTCCGGATAGATGAGCTCGTATTTCTCGATGACTGCGTTAGCGACATTTGCCAAATGGCCTTCCTGAATACCCAATTCCATTGCGAATCGAAGAGCCCGGCGGATCAATCTGCGCAGTACGTATCCTTGGTCGACATTAGACGGGGTAACGCCATACGTATCGCCAAGGATAAATACAGCCGTCCGGGTGTGATCCGCAACGATTCGATACGCTTTGGGCTGATCTGCATAGGTCGCCTCCGACAATGCTGCAATTTGAGCGAATATCGAAGTAAATAGATCACTATCGTAGACCGTTCCGCCATTCAATGCGATTAATATTCTCTCTAAGCCCATTCCCGTATCGATGTTTCTTTGATCAAGCGGCTCAAACCGGCCATCTGCCCTTTTGTTGTATTGCATGAAGACATTGTTCCAGAATTCGATATAACGCCCACAACCGCAGGCTGGTGAACAGGAAGGACCACAACGTTCTTTATCCGAAATGATGAAGATTTCTGTATCAGGACCGCAAGGACCTGTTTGACCTGCCGGGCCCCACCAATTTTCGGTTTTGGGCAGGAAGAAAATTTCTTGCTCATCTTGACCTAATTCACGCCAAATGTCATACGACTCCTGATCGCGAGGAGAATCAGCATCCCCTTCGAACACGGTAACCGCAATTTTGTGCTTGGGAATCGCGAGCCATTCGGGGGCTGTGACGAACTCCCAGCTCCACGCAATCGATTCTTGGTTAAAATAATCGCCCAGTGACCAGTTGCCCATCATTTCAAAAAAGGTGCAATGGGTATCATCGCCGACTTCGTCGATGTCAACCGTACGTATGCATTTCTGAATATTAGTCAGCCTCGTTCCGGAAGGATGCTTCTCTCCAAGCAAATACGGTATCAGGGGGTGCATGCCGGCTGTCGTAAACAAAACTGTCGGATCGTTATCGGGGATCACGGAAGCACTTGAAATGACGGCATGACCCTTAGTTTGAAAAAACCGAATAAACTTCGTTCTAATTTCATCGGATGTATACAATTTCATCCCTATTACCCCGCTTCATCCCGATTTTTTGCAACAAAAAAATCGCCCCAAATATTGGGACGATTATTATCGCGGTACCACCCAAGTTATTGTCCTCGCGTATAGCGAAACAATCAGCTCTTGTTGACGATAACGAGTCAAACCGGCGGGTATTAACCGCACTCCTGAACCGGCAATATACTAAGTTTCGTGGGATTTCGCACCAATACATCCCTCTCTGAACGAAATGCAGCATATTTTGTTCATTCATCGTTTTCATTTTTCATTTCCTAATTATCCAATACTATACAGTGGAATTTCAATTTGTCAAGCGGGTTCCGCATCTTCTTCTTATTGCTTCTTATTGCTTCTTATTGTTTACTTGCTTGTGAACCATGGCTTTCATGGCTGACACGGTTGTTCTCTTATATTGAATTCCCAGCCGAAGCACTTGCAATTGCTCCCGGCGAGACAGGCTGTTGAACCGAGGCTCCTGCTTCAAGAACTGCCGGATGATGGTCCAACTGCTTGCCGGGGTCTTTTCCCGCTTGATGTGCGGCACCTCGTAGGGTAAATCCCGCTTCCGTATGCGGTGAATGAACGAATTCAGTTTGGCTGACGCTTTGGATTCATCTACAAGGCAAGGTGCTGCTGTTTTTCTCGTATGCTTCTTCAGGAAGTCATAATGGCTGCTGCCGCTCACCAGGACGTAACCGCCGTCTTTCCTGCTCTTGCGGACAATCATGAGTTGCATGCAATCCTGCGCGGTCCGTTTGAGTTCCTTGATTCGATTCGATAATTGAATCGTAAATCCGGGTTTGATCTTGCTAAGGGGGATATATTGAACCGTATATCTCATGGCTGTCACCCCTTCGAAGTTTTCTTATGTATATGCCACGCTCACCAACCATGTGTATTTACCGTAAGGTTAGCCGTATCAAACGAAACGGCGCGAACCGGCTGTATGCGCCAAAAGGGCCGGCTGGGGCCGGCCCCGTTCTGTTCCTATTACTTCTTTTTGCTTTGTCCAAAATATCTGTACCCTAATGAGGCCGGCGTCTGAACGATCACTTTCTGCCTGTCCGTAAGCATGTCCAGAAGTTCTTGAGACCTGTTGAACGGTGCCCATGAAATCATCGCCGGTGAATATTTATAGAGCAAGGATCTCCGTTCATGCGCTGCTTGCCAGGCAAACGTACCGTGCGTTAACGCTTCCGAGAAAATGAGCACGTCTCCAGCCCGTTGCGGAATATGGACAACAGGCCCGATTTCCGAATAGTTCTTATAGTCCGTTGGTGTTCTGTAATTCGATTTATGACTGCCGGGGATACAACAAAAACCTCCGTCCTCCGGGCCAATATCCGTAAGGGCATAGGAGACGACCGTAAGTCCGCTGTACATTTTCCCGTTTTGGAACGTATAATATTGGCCCGGGTCATACGGAACGCCTCCCCCGTGAAGTCCAAGCGGAGGCGATCCTTTCTGATGAATAATCGAATATTCATGATCCAGACGATATTCCTCACCCAGAATTTCAGTAAGATACGGCTCTGTTTTGGGATCGTCAATCAGATCGCGGAACGTTTGTTCAGCCCAAAACATGAAGCTTTTGCGTTCTTCTGGCGCAATGTCAGCATTCTCGTCAATCGCCTTGTTCAGTTTAGTTAGCTGCTCCGCAGTCAAGACATTTGGAATGACTAGAAAACCTTGTAAGTCAAATAAGTATTTTTCTTTTTCATTCATGCGATCCGCCTCCGTATATTTTCATTCGATATTTCTCATCTCACATACTAGCAGAAGTCGTTAGTCGGAATACCGAAAAATCTGTCGGCAGCAATTAATAACGCCATTATGTAAGGTTGACTGAAATGGCTGCCGTTTGCGACTGCAGCCTGATGGCGTTTGCTATCGCTCGACATGTCCTCCGACACATCGAGCGCTCGTTACAATGAAGCGTTTGTAGATTTTTGATGTTGTTCTTGGTAGTTGCTCTTCTTTATTTCCTCACCCAGAGCGTGTGTTAGCTCTTCATACTTACTAAAAACCTCATCTAGTTTTGTATCAACCTCTTCACGTGTGTGATCTTCCACAAGAAAATAAGTTAACTGTATATAATAAGACTAGATCGTTAAAGAATTGAAAATCCCTCGCTTTCTCCTTGTTAAAATCAAAGATTGAGTCAATCCCCGTAATTAACGTTAAAAAGGCTCCCAAAGTCAGAGCTAGATCTTTGGAGAAGGAAAATTGAGTTATACCCAAGGTATGTCCACTACTATAACCGCTGTTGTAGCAGGGTCGATCGTCAACGGCCATGGTCTCCCGACAGATTTGAAAACCATGGCATATGAATCATTACGTTTGACTTCATACGCTTCGTTACCGAAGGCTTAGATGACGCAATTGTCGGAAACGGCAGTCCTCGATGCAGGCGCTACTCTCCTGCCCCTTTAGTCTATTGACTCGCTTGTTTAACTTGCCGTCGGCCATGCATAGAAGTTCTTGTCCTAATACGGCTCTGTATTGAAGTTCTTCCAGTCGCCTTAATTTTGCATTGGGACTAAAAAAGGCCGCCGTCAGGGGCAGCCTACGTATAAAGACAGATATAGTGCATCGATTAACTTTTGACGGGATACTCCATGATCTCCGTGAGGAATCCTAGCTGAGGCTCACCACACTTGATACGCCATCGACGACGGCGCAGGTATTTTCATCAAGAGGTTACCAAACTTGATCTGTTGAAAATAATAGAACCTAATAAGATTGCTCCAATCATGACAAGACCAGACGTAACCACGGGATTAGGTATTGATGCTGAAAAAACAACACTTAAGGTACCTATGAAGCCGGCAGCTATGAAGAAAATAACTGAGCGGGGATCGGGCTGGCCAACCTTTGCGGATGAAAAGGCATCCCATGTATTCATAACATAAAAACCTGGATAGAAATGAGCTATTTCTAAGTTTGTCGAACGAAATATCATTTCATCGTGTCCGATAAGGTCCATTCTAATCGCATGATTCAGATGAATGGTGCTATTCAATCCTAATTCGAGTAAAAGCAGAATCAGCGCTTTAGCGTATTGTCGATTAAAGAGCTGCCCGAAACCGGGCATTAAAATCGAACAGATAACAGCTAGAATTCTCAAATTCAATCCCTACCTCCAGACCTGTTGGCATCAGTTGTAATATTGTTCTCCAGAAAGTGGTAATAAATACCATAAATGCCCCCGAACCTTTGGGGAATTGCTTCAAACGAATAGCTCTTGTCATTTCATGGTGACAATAACGCTTGAGAACATAAAAGAAAAAACCGCAATTTATGCGGCTTTGAATAAACTTCAATTTGTTCTGTTTTCTCCTTCAATTGCGACAATAAACGGTTTAGAATTATCTGTTCTGGTAAAGCTCCCGGACTCATTTCTTGTTCCTGTCTCATCAATAGTACCGAAGTTTACAATGTTGGCCATCCATTGATCTATGAAATAAGCAAATTCGCCATTGAAAGATGGCCTTTGTCCCCATTCTTTACTTACTGCATGTACAATATTAGGAATGACGTCTTTATCTCCCTTTACCCCATCAGAAGTCACTCCCTCCCAAACTTCCCAAGCAGCATGATTTCTCACTTCATAATATTTAGCAATATCCCCATCGACGATAAAAAATTGCTGTGTTTTATTTAAAGGAAAAAAATACTCAGTAATATGGCTTTCAGAATTCGTCACAAAATGGTCCTGTAGATTAATTCGGGTTAATAACAATACGGCATTTCTACCCTTAACAATATTAAGGCTTTCATCTGCTCCTCCAACAGGTGAATTGTAAATAACAGCTGTTTTCGTTTTTGAATCCCAGTAGACATAAGCATCTAGATTTTCACCAATGAATCTTAAAGGAACATAGATAGAACCATTAATATTTTGTGGTGCCACAGATAGTGTTACTTTAGTTTTTCCTTTATAACCTACTTTATTATTCATAGTGAGCAAGAGTGACTCATTAGTCTTCTTATTGGTAACGGAGACCTTCTTTGATTTATTCTCCCAATTCACACTAAATATGGGGATAAGAGATACATCTCTAATTGGTACCATCGTTGTTTGATTAATGATTACGGTCTCATTCGGGATCTTTAAACCATTTACATTAAGTGTTATGGATTCTGTTGATGCTGCTGCCATTGCAATACTAACAAACGAAAAAGCAAGTAATAAAGAAAGTGAACAAGACAGGACAATTTTTTTCATCAATGAAACACTCCTTATTCAGTTATTTACATCTTTTTTCCATCTCATAAACCAGTACGCCTAACAGTAGAGAAATGTTGCGGGCGTAAATACTTTGATCGCTACATTCCAATATTTATTCAATGATCATGCCCCTTCAGTTTTTATAAAATGAATTTTCATGATTTTTCTCAACGACTTGATGATAATCTTTGTCGTTCAAGGGGCTATGATTTTGCTGTTCTTGTCATATCATCTTTTACGCTAGGATTCATGTGGATTTTTGATTACCTCTAAATCAAACCAAGTAAAAAAAGGAGCGCCGAAGGGCGCCCGATGGTAATCGTAAATGCGATTGTCAGCGGCGAATCAAAGTTTAAGATCATGAGTTTCTTCAAGTACTAGCTCGCTGTTCTTCTCGATACAACATACAACCAATAACAACTCCATATACAGCTGAAGCAATATGGATCCAAGAAGGCGTTGTATCTGCTGCATGCGAAATGACCAATATGGCATCAATTGCGGGCATTAGTATGGAAGTAAACATCGCAACAAGCAATGCTTTTCTCATACGAAGTATCATCAGGGCTAGCAGGAAGATACCGATAAACAGGTCGCGATTGGCTTTGATGTAAACAAGATTGTTATCCGCGGTGTCATGAAGTGGTAAACCGTAGTCTCGTATTGCACCTATTGGCTGGACAAACCCTCTTACGCCCAAATACAACATTAACAGCGTAACAACACCAACAAGCCAAAATGTTAAAGACTTAAGTCCCCAATAAGCTTTACTCATATGACGGCCTCCTCTTATTTCGTCAAAATGCCCAACAGATAGTCGACTTCCAGTGCCAAGTCGATTCCCAGTGCCTTCGTATCTTGAAGCATAAGACCGGTCACGACCGAGAGAAACAGAAGCAACCTCTTGTAGGGATCCCCCTCCGCGAGTTGTCCTTCCTCTTGTCCCCGGACGACGATCGGAATCATTAAATCGATTGTATCCCCGGGGGAATACCGCTTGATGGCTTCCTTTGCCTTGTGCGGAACGCCTTCTGACTTTTGCGCTTGCTGAATGAGCAGGAAATAATGCTTGTGGTTCTCGTCCAGCATTCGAAGCGTGAACGCCCTCAGTTGATCAATAGGCGAACCTGATAATTGACCGATATTCCGGATCGCTTTCTGGGCTTCCTCGATTGCCTCTTCCACAAGAAGCGCGAAGATTTCGTCTTTGGATTCGAAATATTTATACGATAACCCTTGACTGATGCCGGCTTCCTCGGCGATCATGCTCATCTTCGTTCCGGTAAGCCCTTTCTCTGCGAATACTTTTAATGCGGCGCTTTTGATCTGATCTTTGCGTTCATCGAGCGCTTGTTCGGATAGCGCTATTCTTGGCATGGTCATCCTTCTTCCATTGTGTGAGTCGCCTCGACGATTATGCCTCCGATGCGCGTATTTGCAATTCACTGACTTCCCAGAGCTTTTTCGCTGCTTCCAAGTTCCCTGCTTGTGCCGACAGCTTTCCAATCTGCTTATCGGCGTAATAACGACCGTTTTCCAGGTTCTTGCCGTCGGTATCCGCAAGCCAGAGAAGTGTCTCCGCACCTTGCTCAGGGGTTCGTGCAAATTTCATCATGACGGCCGTCGTCATGCGGGCCATGAATCCGTTGTCCCGATTGAAATTCGTAGCGACGAGTCCGGGATCAAAACAATACGCGGTCACATTCGTGCCTTTCAATCGCTGTGCCAGTTCCGCGGTAAACAAAATGTTCGCCAGCTTCGTCTCGCCGTACCGAAAATTAGGACCGCCTTTCAGTTTCCCCAGAAACCCAAAATAACGCTTACCGCTCAAGTCATCGAAATCGATGCCTTTCATAGCCATCTTATGGCCGTGAGACGACGTCGTAATCACGCGGGCATGTTCACTCATCATCAGTCGGTTTAGCAGCAGCTTCGTGAACAAGAAAGGCGCGATGTGGTTGACCGCCAGAGTCATTTCGAGCCCATCTTCCGTCAGCTTATGATTAACGAACATGGCACCTGCATTATTGATTAGCATATCGATCCTCTGGCATTTTGCCAATATTTCGTTCGCCGCTCGTCGAATCGACTGCTGGGACGACATGTCAGCAAGGAAAACGTCCACTGTGATCCGATTGCCGAATGAAGTCCGGATCCTATCCGCCACTTCATTTGCTTTGGCCGCGTTTCGCGCGACGATACCCAAGTTCGCTCCTCTAGCAGCCAGAGCTTGTGCGGCCGCCAATCCAATCCCGCTCGTCGCCCCGGTAATTATCGCGTATTTTCCAGTTACATTGTGACTGCTCGCTTGTTGAGGTTCGTTCATATAATACCCTCCTCATAAATTGAATGAACCATTCATTTAATTAAATTATATGAATCATTCCTTCATTTGTCAATGGGGCGGAACAGTGCCTATATAAACGGGAGCCGATCGTTTGATCGGCTCCCGTTTATAGCGATATCGTGTCCGTTAAAATTCCTGCCATCGCCGCTTTCCCCGTCCACAGCCGCTAAGTTACGGTGCAGCATAACTCATCCAAACGTGCTTTCATTAATCTGCAAGGAAGCTTCCATGCCACGATTAGAGAGCCGGTCAACGATGTCGCGTAACACCGATAGCCCGGCAGACTCCGCCTGCCGTGCCTCCTTGAGCAGTCGGATCGCGTCCAATTTCAATCTTGGATCGGTCGTATCTGCCCCATGAGGGAAAGGGAACATCTCGCGCAAATGCACCCATGCCCGATAGCTTGACAGATACACCTCAGCAGCCTTGAGCATCAGATGCTGCAGCGTAAGGTCTTGAATCGCCATACAATGCGTAATTGCCGATTGCGCGAAGAATGGAATCAAGTATTGCCTTGTAGACGTAAGCCATAAGAGGTTGTAGCTTGTGAAGAAACGATGCGCCGACTCGGACTCGAAAGCCGCAATCCACTCGTCAATGGCGCCGATCCCGTTCATTCGGCCGTCATCTCCCGTGAGTCCGTCCCCTTCTGCATGACGCACGGCAAGCGAGAGCGCTTTGTTCAACGTCATTCGGTAATTCAGGTCTTCTTGCTCCGTGTACCGAGTCACGTTCAGTTGCGCAGGCGGCGTCTCGTTCCTCTCCCGCAGCACCAGTATGAACATTTCCGGATCGATGGGGTTATCCTGGAGGGGACGCCGGCCAAAATCATCATAAGACAGTTCAGCGCCGTTCCTGGCATTAATATCTTGAATGTACAATACTTTGCGTTTATCGTCGTAGCCGTAAATGAGTCCATGTTCATAGTTATCCAGGTTCCATCCCACGACAGGATATCCCCGCTGGATACTCTCTCGCACCATGTATAACGCTCTTTCGACCGTATCTTCCTCCCAATCTCCGCCGTAAATGTTCGCCGCCAGAATCTCCATGTCGAAGCCCAAATTAAGCATCGCTTCTCGGAGCAGGCTTCCGTCTCCGAGTACATCCATCGGCCGCACAGTCCGATCGGTGTTGATGACGAAACCTTGCCCCGTATAAATCAACGCTTGCAGCCAACTAATCTGTCGATTCGAATACGTCAGGACGCCATATAGGGCAAGAGCAAACGAATTGTAACAGTCGTTCCATTCGATTTTACGGAATTCCAACGTCTTGCTTACGCGAATCGGTTTGTTGACCCACTTCTTGGCGGCTGTCGTCTTGCGAACGGGATGCGGCGCCGGGAGCATCCAATCGGTATCTCCGATATATCCTTGTTCGGCATAGAGCTCCAGAACCTCGTAGTCCGTTAATGATCTTGCGTAAATCCGAAGATCGTCCAATGTCCCGTGAAAACAGAATCGCTTCTCGTCGGAATTCTTTTTGCCTATAAAGATCGGCTCTTCGAAGTTATGCACGAATGAACCGGTTTGTATATCCTGAAGCACGCCATTCACGTAGAGCCTATGCTCCGCTCCGTCATAAGTCGCGACAATATGATACCATGCGCCCCGTCGTAAAGGGTGTTTCCCTACCGCGTCCGCCGACTGTCTCATTCGATGCCAGGTGACATATTCCCCTTTGGTGCTTAATTGAAATACACGATGAGATTGATCGAGTGCACGGCCATGATCGTCTTGCGAAACGATAGCGTTGTTCCAGCCTTTGAGCGCCGCTTCCTGATCGTATTTGGCCCAGATAGACAAGGAGAAAGAGGACGCCGTGTGAAGCATCGAAAATGGTTCCAACGCAATGAAATCATTCTGGCCGGAAAACGCATAGGCGCTATTGGCTGCGCCAAAACGATCTTCTGTCAATGTCGCGCCTTCTACCTTCCCATGACGACCGAAGCCGCTCGTATCTTCCGCATTGCCGTTAAACAGATATTCGCCCACAAGACCTTGCCGCAGGTTACTCACATCTATTCCTCCTGTCGATCTACGATCATGATTGGATTCCGATCGGGATCCATGAAGATTTCGATTATAAAATTCAAAATCCTTTTTATTCCAGATATTCCTGTCCGATAACGAAAAAGAGACCTAATTGGTCTCTAATTGAAACGCTCTATTACTATTGGTTGCTGCTTCCGCTTTTCTTAGTTGTAGCTTTGGCTGCCGTGCTCAGAGCAGACAAATTGCCGGCCGCGTCTTTGGCCTGTACGGTATAGGTGGAAGACGTAGATGCTTTTAAGCCTGTGTCGCTATAAGAAGCGGAGCGCCCTTTCCTACAGTAACTAAATATTGTAAAGAAACTAACTGCAACATATCGCAACCGATTTCGTCGATAAGGGTGGAACACATTCATAGAGCGGACACGATTCCGTCACTCGAGGAGGAAATACTAATGAACGTATTTACATCTGCCAAAAAAACGGCAATTGCAACGGTGACTGCGGGCACGCTGATCCTATCGGTCGCCGGAGCCGTCCCTTCCT
This sequence comes from Paenibacillus rhizovicinus, assembly GCF_010365285.1. Lineage (NCBI taxonomy): Bacteria > Bacillati > Bacillota > Bacilli > Caryophanales > Paenibacillaceae > Paenibacillus > Paenibacillus rhizovicinus. The sequence continues at coordinate 151,342 of NZ_CP048286.1, forward strand.
ACGCCGCGGCCAATACGACAGCTCCTGCCGCTGCTCCCGTGGACGATCATATGAAAGCTTTCCAAACGCTGATGAGCTTCTACAAACCGGCTCTTCAAGGCCAGTTCCCGAATTTCCACGGCTTCACGGTCGGCTTGACCTCGCATGAAACGGTCATCAAGGCCATCGGCAAAGCCGAATCTCCGGCCAAGGATGCCGACGGCTTCGACGTCTATCATGCCGAAATGGGCCATCCGGGCTACGCACTCAACTACAAGCTCGATAAAATACGGGAAATGCGCTACTTCGGCACGAACGTCGAGCGTCAAACGAATCTTGGCGGCATCTCCGCCCGCATGGTGATCCAGCACTGGGGAGCCCCAAATCAGTCCGCTTTGATCAAGTCAGGCAAAACCGTGCAAAAGAAACTCACCTATGTCCGCGGCAAATACCAGCTGGAGTTCATCTTCAACAATACAAGCGGTTTGGATCTGGATCATATTAACCTCGTTAATAAATCCATTAAATAACGAGTTGGTTATTCAAAAAAGCGGCCCGTAGCGGCCGCTTTTTCTTATGCGCGAAGTGGGTGGCCGCGCTCGAACTTTTATGCTTATGAATAGTTCACAAATAGCCCGGGGATACTCTCCCTGGGCTATTCGTCGTTTCATGAAGTTCGCGGAATACATAACTTCGTTCATTACCTCGTTAAGATTCCAGTAAACGGTATTAATGTGTATCGTTCGTTGCCTGTCAAACTATCTACTGTACAGGGTTCGCAGTTACTGGCGCAAGATGTGCCTTCAGGTAAGCGACGGCATTATCCACGGCTTCCTTGCCTTGCGCTTGCGTCATTTCGGCATTCGGCTCGAAGTTACCATCGGCGTTCAATTTCACAATGCCGTATTTAAGTGCGCGCTGAATGACGCCTGAGTCAAGAATGTCGATTTGGTCCGCGTCTTTAATGTCGGCCGGGATGACGTTGATCATCGGCAGCTTGCCGGCTTCCTCTACGGCTTGAACGAGCATTGTCGTAAACGTTTCACGAGTCAATGCGGCGTTAGGGTCTGCTTCCTGATCCAGGGACGGCGTCACGCCTGTGGCATCGGTGATCAATTGAATGCCCTCTGAGAAGGATAATTTGCCGTTCTCGTCAGTCGATGGGGCATGTGCCTTCAAATACTCGAGCGCATTATAGATTTCTTCGGCTGCTTCCGAACGGGAGATGGTCATTTTGGGATTCACTTTGCCGTCCTCCCCCAGTTGAATGACGCCGTAGTTCAATGCGCGTACGATCGATCCGGAGTATTCCACGTTGATTTGGTCTTGATCAGCGATTTCAACGGCAACCGGCTTGATCATGGGCAGCTTGCCTGTCACTTCGATCGCATGGATTAACTCATGCGTGAACGCTTCCCGAGTCAACAATTGATTCGGATTCAGATCTTTCGGAAGATCGAGTCCGTTGACCGACGCGATAATTAGCGCGTTCGCGTACCAAGCATCATCTTGCGCGTTCGGGAAGTAATCCGATGCTTTCGGCTCTTTGAAGAATCGAACCAAATCCAGGTTGAGATTCAACGCGCTCACGATTAATTGTACGCCTTGTGCTTCTGTCAAGATGGCGCGCGGCGCGAAGTGATTGGCCGAAACGCCTTGGAGTAAGCCCCTCTGCTGCAAGGAAACGATTTTATCTTTGGCTGCATTATTGTCCAAATCCGTAAAACCCGGAGTCGCCGCAAAGCTCTGCCCCGCAAAAGTTAACATCAACGCTGCCGTTGCTGTCATTGTCATCATCTTGAATGTCTTTTTCATCCTGTGCACCTCTTTTAGTCGATTTTGTTTGTACAATTAAGGAAGACGAGCATGGCCTAAAAAAGGTTACAGCAAGACGACTCCGCAAAAATTAAGGTATTGTAAATGAATAACTACCCTTAAGTTAACAGCCGCTAAAAAAGCCGCGATATACGCGGCCATAAAAGAGCGTATGTTATTGGAGCCCGACACTGCGGCTCAACAATAGGATTGATTTATCCTTTTTCGGAACCGGAGCTTGCAGCATGTTGGCTGAACCAGTCCAGAGCCCCGTTCAGCATGCCATCGGTAAATTGGTGAGCGACGTCGAACTCGGTAATCTCGAAACGTTCTGGACACGCCGCATAATGGTCCGCGCACGCCGCCCTGAACCTGTGAGCCCCGTCGGGAGGGACATGGCCATCTTTCGCCCCGTTCAGGAAGCGAATCGCTGGAGCATGCTCATATTTGTTCGCGTTCGTAAGCGGATTGCAGCGGTGATAACAATTCCAGGCATACGTATCGGGGCGGCTCTCTTCTTCATCCGTGCCCGGACGCAGCCAATCCGGCGTCGAGATGCAGGCTGCTACTGCGGTGATTCGTCTGTCCAGTCCTGCAGCGACCAAGGCGATGTCGCCACCCATCGAGATGCCTCCCGCCATCACGCCGCCGGTCAATCCGAATCGTTCCAGCGCCCAGTCGATCACGCGCGGATATTCCTCCGCCGTCATTGCGATCATCGGCCAGAAATAACGGCGCTTGTTACGCTTTAATTTACCGATAAACTGATCGCGGCTCTCTCTCATCCGCTCCCCGTGCTCATACGGATCGTACGATACGGCTACGAAGCCCGCGTCGGCGAACATCCGCAGATGCTTGCGTAGTCCATCCTTGTCGCCTGTCAGTCCCGGAAGCCAGATGACGAGGTGCCCGTTCCGTTCTCCATACGGCTCTTCCCAGATAAGCGGGATATGATCCACGATTTCATGATTGAGCTTATTCGTTTCTGTCGCACCCATTGACTGCCTTCCTCCCGATTAGGATCGTATCGTATAATTTCGGCATCTCCTGGCAAGGTATGGGGTTTGCTATTCTTTTGGTATCCACCCTACCAAAATAACGCCAACCAAATCGTACCATACATTGGATTTGAAGATAACTCCCTCTATGGAGAATCATTTTTGGTCTTTCGCATGATAGATAATTTATTCCAATGACTCAAATAGAGAGTGTGCATATTGTGGTACCAGTTCGGGTTCATGTGTTTTAACGAATTGAGGCAAATCAGAGAATTTACCAAGAAATTCTCCTACGCACCATCTAATTGACCAATGGGGACTAGCTGCTAATGGAATCCATCGAGTTAATTCTTCTTTTTCAGCATGCTGCAACAACCCGTACAAATACCAAGTACGAACGCCATCCTCAGGTTCCATATCGAATCTATCCCAATAAATTTCACGTTCTATACGGTCGACCGGCCACCCCAGCGAGTGAACTGCAATCTTTCGAATAAGTGAATTTGGATCGTTGGAGTACTCCCACAGCTCGCCTCGCGTGTATTCTTTTTTCCTGATCGCTCTGCTCAGATTGACGGCACGTGCTGCAATGCCCGTATCATCGACAAGCTGGCTTTCTATCTTCTGCTCACTTATATACCCTTGCAATAAGGCTTCTATTGTTTTCTTTACATTAACGCATGGCGAATAGTTCTTGTCTTCAACCAATTTATCTCCAAACCTAACCAAGGCGTTCCTCAGCGTATAGTTGTTGATGAATGGGAAACTAGATAACAAGTACATGCATACCCCGGCAACCAGCGTCGATGCCGCCGAGGTTCCTGTGTACACCGATAATTGCCCCGCTCTCGGTTCCCCTTCGCAATAAGGAACAATGACTCGCGTACGTGGTGCACGAATGTCTGGCCGATAATGTCCGTCGCCATTAAATCCATGAGGTTCACCTGGGTAAGGAGTATGATAGATTCGGTCAGCCTTTCCCCGATCATCGAACCCGCCAACGGCCAAGTAATCAAGGGGCGGTAATATGTTGCCAATGTCGCTGTTGCCATTCGCGCATATTACCAATACTCCTCGTTCAACGGCTGCCGCCAAGCTTTGCACAGTAGAATTGGATTTTGTTCTTTCCAATAAAACCGTGTTATCTTGAGCATGCCATCCCAAGCTTAAAATAATCCGAATATTCAAATCAGGTAGATTGCTAAGGATCCAGTCGATTCCTAATTTGAGGCGTTCCCCTTCTCCATCTTTAAAGGCGCCATGAGACAGGACAACGAAATTGCCTGCTGGTGCTATACCTGCATGGCAGAATCCGTCAACGGTAAAAGGCTCATGTGCTAACGTAAGAACAGTCATCAAACCATGTATGCCATTATCTAAATTACTAGGATTAAAGCCTTCATTCACAATGTCGGAACAAGTAATTGCATTATCGTTAGCTACAACCACATGCTTAATTCTATCCGCGAGGTGGTTCAAAGTCGGATGCGGGCAAATATCGTCGATGATAATGATACCAATACCTTGCCCCGCGGATTGACCGGGTACTTCGGAAAATCCTAATCTAAACCATGATGGTTCTGCGTACACGACTCCTCCTCCATTCACAAGTTGCGGATTTTACTTTCTCAACGTCTATTCACACGGACAAATCCTTGGTGATACCATAAATAAGTAAGAATCGGGTTAAAAAGGGGAATCTGCAGAATGTTGCTCCTCACTCTCAACTAAACCGAAGTGTCTGGATAGCGTTTGTACACGATAGAGGTAAACTTGTCCGTTAAGGCAGGTTTCTTTAGGTGTGCGTTTGTCTATACGACGTCGGTATGGTTCCTGAAAGTCATTAGGAGGTGAGGTCAATGATTCGCCGTTTTTTTGCCTATTATTCGCCGTATAAACGGTTATTCTATATGGATTTCATATGCGCCGTAGTCGCCGCGCTGCTCGAGCTCGCATTCCCGCTCGCAGTGCAATGGATGGTCGATACGCAGCTGCCCGGTCGCAACTGGCCGATGATCGTGCTGATCTGCATGGGCTTGCTCTGCTTGTACTTGATCACGACGGGGCTGAGTTTTATTGTCGGCTACTTCGGGCATAAACTGGGCATCAACATCGAAACCGACATGAGGCAGCGTATGTTCGAGCATGTGCAGAAGCTGTCATTCCGCTTTTTCGATAATTCGAAAACGGGCTCCCTTCTTTCACGGCTGACGAACGATTTGTGGGAAATCGGGGAACTGGCGCATCACGGACCGGAAGAACTGTTTATCGTGCTTATAACGTTCGCCGGGGCGTTAGGCATTATGATGACGGTTAATTGGGAGCTTGCGCTCATCACGATCATTACCGTGCCGATTCTCATCTGGTTCATCGTTTATTTCAGCAAGAAGCTGCACGATGTCGCCGGGAGCGTGAATTCCCGTATCGCCGACATTAGCGCCCGCGTCGAGGACAGCGTCTCCGGCATTCGCGTCGTCAAAGCGTTCGGCAACGAAGCGTACGAGGTCGAAACATTCCGCGATAACAATAAACGCTTACGGCTTGCAAAGCTGCGCTCGAATATGGCGATGTCGTATTATTCATCGGGCATGTATCTGATGACGCGGCTTATTTCCTTGCTTGCACTCCTAATAGGTGCATGGTTTGCTTATGAGGGCAAAATCAGCTACGGAGAGCTTATCGGGTTCCTTCTGTACGTCAATATCTTCTTGAAGCCGATCGAACGAATCAACGCCTTGATGGACATGTACCCGAAAGGGATGGCCGGGTTCAAGCGCGCGTGCGAGCTGCTCGACACGGAGCCGGACGTTAGCGATGATCCGATGGCTGTCGATGTACGGAGATTGCGCGGGGATATCGAATTTCGCAATGTGACGTTCGGCTACGAAGGTCATACGAAGGTCCTTCATCATGTCGACTTGCAAGTGCGTGCCGGGGAAAAGATTGCGATCGTCGGTCCCTCGGGCGCCGGCAAGTCAACGCTATGCTCGCTCATACCGCGCTTCTACGAGATCGAAGCCGGTGAGCTCCTGATCGACGGGCTGGACATTCGCCGCATGACGCAACGGTCGCTGCGCAGCCAGATCGGCTTCGTGCAGCAGGACGTGTTTCTGTTCCATGGGACGATACGCGAGAATATTGCCTACGGGCGACTCGATGCTTCCGAAGCCGATATTTTAGAATCTGCGCGGCACGCGCATTTGGAAGCATTCCTAGAGGCGCTTCCGGAAGGACTCGAAACCGTTATTGGAGAGCGCGGACTCAAACTGTCGGGAGGCCAGCGTCAACGCCTGGCGATAGCGCGCATGTTCTTGAAGAACCCGCCGATCCTCATTCTCGACGAGGCGACGTCAGCACTTGACACCGAGACGGAGCAAATCATACAGCGGTCGCTTGAGGAGCTTTCGCGAAGCCGGACGACATTGATCATCGCCCACCGGCTGGCTACCATCCGCCATGCCGACCGCATCGTCGTCGTAACGGAGGACGGGATCTCCGAGGAAGGAAGCCACGACGAGCTACTTGCACGGCGCGGCGTTTACGCCAGGCTGCACGAAGCGCAGTTCGGCGGTTAAGTCCTGCCGTGAAGTCTCCTATAGCTTAGAATAAAGTTAGGGAGCAGGTTGCCTCGGCAACCTGCTCCTTCTTTCATTTTCGGAGCAGCTGCCACTCCCCATCCATACCTAAAAGGTATAATTATCCGATAAAGCAGATATTTCAAATCTACTCAGGGAAATGTTACCATTCAACTCATACTTAAACACTCACGTTAGGCGGTGCTGCTATGCTAGCGATTGAGGTCACGAGAACGACGATCAAGAAGGCAAAACCAGACCAGAACGCGCTCGGCTTCGGTAAGTATTACACGGACCACATGTTCATCTTGGACTACACGACGGAATTGGGCTGGCATCGACCGCGCATTGTGCCTTACCAGCCGATCACGCTGGATCCTGCAGCGAAGGTATTTCATTATGGCCAAACGGTATTTGAAGGCTTGAAAGCGTATAAAACAGCCGAAGGCAAAGTACTCTTGTTCCGTCCAGAGAAAAACTTCCAACGTCTCAACCAATCCAATGAACGCCTGTGCATCCCTCATTTGGACGAGCAAGTCGCCATCGAAGCGTTGAAGCAGCTCGTGCTTGTCGATGAAGACTGGATTCCTGCGAAGGAAGGCGCGTCCCTCTACATCCGTCCGTTCATCATTGCTACGGAATCGGCGCTAGGCGCTGGGCGTTGCGCCCTCGACACAGTACCAGTTCATCTGCATCATGTCGCCGGTGGGCGATTACTATTCGGAAGGCCTTAAGCCGGTCAGCATCCATGTGGAGTCCGACTATGTTCGTGCTGTGAAGGGCGGCGTGGGCAGCGCGAAGACCGGTGCTAACTATGCAACGGGACTTCGCGCGCAGAGAGAAGCAAGTGCGCAAGGCTACTCCCAAGTGCTGTGGCTGGACGGCATTCAGCACAAGTACATCGAGGAAGTCGGCAACATGAACGTGTTCTTCGTGATCGATGGCAAGGTGGTTACCCCTGCCTTGAACGGCAGCATCCTGAGCGGGATTACCCGCATGTCCGTTATTCAGCTGCTGGAATCTTGGAACGTTCCGGTCGAACAGCGTCTGATCTCGATGGCAGAAGTGTACGAGGCGCACAAGAACGGCAAGCTGCAAGAAGCGTTCGGTACAGGTACGGCGGCGGTGATTTCGTCGATCGGTTGCTTGAGCTGGCAAGGCGAACGCATCACGCTAAGCGGCGGCGAAATCGGCGAGTTAACCGGCAAGATCTATGACATGGTAACCGGTATTCAGAAGGGTCAGCTGGAGGATACGCTCGGCTGGACGCCGCCTATAAACTGTTAATTTGCGCCACTGTGCATAAAAAAAGACGAAATAGACTTTTTGGGAAGTCTACTTCGTCATTTGGTTAAGGAATCATAGGAATATTTCTAATCGCGATGGGGTTCGGATTCGAATAGACGGTTTCATTGACAAAAGCCTTTTGAGGCTTCGCCTTGTTCCCGCTCTCATCCTGCAGCTTGACGCCGTTATCGCTGATCGTAATCGTCATGTTAGGCACGATGCTTGTCACAGCGCCTAAGGTGATCGTCACCGTATTTCCTGAAACCTCGACAGTATCATCGCTATTAAACGAAATCGGTGATCCATTAATCAACGTGAAATCATCCAACACATCCGATGCAGCAAGGCCTTCCGGAAGCACGACGACTTCGGAGAATTGAATAACGATTTTATCTCCGACACTCGGTCTATTCTGATTAACGGCCACGTATTCGGCATCGATAATCGTAGGCGCCGCTTGATCCTTGGCTTGCACATGAATCCCCGAAATCTCAACGCCGCTGCTATCGCGGATAATGGAGCTTCTGCTCTGTTGAACCATCGGAGCGTAGTCCGTGCCGTCCTTCGGCGTCACCCGGATCGTAATATACTGCTGCTCGCCTACGGTATTGAGCGGATCGGGAGCCGTTCTTCCGTTCTTGTCCGTTACTTTGATCGAGGCGACATCGAATCCCTCGACGCTGAAGGAATCGTTCGTGACGGTAGCGTCGTTGATATTGGCATCGAACTTCAGACGAACGGTTTCGACCCTGCCGTCCGTGGAGCTCACCCCGTCCTTGCCGTCCAGCATGACCGCTTCGACCAGTTTGCCAATGCCCGTCGTAATTCCTCGGATGTCGACGGGTTTCGGATCCGAATATACGGTTGGATTGACAAACGCCTTTTGAGGCTTCGCCTTGTTCCCGTTCACATCCTCCAGCGTAACGCCCGAATTGCTTATCGTAATCGCCATGCCGGCCTTGATGCTCGTAGCCGCGCCCAAGGTGACCGTCACCGTATTTCCCGTAACGGCAAAAGCGTCATCGCTCGAAAACGAAGTATCCGCGCTCCCCGCTCTGCTTAACGTGAAATCGTCCACCAAGTCCGATGCTTCGCTTCCGCCTGGAAGCACGACCGTTTCGGAGAACTTGATGACGATCTGGTCTCCAGGATCCGCGCCATTCTGATCCGTATCCACGTATTCGGCATCGATAATCGTAGGCGCCGCTTGATCCTTGGCTTGAACATGAATCCCCGAAATCTCAATGCCGCTGTTATCGCGGATAATGGAGCTTCTGCTCTGTTGAACCATCGGAGCATAGGCCGTGCCGTCCTTCGGCGTCACGCGGATCGTAATATACTGCTGCTCGCCTACGGTATTGAGCGGATCGGGAGCCGTTCTTCCGTTCTTGTCCGTTACTTTGATCGAGGCGACATCGAATCCCTCGACGCTGAAGGAATCGTTCGAGATGGTAGCGTCAACGATATTGGCATCGAATTTCAGGCGAACGGTTTCGACCTTGCCGTCCGTGGAACTTACCCCGTCCTTGCCATCCAGCATGACCGCTTCGACCAGATGGCTGGCTGCTACGGTTACCGCTGTTGCTGCACTGGCCGGTCTGTTCCCTTTCGGAGCGATGCGCACCTCATAGCTTCCTGGCGTCAGACTCGTAATGGCTGTCGATTCGGCAGGCACGTCTGTCCAAGTTGCAGCTGTCGCGAGCTTGTACTGGTAGACTTTCGCTGCGTCCAAGCCCGTGATTTGTCCATCGGCCGTCGTCGTTAACGTTGGCGTAACGCCTTGCACGCCCGTTGGGGCCGATGGAGCCTGAGGCACGTTCGACCCGTCGTTATTCGTAACCGGCGTCGTATCCACGATTTTGGAACCGTTAATAAGTTCGATGTTTGCTTTGACCGCCTCGTAGTTCACGATGACATCGGACGGCTTCGTTCCGGCCGGAAGGACCAAATCGCCGATCTTAATTCCGTCGCCGAGCGTGATTTTGACGCCTGCATTCGTAATTTGCAAGGTGCCTACTTGTGAGCCGCCTGTTAAATCCGACAAGAAAATCACATCGGCTTCCTTATCGATAATCACATGGCCCAATTGGAATTTGCTGAATACGACTCTTCCCCGCGCCGATTCCGGATTGGCGTCCGCTTGCAAATAAGCAGTACCTGTAGCCTTGTAGGCATAGGCTCGATAAGCCTGACGTGTCGTATCCGTGCTTGGCAAGGCATCATCGATCGTCGTGTTTCCTTCTACCTTCATCGATTCCGAGAAGAAGGAGTGTACCACGCTCTTCCCGACGTGGAGATCGCCGGCAATCGTCATGTTCTTCAATGTAACGTAATCACCGTTCACCGTGATATTGGCTTCTACGGCTGCACCGTGCCCGTCAACGACCACATGATTCGCATACGGATTAGAAGCATCCGTGCTCGCCGAGCCTTGGGCCTTTAATTCGATCCGGTCGATCTTAGCGATCCGATTCCCGCTAGCGGATACGAGTATCGCCGCTCCTTGCAAAGCCGCAAGGTTGCTTGGATTGATCCATTGCTTCAGTTCATCCGTCAATGCGTAGGTGCCTTCGGAGGTCACAAGGGCATCCTTCGTAATCGTCGAAATGGTAGCCGTGCGGGCCTCCGTTGTCCCTTCGCTGCGGAAGACGAGCGCCGCCATCTGTCCGCGCGTAATGCTGTCGTTCGGAGAGAAGGTTGTCGGAGTAGTACCGGTCGTGATCTCATTCTCTGTCAATGCGCCAACGTATGCCGCAAACCAGTCGCCCTGCTTCACGTCAGCGAATGGCGGTTGCTGCTGACCGGACTGCTGGAGCTTATAAGCCAAGGTAATGATTTTCGCCATTTGCGCACGGGTCAGGGTGTCATTCGGGCTGAATTTATTGCCGAAGCCTTCAATGATTCCTTGATTGGCTAATGCGCTGATGTACTTATAATAGAAGTTCCCCTTCGATACGTCCTTGAAGCCCGGATCGGTGACATTCGCGGTATCCAATCCGAGTGCGGATGCGATGATCTTGGCGGCTTGCCCACGGGTCAGCTTATCGTACGGCTTGAATGTTCCGTCCGCGTTGCCTTCGATGACATTTCTGGCCTGGAGACTCAACACGGCATCGTAAAAGTAATCGCTTGGCGATACATCCTTGAAACCGGATTGCGCCGCGCTAGCGCCGGGGGAAAGGATCAACAACGAGCTTGTTGCCACGGCTGTAGCGGCTGCTACGATTTTGTGCCGTTTCTTGTACGTTTTAGACAATTGCATAACCTCTTATTCATCATGTATTTGCATAGTTCCAGCTGTTATAGTCAAATTAATAGCTACTATTTGGAAGTTATGCTTACTAATTTATCGGTTATCTAGTAAAAAAGTATTAGTTCATAAGATATAATGATTAATAGAATAATTTATTATATAAAAATGATTAACTCACGCTTTATATCATCAATGGCGCTTATGATAGCGTTGCATCCATTCGTTCCTTCACCTGGACAGCAAAGAGCCTGGCGGATTAACGCCAGGCTCTTTGTCGTCGTCCTATTCAACCATTCCTGTCGCCGAGGACCTGCACGACAAAATCCCTTCCTTCCCACTTGTGCGCTTCGGGCCAGTAGAAAGTGAACATAAGGACGGCCGACGTCGCGAGTACCGACTCGGGAATGTCGATGTAATGCGTGCCGACGCCGCTCGGGATCGTATCGCTGTCGCGCACGGTCGCCCAATTGTCGTAACTCCAATGCAGGACGGCCGGGGCAAGCGTCTCGATCCGCAGCGCCTCGCCGATGTTCGTCGTGCTTACCTTATGATTGAACCGCCACACGTTACGAAGCTTCGGAGGTCCTTCCGCATAACGGGTCTCGGCGATGCTGACCCTGCCAAACGGTCTTTCGTCCGCCAGGCTGCGCAGCAGCCTGACGTATTCCGCGTGAGCCCAGACGAGCGGCATGGCGGACTCGCTCGGTTTCCCCCGATAGAGCCCCTTAGCGGGAATGTCCGGCATGGCCCACAACTGCTCGGGCAGCAGCTTCGCATCGCCGGCGAATCGCTCCATCGTCCGAGCGAGACGCTGCGCTTGCAATTTGCGGCCCGCGGCGAGCTCATAATTACCGCGTTCGCCCGTGAGAAGCGGCCATGCCTGCCCGACGCCCCAGCCCTGGAACGCGTCGCCGTTCGGGTGCTCGCCGTAGCCGTCATGGTTATACCGGCGCCAGCTCGGACCTTCCGGAAGCTCGACCTTCAGCACGTTGTCCACCACTTGCACGGAATCGACGATATGACGATCGTCCGCGGACCGAAGACCGAAGTGAACAAGCTGCAGGAATCCCGCATCGACCACGTCCCGCGCAGGGAATTCGCTGGGCTCGTCCGGCGCCAGATTGCGGACGGGCAGTTTCCCGAGATTCGGATCGCTTACGTCCGGACGCGTCATGACGATCGTGCCGAGACGCTCGTAATGAGCGGGAATGTCGGGATCCAGCTGGCTATTCGTCGTGAACGTCCACGCATCCATGTTGCTCGCCCACCAATCGGCCACGCTATTCAAGTACTCGGCCAGCTCGCGCTCTTCCCGAATTACGGCCAGGTCGGCCGCGCACAACAAGGCGGTGATAATCGTCGCCAGCGTCGACGGCGAATAACCGCCGTTCTCCTCCCAGCGCTCCTGCTGGGTTACCGGTCCGGTACGAACCAGATACGCCGCTGCCCGCTTCACCATCGGCCAGGGATCGAATTCGCCCAACGCGCCCGCATCGTGAAGCCGCCAGGCGAGAATAATTGGAAACCCCGTCTCGTCAAGCTGTATGCCGGTCCAGTAAGGGTCGCCGTCGATCCAGTTATTCTGATGCCAGCCGCCTTCCTCCTGCTGAATGCCCGCCAAATAAATCAGCGTTTCCCGAGCGCCGTCGTAATCGTCCAGGGCGAGCCGAGCCGTCGCCGTCTCCACCAGGTCTCGCGGCCAGACGAGATGATAGCCGCCCACGCTCCCGTCCGCGGGTCTGGCCGATCCCCATGGGACGGCCAGCGACGCGACCATTGCCCCGCGCCGGCGTTTATCCTCGTGACTGAGGAACACCTGAACGCTGGAACGGAACAGCTCTCCGCCGTCTCCGCTGCTCGCCGACAAATCGCGAAGAGCCGCGGTTCGTTTCCTCCACCCCCGGACGTAGTCTTTCAGACAAACGTCGAAACCCCGGTCTAAACTTTCCGCTGCCTCCGAGGCCGCTTCTTCCGCTGAAGCGCCGAAGCCGAAAGCGATCGTAGCCGTCCCCTCGCCGCCAAGCGACAGCTGCCCGGTCAGCAGCACGTTCCCATCGGGGGCCGACGAATGCTCCCAAGTCATCGCGCCGTGCCGGGAAATGTCCGTCCAGCCGTCCGATTGCCCTGCGTACCCGACAGACGACTTGAAGAATGGGGCAGCAGCCATGACGGCCATATAGACACCGTCCCGAGCCGCGAACAGGACCGGCCGTCCCTTATGTTCGCCCGTCCAGGCATCGTTGCCGGATCCCTTGTTCGCCATATGCGGGGTGACGAGCGCGAATACGGCATAATCGCCGATCTCCCCGGCAAGCGCTTCAAACCGGATATGCTGCAGCAGCACCTGGCGTTCCGGGTCTGCCGCGAACCGTTTCGTGATCCGGTAACGGTTCTGCAGGCATGTATTGACGATTCGAAAAGCGGGCGCCCAGGCATCGAGCCGCTCGATCATGTGCGAGGTGCCCTTTCGCTCCTCCGAGAAGAAATCGTCGGCCGCAACAAGCAGCTGCGACTCTTTGATATTGGCCGTGTCGATGCGAGGATAGTAGACTTCGTTCAGCATGCCTTGAGCGAGCGTAAACCAGACAAGCGAACGGTCGTCCATCGCCGTGCCTACCCCCGACTTGGCTCCGGTTGACCATGTAGACGCCAGTCCGGGTTTTCCGAATGCTTCTTGCATCATCCTTCATTCCTTCCCTTGCGGAGTTATCAAACCGATTGACAATAGTTGTCTTTACCCGCTCGGCGATAACCGGAATCCCTAGATGTACATTCATCGCATGTCCCTGAGGCGGTCCGGGTCTCTTCTTCCACATCCTGGCATGCGTCACGTTTAATCGTCTTCCCTACCGATGATATATCTATAGACCAAAGCTCAAACATACTCTTTTTACTAAATCATCAATAAGAATCGTTCCATCATTTACGAATGACGTATATCCGGTCTCTACGCATTGTTGTCTTATTTCATTCGCAAATAATATATCTCTGTCCATCCAATTCTTAAATGCTTGTTCTTTGTCACTGCAACCTTCAAGTGCGTTATAAACCCATGGTCTCTCTTTATAATGCGTGATTTGAAATTTTTTCGTCGGTGTAATACTAACATAGTGTTTCTGCTTAATCCCTGTCTGTTTCATTAACCTCGGAAGTAATGCTGCCCCTTCGGTTATAATTTTATTTTCCGAAGAAATAGCCTGGATATCTTGGAATAAAAATTCAAATACTTCTTCATAAAATTGTAATTCTTCTGCGTTTTGTTCTTCTGGATTCCTCATCCAAATCTGTTCCGGTGTCATTTGTGTTTGCTTGATACAATTAGGTTTGTTCTGCTTTGCCCCTCTTGCCGTATACTTATCCAGAAAATCATCTACTTTGAAATAATGGAAATTATAATGTTTTGCTATAGTTTCGGCTACAGTACTTTTTCCGCTGCATGGCGATCCGCCTATAAAATATACATTAAGCATAATAGAACCTCCTACGATTTATTCGCAGTCATCTTAAACTTTTTTACACGTTCTAGGTTCCTCATTCGAATGGATGAAATGCTGAATCCAGCAACGGTTTTCACACGTTTTCCTGAAGTGATAATAGTGTGGTTTCTTAGATCCTGCTCGATATCTAACAAGAACATGGCAATCAGGCATACCAATTGATCTCGGTTATCTTCAGCAACAAACAAAGCATTCACCACCACTGAACAACACCCATATTGTACCAGAAAATAGATAGTCAGATAATACATCAAATAAAGCGTCTACAGGCGCCCCAACTTCTTTCTTGCAATCCGGGCAATTTGCCGCTGAAGACGATCGTACCGACCCATCAGGACATCGACCACATTGGCGGCCTGCCGCAATTTCTCGCAACTGAAGGAGAGTCGTTGAACGTATTCGCCCATGAAGCCGATCGGGACGCAATCGACGGTAAGGAGCCCTTGCTCAAATTGCCGAAGGAGAATATGGCCGGACTTCTACAGTCTCTGCCGGAGCAAGTGCGCCGGCGATTCGACGATTGCCGAGAACGGCGTAATGAAAAGTCCGAATCGAGCGTTTACGCCGGATCTGCCGGAAGCGCTTCGTTCGCTGCGGAAATTTGCCGATTTTGACATCGAGAACGTCATTTGCTTCCATGGCGGACTTGTTCAGGGTGACGTCCAGCATCAATTCGCCGCGTTGACCGCGTAATTACGAAAGGCCAAGCACCTGTCCGAGGACAGGAGCTTGGCCTTTATAATGCGATCAGAATTATGCGTGATCAGCAGCAGTTTGGATGAGGATAAACTCTAATTGCTTCAGGTAACCTTGAATTTCGTTATTTCGTGCCAGGTGTCCCATAAGCGCGTGAATCAAAAACTCCCTGGGTTCTTTTAGCCAAATTTCATCGGTTAATAATTTCAAGGTGTCATTAAGTTCATGACGAACGGTATCCGACGTTTTTAGGTCGTTTATTGCACGTGCAATGGCATTTAATGACTCGCGTATCGACTTCGCATGGTTATCTGCGGTTAAGGAAAGGTCATCCGAAGTGCGTAAAATCGACTTGTCCAAAAGCGGGTCCGGCCGATCATGGAGCAAATCTTGAACGATGGCACTCAGACGCTCCACGATAAACAGGGAGACTTTATTTATGGATAGCGGCCTGTTCTCATAAATGATGTAGTACAAGTATTGGGTAAGAAAGCCCCTGAAGATTACGATTAAATCCCACACATACGGTTCGATTTCCGTTCCGTAGGCAGCAACGATCAACTCTTTGTGCCAGTTCATCTTTTTGATCCGGTTTCTATTCCTGACTTCCTCGAATTTGTCGCTCCTCTGAATCGGCAATTCTCTATGCGTAAAGTCCATCATGATGAACTCGTTTTTAATGAAATATTGGATTTGGAACTCGACAAGCTGGATAAAATGCTCTCTTGGCGATCGTCCTTGATCTGCAACGAAGCGTTCCGCTTGTTCAAACAGCTCCTGATAACACATATCGAAGATCCCGATAAACAAATCCTCTTTCGATAAGAAAAACTTGTAAATGCTTCCCTTGGCAATCCCGCATTGCTCTGCGATTTCTTGCATGGACGTTGCGTTATATCCGTTTTTAGAAAAGAGGTTTAACGCTGTTTTCATAATATGTTCCTTGATATTCACGGCTATCCCTCCTCGTTCATAGAGCTTTCGTTATGAATCATATTGGCATCCTGTGACCTATTAGTCAATAATTGAACTCGCTTGACATTTCTTTGTCCGGGCGTATAATGAAAACTCGTGATTGGACTCGCAGTTCACTATTATGACCGCTCGGGTCACAGTGATATACATTAGCCGTTATTGCATCATGATGTCGATTGGAGAAGGAGTGATGGTTGTTGCATTCTTCTGGGAAAGCAGACCATTTATATCCTTGGTTCGTGCTCTCCGTTACGAGCTTAGGTGTTCTATTAGTGCTTCTAAATGTCGGGACGTTAAACGTAGCATTGCCTGTTGTAAGCCGGCATTTTCATGTCGGTGCAAGTTTCGCAGACTGGATCGTGTTATCCTATTTGATTGTCAATACGATATTAATACTCGTCTTCGGACAATTATCGGATATTTATGGCCGTAAGAAGCTATACATGATCGGCATGGCAACGTTCACGATTTCCAGCCTGCTGATCGGCTTATCGCCGAATGTCTGGATTCTTATTGTCTTCCGGTGTATTCAAGCGGCAGGCGGAGCTTTGGTGATCACCAATACGACAGCATTGATTACGGATGCATTTCCGAAGCATTCATTAGGAAAAGGACTCGGCATCAATGTGCTGGTTGCGGCGGCTGCCCAATTATTGGGCCCTGTTCTTGGAGGGGTGATGGCTTCGGCGCTTGGTTGGAGATGGGTATTTTGGTTCAATGTGCCCTTTGGTTTGATCGGTCTCTTTTGGGGAATGTTCGTATTGCGTTCGACGGAACATAGGGATGCCAGTGGAAAGGCGGACGTATGGGGCGGAATCGTGATCTGCCTCTGTCTGGGCGGATTCATTATTTCCTTGTCCGAAGGAAGCGCTTTGGGTTGGGGCAATTGGCTGGTTTTGTTGGGCTTCCTATTGTTTGTCGTACTGATGCCTGTCTTTATTCTCATAGAAAAACGCGTTTCGTCGCCCTTGATCGATCTGAGCTTGTTTCGTAATCGACAGTTTACAATCGCCAATATAGCGACGTTCATCAACTTTTTCTCCGTCACCGCGCTTACGCTGCTCATCGCTTTGTACTATCAAGCCGCATACCAAGAAAGCGCAACCCAGGCCGGGCTCAAAATATTGCCTGTCACCTTGGGCATGTTGATCATTTCCCCCGTTGCCGGTGCGTTAATAACTAAATTCGAAGCTCGTTTTCTAGCAACGGCAGGGTTATTTACCTCGGCAATCGGTCTTCTTATGCTTATCATTACGATGTCGCCGCATGTTCCGTACGTGGTCTTGGGTCTCGGAATGTTTCTAGTCGGACTTGGCTGCGGCTTGTTTATGACACCGAATACGGCGTCTATCATGGCAAGCGTACCGGAGAATCGCCGGGGAATCGCCAACGGATTAAGGTCCATGCTGAACAGCCTGGGGCAAGTACTCAGTACCGCTGTCGGGTTGATGATCGTGAAGATATTCCTTCCCGATCGTCTGAAAGATGTGATCTATGTCGGCTCCGCTTCCCGTCTATCGTTCGATGACCTGAGCCGCATCGTTACCAGCTATCGTATTGCTTTTGTTGTGCTATTTGCAGTGAGTGTCGCAGGCGTAGTCCTGTCCCTTCTTCGCGGCAAAAAATAAAAACGTCTATCCGATGACTTATATAAAAATAAAAAGGCGTCTTAATCACTGAAATGATTAAGACGCCTTTTGGCTGTCGCTATTCCCCTTTTATCGCTTGGTCATCGCATGGACTCCGTTAGTTCTGTTCCGTTCCCTGTTCCAAGCGGCTGACGAGTTCTGCCCGATGCGCTTCGAAGCCCGGTTTTCCGAGCAGCGCGAACATGTTGATCTTGTACGCCTCGACGCCTGGCTGGTCAAACGGGTTAACGCCGAGCAGTAAGCCGCTGATACCGCAAGCTTTCTCGAAGAAATACACCATTTCGCCGTATGCGTATTCGTTCAGCGCGTCCAACTCGACGATCAAATTCGGTACTCCCCCATCGACGTGCGCCAGACGAGTGCCTTCGGCCGCATTCCGGTTCACCTCGTCCATCGTCATGCCGGCAAGGAAGTTCAAACCGTCAAGATTGCCGGAGTCCTTCTGAATCGTAAGCTCCACACGAGGTTTCTTGACGGATAACACCGTTTCGATTAGATCCCGGCGGCCTTCTTGTACGTATTGTCCCATCGAGTGCAGATCGGTCGAGAAATCGACGGAAGCAGGATATAAGCCTTTCTGGTCTTTGCCTTCGCTTTCTCCGAACAGCTGCTTCCACCACTCGGATACGTAGTGCAGGGAAGGCTCGAAGTTCGCCAGCAGCTCGATGGATTTTCCTTTGCGGTACAAGGCATTGCGGACTGCTGCGTATTGGTAGCTCTCGTTGGTCGCAAGATCCGGATGATTGTATTTGATTCTCGCTGCTTCCGCACCCGCCATCATCTGATCGATATCGAGCCCGGCCGTCGCGATCGGAAGCAGGCCGACCGCCGTCAGAACAGAATAACGGCCGCCCACATCGTCCGGAATAACGAATGTTTCGTAGCCTTCTTCGTCGGCGAGCGTCTTTAGAGCGCCTTTGGTAGCATCGGTCGTTGCGAAGATGCGTTTGCGGGCTTCTTCTTTTCCATACTTGTTCTCCATGTATTCGCGCAGCACGCGGAAGGCGATCGCAGGTTCTGTCGTCGTACCCGATTTGGAAATAACGTTCAGCGAGATATCCTTGCCTTCAAGCAGTTCAAGCAGGTCCGTTAGATACGTCGAGCTGATGTTCTGGCCGGCAAAATATACTTGCGTCTTGCCGCTCATTTGGTTGTGGAAGGTATGGGACAACGCTTCGATTGCGGAACGGGCGCCCAGGTAGGACCCGCCGATGCCGATCACGATCAAGGCGTCAGAGTTGGAGCGGATGCGTTCGGCGGCCGACTTGATTCTGCCGAATTCATCCTTGTCGTAGTTCAGCGGCAGATCGACCCATCCGAGGAAATCAGAGCCGGGGCCTTTCTTCTCGTGAAGCATCTGATGTGCCGCAGCAACGAACGGCGCCAAATTGTCCACTTCATGCTGGTTCATAAAAGGCAGTGCATTCGAATAATTGAATCTAATCGTCACGGAAATCGTCTCCTTTAACTTGTAAAACTCGAGTTGCTAGTTCGTACCTTCACTATAATACAATTCGGAGCATAGATGTAATTAACATATTTAACAGTCGTCATAGATGCTGTCTATGGGTGGATGCTCATACCGGTCTTATCATACACCTGTGAACTATGATTCAGGGCATATACCACGTCTATTGCCCCTCCGAAAACTATGTATTTCATCCATGGGGACGATTCGTATTATAGTTGTGCTACAAGCGGCAATGGTTGTCCGGTATTACGGCATAAACCTTGGCCGGCGAATGGCAGCAAGAAACATGCAAAGGCAAGGCAATCGGCCTTGAAAACGAACTGCACCCCGATCGATAGACGGTGTCTAACAATCGGGGTGCAGCGTTTTTCATTTCATGTAGCGATCCTCGAGGAGCTTCTTCAGATTGGAGATTTTCTGCAGCAGCTTATCCCCGACATTCGTTTCCCTCACCAGCTTTCGCTCCAATTCTTTGTCCACCAGCCTTTTTACAGACAATACGTCCGTTCCGTTGCATAACACATCTTCTTTCGAATTGAATTTCTGATGGGCAGCAAGCTGCATGCCAAAGGAATTGTACAGCAAGGTATATCCGGCGATGCCCGTCGTGGATTGATAAGCTTTGGAGAAACCGCCGTCAATGACAATCATTTTCCCGTTTGCTTTAATGGGGCTCTCTCCGCGAATTTCTTTTACCGGCGTGTGGCCGTTAATGATATGGCCATGATCCGGATTCATGTCGAATTCGAGCAGGATTTTCCGGCAGATCTCCTCGTTCTCGCGCAAGTGGTAATAAGGGTTCTTTCTTTCCTTGTAGGTTTCTTTGTCTTGGATAAAATACCGTTCAAAGGTGGTCATTTCTCTTTTTCCGAAGAGCGAGGAACACTCCCCTGTCCAGATGTACCATATCATATCCGTTGCCAGATCATCCGTCTCTTCAGGATGCGCGAAGGCGTACCGTATGTAGTATTCAAACACATCGAGCAGCTGGCGGCCCGAATACGTTTTGTCGACGATCTGCATTTCTTGCATGTTTCCTTGTTCATCCAAGGGAATGCAGCCGTGAAACAGCAAATTTCCGTTGTATTTCAAATAAAGGCTGCCCTTTTTCATAATGAAATTCATATGTCTGACGAGCTTCTCGGAATGCTGAACGGAGAAAAGCAGCTTCTCCATCACCTGTTGTTCTTCCTCCAGCAATTGCTCGGGCTGCTGCGGATTAACGGTTGCGAAGCACGTGTTTACCAGCGGGTACGTTTGTCCGCCCAGCTCGATGACTGATTGGTCGAAATCGGTCCGTTCGAGCAACAGCCTTGCAGACATATTAAAGAAAGGGCGCCGCTTGATAATCGGGATTTCAAGCTTAAACTGGATCATCGCGATGGCTTGATGAATTTTGGTAATCTGCAGGATTTCCTGCTCCGAACCGTTATGGTCGGTCTGCAGCTTCGGTCTGAAAGCAGGGTTGTCCGTATAGTATTTCTCCGCCAAGTTCAACAGCGGGCGAAGATTAATGCCATATACATCTTCAATGATATTCAGATTGTCGTATCTGGCGCAAATCCGGATAATATTCGCGAGGCAGACCAAGGAACCCGCATAGGCGCCTAGCCAGAGGACATCATGGTTCCCCCACTGGATGTCTACCGAATGGTAGTTGATCAGCGTGTCCATGATTTTATCGGGGTCCGGACCGCGGTCGTAGATATCTCCGACTACATGAAGATGGTCAACCACAAGGCGCTGGGTCGTGTAGGCAAGGCCGGTAATGAGCTTGTCCGCCTGGCCCAAGGAAATAATTTGCCGATAGATCTCCTCGTAATAAGGGGCCTTATTGTTGGTCGAATCCGTCTTGTACAGAAGTTCTTCCACAATATATACAAACTGCTCCGGCAGCGCTTTCCGCAACTTCGCGCGCGTATACTTGGAGGAGGCAAACGAAATGAGCGTAAGCAGATGTTCAATCGTTTGTCTGTACCATTGATTCAAGTTTTGTTTATTGCACAGATCCTCTTTAACCAGCTGTATTTTTTCTTCCGGGTAATAAACCAATGCAGTAAAGTCATTGATTTCCTCATCCGTCCAGACCTCGCGGAATAAGGCTCTGATTTTCTCTTTCACGGTACCTGAACCGTTTCTCAGCACATGTTGAAAAGCCTGGAACTCCCCATGCAGATCGCTGACGAAATGCTCGGTGCCCTTGGGAAGATTGCAGATGGCTTCAAGGTTGATGATTTCCGTTACGACTTTCTCTTCCGTATCGTACCGCTGGGCCAGTAAATCTAGAAACTGCGTATCCACGACAGTTGTCCCCCTTCATAGAAACATGCCTCATGGCACTCTTACTACCAGCTATTATAACGGAAAGTTGTCATGCTATTCCTGCCTGTCGGGGCGCGGCTCCTATTTCGTACTGGACATATAATTGTAGGCAATAATGCGGTCGATGGCTTCGGCAACGGAATGAACGACTGCGCTCGCACTGCTGCGGATCTCGTCACGGCTCTCGCTCATCGCGAAGCTGTGGGGCGTCAAGGCGAACATCGATAGATCGTTGAACGAGTCGCCGATGCATGCGATCTCGTCCGGCGCGATCCCCAGCTCCTGGATGAGCAGCTTTAATGCGTCCCCCTTGGAGACGTTGCACGGCATCACGTCCAGGCAATCTTTATCGCTGATGAAGGTTTCGATCTGACCGGCGAACTTATCGTTGAACTGCGCTTCCAGCTGAATCAGCTCATGCAGCTCTCCGAAGTAAGATAGCTTGCTGCATCGCATGCGGTCTGCCGCAATGGCTCCTTCCAAGTCGGCATGGGCGGAGATCGCGGTCATAATCCGTGCTTCGTAAGGCAAAACGGCCTCATTCCAATCGCGCACGTAGTACGAATCATTCGTGCAATGGATGAAATGAATGTATTCATCTCGGCCGGTGACTTGTAGCAGCAGCGTCGACAGCTCCGGAGCAAACTCCGCCGATGCCAGCAAGCGCTGATCGTGCAGATGTATGGTCGCCCCATTCTGTCCGACCGTATAATACCGATTTCCAAAAGGACGCAAGAGAATTTGAATCTCCGAGTTCATCCGCCCAGATGCGATGCACAGGTTCAACCCATGGTCGAAAGCTTTCGCGAGGGCCTGCAAATCCCGTTCGTTAATGCGCTTCCCATGATCCAGCAACGTCCCATCCAAGTCACTTACAATCAGTTTTATCATCGAGCTCATCCTCCGATACTACGAGTAATTCAACATGATGCTCCGCAAGCTTCTCCATGAACGGGGGGGCTGGCTGCTGGTCGGTAATCAACAGATCGATGGCGTCCAGACCTGCGATTCTGTAGAACATTTGATCGCCGAATTTCGTATGGTCTGCCAATACGATCACCTGTTTCGCTTTCTTGATCATTTCGCGTTTCACCACGCCGTCTTCCACATCCGGGTATGACAATCCATTCGACGTAATCCCGCATGCGCCAAGGAATAATTTGTCGACTTGATAATTAGCCAAACTGTCTATCGCTGCCTGCCCGAATAGGAAACGATGCTGCAGATTCAACTCTCCTCCCAATAGATAGGTTCGTACCGCCTTCTTGCGTGACAATACGTCTGCGATATCGATCGAATTCGTAACCGAAACGACGTGTTCTGCCGCAAGATGCTCGGCCGCGAACTGCACGGTCGTCGAAGCATCCATCATGATGAAATCGCCATCGTTCACAAGCGATGCCGCCAGTCGTCCGATATCCCGTTTCACGCTGGATTCCTTGACAAGCCGGTCCTTGTATTCGAATATCTCCTTCGGCTTCTGCGGCAGGACCGCTCCCCCATGCGTGCGAAGAACGAGTCCGATCTCTTCCATCTTTAACAGGTCCCGGCGCGCCGTATCACGGGAAACGTCGAACTGTTGGCATATGTCCTTGATATCGATCCGCTTGTTCCGGTTCAATTGTTCCATGATCATAGTGATGCGTTCTTCCTGAAACATAGATCCCGATCACCTCTTTTGGGTTATGCGTATTTGTAAGTCGATATGCAACATTATATAAGTGATCTTATACAAAAGTCGTCATATGTGCAACATAATAAATGTTAATCATTTATTAAGCCTTACATCGGCGCACGGTTGCATAGATTAGTAGAAAAGGAGCATGCCATTCGATGGGGCAACTGATAGATGCACGCACGTCGAGCAATATTACCGTCGTGCTCGATTCGTTTGATACGTTTCCATTGGATACGCCTGTCATTGTCGGACAGGTAGGCCTGAACATTCCAACAGCAACTCCGGGTATTATCCGCGTTCAATTGACCGGCTTCCGTCTATACGGGTTGATCGGAGTAATTAATGATTCGCACAAAAAATGAATCGCACAGAAACAGAAGGCTCCGCCGCGGCGGAGCCTTCCTTGTGCATGGTATCAACGAATGAACGAACGTTCTCCGTCGGCTTCATGAAATTCCATTAGTTCAAATCGCCAACATAGCTGAATCTCGGCTTATTTCCTCTAGCCAGTTCCATTAATCGGGGCACTAGCTGTTTGGGATAAAACCGCAGGCTTTCCAACTCATCAACCGTAATCCAGGCTGCTCCGATTTGGTCCGGATCTGGATTCGGAGGCGTTAGAGGAAGTTCGGTATCGGCCAGCATGCTGCATAAAAAAATCGGACTGACGATGTGAAGGTTATGATTCGCTTCGGCGTTATCATGATTGGATCCTATAAATTCTCGAAGAAACAATAGTTCTTCAACGTTTATGGGTATACCGACCTCTTCGAATACTTCTCGATGAATCGCTTGCTCTATTGTTTCACCGAACTCTTGCTTGCCGCCTGGGAGGACGTAAGTCGCGTCACCGTCATCATCCCTTTTTTCAATAATCAGAATCTTATCGTCTTTTAAAATAACAGCTTGTACGCCGACGGTAACCTTCATCGTTCTCCCCCTTTTCCATTCTCAGACTTATATCTGCGGCGTTCTCCCAAACGCCCATGCCACCATAAGCGGGAACTCTGCTCGCCACATCGCGTCGTCATGTGACGCGACCCGCTCCATCAGTTCCACATCCGCACCTGCCTCGCGCAGCGCAGCCGCCCATCGAGCCGCATTTTCGAGGAAGAACGGCTCCAGCGTACCGGCGACTAGATACGTGCGCGGAATCGATCGCGGCATCCTTTCAGGCGGCCGATAACCTCCGCCCGGCGAGGCGCATAAGATCGTACCGAAAATTTCCGGATGCCGCAGGCCTATGGCAAGCGATAGCTCGCCACCCGCGGAGACACCGAGCACCGCAGTGTTATCGGCGGTTAACGCAACTGCGAAACGTGACTGGACCCAGCGGTAAACGTCCTCGACGAAGAATTTCTCGTGAGCTGCGAACCGTTCCGGGCTGAAGCCCGGTGAATATTCATGAAGCCGCATCGTTTCATCTGTCTGCCGGTGCACGCCGATGATCATCGTGGGCGGCGTACCGGCCTCCTCGAGCGCTCCGCCCCACTGCGAAATCAACTGACCGTCACCGGCAAACACGAATGCCTGAGGCGGGTCCGGAGGGACATACGCCGTAACTTGCCGGCCGCCGTCGTACTCGAACGTCCCGGTGACGAGCTTTCCCGCGATGAATGACATTTTCGCTAGCCTCCTCTTGAGGATATCTCTATTTATTCGCGAAGTATTTGTACCATCCTGCACGCTCGTCTATGTACTTCGCAGGATTGCAACCGATAAACCGACAAAAAAAAATCCGCAATCATGCGGATTCACTTATGCAAGTCTTGTCAATTCGCTGTTGATGACGCGATGCGCCGCAACAAAACGATCTTTCGGACTAATCCCGAACGATGCGAATTGCACCTTCCTTTGATTGGTAATCAATTGGACTTCGTACTGCTTTGTCTTACCCACGAAAAAACTATTATACGAGGATGCGTTCGGTTTCACGGTAAACGCAACGTTATGAATCAATTTCTTCTTGCCGTTCAATGCATACACTTTGATTCTTACTTTGGCATTCTCGCGTTGATGCTGGTTTAACGAGTTGACAACGATATCTTTGGATACCGTTTGATCTTTCTCCGTCAGGTTATTCAGAGGTCCGGTCGTATATTTACGAATGATGCATGCTCCCCTTTCATAAACAAGCTTTGGCAAGAAAATCTTGTCGCTGCAATAGCTGTACTATCTTATTTACGCAAGGGTTTATCTGATTGGACGATTCCGCCCATTGCTTCAATTAAACGGCAGCCGAGTACGCAGCAATTCGTCTGCCAGACAGCAAACAACCGACGGCTCGCAAGAGTCGTCGGTTGTTTCTCGATGAACGGTATTTGTCCGGCCGTGAAGCAAGACCGTTGCTCTGGGCCGGAAGCCGCTTCCAACGCGGCATCCGGCTCCTGCTATGGCATTTCTCAGGTTACGGATTCATAATGTCGGTTCCCTTGTAGATCGATACGTCGGACAGATAGACCGAACCCGTGCCGCTAACCGAACCGAGCTCCATGTTGAGCAGCGGAAGCGACGCCAGCCCGTTCGCCGTCGTAATGACGGCCGAGTCGACTACAGGTACCGCCATATCGTCCATATACGCCGAGTATACCAACGTATTGTCGTCCGTATAGTGAACTTTCATCACGAAACGATGCCATTCGTTCGCGGTAGGCGTAATCGTATGATCCTTTAGCGTGTCGTCTTCGACATAAGGCAAATACGCATGTCCTCCCGCATACTCGTGCTCCCGCATCAGGCCGAACACGCGCCAACTGCTGTCGCGCAGCATTAAATTCGGCACGGCGTCCATGCTGTCCTTGCGGAACTTGTAGTCCACGACGAATTCGCCATGATTCTTAATGTACGCAAGCAGGTCGGGGTCGCCGAACGTGAAGATCGGTTTGCCCGAGTCGGCCATCAGCACTTTATTGCCGTTATCGTAGCCCGGTTCGCCTTCCGCGGGTTGAATAATCGTTGCATGACTGTCCGGGTTTACAACCGTGTAGCTATCGCCGGCGAGCGGTCCGTTATCGTCACGGTTGAAATCCAAGGAAACAAGGTTGTTCGTCGGTTTCGTCCGGTACACCCATACGTCGTCCAGATCGGCCGAGCCGTTGTGGCCTGCGCCGGCGTCGATGGTGATCACCGGCTTCGTATGCGTGATCGCGTCGGTGAGCGTGGTCTCGGCTCGCTGCAGCAGCGCATCGTCGTAATAAATCTCGTAGGTCAAGTTCGAAGTGCCGGAATCGATTTTGAACTTGGCCTGCATGCGATGCCATTCGTCCGCGGCGACGTGAGTCACCTGAGCGCTGCCGCCCCAAATCGGCTTGAACGCGGCATCTCCCTCACGGGTCACGAGCGGCGTCCAGCCCGCCGCCCTGTCCGTCAAGTACAGCGCGGGCACGGAGAAGCGATCTTCCGTCTTGAACTTGTAATCGATGGTATACCAGACATCGGGATCGTAGCTTCCGCTCGCCAGATCAGGAAGCGCAAAGCTAAACTGCGGCGCTTGGAGCGTGCCTTGAACGTTCAGCACCTTCCCGTCCGTCTCGCCGTTCCCGTTCTTCCCATCCTCTACCGTCGCATTCGCGCCGTAAACGGAGAAGCCTTCGGCCGCCGCCTCGCTTGCGTCCAGCTTGCCGGATGTCAATCCGTCGAATTCGTTGTCGTGGTAAAAGTCGACATCCGCTGCCGAAGGCTTCGGACCGAAGGTGCGGACGAACGGCACGGGCGGCACGGCCCCTTTCGCCAGAGCGCCGTTTACGATCATTTCCGGCACCGGAACGGAATCGGTCTCATAGGGCGCGGTCGGCGTATCGTTGACACCGTCCTCGAAACCGACGATCAAATACCGCGCCTTCACGTCTGTCTTGCCGGTTGCCCAGGTGAGGTAACCCAAATAACCGTAATTCATAATATTCTTCCAATCGCCGTTCGCAAGCTGCGTCTTCACGCTGGCCGCCGTCTCGTTGCCGTAATTCGGCGACCAGTCTCCGATGGAGTCCGCGGCATAGACGGCAGCCACTCTGCCATGGATCAGCGAACCGGGGCCGTCGAACAGCTGAACGCTGCTCAGATCGAATTCCGATCCGAGATCGATCAGGGCATAGCGATCGCCCTGTCCTGGATCCCAGTAGGTGCCGGCTGCGTTGGCTTGGTCTTGCGTCATGCTTTGCGGCTCCTCCAGACGCATATCGAACATCAGCTTAGGCTCGGAGTTGCTTGGCGTCAGTTTATTGACGGCAACCGGATGAATCGCCTTCGGGATCGGCTTGTAATAATCGTCGTGGCTCACGACGACGAATACCGGTTTCTCGGTGACGGGAACGGTCACTTTGCCGTCCGCGATGTTGAGCTCCGTTTGTTGGCCCCATTGCACCCCGTCTTCAAGCGTCACAAGGTAAGCATGACCCATGCCTTCCGGAATGTTCAGCGTATAATCCTGCTTGTTGGCGCCGCCTTCGTCGCCGAGCGAGGTCGGCAGCCACAAGGCGTAAACGCCTTCGTCGCTGGCGGTTTCCTTGAATTTAAGCACCCATGGACCATCCAGCCCGCTTTCCCCGCCCTTCTCGACGATCGAATCGAAGCGGGTCGTGTTCAGATAATTCTTCATCGTGCCGACATAATACCAGGACGGCCGCTTCTGCGTCGTCTGATGCGTATTGTCGCCGTCGGCCCGAATCAATCCGCTCGTATTGAATCGCGTATCGCGGCTTCCGGCCGCACCCGCATCGGGCATCATGTATTGCTCGGCGCGGTCGATTCCGGCCGCGGACAGCATCAGATACTCGCGGACGATCCAGCGTGCTTGAACCTCTTCGGCATCGAGGCCCGTATTGATCCCCGGATTGTAGGTTACGCCGTTCTTCTGGTATTCGATCGTCGCGCTGGACTGCGTTCCCTGGGCGACATCCCATCCGAATTCGGACAGCCAGATTTCCTTGTCGGCCAAATAATCGTCGCGCAGCTTCACGAAGTCGGTCATGCGGTCATAGATATGATCCTCTTCTGGGGACATGCCCGTCAGGTGATTCTCGGCGTCCGCATGCTGCACGCCTTCGCCTGCATAATAATGGCCGTTAATGACATCGAACGGATAACGGACATAGCCTTCCAAAGAGCCGTTATGCGCCGCCTTCCATTGAGCTTCCGTCCGGTTCTGGTCGAACCACTTCATCATATCTTCGAAAAATTGCCGAGTCGATTGCCCTTGCCCCGCCGACTCGCCGTTATAGAAGATACCGGCCAGTCCGCCCAGCACGAGCTTCGCATTGGGGTCCGCCTGCTTGATGCCGACATCCGGTCCCATTGTTCCCATATGCCCGTCATAATCGGCGCTGGTCATCGCCGCGAATTGCGCGCCGGTGAAATAACCCGCCAAATCTTCCTCGTTCCAGTTCTCGTAGTAATCGACCAAGCCCATGCCGATCTTCTTATCCGTTCCGGGTGCGACCTTGACGAGATCGGGATCGAGGTCTTTATTACTTCCGTAGCGCGCCGCGTGCTGGAACAAGCTCTTGCCATGTGCCAGGTAGGAGCTGGCTTTCTTC
The DNA here is from genome assembly GCF_010365285.1 of Paenibacillus rhizovicinus. Lineage (NCBI taxonomy): Bacteria > Bacillati > Bacillota > Bacilli > Caryophanales > Paenibacillaceae > Paenibacillus > Paenibacillus rhizovicinus. Next base: position 180,068 of record NZ_CP048286.1, read on the forward strand.
GGATCCTGATCTCCTTGCCAGTTCGGCCGCGGATTGTCCCTGCCCGAATCGGCTACGCCGCCTTGGAAGGTAATGTCGACGCCGACGCCCATATCCTTCAGCGATTGATAATAGCTGTCGAAGACTCCCCAGGTGTTGTTGTATTGCGCCACGGGATTAGGGGACGTGGCCGAGTTGTTGAGCTGGCCGCCTGCCGGCTGTCCGTTGGCCGAATATTCGGTCCAGTTCCAAGTATGGTACTCCCGGACGAAACCGATGGCTTGATTGGAGCTTTGCGTTACGTCGAAGAAGCTGTTGGTTCCGACGAAATTGCCAAAATTGAGCTTCGACGAATCGAAAGGCTGCACGCCTTCCTGAGGACTCAGATGCCACTCTTCTTCCGCCGGGGGCTCATCGCCGAGCGGAACGCCGTACATTGCGGCTTCGACGATGTTCACATCGCACGTGAACTGCTTGGAATACGGATCTCCGCTTCCGGCCCACCACGAATATTTCTCGTTAATCGGAATCTTATGGAATCTGAGCGTATTCGCCGTGACGCCTTCTTCGCCCAAATCGAACTTCACCCATTTGCCCTCGTTGGTGAGCGGATAGGAAATGATCTTCTTGTCTCCGGCGTACACTTCGATCGTGCCGCCCATGACTTCATAAGGACTGCTGCCGTCGGCCGTATAAGTCGACGGTGCGTATTTCTCGCCGTCATAGAGATAGATTTCGGTCAATTTGTAATCGCGCAGCAAATTCAAATTCAGATTCGTTACGGACGCATCGACCCACTGGCTGGAGCCGGGAGTCCGCCACGTATTCGCATTCGACGATGCCGCGGTATCGATCGGCGGTATATAAGGATTAGCCGAAGTCGGCGGCGCTGCCAATACCTTGTCGTATTCGTCGAACAGTTTGCTCTTGTCCGCAGCGTAATCTTCCCCGTCGAGCATTCTGCTGGTTACATGAATCAGAACGGACTTGTCATCCTCGTCCGGCGTCTGAGTAGGCGGCGGCGTCGAAGTGGACGGCGGCGTATTGACCGACCCAGGCGTCCCCGTCGTATCGTCGGCCGTATCATCGGACGTATCGTCCTCGGTCAGAACGAATTTGACGTTGGAAGGAGACTGTGCCGTGTATGCCGTCGGCTCGGGCCCTTGAACCGAAACCTGGCCCGCCGCGTCGTAAATGTACATCTGGTTCTCGGAAACATTTCCGTCCACGGCCACATTGGCGGCGCCGGTCACGTAAATGTGGCCCGACACCTGCACGTCTTCCAATTGGATTTCCGCGTCGGGGCTGTTCTGCGCGATATACAAATCGCCCGAGATTTTCATATGGCTCAGCTTGACGTTGGAGGCATTGACGAACAGATTTCCTGTCACGTCCTGCGAGTAGGTGAGCGTGTCCCCTTTCTTGCCGCCGACGGGTTCATTCACGATCACGGCTGCAATCCGATCCAACAGCGTGACCGCCTCCGCGATGCTCATGGATCGACGCGGCTGGAAATCGCCCGCGGCCGTGCCGTTCAAGAGACCCTTGTCCTTGCTGACGCCGATGGCGTTCCTGCTCCAGTTCGACATGTCGCGATAATCCGGATAGGACTTCGCCTTGTCGGAGGAAGCGTTTGCAAGTCCAAGCGTTCTCAGAATGGATACGGCCGCCTCTTCCCGGGTTACCGGATCGTTGGGGCGGAAGTAATCGTTGAATCCGGTGAGAATGTTGGCCGACGAGGCCAGCATGACGGATTCGTAGAACCAATCATCAGCGGTCACGTCTTTGTAGTTCGCTGTACCGGTTGCCTTGTAGCCGAACATTTGGCCGATGAGCGCAGCCCATTCCGCCCTTGTAATCGGTTTGTTCGGGTTCGTTACGGAGTTTGCCAAAATGTTGAAATACCCGGCATTGGCCCATCTGTTCAACGCGTTGGCTGCCCAGTGCCCGTCATAGCCGGAACCGGCTGCCGCGCTCCGAAAGGACGGTGGCGATGCTCCTCCGGAACCGCTTACAACATTGCTGCTGGCTGCGAAGACTTGCGTTGCCATCAACAGACTCAACAGAATGCTGACAAGCGGTAAACACTTCATTCCTGACATTCCTCTTCTCATTGCTCATCCTCCCACATGTAAGTTGTAGAGTAAGCCATGCTGTAACAACTTAATTATAAGAGCACGAAAATAGGATTAAATATCAATATTCTGCCATTCATAGCACTTTCATATCTGATTGCCGGATAGCCGCGTTTCATGCATTCTCCGTTTTATGAGTTACTGTTGCGACGATTGGGAACGAATTTCATATGGCTTATTAACGCGGTGTCGCGATGAAATAGCAGAATAAAGCAAAGGCTGTCGAATCTTGTTCGACAGCCATTCGACACGTTGTGCCGATTATTTTTTAACCCACGGATTCTTTGGCCAATAAGGAATATTTGATAAAGACTTGTTTTGTTTTTTGCTTCTGAATATGCGGTGATTTACAGAAGAAATCATGATCTCTGAACAGTTCGCATAAAGCACGGACGGCCGCTTGCTCGGCTAAAGTCTCATCTTCAAGTAAGTAGTAAGCTACTTGGTATCCATAAACTTCAAACTGCTTCAGTACGTTTGCTTTTTTCAATACCTCGTCTTTTAAAACCATCGACCTAACACTCCCTCTTTCGACTGTTTTGTCGAAAATTATGTATGAGGCGATCGTACGTTTAGGATCGGATTACTCCTTACTTCATCTATAACTGCATTTCGGGATCATTTGTGACAGAGAGGTACGATTAATTTTGAATTTGCAAAGGGAAAGGATATAATGGGACTAATTGTATGTCGAATCAGAGACTAGGCTTGCGATGCGAAAATTGCGTGGCAATTCTTTCAGGAGGAGTCAAGCGGATGAAAAATGTGAAAATTTTTTCCGGTTCATCAAACCGCCCGCTCGCGGAAGGGCTATGCCGGCAGCTTAATGTACCGCTTGGAGACATTGAAATTTCCAAGCTGCCAAGCGGAGAAATCAGCTTGCGTTATACCGAATCCATTCGCTCCGCCCATGTCTACATCGTTCAATCCTTGTCTCATCCCGTAAATGAGCATTTAGTCGAACTCATGATTATGATTGATGCCGCAAAACGCGCTTCAGCCAAAACGATTAATATCGTGATGCCTTATTACGGCTATGCTCGCCAGGAACGGAAATCCGCCCCGCGCGAACCCATTTCCGCGAAGCTCGTAGCCGACGTGCTGACGACCGTAGGCGCTGACCGCATTATTACGGTTGATCTTCATGCCGATGCGATTCAAGGCTTCTTCGACATCCCAGTCGATCATATTACCGCGTTGGATCTCATTACGGATTACTTGAAAGCCATGGACATCAAGAACCCGGTCGTCGTCTCGCCTGACGCCGGTCGGGCAACGACCGCCGAGAAGCTTGCGAATTATATGGACTGCCCGTTCGCCATTATGATTAAGAACCGCCCTGCACACAATAAGACGAAAATCACGCATATCATCGGCGAAGTCGAAGGCATGACGCCGATTATCATCGAGGATTTAATCGATACGGGCGGAACGATCGTGAATGTTGTTGAGGCGCTGCACAAGAGAGGCGCGAATGACGCCTACATTTGCGCAACGCATGGGCTGTTCTCGGATGATGCGCTCGAGAAGCTGTCGCATCCCTACATAAGAAAAGTCGTTATTACGGATACCATCGCAATTGACCCGAACCATTCGGATAAGTTCGTCGTTCTTCCGATGGAGGAGCTGCTCGCAACCGCGCTCAGAATTATTAATAACGGCGGATCCATCAATACGCTGTTCAAGACGAAGCAAATGTAAGGATTCGTTAGCGTTGATAGACAAGCCAAAAAAGCAAGCGGCCACTACGGCCGCTTGCTTTTTACTTGCTTCCGGTATTGGAAAACTTCCGACCCGATCAATCAAACCGCTATACGCTTAAACGTGTTTTGAAGAAGCAGCAGATGCCATATTCGTTAATCGGCCACTGCCAAGCACTCGACGCAGCATCACTTGACCCAGTACGGCAGTCGCGCACCCTAGCAGTCCAACGATCACGAAGCCCTCCCGCAAGGTTAACCAATCCCCCGCAGCCCCCATGAACAAAGGACCCGCGAACATGCCCAGCCCATAGATCGCTTGATAGAAACCCATGGCCGTAGCTCGTTTCTCCGGCGCCATATGCTTGATGCTGAGCGACATCAGAACGGGAGACGTAAATCCTCGGCCAAAGCCCGCAAGCGATTGGGTAACAATTAGAATCCACAACGTGCTGGTGAAAGGAATGCAAACCGTAAACAAGCCGCTCAGAATGAAACCGAGAATGATGACCCTCCGCTCCCCAAGCTTACGGGCCAAATGCCTGCCGCCGATCCAAGAAGCTAGCGCGGTAGGCAACGTAGAACAGAATGTAAGCAGCCCCATATCCAGCTTGGTAGCCCCGAGCGACTGGGCAAACACGGGCGTAAACCCGAACACGGTTGCGAACGTCAGCACTTGAAATAATATCGAGAGAAACGAGACGGTCAGCAGCGTGCGGTCGCTGGCCACCTCTTGGATGCTTTGCACGGTTATTGGCGTCTTCTGGTCTTCGAATTTCTCCACGATGAAGAACGAACCCGCCATCCCGATCAATCCGACCGCGGCTCCAACGAGAAAAGCCGATTCCCAGCCATATTGATCCGCAAACCATCCCCCGCACAATATCCCCAGCATCTGTCCCAAAGAATTATAGACGGCAATCGTGCCCATGGCGCTCGTCGTATCTTCGTTGGCGTAGTAGCTGGCAAAAAGGATCGTAAAATCCACCCATGTCGCTGCCGCGATCCCCGCGGCGACTCGCAGGAAGAGGATCCAGTTTAAATCATGCGTCAGCAAGATACCTGCGCCGGATAGAACCGAAAATAAAAAACCAATCACGATGAACAGCTTGCGCTTGTGCATCCGATCACTGAGAATGCCAACGGGAATACGCAGCAGCATCTGACTCAGCCCGTACATCCCCACGATTAGTCCTGCCATTTTATTCGATGCCCCCATGCTTTCTACATAGGCGGTCAGAATCGGAACGCAGGTATACATCGAGAACCAGAATAACAGCGTAACTGCACAAAACAGCGGTACTCGGTAGTTGGCTGTGTGAGTATCCATTCGCATATTCAACGACCCTTCGGCTTTATTGCAGCGTTGCCCTATACTTCCGACCACAGCCGTTGCAAATTGTCCATGCTGATCTTGGAGCCAAGCAGGCAGTCTTCCATGCCTTCGAATTCAACCGAGAGATACCCGTCATAGCCGGATTGCTTAATGATGCGCAGTACCTCCCGCATATTAATGTCGCCTTGACCGATAATGGCGCCGCGCAAATAATCTCCGCCCGCTGTCTTGAAATAGCCTTCGCCAGGGTTCTGATCCGATGGCCGGAGGTAGAAGTCTTTAATATGGACCATCGATGCGAACGCGATATTTTTCTTCACGGCGGATACCGAACTCTCGTCTGCGCACATGAAATTGCCGACATCCATTGTCGTTTTGAAATTCGGACGGTTTACGGCATGAATCAGAGCCTGCACGCGATCGCTGGCCTGAACGAAATAGCCGTGATTTTCTACGCTGGTCGTAATCCCATACTTCGATGCGTAGTCCGCGATTTGCATGCAGGCCGAAGCCATTCGCTCCAGCGATTCGTTGAAATGTTTAATCGAATTGTCGGAGGACCAGGCCACGTCATGCCGCATGAGCTTAAGGCCGAGGCTGTCGGCGATATCTACTTGGCGCTTGACGCGCTCGATTTCCTGTTCGAACGCTCCGTCTCCTGCTTTCAGGAAATCGGCGCCAATCGCGTAATTAGACAATTCGATGCCCGCATCGGAAGCTTTGTGCCGGATAGCGTCAATAAGTTCGGGATTGCCCGTAAGATCGAAGCCGATCGGCACGACTTCCATGTGCTGTCCGCCATGATCGGCAATCCATTGTATGGCATCCAGAACCGTCATTTCATTCGATGCGATAGCACGGTGTAAACTATATGAACTTAATCCTATTTTCATCTTGCATCAGTGCTCCCTTCGGTATCTCTTATTTGTGCAGACGACATATCATTATTTGAGCTATCCGTTCCTCTACTCGTGCGTCGGTTCGATAACGGGGTAGCCGATTTTTTGCCAGCGGAACAGATGCTTGGCGCGTTCGGACAAGTTGTCGTACGTTTCCTGCGGAATTTGAACCGTATTATCCCGGTGGGAGGCGCTGTAAATCAAGGCCAGATTAGGACGGATTTCGTCGCTGCGGTTCGGCGTTCCGCGATGCCACATGCGCACGTCGCGGATCAGGATCGAGCCTGCCGGCATATGCACCTTGATCGAATGCATATGCGGCGCCAATTCTTCCGGATTCGGACCGTTCGGGCCGTAATAATAGTCCGGCAGCAGATGCGTTCCGCCCGGCCAGATCTCCATCGGACCGTTCCCGTCATGGACGTCCACAAGCGGGATATTAAAGACTAAATCCGTGATCGGCAGCGATACCTTGCACAAATCGCCGAATCTGGTGCCGTAATCCGGGTGAACCGGCTGCGCCTTCTTGCCGCCAGGGAGAGACGTGTTGGACGAGAATAGCGTAACGGCGTAATCCATTCCGAGAATGCGGTCGATAATCGCCAGCGCGAACGGATGCTCGATCACGAGCGGATCGTTGAAAGGCGGCGCAAAAGGAAGGAAAATTCCCAAGTGGTTGGTGCCTTCGTTAAACCCTTTCTTGTTCAGATAGATTTCTTCCCCGTGCTTATCGATAAACCAGTCCATGCTAGCTTTGAATGCTTCCCAAAGCTCGGCCACCTTCTCTTGCGGCAGAACGCCTTCAAGAATCACATATCCATTCACTTTGATGAGGTTCGCCGCAAGCTCGACGGTCTCGTCGTGCAGCTGCAGCGATTCCAATTCTTCTTTGCTGATTTTCAAGCTCATTCACCTCGCGTCATCATTTTCGTTCACGTTTTCGGCACGCTCCGCTAAACGCTCAATCATTTCAAAGCATGCGCGGCCGTTGTGATACGGGCATTTCCATGCACTAACCTTTGGACCTGGGGAAGGAGCGTGGTCCTCTCCGATACTTTGATGCCATTCACCGCCGTCTCGGTCAACGAGATACGTGTCGATAAATGTCCAAGAACGGTAAGCGGCTGCAAGGTAGCGACTCTGCCCGCTGTGTTGATAACCATTGAAGAAACCGACCATAGCTTCGGCCTGCGGCCACCAATCCTTGAGCCGGTCGCTCAGGATCGTTCCGTCAGACTCATTCCACAAGCCTCCGTCCGCGTCCATACCTTGTTCCAGCACGGCTTCCGCCATTTTCAGCACGGTATCCATGCTCTGCGATCGCAATGCTTCGTCGCCAAGAACGGTTACCGCTTCAGCAAGCAGCCAGCTTCCCTCGATGTCGTGCCCATAGGAGATATGAGAGGACAGCGAGTTCCAGCAGCGGTCGAAATACAAATGAAAATGGTTCGTCTGCGAATTGACGATTCGCTCGGAGGTGAGCGTGACGAGTTCCTCTAGCTTTGCCTTGAGCTCGCTGTCCGGCCATACCCGGTACAGGCCCGTATACGCTTCGAGCATATGCAGATGAGTATTCATGGTCTTATCGGCTCTGATGCTGCTATCGCTCAAACTATAATCGTCAAGCAGCTTCCAATCCTCGGCGAAGGCTTCCAGATACCCGCCGTGATCGGGATCAAACGCGTGCTTTTCTACCAAACGGAACAAGGCGATGGCTTGTTCGAGCGCTCGTTCATTGCCAGTAGCGCGATACAATTCGGACAACGCGTAGATGACGAACGCCTGACCGTAGACTTGTTTCTTCGCATCCGCAAGCTCCCCGTTATACGTAACCATCCAACCGTATCCACCGCATTCGCGATCCAAGAAACGCTCGACAAGATAGGAATAAACATGATTGGCTGCCCGAAGGTACTTCTCGTCCCGATAGAAACGATAGGCCGTCGCGAATGTCCAAATCAATCGCGTATTCAACACCAAGCTTCGGTCGGCCTCGGCATGCACGGCGTTGTTATCGTCGATCTCGCCGTGAAAGCCTCCTTGTTCCCAATCCATTACATGCGTCAACCAATAGTCGAGAATGTTATCCTTCAGTTCATGTTCGATCATCTTCTGCCAACTTTGAAAATGCGGCAATTCCGTAGTGCGGTCAATCGTATTCATTCCAAATCTCCTTCTCGTTGCTCTGCTGATTTAACGATTTGAAAGTTGCTGCGCGGCTAATGCGATAAACATGAAATGGGTTGAGCCGCCTCCCAGTACATACTCCACTTGCTGCCACAAATAAGGGAACACCAATAGTTCCGGGAAGTCGGGACGGATCAGCGCAGTCCCCGATATGACGCCGCCGGGAATATACGACCAGTCGGCGCGATTGAGTCCATACCCTACAGTTGCCGAATTGGCCCCCACTCCCGATGCGAAAGACATCGTATTGGAACCTGGATGACAGCCCAAAACGAAGTTCAGCGCATTGAAAATCATCTCGGCATCGAAAATGTCAGGATAAGCCGCATGGAGGAAATAGTATTCGTAGCCCAGTTTCTGGATCCCCCACCCTGCTCCCCAGATATGCGGGCGATACGGTATCCCGTAAGGCGTTTCGGCGCTCTGCAGCGTAAACTGTTCTTTCAGAGCCGGCAAGGCTGCGCGAAACTTCGATGAGAACCCGGCGTCATTCATCGCGATCTCGGCTCGCGCGACAAACCAACCCGCTTTGTCGATCGATTCGACGATATCGTCGGCTGCCGACAGCAAGAAGTCCCTATACGCTTGTTCGCCGGTACTCAGGAATAATTCTGCGGCGGCATGAATTTTGGCCATTCTAGCCTTGCCGGTCCCATCCGTAACCTTGTAAATCTCGCTGGCCGCTTGCAAGGACTGTTCGCTTAAAACAGGGTTGAACGCTTTTAACGTGCGGGCGGCCGCTGCCAGATGAGCGGCAGTTAACAATTCGCGCGGCGGATTGTCCTCGGTAAACACCCAGCGCTCGTCAAACATGCTCGCGCTGTCGCCAAGGTGCACGTAATCGCGAAGATCGCTTTCGATAATCCCCCGATATAACCGCCCTAATGCGCGATAAGCGCCTACGACGGACAAGACGCCGTGCTCAATCTGCTGCAGGATGTCGTTCTTGCCGTCTGGCTGATGGATCTCAACGATGCGGTTGACTTGGTCGATGGTGGTCGCATCGTAATGGACATTAAAGGCTTCGTACGCCAGGGCCAAAGTATAGAACTCGCCGGACTGCGACTCGACGCGCAGGTCAAAATCGCCAGCGTCGTGCCAGCCTCCAACATTCAGCCCCGGAACATGGTCGCCTGGTTGATAGTCGGTCAGCGTGGAAGGTCCTTGCTCATAGCCGTCGATGTGGTTCAGATTTACCGGAGCCATCCGGGCGTCGTTATGATGACAATCGCCATGCCAGACGCGGTATTTTTCGCTTACCCGCATATGGCACATTTGCACGGGAAGGAAATACTCCAGTACCGGCTGCCAGACGCCTCGGTCGTACACGTCGCTGGCGATGCGGAAGATGGACGACTCCGACGAACCGTAACGAACTTTGTACAGTCCCTCTTCCTTGATGTCCGTAAAATCGAATTTCAAATAGTTATAGCGGAGGAATTGTCCCCATTCCTGGCCGCCGGCCGAGAAAACCTGTTTGTCGCCCGTCTCCGTGATTTGGACAAGAACCGGTTTATCGCGTTGGCTTTCGCGCTTGTCAAGTTCAATGATTGCCGTCTTCGATTGCTTGGGATGATACCCTACCTGCGAGGTTTGAACAACGGCCGGAGAGAGCCAGTCTTCGACGACATTAGGTGTGATGACCCATTGAATCGCATGATCGGCGGCTCCGGCAGGTACTTCGCTGCTGATTACGAACCAGCCGTTGTTGTGGTTCATGCGTCCGTCGTATAACTTAAGCTCCGTCCCCTTGCTTTCGATCGTGAAACGATTGTAAGGGTCGTCGGGCCGCACCGTAAAACGTCTGCCGACGGCATACGGCTCGGCAATAAGGTCATCGGCAATGATCGGATTGTATCCGTTGTTGTCGCCGGACAGAAGTTTCGGATCTGCTTTCGCATCGTGTTCACTGAAGTTACCAGTATGCGAATAATTGGGCGGCAGCGACATCACAGGGCCGTTAGGCTGTTCGGGAAAAATCCCGTGCTTCTTATCCATGATCCAAGGCTTTCCGAACAGCGCGCCGGGAAACAGCTCCAGGTTGAAGCAGATTTTCCCAACGAATTGCTCCGGAATCGGTCTATCCAAATCAACGGTAACAAGGACCGCCTTGCCTTCACCTTGGACGCTTACCTTGTAATCGAACCGGAAATCCGGATAGATCATCGGATTAAAGCCCTTTAGGTGCCTCGATGTGTCCGGAAAACTCAGCGACGTGGTGATCGTATTCGCGGCTTCGTCCAGTTCGCGCTTCCCTTGTTTGGGCACCGGCTGCCACTGTCCGGGCGTCTGTTCAAAACGGATATCGCCGTTGGTGGCAACGCGATTGCCGTGCATAATGATACTTACGCCGGATTGATGCCCTTCCGGATAAATATCGTCGAAGGCCATCACATCCACGCCTTGTCTTTGAAAATAGCCGGATGCATGATTTAACCGGAATGCCTGATTCGCAGAGTTCGTGGAACCGTTTTCTTTTTGCATAATGAAGCCTCCTTATGTTGTATGCTAATGATTGCCTCCGCCTTGCTCCAGTTGACCATGATACAGATCGCTGTACAACCCCTGCTTGCCCAATAACTCGTCATGAGACCCCTGTTCCACCAGACAACCTTCCTTAAGCACCAGTATGCGGTCGGCCTCGCGGATCGTGTTCAGCCTGTGTGCGATCACGAAGCTCGTTCGCCCCTTCATCAACCGCTTCAAGCCCTCCTGGATTTTGATCTCGGAAACGGTGTCGATGCTGCTCGTCGCCTCGTCCAGTACGAGAATGGCCGGATCGGCCAGAATCGCGCGCGCGATGGCAAGCAGCTGCCGCTGTCCCTGGCTGATGCCGCTGCCGTCGGCAACCAGCACCCGGTCATATCCGCCGGCCAGCCGCATAATGAAGGTATGGGCATTGGCGAGCTTGGCGGCTTCTTCCACCTGGCTGTCGGTGGCATCCAGCTTGCCGTACCGGATATTGTCGCGGATCGTTCCTTCGAACAGAAAGGAATCCTGCAGCACGAACGCCATATGGGAGCGGAGACTTTCCCTCCGGATCGTCCGAAGATCCTGCCCGTCCAGCGTGATCTTGCCCGCATGGGTATCATAGAAACGGGAGAGCAACTGAATGAGCGACGTCTTGCCGGCCCCGGTAGGACCGATGATCGCTATCGTTTCGCCGGGCTTCGCCTCGAAACTGATCTCCTTAAGCGTATTTCGTCCGGTCTCGTAAGCGAAGGATACCTCATGGAAGACGATTGCGCCTGCCACGTCGTCAAGCGCGACTGCGGAATGCTCGTCCGCGTCTTCTTCCTCTTCATCCACGATTTCGAATACCCGTTCCGCTCCAGCGATGGCGGATAAGAGCGTATTCCACTGGTTGGCCAGATCGTTAAGCGGTCTGGTGAACTGCCGGGCATACTCGACGAAGACAATAATGACCCCGACGGTTATCGCCCCCCGGATGGCCAATATTCCGCCGACGCAGGCAATAATCGCAAAGCTTAGATTGTTGAGACCGTTCATTAGCTTGGGAATGAAGCCCGATATGGTCTGCGCCCAGAATCCCGAATGCTTGATGGCAACATTGCGTTCATGGAACGCCCCAATAACCCTTTCTTCCTGGGAGAACGCTTTGATAATCCGCTGACCGGACAACGTTTCTTCCACGAACCCGTTCAATTCTCCCAAATTCCGCTGACGCTCTTTGAATAGCGCGCCAGTCCGCCGCGTGATCCACCGCATGCCGAACGCCATCAGCGGGACCACCAAGAAGGTAAGCAGCGTTAGCAGCGGACTGAGCAGCAGCATGACGACGACCGTGCCCGCCAGCATCAGCACGCTGGATAACAGCTGGATCGCCGAGCTGTTGAGCGTAGAGCTCACGCTGTCGATATCGTTGGTCATGCGGCTCATGAGATCGCCCTGCCGGTTTTTCCCGAAGAACGGGATCGGCAGGCGATGCAGCTGCGCGAAGAGATCGGTGCGCATCCGCAGGACGGTTTCCTGGGCGATCTGAATCATCCATATATTTTGCAGCCAGCCGACGATGGACTGGAGCACGTAAACGCTGGTCAATCCGAGCAGAAACAGCAGCCATGGCCTGCCGCCCGGTCCCTCCAGATAATCGTCAATCGCCATTCCGATCAGATACGGACCGAGCAGCGTGAGCCCGCAGCTTCCGATAACGAGCAGCATGACCAGCGACAGCCTGCCTTTCCGGCGAGACAGATAATGCCATATTCGTCTGAGCGTTCCCTGCCAGTCCTTCGCCTGACTTTTGGCCCGCTTGCCCGCTGAAGATGCGCCGGGAACGGCATCCTTCGCGGGCGGCCGGGGATATCGGAACGGCTCACTTAATGCTTCCCACATATGCCGCTCCCTCCTTCCCGAATTGGGATTCGTAAATACGCCGGTACAAGTCGTCGCCGGTCATCAGCTGCTCATGCGTTCCCTGCGCAATAAGACTGCCCTCGTCCAGCAGCAGAATCATATCCGCTCCGATCGTGGAGCTGATCTTCTGCGTAATCAGAAGCGTCGTGCACGACATGCCTTTAAGCGCTTGCAACAATGCCGCTTCCGTTCGTACGTCCAGCGCGCTGGTGCTGTCATCCAGAAGCAGAATAGCCGGCTTGCGGATCAAGGCGCGGGCGATGGACAGCCTTTGTTTCTGCCCCCCGGAGAGATTGATGCCCCGCTGTCCGAGAAGGGTATCGTACTGTTCGGGCAGCTTCTCGATCGTCTCGTGAATTTGCGCCAGCCTGGCCGCTTCCATCACCTGCTCCATGCTCGCGTCCTCCAAGCCCCAAGCGATATTATCGCGTATGGTGCCCGAGAATAGCAGCACCTCCTGGGATACATAGCCGATGGAGCGGTGCAAGTAATCCAAATCAAGCTCGCGGGCATTCCGTCCGTCGATGCGCACGACTCCGGCGGTTTCCTCGTAAAGGCGCAGAACGAGCTGCATCAGCGAGGATTTACCCGAGCCGGTAGCTCCCAAGATCGCCACCGTTTCGCCCGCACGGACTTTGAAACTAATATCCACGAGCACGCGGGCATCCGAGTTCGGATAGCGGAAGGAAACATTCTCGAATGCGATGCTCCCTTCACACAGCCCTTCGGGACTCCGGCCCGACCTGACCGGAGCTTCGTCGTCCGTTTCCAGCGCCTCATCGACCCGCTGGGCGGACGCGCGGGCTCTGGAGAAAGCCGCCACGATCATGGAGAAGGCCGACAAGGCGCCTGCCGTTCGGAGCGAATAATTCACGACCGCCACCACCTCGCCCGCAGTCGCGGTTCCCGTGGATATTTGCTTATGCCCGAACCAAAGGACGGCAATAATTCCAGCGTTCATGATCAGCAGGATGAACGGCATCGTAATCTCCGTCAGACGCAAAGCAGAGACCGTGCTCTTCATTAATTCCTGGCTCAGCCGCGCAAACCGGCCCGCTTCTTCCATGCGCCGGACAAACACGCGGATCAGCCGCATGCCGGTCAGATTCTCCTGCATGACGCGGTTCAGCGTATCCAGTTTCATTTGAACCCTTTTGAATAAAACGGAAGCTCTCTTCATGATCCAAATGACGAATACGAGCAGCGCGGGAACGGTCAGGGCAAGCAGGAAACCGAGCTGCACATGGACGACAAGCGCCATAATGATGCTCCCGATGACGACAAGCGGCATGCGCAGCATAAACCGCAGTCCCATGAATACCGTATCCTGCAGCTGCGTCACATCGTTCGTTAACCGGGTGATGAGGGATGAAGTGGCGAAACGATTAAAGACCGGATAAGCGAATCGCTGCACCTTGGCGTAAAGCGCTTCCCGGACATCGAACGCAAATCCCTGACTGGCATGCGAGGCAAAAAACGAGCTCATAATACCAGCGATGAATGCGGTTACCGAGCCGCCAAGCAATATGCCGCCCCACAGCAGCACGACCGACGAATCCTTTTGCGAAATACCTTCATCGATAATGACCGAAATGAGATAAGGCTGAATCAGCTCCACTGCCAGTTCAACCAACATCATCACGACCGCCATGCTCGCTGCAACCTTGTATTTCCCCAAAAAACGTAACATGTTCATGCCTGTGATCCTCCGCCAAGTGATGAACTGCATTTCTTCCATTCATTATAAACAAGTTATAGGCAATAAGGCGATCGATAAATCGATAGACTTGCGGCCGGAAGGCCGATTCTAGCAAGCCGCATGCAAGAATAAACTGCACCGCCCTATTGACGATGCAGTTATTCAGCTCGCGTTTGGAGAAATCATAGGCAGTGCCGCTGATCTATTATTCTTGCAGCGAATTAGTTATCCGCCACCACGATTTCCCATTCGTGAATTTCGTAGCCGCGGGCGCCGAACTTGACGTACGGATCCTGCTTGACCAGGCTCTCCACCTCTTCGAGGGAGGCGCCGCGATAAATGACCAGGCCGCCGGCGCCGTCGACGAAGCGGCCGTTGGCGTGAAGTCTGCCCGCCGCGCGATTATCGGCCAGGAATTGCAGATGCTCTGCTCGGTATTGGACGCTCTTCTCCATATCGATCATCGGGAGGAACACGGCGAAGTGCTTGCGTTCGCCCGACTCTCTGCGATTCCGGTCCTCCGTCAGCTGATACTTGTACATGCCGGACATATCCGTGTCGCCGTAACCTTCGAGCACCGCCTGATTGATCAGCGCCTGTGCCCGCTTCCCGGCATGTAACCTCACCTGGGATTCGGCTCCCATATCCGCCGCCAGATTCATATCCTTGGCCAGCAGCTTCAGGGCGAAGCCCGGCTGGTAGGACTCCTTCGCGATAAATTGCGTATAATGGCGTTCCATAATTTTGCTTTGGGCAAAGCTGTTGTTCAAGATGCCGAACAACGTGTCGGAATCCAGTCCCGCCTGCTGCGCCAGCGCGTACGCTTCGCCTACCGCGAGCGTATGAATGCCGACCATCAGCTGGTTAATCAGCTTGACCGCGGAGCCGCTCCCAGCATCGCCGACGAAGCTGATCGACTTGCCGAACGCCGATAGCACATTGTGCACGCGGTTGAATACGTCCTCGCGGCCGCCGACCATGACGCTGAGCGTTCCGGCTTCGGCACCGGTCGTGCCGCCGCTGACCGGCGCATCGAGGAAATCGATGCCGGCCTCCGAGGCCTGCGCGTGCAGCTCGCGGCTCAGCGTCGGCGATACGGTGCTGCAGTCGATCAGCACAAGTCCTTTGCGAGCGTTCGCGATCAGTCCTTCGGCGCCGGAGTAAACGCTTTCGACGTCCGACGGCAGCGGGAGGCAGGTCAGGATGACGTCCATCTGAAGAGCCAACTCGGCCAGCGACAATCCCGTACGGCCTCCCTTGGCTTCGAACTCCTGCTCTTTGCCCTGACTGCGGTTCTTGCCGTACACTTCGAAGCCCGCCTTCATTAAGTTAAGCGCCATTGGAAATCCCATATTGCCCAATCCGACAAATCCAACTTTCATTCCTTATCCCTCCGGTTTTCGTAGGAAGTCACCGGCACGTTCCGGCCGACCTCTAGCTAGAATGTTTCCGGTTGCAGTTACGTCCGCCGTCTGCGCCAGCCGAAGATCTTCACATGGACGATAGCCCGGGTCGACCAATGGGCAATCAGATGAAGAAGAATAAAGACAATTACCAGCGGCTTGAACAACAACCAGCAGACCGCCCACAGCACGAAAATTTGCCAAGGCTTCATTTTGCGCAATAATTTATTCGGCCATAAACAGATCCGATAGAGAAGATATTGATTGCGGAGCGACTCCAGGTATTCGTCCTGGTACTGCTTTTCGTCGGGTTTGAGTCGCACCGCGCCGCGCATATACGTCTCGTGCAGCTTATAATCGCCGCGTCTTGCCGCAGCCCAAGCCAGGTACATCAAGACAACCGCTTCTTCCGCGCCGTATCGGAGCGCTTCGCGTTCCAATTCCCTGGACACGCCGTCATTTCCAAGCAGCGCTTCCGTATAGCTTAGGATGGATAAATATTGGGCTTTCTCGGGCTCCAGCTCGAGCGCCGCTTCGATTTGTTCCTTCGCTTCCGCGAATTTGCCCTTCTTGAGCCATTGATTCGCTTGCAAGTAATAGTAATGGGCCTCGTAAGGATCAATTCGAAGCGCTTCCCGGATCGCCTCGTCAAAGGCGGCCACATTGCCGGTCTCGTAAAAGATCGACACGCGGACATACCAGCCTAATTGATGCTCGGGGTCCCGCCTTAACGCTTCTTCTACCCAATGCTGGGCTTTCTCGTATTCTTCGGTTAACACGCATATCTGCGCATATAAGGCGTATGGATGCGGATTATGGGGATCTTCCCGCAGCAGCTCTTCCGTTTTGGCCAACGCTTCCTTATATTTCTTCCATGAGATCAGCTGATAGACCGCGCTGTAGCTTGTACTAGAGGATGGCGTCAATATCCCTTCCACAAAACAATCCTCCTGCCGAATCGACTATTTAATCCCATGCCGCTTCGCATAATCCAACACAATCTTGTAATCGCCGTTCACATCGCTGAAGGTCGCATAATTCCTGGCTGTCGCAAACCATTCGACCGTTGTCGCCTTGCGTTCCTTCAATGATTTTCGCAGATCATCCTGCGTAATCGGCTGAATTTCGCCAGTCTCGAAGGTCCTCTCCATCGCCGATGTAACGGCATCGTTAACGACCTGCTCCAGGTCGGCACCAGAGAACAGCTTCGTCTCTGCGGCCAGCTTGCCAAGGTTGAGATTGCCTGCGGGTTTGCCCGCAAGCTTCAGCCGCAAGATGGTCGAACGTTCTTCCTCCTCCGGAGGCGGCACGAATACGAGATGGTTGAACCGGCCGGGACGGCGCAAGGCGGAATCCAGATACCACGGCGTGTTGGTCGCGCCGATCACGAACACCTGGTCATTGCCGGACTGCAGCCCGTCGAGCTCGGTCAGGAGCTGGTTAACGAGCATCCGCTCATGATGCTGTCTCATCTGGTGGCGGCTTCCGCCCATCGCGTCCAGTTCATCGATAAAGATGACGCATGGCTTATTTTCCCGCGCTTTCCGGAACACGTCATGCAGGTTATGCTCGCTTTGCCCGACGTACATCGACAGAATCGCCTGCAGCTCGATATGAATGAAATTCGCATCGATTTCGCCGGCTACCGCACGGGCCAGGAACGTTTTGCCGCATCCGGGAGGTCCGAACAAGAGAAGGCTTCCGCCGGCTTCTTTGCCGTAAGCCTTGAAGATTTCCGGCTGCTTGAGCGGCATGATGAAATTCATTCGAATCTTCTTCTTCACGTCTTCCAGCCCGCCGACATCTTCGAAAGTCTCCTTAGGCTTGTCAGATTCGACTAAGGAATGATCATCCTTATCGAATTGCATCAGCTTCAACTTATTCCTTCTTCTCTCCGACAGTTCATCATTATCCGACATCCTAGGTTCCCTCCTTCGCCTACTATATAGAAGATAGTAACATATTCCCTTCTTCGTTTGTTTTACTTTATCTTTAAGCCGCTCAAGTACCTGCTATGGCTTGTCCGCCGAGATGTCTTCTCCTTTAGAGTTAGGGCTTCGACGTGGCTGTTCGCAATAAAAAAAAGCCGCAATTTAAGCGGCTTTCAGAGAATAATGGCTGGCTCGGCTGCAATTGTCAGTCCAAGGGTATTTACAGGCACAAGCTGACTATTCCGCTTCTCTCACCAAAACGATTTCGTTCGTCAGGTATTCGTAGGCGGCTACCCACTCGTTCGAGATTAAGATGTCGCTTAACTCGGCATCGCTTACGGCGCCATGCTGATTCTTGCTAATTAATTGATGCAGGGCTAGCTTATCCCACCCGACGCAATCGTTTGCCGCGATCCCGGCGTTTCGGCACCGATGCTTTCGCTCTTCCTCTCGTGCTGCCTCGATTTCGTAATGTTCGTCTTGGAGACTGAGGAAGTGGAGCAATAAGTCGTCCAGAAGAACCAGGCTGGATTCGCTGGCCGCCTCTTCTCTGCACGCAAGCAATTTAGCGGTGATGTCCAAAACAGCCTTCTCGTGTTCGCTTAACCTGCCGGGGATGAGAGGTTTTACGGTCGAAGCCGGGATCTCCCACCTGCTTCTTCTTCCCTTGTTCTTGCGCTTCCCTTGCAAAGTGCCCGCTGCCAGCCACTGGTAAATGATGCGTTTCTCTTTATTTAACATAATCGCGACTTCTTCCACGGTAAATAAGGGCTCATAGGTCACTTCGACCGCCTCCTAAGACTACGAAACTAGCGATGGTTTCATAGATATGTTCCGGCAGGCGAATTTATGACCGCTCCTTCCGTGCACGATGGCCCATGGCCGTCAGCCATTCTTGAAATCGAGTTTTCCGTTCTTGACGGTAATGATTCTCGGCTTGCCAGCGTTGTTCCACAGCTTCTGGGTGGTGACCGCGTAGGAAGCGTCTTTGGTCATGATGACAACGGTCTTATTCAATTTCTTGAACAGACTGACGTCGATCGTCACTTCGACGGATGAGGCTCCGGTACCGGTGAAATCCATGACAATGTCACTCCCCGAGCCGTTCAAGATGGACTGTACAAGCGACTGGTCACGCAAATCCACGGAGACTGCGCCTTTGTTCGCGGTGAAGTGCACGGGAACGCCGCTAATGTCCACCACGTCCGGCGGCGTGATTGGCGGGGCTGCTGCCAAGACCAGCTTGCCCATGCCCACGCCCTTCGAGCCTGTGGCGATACCGTCGTAGACTGCGAGATAGCCTCTGTTGCTGCCGTCCGAATCGTTGAGTACCAGCGCGATGTCGTACAGGCTGCTTGCATCGATCGTACTGCTGTCTAGTCCGAGATAAGCCCACTTGATGGCGATCTCGTAGGTGGTGGTTCCTGCGCTATCGTCCCTTACGATCTGCGTCGTCGCCATATCCGCAGGAATGGCGCTATTGCCCGTCAACGTGCCGTCGGCACCCCAATTCCATTGCTGGACGCCTTGGGCAGGATTGAGCGCGAAGCCCATCTCGCGATAGCCTGCCGAACCTCTGACCGCAAGCTGAACGCCATCGCCTTGCCAGATGTTGCCGCCCGTTTGATTCTGATTCAAGTCAGGCGTCTTGGCCGTTACGGCAAGATACAGATTGTCCTTGTCCCAGGCCAGTTGGCCTGAAACGGCAACGGAAGGCCTCATGCCGCTGGAAGTGCCATCATTGAAGGAGATCGGTTGAGCGGCTCCCCAAACAGGATCATCCTCCAAATTGCCGTCGATCGTTACCGGCGTTGTCGCCTGAACGGCGGTAAGCGCGCCTAATTTGACGCTGGCTGATCCGGATCCGCCATCGCCGGTCGTGAAATCGGCCGTGAAGGTGGAGCCGATTCCCGCGACAGCAGCCGCATCTACCGCAAAGGTCAATACTTGTTGATTTCCTGGGGCAACGGTATACTGTTTTGTCGTTCCTGCCAAAGTGACGGTGCCCGTTTGGGCCTCTCCGGAAGAGGCCGTATTCGTCAACGTGGCTTGAATTTGCCATTGGCTGCCGGCTGCATCGTACACCGGCGCGAGGCTCAGGTCCACCGTGTACTTAGGACGATCGTATACCCTGACATAATCGACTTGCATTTCGTCATAAGTGAAATCGGCTGGCAGCGCGCCGCCGGCTTTCTCGATCGAGAGCATGAGATGCAGCGGGTTCTGATTGATGCCGCTGAAGCTGCCCGTGCCGTATCCTTGGTCGAGCAAGCCGCCGTCTACTTTCCACATGGCTTTGCCGTCAATGTAGAAGGTATAGCCGGAAGGCGTCCATTGCAAACCGAGTTTATGGAAGTTGCCGTCATAAATATTGGAAACGTAGTCCTTATACGAGAAGTTCGTGCCGGCTGCCGCGTGGGCGCCGCCATAACCGTTCCAGTGCAACGAGCTGTCGGAGACGCCGTCCGCATTGCCGATCGTTTCAAGAATATCGATTTCCGTGCCGTCCAAGCCATCGTTTTGTTCGATCAGTACCGACGGTTCATACAGCCAGAACGCGCCCCAAGTATTGGCAACCTGCGGGAATTTAACGCTGGATTCGTAGTAACCGTAGGCATTCTCGAAATTGACGACGCTGCGATCATCCAGAGCGGTCTGTACCGCGCCGGCCGAGAGAAAGTTGGGATCGGCAGCTAAGCCATATTCGGTCCCCTGCTGCGGATCGCGCTTCATGCCCAATGCCAGATGGCCGTCTTCGACTTTAATCAGGCTGTTATCCCAAGCGCTTCCTCCTGCGCGCACTTCTTCGACGCTTGGCACCCACTTGGCCGTATCCAGCGAAGTACCGTCGAATTCGTCGTCGAACAATAAACCTTGATTCTCGTTAAATGTCGCTGCCATGCTGCCCGTAGACGCATAGGTGATCTTGACCACTAAATTGTCGCCATCTTCGCCGATGTCGGTGTTTGTCACGCCAACTGTAGGCAGGCCTAAGAGATTAGCCGTATCGAAGCCAGCGAATGTCGTATTGGGCTGGATGGGCTGCAAGGTAACGGTGGCTGTATAAACCGTATTCGTATTGAACGTACTAGTAATAAGCGGATCCCAAGTGATGGTTTCCGCAGCTACGCCTTTGCCGCCGTCTCTATACGCCCATGCATCCGAGACGCCGTTGTTGTAGAGGTAGTGATAGCGGCTGGTCGGGAAGACGCCGGCTTGCGGAACTTTGATCGCTCCGACGGTAACTTGATCGGTGATCGGCTTCTTGCCGCCGCTGCCGCCTGTACCGCCATCGCCTGTCTTCAAGAGCGTGATCGTGAAATTCTCTAGCTTGACGTTGAGATTTTCCGCTTTCCAGCTCACGCCTCCGGAGAGCAGCTTTGTATTGTTGGTATCGGTGTAAGAGAAGATCCGAGTACCGTCTGCATATCCGGTGATGGTGCTGCCGATCACATCAAATTCATAGTGAATCGGGGTATCCGTATACGCCGGCTGCGGATTAATGCCGGTTAAGGCGCCGCCGTCATTATATCGAACAGCACCGTTGCCATAAAGGTTCATTCCCCAGTTGGCGATATAAGCCCAGTAATAATCTTTCGGATTGCGATTAGCATCCGGGCTGCTATTCCTGAATTGCAATTTGAAATCGTTCCAGCCCGCCGGAATCAAGTCGAAATCCGAAATATCGAATGCTACTTTGTAGTCCATCCAGGTGGAATCGCCATAGGAAGCCGACTGTCCGTTCGCCACCGAATAATCGGTCGGACCGACGGTTACGGCGCCTTCGGAATCCAAGCTGGTGATGGTGAAATTGCGAAGGGTAAGCGCGATATTCTCTGCCGTCCAGCTAACGCCGCCGGATAACAATGCTCCTGCGCTGTCGTCCGTGTAGGAGAATATCTGCGTACCGTTCGCATGACCGGTGATCGTGCTGCCGATCACGTCGAACTCATAGTGGATGGGCGTATCCGCATAGACCGGTTGAGGACTGACAGCGGTAATGGGGCTGCCGTTGTTGTATTTTACGGAACCGTTGCCATACAGATTCATCCCCCAGTTCGCGATGTAAGCCCAATAATAATTATCATCATTGTTTCTGAACTGCAGTTTGAAATCATGCCAGTCGCCGGAAGTATCTGCGAAATCAGCGATATCAAACTCTACCTTGTAGTCCGCCCAGCTGGCATCGCCATATGAATGCGTATCCCATGCGTTTACGTTAAAGTCGGTCGGACCGGCCAGTACTGTCCCGCCGCTGGCTGTTCCGGCAGTAGCCGCCGGACTGTCGGCCATTACATTGTCGTCGGCGAAAACGCCTGTCGCGGAGCCGAACAACATCGTCAGAATCGCGACAATCGTTGATAACGCTTTCAATTTAACCTTTTTCATCTTCATTTCAACTGTTAACCTCCTTAAATATTCGTGCTTTCGCTCTTCACCCAAGGATCCAGTTTCATAATCGTCCGATGGCTCCACCTCCAAGGCGCGAATTGAAGACTACTTGAACGTAATTCGTCGGATGCAGCGGACTATCCTCCCCATTCGCAAGGAAAGGCCGCCGATTGATCGGCAGTCTTATAGGTCAATTATAAATTCCGGACTGTATGACAATATCGCAAACTTGGATCTGCGGCATTCAACCTTTGAAACTATCCCGCCATCGGAGAAGCCTCTTCTCCAATAATCGCACGAACGAATCGGTGGCCGTATGGAGGCTGATAGATGCTACAACAGATCGCCGGACTTCGCCAAATCCACGAACGTTGATCCGATGGCACACGGCGTCGGCAGCAGGTTCTTCGAGATCAGATCCAGATTCCCGGCGATTTGCCAGCCGATCAGTACGACGACGGGCAGGATCAATCCGCAAGTAGCAGCTCCAATTCATTCCATATGCAAGAAGAAGCCAGGGGCAGCCCCCTGGCTTCTTCTTGCATTTCTTCGTGTTCTTCAAGTGTTCCTTAATGTCTTCCTTAATGTCTTCCTTAATGTCTTCCTTAATGTCTTCCTTAATGTCTTCCTTAAGGTGTTCCTTTTCGTGTTCCTTAAGGTAATTGCGTATAAATGCGATACAAGATCGTCGCTGCTTCCGCGCGAGTCAGGCTGCCCTTCGGATTCAAGGTGTCGTCCCCGTTTCCTTGAAGCAAACCGACGCTAAGCATATAGGCCACGCCATCTCTTGCATAAGCGGCTATCTTCGCACCGTCCTTGAATGCGTCGATTGCCTTGGCCTGCACGAGCGGCAGCTTGCCAGGGATACGATCAAGTGCACGCTTCAGAATGACGGCCATATCTTCTCTGCTGATCTGCGTTTCCGGCAAGAACTTATTCCCGCCGACGCCTTCAACGATGCCAAGCGCGCGGGCGATGCCAAGCTCTTGGTAATAAGGCGAGCTTGTCGGCACGTCGGCGAAGCTGTCCTTGAATGCGGCATCCAGCTCAAGAAGCCTGATCAACTGGGCGAGGAATTCTCCTCTGCTGATGGCAGTCTTCGGATTGAAGGCCGTTGCCGACGTCCCCTCCACGATGCCTCTGGCTGCCAACGCTTCGATTTCCTTGGCTGCCCACGCTACATAGTTCAAGTCGCTGAACTTTGGCGCTGCGTATACGACCGCATACTGGCTAAAGTGCGAGGCTTGGAACACGAGCTGCCCCGTTGCGCTGTCATATCTGCCGTTAGCAACCGGCGTTGCGCTGCCATTACCGTCGACGTACCAGACTACAAGCTGTTCGGCATGCTGCTTCTCCGAGTCTGTCGGCGTATACGGCACGCTGATCGTAACCGGCGCTTCGCTGTTGTTCCAAGCGATTACCTTGTCGTCCATCATGACCGACAGATCCAATGCCGGATGATTGCCGATCTCGTCGATAAGCCGTTGACTCCATCCGCTCTTATCCGCTTGGCGCACGACGATGGTTATCGTCTGTCCGGCGCCCTGCAATTGAGCCTCGTTCAGCATCGCGCTCGACACGACAACCGAGCCTAACGGCGTTTCGATCACGATCGATCTGCTTGCGTCCCCTTTGAACCAAGAGGCAGGAATACCTAATGCATAGCCTTGCGCATGTTCAATACCGGCTACGCTTACTTTGATCCGCGCAGACTTGCCAGCCGCCAATGCAAAAGCATCGTCAAGCTCGGTCTGGGACAAGGCGGTTTGCGCAAGATTGGAAGAACCTTTCAACGTAGGCGTCGAGCTCACCGTGACGTTTCCATCGCTATCTACATCTGTTGTCGTAGTTGGCGGCAACGAAACGTTCCCTGGATTGCTCGGCGTTACGGGCACGGCAGTATACTTCGCCGTAACGGTCATATCCGACGTTACATTCGTGAAGTCTTCGCTCCATCCCGCGAATTTGTATCCTTTCCGCGTCGGCTGCGTCGGCGCGGTTGCATGCTCCCCGCGCTTCACCGTTTCCGACTTCAGGATCGTTCCATCCCAGTCCTTGAACGTGACGGTATACGACGCGACGGAGATATCATCGATACTGCTCAACAGCTCCGTCTTCGCCTCGCCGTCTGCCATAATAGTGACAAAGTTGCGGGCCATAGCGATATCCGCCGCGGACTTAGACGCGACCGCTTTCGCAACGGAAGTTCTTGCCGAGGCTTCAAGCAATTCATTGTATCCGCCAGCGCCGAACAGATACAAATCCGTAAATAACGTTGAGTTCTTTAATTGCCCGCTCTCGACTTCGAACGTGCCTCTGCCGCCGTCGGATTCATTCGAGCCGTCCGATTCGTTAAGCATGACCGCTACGCCGATTCTTCCGTTCGCGAGCTTCGAAGCAGGATCTTTGAGCAGCGTGTTAAACGGGATTTTCAAATCGTAAATCGTCGTTTTGGACGCTTCGTCCCGCGTAATATGGGCCGCGATATCCGTTATCGGAGCCGTCGGCGCATTGGCTCCCGATGGACGACTCCACGCATAGGTGATCTCGTCGCCGTCATTGTTGAGAGCGAATCCAAGCTCGTTGCGAGTCGAACTGTCGGATGCAGGATTGTTTAAATCAATGCCCAGCTGCAAATTATCTTCTTTCCATATGTTGCCGCCGGTTTGGCTGTTGAAGTGCACGTCGTCGGTGACAACAATGTACGCATATAAGTTGCTGTCGTCCCAAGCGAAACGCGATGCTGCGCTGAGGTCTTGCGGGCCGTCCCAAGATCCCATCGTCACATTGGTTTTGGAATCCATCTCGAACGTCGGAGTTACAGCGCTCTTGGCCGGATTATCCGCACCCGCCGAGCTTGCTTTCTCCGCATACGCTTCATCCAAATTAGCAGTATAGGTGTAGACATGGCCATCGTCAAGACGAAGCTCGAAGGCGAGCAAGCCTGCGACATAATCCGGTATATCCACGGTTACCGCTTCACCGGCCGCAAGCGAGTTAAACTTGATCGGAGTGAACCCCTCCGCGTAAGCCGTAGGAGCAACAAGCGTCAGATACCCAGGCGAGGAAGTTTTTCCTCCGACATTATACTTAAAGCTGAATTGCTGTCCGGTACCATCCTGTTTAAGTCCGAATACGAACGGTTCCGCCAACAAATCCGATCCGTAAATGCCGTACGGGTTGCTGGCCGGGGTGCTGTTCCTCAAACCGGATGCGTAATAATTGTTGCTAAGCTCGATCGACGTGCCGCCTTCTCGAAGCTTGGCATACACATTATTGTTCTGGCCGTTCTTGGTCGGCTGGAAGTAAGAGGAATATACATGCGCTTGACCGCCGAATACGTCGATACCCGGATTGTTGCCGGGAAGCTGCGTGAAGTTGGCTTGCTGGAAGCGTACGATCCCGTTATTGACCAGTGCTCCCGCAAGGCTCGGGCTTCCCCAGAACGCGCTGTTGTAAAGGACCAGCTCCGCTTTAGGGTCGATTTTGGCGGTATTCGCCGCATCGCCCATTTTGACATACGCTCTGTCCGGCTCCGTCGCGATGTTCGTATTCACCAATTCCGAATTGATCGCGATGATTTTGGTGTTCTCGTCCGCGTCTTCGACGTACAACGAGTACGCGCATCCGTCCGAGCCGTGGCCGATGATCGTCAGTTTGCCAGGATAGGCGAATTGGCCGTTCCCCAAGTCTCTCTTCAGGAAGTGTATGCCGTATACCGAACCGTACACGAAGTTGTTGAAGATCGTCTCGTCTTCCACATCGGAGAACTTGAGCGCGCTGAGGTATCTTTGCACGAATCCGTACACGTCGCCGGAAGGCGCCGTATAGCCTTGACCTCCTGGAAGTCTCAAGGAATAATGCGGATTAAGCTGCATGTTTCGGATGAATCCGCCTTCCGAGCCTCCGCCGACCCAGATGCCGGCTCTCAAGAGCGTACCGCCTAAATAATCCACGTAATGCCCGTCGGTTTTATAAGAAGCGAGATCGATGCCTTTATCCCCGATCGGAATCGTTAAGTTGATTGCATATACGCCTGCTCCCTGTCCCTGCACCAAGAACGGCGTTTTTAGCGTTTGATCAGGGTTATCCAGGCTAACGCTGGTTAGATTCGCCTGCGTAATGTTAATTCCTCTAAGACCTGCATGTGCCTTAAGCTGAATCAGCGAGGGGCCGTTCTCTCCCTGATCGCCGCCGGCGTAGGTTGTGAATATCGCCGTGCCGCCGCCTGCCGTATGGTGCTGAACATCCCATGTTCCTCGCAGTTCAACGCCTTCGGGAACGATGACCGGATGATCCAGCCGATATCTTCCCCCAGGCAAATATACAGTGCCGCCGTCATGCTTGGCTTTCACCTCGTTAAGCGCGTCCTGCAATTCAGCGGAGATGTCCACGGTCGGCGCGTCGGCCGTTAACGAGCGCGGGAGGTCGACTCTAAGCACTGCGTTTGATGCCGGCCTCGGTTGTACCTCAATATCCGTTTTGACGTTCTTCGGAATCGGTTCGAACAGATAACCCGCATCGTTTACGATTTGCACCGCGGTTTTGGTACTGTCAGCCTTAACGTCAAGCTTAAGGTTCTTGATGTGATCGGCAAGGTTGGCGCTCTTGATGTCAAGGTTATAACCGGAGTTTACCGATTTGAACGTTCCGAAATTAGCTCCGAGAGCCGCATGTTTGTCAGCTTGTTTGAAGTTGCTCTGGCTGACCAAGGCAGTGCCTCGGTTCAGGAAGTTCAGCGCGTAATTGCCATATTGGTCGAACGTGCTGTCCTCGAAGGAGATGACTCCGCCTCTGGCGTTGCTTACGATCGGGCCTTTGAAGTCAACGCCGTTGAATTGAACGGAAGTTTCGAACCGCTCGTTGAAATAAACGGCCGTGTCGCCTCCGAATTCCGAATTCGAGATCAGCAAGCCAAAACCGTTGGCGTTATCGATATAGAGCCCGGTTTGACTGTCTTTGATATTCAATCCGTAGAACTGGGCATTCGGAGATTCGTCGCCGCCCGGTTCCCTTCCGACCCACATCCCCGTCTTATACCCGGTAACGTTGAGCCCGGATACGTATTCCCAGTCTGAACGGTGCATCATGAATCCGATCGCGTTCGCTCTCGTGTATGCTCTCGTATCCGCAAGGGAAGGGGCGCCGTCAAGTCCGGAATTCGCCCAGTATTTCGGGTCCATGTCCACGTTCTCGATCCGTCCGATATCCGTGCAGGTGTGCACCACGATGCCCTTGTAGAGCGCCGTCATCTTGCTGTTCAGCACGTAATGCATTTCGCTCGGCAGGGAAATGAAGCCCGCCCAAGCATTCACCAGCGTAACGTTATCGAGCGTTGCGCTGTTTCCTGTTCGCTGGAAGAACGTCCATGGATACGGAATGCCCTTGATGGTTTCCGTTTCCCCTGTCTTCTGGCCGTCTTCGTTCCTCACTTCCACTTCGGTCTCGGCAGTAAGATCCTGCTCGGGATACCAGACGGAAAGGTTGGATACGCCCGTGCCCTGCTCCATGTCGATGAACCGATCGGACACGTTGGCGACTTTCTTGCCGCCCGTCTGATTCTCTCTCTCGTCGGAGTCCACGTACGTGTCGTAATTGGCGCTGCCCTTGCCGGCATACACGGCGAGAATGGTTCCGTCGATTTTACCATCGTAACCGGCCGCATCCGGGTTATCCCATTCGCCGCGGAGCTGTACGCCTGCCCGCAAATTCAAAACTTGTTTATAGTCGTAGTTCGTATTGCCGGTCGTGCTCTTAACGCTTACGGTGCCGGTGGTTTCGGTACGGAACGCATACGTTCCCGCCGGAACATAGACGACGCCTCCGCCGTCATTGTACGCCGCGTTGATCGCCGCTTGGAAAGCTTCTCGGTTATCGAATGCATCCAAGCCTTCCGCTTTGGCCGTCGCTTCCGATTTCGCGCCGTAAGCCAGTACGTTAAAGTCGGAGATTGCCCAATCCTTCGCGTCGTTCGCCTGAACGATCGCCGTTCTCGTGTAGCTTTCGTAATCGTATCTGTCCGGAACGGTCAGCTCAAAGGTTTTCGTCCGGGTTACGGGAGCGGCAGCCGGGCCTCTAGTTACCGTTGCCGTAAGCGTGACAGGACCGCCGTCGTCCGGACGGTTGGTCGGGATCAGGCCAGCAGCGTTAATGAGGGCCCCGTTGGATGTCTTCCATGCAATGTCCGTCATGTTCTCGCCCATCGACGGAAGAACTAAGTTCGTCGACACATTGTCCGCGGAAACGTTGACGCCTTTGATCGAATCCCATGTCAGTTTGGTAATCATGTTATTTACGGCATCCTCGTCGGTACCGGCACCCGTTCCGCGAACGACGATCGTAAATGGTTTCACGACCGGCGCAGCCGCCGCCCTGCTTATGGTCGCCGTGAGCGTCACGGTCGCGTTGGCTGCCGGACGCACGACTGCGCCGGTGTCGTGATCGATGACCGCGTCATTGGAAGATGTCCAGGCGATGCCGGTTCCCGTCGAACCTGTCTTCGCGAGCGTCAAGTCGGTTTCAACCAGATCTTGCCTGGTATTCGCGCCCTTGATCGCGTCCCAAGTCAGTGCGTCCGCAGCAAGCTGAACGGCTTCCGCATCCGTCGGAGGCACTTCGGTGATTCGGATGCTCTTAATGATGGCTCCGGCTGTGGCGAATCGGAAGTGCGCGCCTTGATTTTGCGCGCCGATCGCGAAATTAGCTCCGTTCAGCACAACCTTCGAGGTCACCCAATTGTTCCCGCTCCCTGCCGCCGGGAGGCTGGCCGACCGATAGGCGTCGTACCCGGAGAAGGTGCCGGGATAGATCGTGTTATAGTGCAAGGCAATACCGCCGGCTGCGCTAGGCCGCCAGTATTCGACCGCTAATTCGACCTTGTTAACGTGCTTAAGTCGAGGGTCGTTTACAATGACGTACATGAAGTCGCCGACCTTCACGGCGCCGGTACCGTTCTGAGTCACGCTCTGCACCGGACTGCTGTCGCCGCTCAGGCTGACGTCCAGACCGTCGCCTACCAGTTTGGCATTGTCGCCGGATAGCGCGAACGTGTCGGGATCGTTGAAGTCGACGAACACTTCGGCAAGCTCTTTCGATGAATTGGCCACGGTCAAGCTGAAAGGGACTTGAACCGGTGTTTCGCTGCCCTTGGTTATCGTCGCCGTAAGCGTTACGGCTTTGTCCTCGTCGGGATCGCGAGTGACGCTGCCCGTTGCGGGATCAATGATGCCTGCCGGTGCAGCCGACCATGCGATAGCCGTACCGTTCGCGCCCGTTGCCGGAAGCGTCAACGCCGTTCTGACTTCGGATTGGTTCGTATTCGCATTCTTGATCGTATCCCATGTCAGGCGGGCTGCAGCGTCCGCAATGGCTTGGGAGTCGGTGAGATGCTCCAATTTGACTCTCGTATGCGTTCCTGCGAACGGATATTGCGTATCTTGAGCCGTGCGCGCGAACGCATAATAGGTGCTGCCCGCAGGTTTCGCAAACGTCGCGGCATAAACGCCCGCATCGAGCGTACCCGTCTTCCAGTCGCCGTCTGCAGGCGTGCTGCCGGTGGCGTTGATCGCGAACTGCACGGCTTGGCCGTTCGCCGGCGCTGCTGACGATACCGTTATGTCGTCGGTCGTCTCGACCGCTGCGGGAATCGGCCTTGGCGATTCCGCGGTGCTCTGGAAGCGCGGGTTCTTAATATAGATGTCGCCTTGGGGAACGGCCGGCCATTGCATTTGCAATCTCGCTGCCTGTACCGTGTCCAAGTTTACGGGATTGAAGCCATTCGGAGAATTGGCTGCCGATAACTGCGCGTATACAGTCGTCCATCCGTTAACGGAGCCATTCTTGATTTCATTCACATTCAGATTAAGACGCGAATTGGTGTCCACATTGTTGCCGCCAGCGGCCATCGCAATCCAGTTATTGCCGTTTAAGTTCAAGAGATCGGCACTCGTGACATACATATCGAATACAAAAAACTGATTCGCGTATGCCAGTAAATTCTGGTCGCCGCTGCTATTGATGAAGCGGCCATCCCACATCCGTTCAGCGCCTGCGCCGATCCGTCCGGCGCCCAGCTTGAATGCCGTATTTCCGTCCGGCGCCGTAGCGTTCGTCCCCTCGTTCGCATTAGGGAAATACGTCGCAGCCTTTGCGTTGACCTCCGCGTTCACGGCTTTTACCGTCAACGTAAAGGTTTTCGCAGCGCTTGCAGCTCCCTTCGTGATTGTCGCCGTGAGTACGACGGTTTTGTCTACGCCGCTATTAGATAACGTATTTACGCTGCCGCTGTTGCTAATTGCCGCGTTGTCCGAAGACCAGGCTACGTTAGTCGTGCCGATCGAGGCCGGAAGACTAAGCTGCGATTTCACGTCGTTTTCCGAAGCGTTATTCCCTTTAATGGTATCCCATGTCAGAGATGCCGCAGCCCCGTCCACCAATGTTTGCTCGTCAATGGACGTAACGGTAGTTCTTGCAGACGCACCGCTGAAGTTATAGGTACCGTCCGCTTTCGCGCGCGCGAATACATAGTAGGTGTCTGCTGCGGGCAATTCGGCATATGAATACGAATATCCGTTACCGTCTTGACCTTGAACGCCGTCCACCCAACCGGATTCGGGAGCGGTCCCGCCTTCGCTTATTGCGAATTCCACGGCTTGCCCGTTAGCCGGCGCATTCGCCGTTACAGTCCTTGTGCTTACGTCAAGCGCGGGAACCGTCGACGAAGACAAGTTCGTGCCTAACGCGCTTTTTTGAAAACGCGGGTTCTTGATGAGCACGTCGGTCTTAGGGACGCTCGTATCCCATTGCAGATGCATCGCCAGTCTGGTTACTTGGTCCAGCCAGGCGTCATTGAAGTTCCCGGCCACGGCGCTGGACGACGATAATTTCGCATAGACCGTTGCCCATGTGCCCACGGCGGCATTCGCGACCCCGCTTACATCCAGCTGGAGACGGGAATCGGTGTTGAACTTGTCGCCGGCGGGATTACTGTCGCTTACGACGACGAGCCAGTTATTCCCTTGCATGAGTTTGAAGCTCGCATTGGGCACGTACATCTCGAAAGCGAAGTAGCCGTTTCTATAATCTGATAAGTTGCCGGAAGTCGCCACGCTCGGCGTAAAGAGGTTATCCCAGGGTCCTCCGTTCTTGGAGGTTCCGGTGTTCAAGCTCCACGCTTTCTGTCCGTCCGGCGTATCGGCGTAGGTCGCCGTATTGCCGTCCGCGCCCGCGTTTACGGTCAATGAAAATACGTCCGGGATATCCGCGCTTTCCGCTCGGATGAACCTGCTCGGAGTAAACAACGCAAGCAACATTGCTGACACAAGTAATGATGCTAATAATCGACGTCTTTTTATCAACATACTTTCCTCCCGTATCGTAATGACTTAGAGAAAGGACAATTGCATCGGATCGCAACGAAATACGGTAACGATCGGTCCGTTCACACTCGCTGTCGCACCTCCTCTGCGGTTCCATTGGTCCAGCCTGGCAAAGAACTATCCGACCACATTCGACAAAATGTTAGCGTTTTCAAAAAGAAAAAAAGCTCTCCACATTCTTCTTTCCTAGAACAATGCCGTGTATATATGGTGGACTGAACTTATTATACGAGTAGCGGAAATCATTTCCTATGAGGCAGTCTTATCCTTTACAGGCGTATATTGCCTTCATTCCGCGAAGCATTCGAAAGCTCGGCTGGATGGAAGTCGTTGAAGATCCGTTCTATCCAACCTTCCGAACCCTCATCTGTTTGACGCCGCGTATTATTGTGCTTTCGCTGCCTTCGAGACAGTTTTCGAGACAGTTTTCGAGACAGTTTTCGAGACAGTCTCCGGGACATCCTCCGAGCTATCCTCCGGGCTATCCCGGACGGGGTGTCGAATCGTAATCTTCGTCCCTTTGCCTTCGCCGGTGTCGATTCGCAGCTTGTAGTCGTTGCCGAAGTAAATTTTCAGCCGCTCGTTCACATTGCGCAAGCCGACGCCATTGCGCCCCGCCGTCTTCTTATCGGCCGGCTCCGCATCCAGCTGCTGCAAGACCGCTGCCGGAATTCCTTTGCCGTTATCCGTGACTTCGATGACGATATCCTGCTCCTCCACGTAGCCGGATAGAATCACTTTGCCCTTATCGAAGTTGCCGCGAATGCTGTGCTGAATCGCATTCTCCACGAGCGGTTGCAGAAGCAGCCGCATGAACGGCATCCCGAGCACCTCGTCATCGAAGAAATACATCACCCGCAGCGGTCTCCCGATCCGGGCTTGTTCGATCTGCACGTAAGCCTTCACCTGTTCGACTTCGCGTCCGACCGTCGTGATGTCCTTGCCTTGGTTCAAGCTTAGGCGCAGTAAATTCCCGAGCGTGGATACCATCTCCCCGATGTCGGAACGTCCGTGATTCTCCGCCTTCCACCGGATCGACTCCAGCGTATTGTACAGAAAATGCGGATTGATCTGATGGCTGAGCACTTGAAACTCCAGTTCCTTCTTGTTGCGTTCCGCTTGCGTGGACTGCGCGATCAAGCTTTCGATGGTCCGCACGATTCTGCCGAATCCGCTATACAGCAAGCCGATCTCGTCTTTGCGGGTTTGGTGCGGAATCGTCAGATCGAAGTCTCCGTCCTCCAGCTTCCGCATCAGGCGGACAAGCCGGAAGACAGGCTGCGTAAAATGCAGCGTGATATGGATGACGAGTCCGATGGAGCAAATCACGTAGACGACCAGAAACAAGAACATCACCCGGTTCATCTCCGAGACCGGATGCGTGAGCGCGCTCATCGGGGTCAAACTGACGATCGTCCACGGCTTGCTGTCCATGCGAACGAACGTCGTCAACTGATTCTTGCCATGAACGGCTAACGTCTCCGTACCTTCCGGTTCCCTATCGCGCAGATCCAACAGCTCCCGCGAAGGCAGGGCTTGGCCCGTCCATTCATTCTGGGACGAATCGAACAAGATCAAGCCTTGCCGGTCGACGATCAGAAACCGCTGGCCCTGCATCCGGTCGGACGGGGTGAAGAACCGCCTGAGATGGTCTTCGGCCAAATCGATGACCACGATGCCCCGTGGCGCGCGATCGTGCAGCCCCGTAAACGTCTTGACGTACGAAAGGAGGGGACTGGCGTTCTTCCCCTGATTCTCCGTCAGATGCCACGATGGCACGACGCTGTCCTTCGCTTCCCGGAACCACGCTTCCCCGCCGATTTTCGTCGACTCTCCCAATGTTCGCATATAGGTGGGGTAGAGGGACGGATCGAGCGGATAGACGTGCAGCTGCATCGCATCGAATTGGACTTTTTTCTGATAAACGATGCTGAGCATGTTCACCGCGAAAGCCCCTTCTTCTTGCGCGCTCTGCGGCGGGCGCACCAACAGCTGCTGGAGCGACTTGTCGCCGATCAGATCATTGATTTGGCCGTTCAATTGGTCCAGATACGTCTCCACGTTGATTTTCGCCTGTTCCAAGTAACTTAAGGAGAAGGTCGTATTGGCATATTTGATCCCTTCGACCGACTTCGTGTGCGCATACGACGAGAATACGATGAACGGAAAGACCGTGATCGCCAAGAACAACAGAATCATTTTGTTGCGCAGGGACGAGAACAACATCAAGGACGCTTTATTCATCCGCGATCCCCAGTTGTTTCCGATATTCTTTCGGCGTGAAGCCCAATTGCTTTTTGAACACTTTCGAGAAATACACCGGATCCTTGTATCCGACTTGATAGGAGATTTGATAGATCTTGTGCTTGACGTCGCCGAGCATCGCTTTGGCCTGCATGATCCGAACTTCCGTCAGATACTCAAGGAACGTCTTCCCTTTCTCCTTCTTGAACAGCTTGCTCAGCCATACCGAGGTGACATGCACTTCTTCCGTTACGGTCTGCAAGGAGATGTTATCCGCAAATCTCGTCCGAATGATCTTCTCCGCTTCCTGCACGATCTGGCTCGACATCGACGTCAGCTTGCGGTGGTCGGCAGCCATGGCCATCAGACATTCCTGTGCTTGTTCCTTCAACGATTGGAGATTATCGTACTGTTCCAGCTGCTCCCAGAGCGCGATCGGATTGCGTTCCCATGTCCGATCCGGCCATCCCGCCGCCGAAGCCCCGCGGTAAATGCCCATCAGCCATTTGAAAATGCTCTGTTGGATGTCCTTTAAACTGCAGAGCTCCCAGGACTTGACCATCTCGTCGAATCCGTTCATGGATGCGGCGATCTCCTCGTCCGATCCGTACCTGACCAGATCGAGCACTTCGCTCGTTTCCCGGATCGACAGCTCGGTCCGCTCGCAATCCGTCTCGCATTCCGTTTCGGTAAACACCCGATTGCCGCCGTACACCGCTTTACGGTCCAATAGCTGGCAGCATTCGCCGTACAGGCGATGAAGATGGCTGAGCTCCTTCGGCGCGGAGCTCAGGCCGATGCTCGCTTTGACCTTGACGAATTCGTTAATCCGCTGAAGGCAGATTTGCGAGATCGAATAGTAGTGTTCGACCGATTCGAATCGCGAACAGTCGAACACCGCAACCCACTTCTGGCGCGAATCGCTGAACAGCGCGGTCGGGGAGAGACATACTTCGGTCAGCGTTTGTCTGACCACGTTGCCGATGCCGAACAAGACCAGCTCTCGCTCGCTCGGGCTGCCCTTCTGGTTAACGATCGCCTTCAGATCGTCGGCTTCCACGACCATCAGCAGGAGCGGAGCCGACTGCATCCACTCCAGCTTGAGCGCCTGCAGCCGATGCGAGACTCTCGTCTCGCGATAGGGATCGTACTCATGCTCGACGATCTCGCGCAGCAATTCCTCCTGCAGCTTGGGCGTGGCGAAATGCACCTCCTGGATCATCTGCGCATGATGGTGCTTGTCGAGACTCTCTCGCATGATCAATTCGACGGCTTTAAGCACGATGCTTTCCAGCTCGCTCGTATTGATCGGCTTCAATATATAGTCGATGGCGCCAAGCTGCATCGCATGCTTGACCAGTTCGAAGTCGTCGTAACCGCTGATGAGGATCGCCTTATAACCGTAATCGTCCATCCGCTGCAGTTCCCCCAGAAATTCAAGCCCGGACATTCGGCTCATCTTGATATCGGTGACGATCAGTTCGGGCCTCATCCGTTCTGCGATCTCTAACGCCGTATCTCCGTCATCCGCGACGAGCACTTTCTCGATCCCGTATTCGCTCCACGGAATCCGTTTCAACAACCCTTCCCGAATCTCGTATTCATCGTCCACGATTAGTACGCTGATCAATTCATTCACCTTCCCTTAAGCTATTCATGGACAACGCTGCCGCTCATTCGCGAATGCGCGCAGCTATGTATTGATCGACCTGTTTCTGGACGTTGGCTATGATCGAATCCAGCCCTCCTGCCTTCTGCTTCTGAATGTACGCGGCGATCGACGGGTCGATATCCGGCACGGTTCCGTATTCGATCGGTTTGCCGACATCCTCGTAAATTTGATCCCGCTTGGCCAAGTCGTCCACGATGGCGCTGTCGGACAGGAAGATGCCGTCCACCGGGGACGGCACGTTCGTCGGAAGCTCGGCGAAATTGCTCTCTTCCGCCCAGAATCCCGCGGGATATGTCTCCGTGGGCCGCATGTAGGCCAAATTCCAGAATGCCCACTGTCCTCCCCAATCCATATAATTGCTCGTGGAGAACCGCATGTCCCCCGGATAGAGCGCAGTATTGCCGTTCAGCACGTAAGTTTTGCCCTCGATGCCGTAGATCACGAGATCGTACAGCCTGCGGTCCGTTTCAAGCATGTCGAGAAACCGCAATACGCGGTCGGCGTGATCGGAATTCCGGTTGATCGCCAGCACGTTAGCGATGGACGAGCGGTTGACGAACTTCTTGTCGGGATAAATCAACGACATCTGCTGCTTGTACGAAGCATCGACGAATCCGGGATCGGCGGCGTACGCCCATTCATGGGACGTGATCGTGAACAGCATTTTGCCGTTTCGCCATTGATCGGCCGCGCTCTCCGTGTCCAGCAGGACATCCCGGTTCAAGATTTGATCGTCGTACCATCGCTTGCTCATCACGGCCGCTTCTTCATAGAAGGGCTGCTGCTCGATTGCCCGGACCGTTAGATTCGGATCGTTCATATAGAAGCCGAGCCCGTGGAAGCCCAAGTCCACCCACTCGTCCCGCACCACATAGAGCGGAAGCGCCGACGTGCGGCTAAGCTTGGCGTTCGGATACGCTTTCTTCAGATCATGCAGCAAGGCATCGACGTCCCCGATTGTCCGGACCGAACCCGGAGCGCGAACGATGCCCGCTTCGTCGGCCAAATCCTCGCGCCATCCGGCATATACCCGCTGGTTCATCTTGACATTCCACGGCATGCCGACGATCGCTCCGTCTACCGTCGCCGAGGCAAGCGTGTTCTTATCCCGGTACATGGCATACAGATGCGGCGCGTACTTGGGAAGCAAATCGTTAAGCGCTAAGTAGGATCCCCTGGCCGCCATTTGCTGGAACGAATTGTCCGAATCGAAGTTCAAATCCCAGTTATCTCCAGAGGCCGCCATGGCAAGCAGCTTGCCAGAATAGTCGGGCCATGGAATGTAATGAATCGCGAAATTGACGTTCAAGCCTCTGGATTTAACGTATTCGCTCACGTTGGACCAGACCTCGTCCGTCGCTGACTTCTTGTCCCCGCCAAAATAAAAGCTGAGCGTCACTTCTTGCTCTTGCGGATTCCGTTCCGCCGATGTTGACGCAGGCGACACATCGGGCTCGGCCGCCATATCGACGGTTCCGATGTTCCGGTCGCCGTTGCACGCCGAGAGCCCGAACTGCAGCATCAGTACGATGGGGATCGCCTTCGCGATCCCGAAATATTTTCCGGCCATCCTTTTCCCTCCTTTTCGTATTGATAATATACAAAATAACGCCCATCCTGACAGGGTCGATAGACGTATGCGCTTTCAATAATGAATAGGGGCGAACTGAAGATTCGCCTGCGTGAAGGTCCGCACTCGCAACTGCGCCTTTATCTTATCGCCGCCATCGCCGGCGAACAATGAGACGATCCAAAACAAAACCAGACATTTTTGTACAATCGGGATTTTTTTCCTTTTTCTGCGGCTTGCAAACGCGGGATGCCAAGCGAATGACAAAAGAGACCGCCGGGACAATTCGTCCCGGACAGTCTCCGCCGATGGTGTGTTTATTGAGCCGCGCCTGTCGATGCTTGCAATTCTTTGGTCTTCTTGTTCCAAGCTTCCGTCTCCGGAATGACGTCGTTGATGTTGCGGTCGCCGAAGATCACGTCGTTCAAAATATTGTTCCAGTTGTAATCGCCCCAGGCAGGAACGGTAACGCCCGGTTGAATCTTCGCATTCTTCTGCGCGATTTTGACCGCTTCGATGTTCTTGCCCTGCCAGATCGGAGCTTGATCGTAGTACGCGGTCAACTCCGGATCGATAACGGATGCGTTCGCGCCTTGATCGATCTTCCACTTCTGCGCTTCCTTCGTAAATTGGAAGCTGAGCCACAGGAACGCTTCGTTCTTGTGCTTCGAACCGGCAAGCAGCGAGAGCGGCCCGTAGATCGAGTAGCCCGGCTGGCTGGACGTGCCTTTCGGGAACGGAAGAACGTCCCAGTTGAATTGCGCCTTCTTCTTCAAGTCCGGCAGCACCCAGTCGCCGCCGATCGCGAAGCCCGTCTTGCCGTTGAGGAAGTCTTTCGTGACGTTGCCGGAAGCCTCGGCGGCCGCGTTGCTTTGCATCGAGCCGTCCTTCGTCACGAACTCGTGCAGCCATTTGATATCGTCCATCACGCCCGGCGTGGACATGACGCTTTGCGTAAGATCCTCGTTCATATACTGCAGGTTGGACGCGTGTCCGTCGGCAATGGCTTTGGTGCTCAGCAGCCGCATTTGAATCTCGGGTTGGGTCGTTACGCCATATTCTCCGGCGTCCGGGTCGGTAATTTGCTTCGCGATGTCGCGGAAATCGTCGTAGGTCCAGTCGTTGCCCGGCATATCCACGCCATGCTTGGCCAGCAGGTCCTTGTTGACCAGCACCCACATCGGCACGTCGACCATCGGAACGGCGAGCTTCTTGTTCTTATACGTCATCGTATCGAAGAAGCCTTGCGGGAGCGTCGTCTCTTGGAATATCGGGCTCGAATCGATGTAAGGCGTCAAGTCCTCGACCAAGCCTCCTTGGTCGAACGAGATCAAGTCGGTATCGATCTCCGTTACGTCCGCCGGCGTTCCGGCAGCCTCGAGAGCGGCGATGACCTGCATGACCGGCTGGCCGTTAACGGGGACTTCCTCGATCGTGATCCAAGGATACTTCTTATGGAACATATCGTACAGCTGATTATAGGCTCCGTTCTTCCACGAGATGAACTTCAAGGTAACGGGATCATTCTCGGCAGTTGACGGCTGGTTGGCCGCGGCGTTCGCGGCGTCATCGGCGTTCTTGTTCTCGCCGCCCGCAGCCGCTGCATTTCCGTTGCCCTTGTTCGTGTTCGTGCTGCCGTTCGTGTTACTGCTAGTGTTGTTGTTGTTGCTTTCGCTGCCGCAAGCGGTCAGCATGAAGGATAATGCCAGGACGCTGCTCAGCGCCAACGTACTCATGCGTTTGGTTTTCATTCGGTGTTTCCTCCCCTGATTTGTTTGCCTTCCCGCAATTCGTGTCCAAGCCAATGCGCTTCCCAAGCATGCAGCCCTTCTCTGTCCGGGCATCACTCCCTTCATTGCGATTCGCTCTTCTTATTCCACGACCCCGGTCCGCTCGATGCCGGTTACGAACCAACGCTGCAAGAACATGAAGATCAGAATGGGCGGCAGAATAATCAGAAACGCTCCGGCCATCTTCGTGCTTTCCGTGACCGGATTGCGGACGGAATCGGTATGGCCGAGCAGCGACGGATTAAGCACGTCCTCGAGATTGTCCAGGCGGATCGACAACGGCGTGAACCCTTTGGCGAGAAACATCGACGGTTCGTAGTACATGTTCCAATACCAGATGAACGAGAACAGGAACACGACCAGGCAGGCGGAACGCGCGAGCGGCAGCATGATGCCGAAGAACAGCCGGAACGTTGAAGCGCCGTCGAGCTTCGCCGCCTCCTCCAGGCTTTGCGGCTGGGCATTGAAGAACTGCCTGAAAATCAGAATGAACAGCGCCCCCTTCAATCCCTGTCCGAAGATCGCCGGAACGAGGAAGACGAAGATCGTATTGAGCAGGCTGAGCTTGCTGAAGATGACGTAAAGCGGAATGATGATGATCTGCGGCGGAATGAGGAACGTCAGAATGACGAACGCCGTGATGAGACCTTTGAACGGCACGGCCAGACGGGCCAGCGCGTAGCCCGTCATCGCGCAGATCATCACCTGCGCAACCGAGCAGCTTACGGCGATCATCGCCGTGTTGCGCAGCGCCGCAGGATACCGCAGCCCCTCGTATGCCTTGGATAAATTCTCCCAGGTGATCTGACGGGGAATCCATTTGACGGTCGGATCAAGCAAATCGCTCATGTTTTTGAACATCGTGCTGATCATGTAGAGCAAGGGCTGCAAATACAGATAAGCGACGATCGATAGCAAGAAATAGAGAATCAGCTTCGCGAGCAAGCCGTCCGACAGGTTGCGGCCCAGCACCACATGCTTCACCTTCTGGGTTTCGCGGCTCCAGAGCAGCCCTCTTAACTGGGCTCTTGCCTTCTCTGTCCATAATCCGTTGCTCATGTTCGAGCCCTCCTAGTCTTCATGCTCCGTTCGAACAACCATAGGACAAGAGCGATCAGCACGAAGATGAATGCGAAGTAAATCCATGCCAGCGCGCTGGCGTAGCCATAACCGGTATCGATCTTGAACATGTTGTCCTTGACGTGCTTCAGCACCGGATTGAGCGGGAACGTGAACAGATCGATAATCGTGTACAGCATGTTCAGGCTGATGAACGGCACGCAGGCCGGAAGCGTGATTTTCCAGAAGCTGTCCCAAGGCGACGCCCCGTCGATCCGGACCGCCTCGTAGATCGAAGCCGATATCGTTTGAAAACCCGCGATGAAGATAAGAATCTGTACGCCGGAGTACCACAGGATGAGAATGACGATGCCTAGCACGTTCATGACGGTCTTGGCGAATTCGGCTCCGATATACTCCCGGACGATCGGCTCCAAGTTATACTGATCGAGGAACGGGATGTCCCCCGCCCCTTGATTGAACAACTCGGTCAGCACCTGGCCGGTCGCGAAGATAACGGGCAGGAAGAACAGCGCGCGATACAGGAATCTGCCGGGGAACCGCTGATTCAACATGAGCGAGATGAGCAAGGCGAAAATAACGATGATGGGAACCATCAGCAGCATCTGCTCGAAATACGTAATCAGCTCGATCGGGAATACATTATCCTTCACGAAGGCATCGCGATAATTTTGCCAGCCCAGCCAGACGTATTTGAATCCGCCCGGAACGACGGAAACCTTATGGAAGGACATGAACAGCGACCAGCCGACCGGGATGGCGACGAACACGCCGAAGCCGATCAGCCACGGCAGCATGAACAGCATGCCGATCCCGTAGCGCTGCGAGTGATAGAGGCGCGCCTGCCTCTTGTACGCGTTCAACTTGCTCATGCGCCTCCTCCCTTCGTAACCTCGAACGATTTGGTTCCGTAATCGACGATCACTTTCGTTCCGTCCTCGTAGGTCGTTGCATACCGATTCGCGGACAGCTTCTCGTGATCGACGATCTCTTGCGCGAATACGCCGGCGAGCGCGTCGAACTTGCCGTATTCGTCCACGATCCGGCTCTCCCATTTCCCGAACTGGCTGCTGTACAGGAAGTTGGATTCCGTTTCGAGCAGCTTGCGGGAGTCGTCATGGGTGACGAAGAACGAAGGAACGGCCCCGTATTCGATGCCGCGGAGAAATTCGGTCTCCATATCGTCCCGCAGATTGCCTTCGGTAAAGGAATAAGGAACATAGCCATGCAGCACGATCGGGTAGAACGGAACGGTCTCGTCGACCATGAAATCATGGCTCGAATCGTCGGGTAAGGCATCGATATAATCCGTATCCCCGACTGAGTAGGCGTTGCCCCTGTAGACGCCGGCCGAACCGAGCGCCTGCCTCGTATAAGCCAGCAGGCCATCATAGACTTCCTTGGTATATTGGCGGGTTACGATGCCCGAAGGCTCGTAGTCGTTGAACAGCATCTCGCCGATTCCGCTGTAATGGATTCCGGACACGCCGATGCTCTTCAGCTTGTCGATCGTCTTGACGGCGTTCGACACGGTCAGCACCGGCTTTGAGAGATACCAGCCTTCATCGATGAAGGCGGTTCCGGCGATCGAGCGGATGGCATAGTTTTTGCCCGAGGTGGCCGAATGTTCGTCGACCCACAGGAAGTCGTCCTGGAAGAGCACGTCCGTGCCTTCCTCCTTCATCTTCGCCACGAACTTCTTCGCCGCGGACTCGCCGCCAAGCGCCGATTCTATCGGGAAGCGCTTCTCCATATCGTAATCCCCTTGATTCTGCCAGCCGTAGTAGATGACTTTGGCGTTCGCGACGCCCTGACCCCGCAAGCGCTCCACGATATCCGTCGCTTGCGGGAATGTCGTAGCGGCTACGTATTTCACCCGTCCGTAGGCTTTCTCGAAGTTGCCGCCCATGATCTTCAGATACAGCGGAACATGATCGACGGGTTTCAATGGCGACTTCAGCTGTCCTGCTTCCGTCAAATAATCGCGATAGGCGTCGGCCATTCCGACGTAGCCGGCATCCTTCCCGCTCAGAAAGCGATATTCCAGCTCGCGGTCCCGATCCAGACGCTGCTTCTGAATCGCCTTGGTCGGCGCAGCCAGCCGGCTCATCTGGTACAGATATTCCTCGCGGTAGATCTGGCTGGAATAAATGTTGAAGAAGGAGGATTTGGCACCCGGCGCCATCGCGGCGATATTGGCGGAATCATCGCCCTCGGTCAGAATCGCGAGGTATGCGTGCTCCCCTCGCTTCATGCCGAACACGGGATACGCGATATCTTCCCGCCGCTCTCCCGAGCGCATCCAGTTGCTCGAATTGGATACCTCCGTCCCATAGACCTGATGGATATAACCTCGCGAGATGTCCGCATGGGCGACGTTGAAGTTAATGAGCCCGCCCGGACCGTCCGGCACGAACAGATACCCGTCCTCGTTCGCCGCGGCGGCGCCGAAGTAAGGCAGAATGTCGAGGGAGAAGAACGAATAGTCTCCCTCTTCCCGAATGCCGTTCGCCGGCACGCGGACCTTCAGTCCGCCTTCCGTCAGTTCGTATTGGATCGCGAAGCCGAGCTTCTGCTCCGGGAAGCTATAAACGACCTGCAGGCCGTCGGCGGATTGGGTCATGACCGTCTCGGTCCCGGGACTCTCTCCGTTCAGTACCCCGCGGACGGTCTGATCCGTTCCGCCCGTCTTGACGTAGGTGAGCGTGAACGGCGACTTCAGATTGGACAGCAGCTGTCCCTTGACGGTCTCCTTGGCTAATTGCTCCCCGATCGGATTGCTGGTCCACCGGTAGCCGGAACCGATCTCGTCTACGGCGATTTGCAAATTGTCCGGGCGAACGAACAAGCGGAACTTATCGTTCGCGGCGACAAGCGCGTATCCTGCCGCGTCCGGGGCAGGTTTCCACCGTTCGCCGGAATACAATGGCGCATGAACGGGCTCCGCCGCATCGATGCCGGCTTCGGCGAACGTCTGCGCGGCGGTCGGCTGGCCGCCTCGGGACAGCACGATCAACAGCAGAAGGAACACGACCGCGACGAAGGCGGCAATCAGCTTTACGCGAAGGGATAAGCGCCGGATAACGTTAATGATAGAAACTCACCTCTTTGTAAAACTGATAGAAAAAGTCGTATAGGTTATAGGTCAGTCCGAAGATAAGGAATCCGAACAGCCAGATCGTTCCGATCGCGAACACGGTAATGGCCGAGTTCTTGATCGTCTCCACGAAATCGAAATTATGAATGACCTGCGTCATGACGAAGAACATGACGACGAGCCACAGCACCATCACCGAGTGCAGAGAACCGAGGATCACCTTCTCTTCCAACGTGACGATATTGGACAGCAGGATCATAGGGATGCTGAAGAACAAGTAAGGCGCGAGCGCGTACGTGCTGCCCTGGATGACTTCTCTCAGCCTGCCTTCGCCATCCTTGACGCTGCATACCAGATAATTCGCGATAATCCAGGTCACCCACGGAAGGACGAACAGTCCGAGCTCGTTGCGCAGGTTGATCGTGGCCAGATTGACCGGATGGAACAGAAATCCGGTCCCGTACAAGGACGCCAGCTTGGTTGCGACGATCGCCGCCAGGAGCGTGATCGTGATCCATGGCGCGACTCTCGCTTCCTTCAAGCGATAAAAGCCCTGGTACGGATGAAGCATGGTGTAACCGAAACTCCTTAAATCCATCAGCGGCTTATTCCAGGTCAATGGCAGAGGCCGCCTCTTCAGCAGTTTGCGTACGCCCTTCCAGCCGAAATGGACGAAGGCCCACAGCCCCGCCAGCCAAAGGGCCAGCGCGACGAAGTGGTTCTGAAGCCACTCCAGACGAATCTGCCAGAACGCCTTGGAATAGTCTTCAGTGTCGTAAGCCATCTTCATAAACTTCAGCGCCGTCTTGTTATCGTTCTCGTGCAGATACACTTTCCCCAAGCCTTGGAAGGTCCCGTTGTACATATCGTTGCGGGAATAAACCCGTTCCCAGTACGTCTTGCTCTCTTCGTATTTGCCGTCCGCGTAGAGTACCAGCGCTTGGAGCACGTCGCTGCCGAACGCGGTTCGAACGTACTTGTGCAAGGTCTTGGTGCGGCTGTCGGAGATCCAGATGGAATTATGCGAATCCACGCCGACTCCGGTCGGAAAGCCGAGAACGCCGTATTGCTGCGTGTCTTTGTCGACTAAACCGAACGAGAACAACGCTTTGCCGGTCCGGTCGTACAAATTGATTCGCATGGATTCCAGATCGACGTTGTACAGGAAGCCGTCCGCGTCGATCGCGACGTCCACGATCCCGTGGCCATGCTCCAGCGTTTTGTTCTTGAAGGCGTCCACGCCTCCGGCGTTCAACTTGCGGACGGCTCC
The DNA here is from genome assembly GCF_010365285.1 of Paenibacillus rhizovicinus. Taxonomy (NCBI): domain Bacteria; kingdom Bacillati; phylum Bacillota; class Bacilli; order Caryophanales; family Paenibacillaceae; genus Paenibacillus; species Paenibacillus rhizovicinus. The sequence continues at coordinate 224,206 of NZ_CP048286.1, forward strand.
TTGGCCGAAGTCGCCCGCCGTCGCCGTATAGATAAACCCATCCTTATCCATGGACACATTCGTGATCGGCCGCGGCAAACTCGCTTTCTCCTTCGCCAATTGCTCCTTGTTTAGCATGTGCTTCTTCAACCAGTTCAGCAGCGTCTGCTCCGCCTTGTTGGCGCCGAAGTAACCCATGAATTCCCCTTGTTCGTTCAAACGCACAAGCCCCTGATAGGAGGCGTTCAACGCGATATACATGACGCCGCGGCGATCGACGACAAGCTTGTTCGGCACGAATTGCTCGGTCGCCAGCAAGTTCGTATCCGGCTTCTTGTATTCGCGGGCAAACTTCCCGTTCGTGTCGAATACGGCGATTCGCTGATTGCCGGAATCGGCCACGTACACGCTGCCGTCCGGCGTAACGAAGACGCCTTCCGGCGAATCGAGCTGTCCAAGCCCCTTCTCGTCGCCGATCGTTCGCAGCAGCGTGCCGTCATTGTTCAGCACGACGATTTGATTCCGTTCTTTATCCGCGACGTAAACCCGATCATCCGGGCCTACTTGCAGGTCGACCGGCTCTCCGAAGTGCGCGGTATACGCATCCGCCGGCGTGTAGATCGGCTGGATGCGGAACCAATCCGCTTGATTGCTGTCATAATAAGTCGTCGTATAGGGGAGCTGCGCGTACATCGTACCGGGAGCGGCAAGCATGAACGCCGCGAACGCCAGCAGTAACGTAATCCATTTCTTCATCGTTCCGACTTCCTTTACAGATGAAATTACTTGATTCCGGAATGGACCATCGTCTCAAGCACTTTCCGCTGGAAGAGCAGAAAGATGATCAGGTTCGGAATGAACATCAGCAAGCCCGCGGCTGCCGCCATATTCTGGCCGGCCACGTTGTTCTGCAGACCGCTGAGCAAGCTGTTCACATAGAAGGCGAGCGTTCTCATCGTCTCCTTCTGCATGAACAAGGTGGATGTCTCCACATCTCCCCACACCCCCTGGAACGTGAAAATGGCGATTGTCGCAATAGCGGGCACGGACAGGGGCAGCACCAACCGGATGAAAATGCCGAAATGGCTCGAACCGTCGATTTTGGCCGCTTCGATCAAGTCGTTCGGAATTTGCGCGATGAACCCGACGAGCATGAACACCGCGACCGGCGAGGCCAGGGCGGGCAGCACATGCCCGAAATAGGTGTTGTTCAGACCGATTCCGCTGATGATCAGATAACGCGGGATCGAAACCGTCTCCGGCGCGAACATGAGCGACAACGTAATCATGGCCATGATCAGATGCTTGAAATGAAAGCTGCGTTTGGCGATCACGTATGCCGCCATCGTGCTGACAACGATCACGCTGGTCAGCGTCATCGCCGCCACGACCAAGCTGTTGAAGAGGTAGCGCGTGAACGGAACCGTCGCGTTCGCCGCATGCAGGAAGAGCGCCTCGAAATTAGCGAACGTCGGATGCTGCACGAAGAATCGCGGCGGGAACAAGAACAGCTCGTTTTGCGGTTTGAAGGCATGATTCAGAATGAAAACGATCGGCAGCGACATAAAAGCCGCAAGCGCGGTAAAGACGACGATAAGAATGATTTGAAACGGCGACGTTCTGCGAAGTCTGCGAATCATCGTTCTACAGCTCCTCCTTTGAATCGAACAGCCGATAGGCGAACCGCATGGCAAAGTAGCTGACGATCAGCAGCATGACCGCGATCGATGAAGCGTAGCCCAGCTCGAAGCGAATAAACGCGTAATCGTCGATGTGGTTGATAATGAGATGCCCCGCATATTGGGGAGTGATCGCCATCCCTGTCAATTGCGTCGAGATGCTGCCGGCCTTCAGCGTGGAGACGATCGTCATGACGGCGCTGAACAGCATCTGCGGCTTCATCGATGGAATGGTAATATAGAATACCTCTTGCAGCCGGTTCGAGATGCCGTCGATGCGACCGGCCTCGTACAGCTCCCTATTGACCGTCTGCAGTCCTGCCAGCATGGCGAGGAAGCCGACGCTGAAGCTCACCCATAAGGAGACCCCGATCATGATTTTCATCAGATATTTCGGGTCCTGCAGCCAAACGACCGGCCCGTCGATCCAGCCCATCGAGAGCAGCAGATGATTGACGTAGCCTACGCGGTCGCCGCTGAAGGCGGCGATCCACACGACGGATAGCGCCACGGCGCCGGCCATCGAAGGCGCGTAGAAGGCTAACGTGTAATAATCCCGGATTTTGATCGGCAGCTGATGGATCAGCCAAGCGAACAGGAACGAGAGCGCATAGCCTCCAGGTCCGACGATCAGCGCGAACAGGAACGTATTCGGCAAGGCTTTCGTCAGGAAGATGATATCCTGCGTGAACAGCGCGATGTAGTTATCGAAGCCGATGAAATGCAGCGATCCGAAGCCGTTGTAGGAAGTGAAGCCGAGCGTTGCGGCCATGACCACCGGGACGACGATAAAGACGATGAAGCAAATCAGGAACGGCGCCAGGAAGAGATAACAGAACGCGTCGCGCCGGATATCCGCCAGGAAGCGGTTCAATTTCAACAGTACGTTACTTGATCGTCTCGTCCTCAACTCGGGAGACAGCTCTGTTCTCATCTACTTGCCTCCTCCCATTGAAAAGGTTTCACGATTTGCGGCACGCGCAAGTCCGCGTTGCTCTTGATGCCGAAGTCGTTCTGACGGAGGTTCATCTCGCGCTGGAGCGACAGTTCTGCTTCCTCCAGCGATTCCTCGGCAGGCATGTTGTCGAACACCGTACGGTTCCAGGCGAAATCCATTTCCCGGCCAAGGAAGTAATAGCCCGGCACGACCGGCATGTTTTTCGCCCAGCGGGCCTGCTCCCGGATCGCCTTCAGGTCGTCGCTCGGCCAGCTCAGCGATTTCATCGCCTCGACGTTCGCCGTGTTCCATCGGAATTCCATCCCGTAGAACGATTCGATGTCATTGGCGTACTGGGCTTGGACGCCGGCCGAGGTCCACCATTGGAGGAACTGCCATGCTTGGTCCTTGTGCTCGCTCTTCTTCATGATCATCGCGGCGGACAGTCCTTGCTGCGACCAACGGGCCACCTCTCCGTCTGCTTGCGGGACGCCCGGAAGCGGCGCGATTTTCCAATGTCCGGTAATCTCCGGGGCGGCGACCAGCAATTGCACGTACGTGTTGAAGTCGGCGACCCCGATCGGAATATCCCCGTCGCGGAAATGTTGGAAGAACGCCGGAATGTCGATCGGCAAGTTGTACTTCGTATACAGGTCCGTCCATTGCTTGAACGACTTCAACCCGGCCTCGCTGGTCAAGGTGGCCCGCAATCCGTCCGGCGAATACGGCTCGGCGCCGTTCTCGAAGAACAAGGTCGAGAAGTCGGCTTTCGGGAAATTGATCGTCATTCCGTTCTCCTGCAGCGTCGGCAGAATATCGAAGACGTCGTCCCACGTATCGGGAACCTTCAGGTGCAAGTTGTCCAGGACGTCCGTCCGGTAGAACAGCATCTGGAAGTTCTGCACTTCCGGAAGCCCGTACGTTCCGCCGTTATACGACAGAGCCCGCTCGACGCCGGGGATGAACCGTTTCGAAACGTCGTCGAATCCGGGATACTTGGAGAGATCCTCCACCGCGCTGCGCATCGCATAATCGGCCGGCGTCGACTCGCCGATGCCGAGCGCGACGTCCGGAACGTCGCCGGCCGCGTTGCCCAGCACGAGCATGTTCGGATTCGGCATCAGGTTGATGTTGACCTTAATGCCGGTCTTCGGCGTGAAGTCCTGATCGACCAGCTCGCGCAGCAGATCGGCATAATCGCGACCCCGCTGAATCCAAATCGTCAGAGCGCCGTCCTCGTTGTCCTTGCTTAGATCGTAATCCATGAAGAAGGAGCGTCCGAAGTCCTTGAGCGCATAGGGAATTCTCGCCAGTGCCGTCGGCACCTTCAATCCGGTCTTCGTACCTGGCGTACGGACGACTGCAAAGTCGAATAGCAGCGGTTCTTGCGTCAACGTAGACATCCAGGTGCCGATATTGCTCTGAATGGTCGAGAAGTCGTTGATCTTGTTCGGAACCTCGTTCACGTCCGTTAACATATCGTTCAGCATGTCGATCGACGTCTCGATTGCCTGCGACAAATCGGAGCTCCGGCCGTTCACGCCGTTGATGTAATCCCGAATGTCGGTCAGTCTTCGAATGAAGCCTTGAAGCTTCGCGGCTACGTCGGGATCGTACTTGACCATATCCCAAGTGCGCGTGGAATCGATGTTCGCATCGAAAGCCGACTTGCTGTAGTTGCCCGTGATGAGGCGGATATGCCGGTCATAGTCGGCCAGCTGCGAGAGCGTATCCTGCAAAGCCAGGTTAATCGGCTCCAGTACCGAGGAATCCGCGGTCATGCGGATCGCGTGCGTCCCCTTCCGCAGATAGAACCGATAAGGCTTGCCTTGCGAATCCGCCAGCGTCGTGATCTCGAATTCCTTATGGTAATCGAAACCGTAATGAAGCAATTCCTTGAACGGCGTTTGGCCGTCGATCTCGATGGTGCGGTAGGCTTTGAAGCCCGGACGGTAATTTTGGAAGTTTTTCAGATCAAGCTCGTACCAGCCGTCGCTCGGCACCGCCATCTGCCACTCGACCCATTCGCCCGGATTTTTCCATTGGTTCCCTCCAAGCACGTTGTACGTGACCCGGCCTTCTGGATCCGGCGAGATGTAGGGCTCCGCCCAATGGTCCGTCTGGATGGTCAGACTCGATTTGCGCTGAAACTGCTCCGCTTCGGTCATCGCGTACCAGCTGGCTTCGGAGGCGGCGGCCGGCTGGGATGCCGCGTATTCCTCGTAGGAGGCGATCGGCGCCTGCGGTTGGAACGAAATGGCGCGCAGCGCGACCGGTTCTCTCTCGCCGACAAGCCGCAGCGTATGTTCTCCTTGCTCCAGACGGTACAACAACGGTCTGGACGAGACCGAATAATCACTCAGCGCTTTGTCCGCCCATCCGCTTAGCTCGGTCTGCTGCGGACGCACCTGCATGCCGATCTCGTTGCGGTCGTACGGATATTTGGCGTCCTTCCATTGCCGCTCCAGCTCCAGATGCTCCGATTCGAGGTAAGGATAGCTCCCGTCGATCTGAACCCCCCGGACAATGGAAACCTTGCCGCCCGGAAGCGGCTTGTATTCCAGATGAAGCTCGTACCAGCCGGCTTGCGGAGCTTCGAATTTCCATTCCACCCAGCCGGATTCGCTGTTCCAATCCAATTCGCCATCCGCTTGGCCCGTCTCCAGCTCTGCGATCGGATCAGCCTGCGCGTAATCGGCCGGAATGATCGGGATCGGCTTCGCTTTCGCTGCCTCCGCTGCTGCTTCGGGATGATCGAGCATCGCCATGGCATAAGACGGCTCGGCGCTCTTCTCTTTGAAATTCAATAATGCAGAAGCGTCGGCATTCGAAGCGTAGATGACGGTGTCCTTGCTGGATAGCCAATGAATAGCGCCGAATAAGAGCGCAAGGATCAGAACGAGCCGGAACCCGATTCGAGCGGACTTGGAGCCGCGATAGAGACGATAAAAGCTCATCCCTCATCTCCTCCGACCGCCGCGCCCGTATTCTCGTCGAAGAAGTGGAGCTTGTCGGGATTGAAGCCGACGACCACCGAATCGTCGGTTCTGTAGATGACCTCCGGATCGGTACGCGCGATGATCTTGGTCTCTCCGAACGCGGCATGAACGTAGGAATCGGCGCCCGTCACTTCTGTCATGAGCACGATCGAGGGAACGAAGCCCTCTTCGCCTTCCGCCGGCAGTTCCTGCCGCAGCACGACATGCTCGGGCCTCACGCCGAGCACGACGTTTCGCACTTGTCTCGTCATTCGCTCGAAGCGGACATCGAACTTCTCCGGAAGCAGCAGCTTCATCCGCCGGTTCGTAAAGTAGAAGCGGCCTTCATCCCGAATCACGTTACCCGGGATAAAGTTCATTTGCGGCGAGCCGATGAAACCGGCGACGAACAGGTTGGCGGGCTCGTTATACAATTGCCACGGCGGCGCCACCTGCTGGATAACCCCGTCCTTCATGACGACGATCCGCGTTCCCATCGTCATCGCTTCTACTTGATCGTGGGTAACGTAGACCGTCGTCCGCTTCAAATCGCTTTGCAGCTTGATGATCTCCGCCCTTGTTTGCGCTCTCAGCTTGGCATCCAAATTGGATAACGGTTCGTCCATCAGGAACACTTGCGGTTCTCGGGCGATCGCGCGTCCCAAGGCGACCCGCTGCTTCTGTCCGCCGGATAATTGGCTCGGATTGCGGTCGAGCAGATGCGAGATTTCCAAGATCTTGGTGACTCGGTTGACCCTCAGGTCGATTTCGTATTTGGCTGTCTTGCGCAGTTTGAGGCCGAGCGCGATATTCTCGAATACCGTCATGTTCGGGTACAAAGCGTAATTCTGAAACACCATCGCGATATCCCGATCCTTGGGAGAGACGTAATTGACATACTTATCGTCGATATACAGCTCTCCGCTGCTGATCTCTTCGAGGCCTGCCAGCATGCGCAGCGTCGTCGACTTGCCGCAGCCGGAAGGCCCGACCAGCACGAGAAATTCTCCTTCTTCAATGGACAGGTGAAAATCGTTCACAGCCGGGCGGGACTCGCCCTTGTATCTCTTGAAGACGTGGTTGAACATAATTCTTCCCACCGAAACCTCACCTTTCGCGTTTACTCTTCTACGGCTTGCTTGAATTCATGGTATCGTAAAGGCGGCGTGACAATAATAAGGGAGATTTAACTTTTAGAGTAATAATTTAGCTTCCTTGAACGAACCGGCTTCAATGGCCAAATTGAAATGAATGCGCAAAAAAAGAGCTTAACCATTGAACAATGGCAAGCTCTTTATAGGTGTACGTCTCTGCGATGTGTACAACAAATCAAAATTGGCGCTATTTTCGGCAGATAAAGATCAGTTCATGGTGGTCTGCGGCAGCTGGTTCGTCGCTGAAATCACCGAAGATTTGTATGTCGCTGAAGCCTGCGCGCTCAAGCATCAATACCAGCTCGTTCTTCGTATAGTCATCCAATCTTTGCGTTTGAACTTCCTCTTTGATAAGCTTTCCTTCATGCCACAGCCGAAGTCGCATCTGACGGGTGGCAACGTTCTCCAAGGGATCTGTCTCAAGTGACCGGGCAGCTATTTCCAGCTCCGTGCCGTCAGCCAGAAGGTGCCGCTCACTGGATGCAGGCCATGCCTCGGGTTCAGCCCGCCTGTACTCGGCCAACCTCGCCAGCCAAGCGGGCGAATCGTTCCATCGCGCCGAATAATTAAACGCGAACGTGCCGCCTGGACGGAGATGCTCATGACAGCACTGCATGGCCTGCATCGTCAGACGATGCTCTCCGCCGAGTCCGATCACTCCGTTGGCAAATATCGTCCTGTAGCGGCGGGGCAGATCCAGCTCGTGCATAGCCTGCGCATATAGCCTGGGCGAAAGGCCTTGCATTGCTGCTCGCTCTTGGCAGACTGCAAGCATATCCTCCGAATAGTCGCAGCCATCCACATCCAGACCAGCCTGCAATAAGTTGAGCAGCAAGCGTCCACTGCCGCAGCCCAGATCAAGTGCAGGTTGTCCGGACGTCTCGATCAGTGCCTTGTAGTACGCTGCTTCTGGACCTACTTCCGTCCACAATTCGGCATGCGCCCGCGCGACAAGGCCATAGTGCCATATTTGAGGTTGTTGCATATCTAATGACCTCCTTCCGCTCTCGTTCTTTCTCGCTTTATATTATTCCGATTTGCGGGACTAATGCCCTTTCTTCTCCAACAACCTCGCCAATGAAACTTCATTTCTCAGTTCTCTTCCTTACTTTCACGTTAGATTTACAAATTATTTACAAATGATTTACGAAACTTTTCCTACTGCGTGGCGTTTAACCTCGCTGGAGGTGAAATCATGAAAAATAAATTCGTCAAGAACCTGTCCCTTGCTGCTATTGTACTCTCATTAGCTATTCTTGGAACGGCGTGCGGCAGCAGCAACAGCAATAGCGTTGATAATTCTGCGGTGAACGCATCGACCAACGCCGCCGGAGACAACACAGGTGATAACTCGGCTGCGGCAAACAACGGGTCGTCGGCCAACGAAGCGGTGTCGGAAGACAACGCTCCTACCGAGGTAGAAGCTGTATTCAACGCCATCAATGCGGACAAGACCGTCGAAATCGAAACCGGCGTAGGTCCTCTTACTTACAAGGTCAGCGCGGAGCTTGCCGACAAGGTATCTCAATGGGAAAAAGGCACGAAAGTAAAATATCAGTACAAAGAAGACACGATCACAGCAATCGATAAAGAGTAAAATTGCAGATGATGATGCACCGCAAAAATCCTAAGTACGACTTTGATCAAAGTCATCCTTAGGATTTTTTGTTTCTTGAATGAATCATCCGCCGATATCGCGTCAGGTGACATTCAGGATAATGTCCTTCAGTTCGATCAGCGTCTTGATTCGATAGCTGGCCTGCGAGAAATCATGCGTTTGAGTAAAGTCGTTATGGACAATGGCACAGTCAATACCGGCCGCCACGGCCGAATTCAACCCTCTGTTGGAATCCTCTACGACCAGGGTCTCTTCTTTGGCAGCTCCGAATCGCCGCAGGCCGGTCAAGTATGGCTCCGGGTGAGGCTTGGAACGCTCGTAGTCTTCGCGAACAAGGACGAATTCCATGAATCGTCTAATCTGGCGCTCTTGATGAATAAGTTCAAAATCCGCGCGTTTTGCAGTCGTCACGATGGCCATGCGGACGTGCTTTGACAATTCGGCCAGCGTTTCGACTACGCCTTCGATTTCGATGGCTTCCGTTCTTAGATATTCCTGATAATAGGCGTTGCGAACCTCGCGCTGCTTGCTGATGGTCTGTTCATCAATTCCTGCCGCCTTGGCTTGTGACCACGTGCCCAATGACTGAGTCATGTCGCGGAGATATTGATTTTTATCCAATGTAAATCCAATGTCAGCCAGAGCTCTTTCGCCTGCTTTGTAATACCAGTATTCCGTATCGACAAGCACGCCATCATGATCGAAGAGGATGTACTTTTTCATCGTTTCTCTCTCCTTTGTCAGCTGCGTCAACCTAACTAGACCTCATTCGCGTCACCCAAGTGCCTGGCGAGAAATCTCTCGGCCGCTTCATAGAACCTCAATCGGTTCTGCGGTTTGACGAAACCGTGACCTTCGTCCGGGAAGAGCAAATATTCATGATCCAGTCCCCTCGCCCTTAGCGCGTCGACGATTTGTTCCGATTCGCTTTGCTTCACTCTCGGGTCATTGCCGCCTTGGGCGATCAGCAGCGGAATTCGGATCTGATCGGTTTTAAATAACGGAGACCTGGATCGGAGGAACGCTTCCTCCAGATCGGGGTTTCCCACCCTTTCGTGAAGAATGGCAAGCATCGGCGCCCAATACGGCGGAACGGAGCGAATGAACGTGACCAGGCTGCTCGGGCCGACCACGTCCACTGCGCAGCAGAAAAGTTCCGGCGTGAACGTCGCCCCGACCAGTGCCGCATATCCGCCATAAGATGTACCGTAGATGGCCACGCGATCCGGATTCGCGTATCCCATCCGCACGGCCCATTCGACGGCATCCACGAGATCGTTATGCATGGCGCCTGCCCATTCTTTATTGCCTGCGTTGAGAAAGGCTTTACCGTATCCCGTCGAGCCCCTGAAGTTGACCGATAGGCAGGCGTAGCCTCGGTTTGCCAGCCACTGATGTTCCGATTGAAAACCCCAGCGGTCCCTCCCCCACGGTCCGCCGTGCACGTTCAGAACCATCGGGACGCCCTCGCGCCGTCTTGGCGGAAACGTGATGTAGCCGTGAATCGTTAGTCCGTCCCGCGATGTAAAGGATATCGGTTCCATCGGCGCCAGTTCGAACTCCGCCAGGACCGGATCGGCATGAAACAGGAACGTTCCCGTTCGGGACTGCCTGTCGTAGGTGTAGTAAACGGACGACTCCTTGTCGGATTGGAATGTAATCAGCCACATGCGGTTCTCAAGATCCCAGCTGCTTAACTGGAAATCTCCATCATGCAGATTGCGAATCGCCGCAAAATCCTCTTCAACCTCCGCAGCCAGCACGGTCCATTGTTTGCGTTCCCTGAAGTACGAAACTGCCTGAACCTCGTAAGTATCGGGATCGATCATCACTTCTCCAACGTCGTATTGCGGGTCCTCCGCCAGTACGCGATATGACCCGTCCCGCGTATTCATGCGTACCAGACGGCCCGAATTCGAATTTCTCGAATCGATGACGTACAGCTCTCCGCCGTCTTTGGCGAAGCCGATCGGTCCGCTCGACAGGGCGTCCTCGCTGTCCCACGACACGATTGTTCTCCAATCGGAGCGCTCGTCATCGCGGACTAACAGGTCTATTCCGCCTTCCGGCGCGGCGGCGCACGCCCCACGCACTTGCAAATCGGCATCTACCACCCAGCCGAGAATGTTGCCGGGGTTTTCGGCGATAAGCGTTAATGCTCCGGTTGATATCGCAAGGCGATAAACGTCGTGAGCGGCCTCGTTTTCCTTATTCAGCAAGATGATTAGCTCGTCGGGATGATGCTTGCTCGTATGGATGACGTGCGCTTGCACGTTCTCGAACGGCGTCAGGTCGATTGTTTCCTTTCCCTCCAAATTCACGGAATAGAGCCGCCAATTTTCGTTGCCTCCGGCATCTTGCAGGTAGAGGAGATGCTTGCTGTCGTAACCCCAGAAATACCAACGGATGCCTCGTTCGCGGTCATAGGTAACCGGCTCTCGCGCATGCCCTCCGATAGGCCAGATCCAGATGTTTTGGACGCCTTCAACCGGAGCCAGATACGAAATATACGCGCCATCCGGAGATAGCTGAGTTTGCGTTTTGTCCGTATTGCCGAATAGGATTTCTCTCGGGATCAAACGGACTTCCGATGCAGAACCGTTCATGAATACCTGCTCCTTTAGCGTTGATTGATACCAGCATTCCTTGTTCGATTGGCGGCATGATTGCTCTTCATTGTCATCTTCGCATCGCTTCAAGCCCCTGCTTGCGCTGTTTTGGGGCTGCGGTACCGTTCAGCCTGCAAATTGAACATATACGCATACTTGCCATTCAGTTCCATTAAATCCTTGTGGCTTCCCTGTTCGATGATCCGTCCATCCTCGATCATGTAGATGGTATCGGCCATGCGCGTGGTGGACAGCCGGTGGGAGATGAAGACCACGGTCTTGTTGCCGGCTTCCTTCAGGATCGCCTCGTTCATGTTGTACTCGCTGATCGGGTCCAAGGCGCTGGATGGTTCGTCCAGCACGATGATCCGGCAATTCTTGTACAGCACCCGAGCGATCGCCACCTTCTGCGCCTCGCCGCCGGACAGTAGGGCTATGAAATCCTCAGACTACAACAATTCGGTAAAAGGAAAATAATCCCTCTTTTGTCTTGCCGAATTTTGCAAACGGAAGCCGAGTGTCTCCTCGTACGAAGACTTATCCGGCATTCGCAACGGCTAACATCCGCGATCGCGCATAATTCATCCCAATAGATGGCATGAATAAAACGGCGAACTTATATATGACCACCAAAGGATGTCCGATCCGTGAACGAATCGAAAGGTAAAATCAACATCGCGCAGTTATTCATGATCTTCGCCTTAATGAACGGGCTCGTGGATCATGTCGTCGTCAATCCGATGCTGCTCGATGCTTCGGGCAGGGATGCATGGATCACGGTCATCGTCACCGGAAGCCTATTCGTCGTCTGGAGCTCGCTGCTTTATTGGATCATGCGAAGATTCGGCCGGCAGCCCTGGCAGCGTTTGGTCGCGAAGCAGACGCATCCCGCCTTGTCCTGGCTTCTGACGATACCGGTCGTCATTGTCCTGTACGGAATCGGCGCCACGACCGTCGTCAACACCGTTAAATGGAACGCGACCAATTATCTGCCCGCTACGTCGGGCATGGTTCTCGTCCTCGCGCTGGCGACCATTTGCCTCATTCTGGCGTTGTGGGGACTGCGGACCATCGCGATCACGGCGGGCATTCTGCTGCCGCTGGTATGCGTGCTCGGCGTCTTCGTGAGCGTCTTCAACGTCCCGCAGAAAGACCATCGCCTTCTATTTCCCGTACTGGAGACGGGGTGGGCGCCGGTGGCGAACGGAATTCTCTATGCCGCAAGCGGCTTCGCGGAAGCTGCGCTGCTCGTGCTTCTCCAGCATCGACTGACGCGAAGCGTGAAATGGTGGCAATTGATGCTCTACAGCTTGTTCACCATCATGCTCATGCTCGGTCCCGTCATCGGCGCGATCACGGAGTTCGGTCCGGGCGAGGCTGCCAACCAGATGACGTCGCCATATGAACAATGGCGGCTCGTGAAGATCGGCGAGTATGTCGAGCATGTCGATTTCTTCTCTATTTTCCAATGGCTATCGGGTGCCTGCATACGCATAAGCATCGCCGTTTATTTGCTTGTCGACGTGCTTCCTCTCCGGAAGAAGCTGCACCGGCAGTGGGCCATTGCCGTCCTTCTGCTCAGCTATATCGCGATTTCGCTCGTACCAATCAACGACTACTCGTTTTACCGCTGGATGTACCACGATTACATGCCGATCGCCTTCTTCATCCTGTTTACGCTATCGATCCTCTGGATGGGTATCGCCATGTTCGCCAAACCATTGCCGAAGGAAGGATGACGCCCGATGACCGCGTCGGAACGCAATGACGCCTGGACGCTGAACCGATTCACCGAATATTACGGCGAATCTTCGGACGTGATGATCGTGCCCTGCCGATTCGACGACGATGGCACGGCGTCCGCCATGCTGATTTATGTCGTCGGTTTATGCGACTCCGACCTTATTCATAAAGTCGTGCTGCCCGTACTCAACCGGCAAGGCTACCCGCATTCGGACCTGACTCCGAACGAACGGTTAATCTCCGAACTCTCCCTGGTTCCCCTTCAAGGGCCGGTAACGGTCGACGTGTTGGACGAGTATATCTTCAAAGGCGATTTGCTGCTCTACTTCATGGAAGACGAGCGCTTCTGCAGCATGGGCATCTCGAATCGGCCGCAGCGCACGCCCGACGAATCCAATACGGAAATTTCGATCAAAGGGCCGAAGGACGGCTTCATTGAAGATCTTCACACGAACGTGGCCTTGATTCGGAAGCGCATCCGCAGCCACTCGCTGCACGTGCAGGAGTTCACGCTAGGCAGGCGCACGAAGACCAAGCTAGCGCTGCTCTATTTCGCCGATATCCTCAATCCCAAAATTCTCGAGGATGTTCGTAACCGCCTGAAGGCGATCGACACGGACGGCATCTACAGCATCAATCAATTGGAAGAAGCGTTGACCGGATCCAGGCTTAAGCTGCTGCCGCTGCTCGATTACACGGGCCGCCCCGATTATTGCGTCAATTCCCTGCTGTCGGGACGGTTTCTCATCATCGTGGACGGCAATCCGCTCGTCCTCATAGGTCCCGCAGGCCTAAGCTTGCTGTTGAAATCGCCGGAAGACATTCATTTCAACTACATGTATGTCTCGTTCGCCCGCATGATCCGCGTGTTCAGCTTGTTCCTGTCCATCTTCCTGCCAGGGATATGGGTGGCGCTCATGGCGTTTCACCAAGACCAAATCCCGTTCCGGATTATGGCCACCATCTCCGTATCGCGTCTGGGCTTGCCGTTCTCTTCGCAGATCGAGATGTTCATTCTGCTCATGCTGCTCGAGATCTTCCGGGAAGCCGGCGTGCGCCTGCCCACCGCGATCGGACAGACGCTGACGTCCATCGGCGGCTTGATCATCGGAGATGCGGCCATTCGGGCGGGGCTCGTCTCTCCCTCGGTCGTCGTCATCGGCGCCATCACCGCCGTATCGAGCGTGACGCTGGTCAATCAGTCGCTGAGCTCGATCGTCAGCATCCTGAGGCTGTTTTTCTACATTTTATCTTGTTACCTCGGCATGTATGGCGTCATTCTAGGGATCGTTCTGTTCATCGGTTATATGTCGAGCCAGAAATCGTTCGGCGTCAACTACCTCGCTCCGTTATCGCCGCTGCGCTTCCGGGATGTCGCCGCCTCGTTTCTGCGCATCCCCTTTTTTATGATGAAGAAGCGGCCCGGGAGTTTGAATCCCCGAGATGAAGACCGGTAAGGGAGTGAAGCGTAATGAGGACCCTGCGCATGATCGGAGCTTGCAGCTTGATAGCCGCCCTCCTCTGCCTCCCTGGATGCGGAAGCGCGCGGGATATTCAGAATTTGGCCTACGTGACGGCGATCGGAGCCGATTACAAGAACGGGAAATACGTCTCGTACGTGCAAGTGTTGAATTTCTCGAACATCGCCCATTCCGAGAACGCGCAGCTTGGTACGCCCGTGCCCATCTGGATAGGCGTCGGCGACGGGCAAACGTTCGCGGGATCGCTTACGGACATTAACACGACCTCGCAGCTTCCGTTGTTCTGGGGGCATCTCAAGGTAGTGATCGTGACGGAGAACCTGCTGAAACACGGTGTCCGGGAAATTTGTAATACCCTCAGCCGTTACCGCGAGGTTCGGTATAATACCCTCGTCTACGGCACCAAAGAGAAGATGATGGACATTCTGACGCAGACGTCCATGTTCAACTTGTCTCCGCTCGATACGATCATGTTCACGGGCGCGCAGCTCAGCAGCCAGAAAGCCTACTTGCTGCCCGTCAACGGAAACCATACCGTGGCGAATCTGAACGAGCCGGGAAGTCCCGGCTACATACCGTCCATTGCGCTGGCCCGGAACAACTGGCATGAAGACAAGAAGAGCAAGAGCATGTTCGATTTGTCCGGGGCCTATTTCTTCCAGCAGGATCGCGTCAAAAGCTGGATGTCCCTGAAGGAACTGAAAGGCATCCGGTGGTCGAAAAGCAAGTTGGCACAAACGCCGCTTCAAGTCCCGATCGGCGGCACTTTGAACGCCGTCATCATGATGAAGCATCCGCACATGTCGATAAAACCGGTCGTGGACAAAAGCGGCGCGTATTTCGATCTTGCCGTCAAGGTCAGCGGCATCGTCTACGAGCAAACGAGAGAGATTGCAATCCGCGAGCTGGAAAACAAGGCTGCGGCCGTTATCGAGAACGAAATCCGCGCGACGTTCCGAAACGGGCTCGCCAAGCGAAGCGATCCGTTCCAATTGGAGGAGGCGCTGTACCGCAAGCACCCTGCCGTCTTCAAACGCCTATCCTCCGGGGATCCCTATTTCCTGGAAGCGAAATCCTTGCGCAACGTCAACGTCAGCGTCTTCGTAACGAGCACGGGACGATTGAAAGGTTATTAGATTGTTCGACTACTATTCGACTACTGTTCGACTACTAATTGATTTGCTCGGTCTCGTTGTCTAGCGCCGACGCAAAAAAAAACGACCGCTCGCCTGTTAGACACAGGCAAGCGGTCGCGGTATGGATCGAGGTTTTGGTTTTCGGCAGTTACGTGGATTGGGTCGCAGACGTCGTTGGGCTTGCTTGTTCCGCTTGCTTCGATCGCTTGACCGTGTTGACGAATAGCGCAAGCGGTAATGCGACCGCGACTACGAATGTCGCGAGCAAATAGACGTCGTTGACGCTCATCGTGAACGCCTGCATCTGAATGTGGTTCGCGTCCGTGTCTCCGGCCAGTGCCAGCGCTTTGCCGTGATGGGCGCCGCGCGACGAGAGCATCGCCGTGAAGATCGCGATCGCGAACGAGCCGAACACGTTGCGCGTCCAGTTCGAGATCGAAGATGCGTGACCGGACAGGTCGCGCGGAACCGTCTCCATCGACGCGTTGCTCGCCGGCATCATAACGAAAGAAATGCCGAGGTTACGAACGAGCATCCACCAAACGATATAGCTGTGACTGACGTCGATGCTGAGCGAGCTCAGCATGAACGTGCCTACTGCGAGCAGGACGATTCCGATGCACATGAGCACGCGCGGACCGATGGAGGAGTAAAGCTTGCCGATGATCGGCATGATCAGCGCCATGACGAGCGATGCCGGCAGCAGGATCAGCCCTGTATCCATCGTGGACACTTGCTGGATTTGCTGCAAGAACACAGGCGTCAGGAACGTACCCGAGTAGAGGCTGATCGTCAATATAATCACAATGATCGTATTCAACGTATACCGTCCGTTCGCGAATACCCGAAGGTTAAGTAGCGGCGATTTCGCGGTTAGCTCCCGCCAGACGAACGCGAAGATGGCTACGATGCCGAGGACGAGCAGCGAAATGATTTTGGCAGAGCTCCAGCCCCACTTCTGCCCTTCACCGAGCGCAAGCAGCAACGACGAGCTGCCGACGATAACGGTAACGAAGCCGAGGCCGTCGAAATTCTTCGGCACGCTCAAGCGATAATAAGGAATGAACGCGGCAACGAGAACGGCGCCGATGATGCCGACCGGAATGTTAATGAGGAACAGCCACTGCCAGTCGAATTCCTGCAGCAGCCAGCCGGCGAACGTCGGGCCGAATGCCGGAGCAAGCATCGAGGACAGCGCCCATAGCGCGATTGCCATCGGCTGTCTTTCCCGCGGTACGACCTGGTAGATGATAGCCATCGTTGTCGGCAGAATAAGACCGCTGAATATGCCTTGCAGGATCCGGAAAGCGATCAAGGAGTATTCGTCCCACGCAGCCGCGCAGAGGGCGGACGACAACGTGAAGCCGATCAGCGAAACGAGGAACAACCGTTTGTAACTGAACCTTTCCCCCAGGTAACCGACGATCGGCGCGATCGTGCCCATCGCCAGCATGAAACCAGTCAATGTCCATTGAATGGAACCAAGCGTCGTATCAAAATGCTTTTGCAGCACCGGCAGTGCCACGTTGATCGTGCTGGACGCCAGAACGCAGACGAAAGAGCCTACGAATATGGCGATCATGATCGGCCAAAACCGAATCTGTGCCTGTTGATCTTCTGAATTCACTGAGCGATTCCCCCAATAAATGAATAGAATATATATCTAAATTTACATATTATCCAAGCCGATGTCTATGAAATTCGTACGTGAATCCTTGCTTGGATCTTGTCTTGTCGAGAAGCTCCCGCGACCGGACTTTCATCGGCTAGAAGATGCGTGCCTCTGGGCACACGAAACAAAAAAAAGCATCTGATCTAAGATCAAATACTTTGCCCAGGCGTACGGCTTATGAAATAAGTCACTTTCGATCGGGTAAGGGACTAGTCGTTTGCAATCGGATGACCTCGGACGCGTCGAATGCCCTATTCTTTTTGGAGATGTTTTTACCCTTAGCGAACGTAATCCGAATCGGATCCCCAAGAGCGAAATCCTCGAATCTAAGCTGCTTACCGTCGACGTCCGCAAGATTGGTCTCGTTCGTTACGTTGATGTTGCATAAGTAACCGACATCGTCGTTGCTTCCATGTTTGCCACGGTTGACTTCGTCCGAGCAGTTCACTATGAATTCGTGATTCTGTATCGTTTCAATGTTATCCTCGAAGCTCTTGACCGTTTTCCCGCCCTCCAAGATCCATAGGACAACGAAACCAATAACGGTAAGTGTCAACGCCAGAGCGACGAGCGTCTTTTGTTGAATAGCAATCACTCCTTCCTCCAATTTCCAGATGCATCCTATACGCAGAATACTATGCATTTGTTGCGCGTTATTCTGCCCAGCGGAACAGGCCGCCGATTGTATCTCGTATGCCTCCTCACGATACGGGAAGGTCCTTTTCACAAAATGGAAAGTGTGCTTTACATCATTTACGCTTCATGATATACTCACCTCACGGAAAGCTAGCTTTCCATGTGGAGGATGAACGCATGAACAACCGATTGGAAGAAATTCGCAAGCAACGCGGAATTAAGCAAGAAGAATTAGCTGCGGCACTAGAAGTGTCCAGGCAGACGATCGGTTCGCTGGAAAACGGACGTTATAACCCCTCCATCCTTCTGGCGTTCAAGATCGCTCGCTTCTTCGATATGCGTATCGAAGATATCTTTATTTATGAGGAGGATGAACATGCATGAAGAGACGCATTTCGCCTAATTTACTTACCGTCGCGGGCTTTGCGCTATTGGCAGTTGGAGTGTACTTCATCAAAACGATCGAAGATTCCCACGGTATATTGAGAACGTTGCCTTATCTCTCTTTCGGACTTGGCTGCAGTATTTTCGGGCACGGCATGGGAGACATCATCACCCGATCCCTTATGAAGGGTAATCCTGCCGCAGCCAAGAAGATGGAAATCGACAAGAAAGACGAGCGTAATCTGGCAATCGCTAATCGGGCAAAAGCGAAAACGTACGACATGACGATTTTATTGTTCGGGGCCTTGATTTTAGCCTTTTCCTTGATGGACATCGACAAAGAAACGTTATGGATCTTGGTTGCTTCCTATCTGTTTATCCACGGGTATGGCGCTTATTGCCGCGTTAAGTACGTGAAAGAGATGTAAGGAGCTGCATAAAAGCAAAAAAAGCAGCTGCCAGAGGCAAACTGCTCGTAAATACGCTAACTATCGTTCCCCTTTAGGAGTTCAAGTACGATTTGGATTGTATGAGCGCGTCTGTTTCTTGAATAAGCTCGCGCAGCATTTGAATCGCAGTCTTTAAATTCCCCTCATCCTCCGAGATGCTCGCGAAGATCGCATTGGTTCTCTGGAAGTATCGCTCAGGCACGATGCGAAAGGAATCGGCAATGGCCGCAGCCCCTTTTTCATTCATCAGGTAGGATTCGTTCATTGCAAACAACGCCTGATTCAAGGAAGCGACTGCCCTGAAACATGATCCGGCGACATAAGCCAAATCGTTCTTGTAAATTGCTTTATATCCGTTATCGATCGCAAAGGTTGCTTCCCAAAAAAATTTACCTATGGTTGCTTTCTGCAAACCAGGCGGATATGGCCGGGTTCTGCCTTTCAGCTCTCCGACAACGCCCGTCGGGTCCCAGAGCACGTTGCACAACGCGATCTCCGCCATATAAATCGCGTTGACGAATCCATGAGGATGGCCCGGCTGATAATCGATCGTGATCGTTCCCGTGACGCAGTCTGCTATGACTTGGGATACTTGATTGAGATCCCGATATAAGAAATCGACCGGCATGCGATCGACCGTCAACCAGCCGCCGCCGTTAATCCATGGTCCCCAGCCGCCTATTTCCGTTACGAGGTTATCGCGATGCTCGTCATCAATGGCAGATGCAACCCGGCGAAGCCCGGCAATGTCCAGCCCGATTGCGGGATCGTAATAGATGCCGATATCGATATCGGAGGTCGGGCTTGCCGTTCCCCTGGCTCTTGAACCGCCAAGAACGATAGCACTTATCCCTCTCACTTGTTTTAAGCTGTCTACACAATTCGCAATGGTGTTGGGCACGTTCATCATTCTCACTCCTTTTAATCATCACTACATCTACTTGCAAGCTCTGGTTTAGTTCGTCTCCAAATAATCGATTATCTTCATTGATTTATAATCTTTTGCAATATCCAGTGGGGTTTGACCATCATTATTCAATATGCTTCTATCCGCACCATTCTCTAGTAAATATCTAATTATCTCTGTGGGCTCATCTCCAGGATTGCCACCAGTTTGAATTGTTCCATCAATTGAAGTATCTACTGCTGCATGCAGAGGCGTCCATCCCCCGTAGCTTTTAGCGTTTATATCCGCTCCTTTTAGGAGCAGCAAGTGAATCATTTCGTTCTGTTCATTTTCTACAGCTATAATTAGCAAGGATTGTCGACCGTTTTCACATATGGCATTCGGATCGGCTCCACCTGAGAGTGATAAACTCACATATTCAATATCTCCATTGGCAACCGCGCTGCAAACCAAATGGTGACGACAGTTATTCTTCAAATAAGTTCCCCCCCATATAGAATTTCAATAGGCGACTTTAAATGCAAACTCAACGCCTAAGCGAAGTTTTAAATTGCGGTCCCAATCCCGAATTCTCATCGCAGTATCCGACCTCCGGTGGTGCCACTATGTTTCATGATTGTCTATTGAATCACATCCGCTGTCGGCAATGTAATGTAGACCGCATCAATCTCACTCTTCTCATCTATTAATGCTCTTGCGATTCTATGTCCCCCATCGATTAATTGACCATCCGAGCATAACAATATGGGGTAAGACATGTTGGCATGGATAATCCGCTGACAATGAAACGCAACGTTGCGTATCGTTGGAATTGGTCGGCTCCTGCTATCCGCGAACCAACAATCTTGATCAAGTTCCTTTATGGAATCAATCTGGATTTTATGCACAGGTAAGTCCTTAGATAACGCCCACAGTTTCTCCACGTCCCAGAAATGCCGTCTTCCGTCAATTATCCTTCCGTGTTTATGCTTCATGTTTGAAAGTAATTCTTCCACGATAATCACCTCCGTTTACTTAATCATCCATGTCATTGTACAACAGCTCAATTACCCACCGCATTTTTCAAGGTTATAAGATTCTCCTGAAGGAACGCTTGGTTTTTCTCGATTCCTCTGTTTTTACACCAGACAACTGCGCTGAATGCATCGTACAAATTATAGAACGGCAGCACGTTTTCCAGATTCAACATCGGTCGAATCGATCGATAGCCTTCAATAAACGGCTGCTTTGTTCTCGGATCGGCTTCCCATATGTATCGATTGACTTTAGTGAAATCAATTTCCGACGATCCGCCGCGGGCACTCTCGAAATCGATAATGCCGGCAACCTCGTTGCCATTCGTTAAGATATTGCCTGGTCTAAAATCCATGTGAACCATGCATGGCCCGTCAGGATCCGGCAATGCAGAGAAAAGTTCTTCAAAGCGAAGCAGGCATCTTTCATGCAATTTAGCGTCGAGAATCTCTGAGCTTGGCTCTTTCCACTTTGCGAAATTATGTTGGATATAGAATCTCCAATCATTGTGGTCAAGCAATCTATAGCCACCGGTCACATGGTAACCATACCCGGGAGCCGCAACCTCATGGAGCATCGCATGATACATGCCAATTTGATAGGAGAGCTTCTCGTCGATGGCCCCCGTACAAGGCATACCTTGAATGGCCGAAAGAAGCAATGCTCCAGTCGTATCTTCGTCTCCGTACCAAATGTCCAAAACATTAGGGACAGGCAGTACCTCCTTCAATGTTTCAAGCATCTGAAATTCACGGAATAACTTATCCTTGTTGAATGGGATTTTCACAAAAACGTTTTCTCCACGGGCAAGCGTGAGTTTGTATACATCGGAGCTAAACGACTCTGGAACATCTTCAATATTGGAGACGTTCAACTTTAACTTGTCTATTACCTTAAGAATAGCACTCAAAGGAAGCCTCCTCGTTCTCTGATAACCGAATCAAAGCCAAAATCTTGCCTCTAACCTATTCTTCCCTTTTACCCTGACCCCCTTTTCCGAGCGGAATTCTTCTGCTCGCCTATATAACTATACGAATGGCCGTACAGCGTTTGTTTGTTAACCTGGCTACAGGAATGGAGTATAATGGAATGAGGTTGTGCCAATGCCCGCTCGGCGAGGGGTCTGCTGGATGGGATGCGATAAGCGGGTCGAACAGCCTAGCCTGGGCGTTGGCGCTTCATCTTACTAATCGGAAGGCGGTGCAAGGTACATGACATTTAGCGAATATACATACGAGAGACCGGACGTGAAGGCATTCGAAGTGAAATTCAAAGCGCTGCTTGGCGTATTCGCCGCGGCTGGAAGCTTCGAGGAGCAGGACTCCGCGATGGCAGACGTAAACAAGCTCCGCAGCGAGTTCGACACGATGCAGACGATCGCGAGCATTCGCCACTCCATCGATACGAACGACGAATTTTACAAAGCCGAGCAGGACTTCTTCGACGAGAAGAGCCCCGTCGTCCAGGAGTTCGTGACGGATTATTACCAGGCGCTGGTCGGCTCTAAGTTCCGTCCGGAGTTGGAAGCCAAGTGGGGACGGCAGCTGTTCCGGCTCGCCGAGCTGTCCTTGAAAACGTTTAGCCCGGAGGTTATCGAGGATCTCCAGCAGGAGAATAAATTAACGACGGAATACACGAAGCTTATGGCTTCCGCGAAAATCCCGTTCGAAGGCGAAGAGCGCACGCTCGCGCAGCTCGGTCCGTTCCAGCAATCGACCGACCGCGATATGCGCAGACGCGCAGCCGAAGCATCCTCCGGCTTCATGGCGGAGAATGAAGCGACTCTTGACCGCATCTACGATGATTTGGTCAAGGTCCGCACGCGGATCGCGAAGAAACTCGGTTTCGCCAACTTCGTCGAGCTCGGCTACGCCCGCATGAGCCGGACGGACTACGACGCCGACATGGTCGCCAACTTCCGCAAGCAGGTACGGGACCATATCGTGCCGGCGGCGACGAATCTTAAGGAACGTCAACGGAACCGTATCGGGGTCGACAAGCTGCTCTATTATGACGAGAATCTCGCCTTCCTGTCCGGCAACGCGACGCCGAAAGGCGACCCGGACTGGATCATAGCCGGAGGCGCGAAGATGTACGCCGAGCTGTCGCCGGAGACGGACGCTTTCTTCCGGTTCATGCAAGAGAACGAGCTGATGAACCTCGTCGCCATGAAAGGCAAGCAAGGCGGCGGTTACTGCACGTATATCAGCGAGCACCAAGCGCCGTATATCTTCTCCAACTTCAACGGCACCTCCGGCGATATCGACGTGCTGACACACGAGGCGGGGCATGCGTTCCAGGTGTACGAGAGCCGTGGCTACGCGGTGCCCGAATATGCTTTCCCTACCTATGAAGCCTGCGAGATCCATTCCATGAGCATGGAGTTTCTAACTTGGTCTTGGATGGAGCTGTTCTTCAAGGAAGACGCGGACAAATACCGGTTCCAGCACCTCGCCAGTTCGTTGATCTTCATTCCTTACGGCGTGACGGTGGACGAATTTCAGCATTACGTGTACGCGAAACCGGAAGCGACGCCGACCGAACGGAAGCAAGCGTGGCGCGAGATCGAGCAGCAATATCTCCCTCATCGCGATTACGCGAACAACTCGTATTTGGCGGCAGGCGCCTTCTGGCACAAGCAGGGGCATATCTTCAACTCGCCGTTCTACTACATCGATTACACGCTGGCGCAGATTTGCGCGTTTCAGTTCTGGAAGAAGTCCCGCGAAGACCGCGAAGCCGCATGGAACGATTACTTGGGCCTATGCCGTCTGGGCGGCAGCCTTTCCTTCACGGAGCTCGCAAGCGCGGCCGGCCTGATCTCGCCATTCCAGGACGGCTGCGTCGCCTCCGTCATCGGCACCATCGAGGCGTGGCTGGATGGCGTGGACGACAAATCTCTGTAAGACGAAGTGTGAGCTAGGTTCAAGTGTGAGCTAGATTCAAATCCTGCAACCAGCATTAATCCAGGACCGTGACGTCCTGGACTAATGCTGGTTTTTTGTATGGTTGTATCGTGGAATATAAAAGAGCCGCAACCGCGGGACTTCTAACTCATAGGTGTTCGTGTAATTATCCTGTTATTCATTCCCGCTTCTCTGCCGATCTCGTCACCTTCGGACGCGAACGCCGTCCATCAAGTAGCCCGTGCTGTCAACGATAACCTCCTGATCCGCGAACAACTCCTTCACGGCCGTAACGTAATCGTTGGCGTCGACGATTCGAATCGGCGTCTCTACCGCATAATACGCATTGCCGAGCGGCCCGTCGTCCTCCCTCAGCGTATAGACGTAAGCCCCGCGTTCATCCACATGTACGGCCTTGTTCGGAACGGTGATCGCTTGCTCGTCTTTGGACGCGGTTAGTTTCACGCTTACCCGCTCGCCGCCGCGAAGCGTATCGTCCTTGAGCGTCATCGTAACCAAACTTGCTCCGGCCTGTCCCGCGTTTCCAGCCGAAGCATCATCGCCTGCTGACAGCTTCGAACTGCCGGAGTCGAGTTCCTCGTCGATGGACGAGATCGTTCCCGCAATCGGCTTGCCGTTCGGCTCGTCGAGCGTAATGCCGTCCAGCGTGTCGCCGATATGGAGCAAGTCGGCCGTACCGCCGGGAACAAGCAGTTGTATCCGATAGCCCTTGGCCGAATCAGACAAGACGACATCCGGCATCCCGTCCGGAAGGAGCCCCGCCGATGCATGGACCTGCGTGACGATACCATCGAACGGGGCGGTTAGACGAATGCTCTCGTTGATATTCTTTTGCAAATTGGCTATGTGCTGCTGCTGCGTCGCGATATCCAGCTTCGCCGTTTCGATCGCGCTGCCCGCGCCGAGCTTCGCGCTATCGTCCCCTCCGTTCGCCGCTGCAATGTAATCGGCGTGCAGCTGGTTCAGCGACAGTTCGAGCTTCTTCAAGCCCGCTTTCGAATCCGCGAGCTGCTGCAATGCATCGCCGCCGTCATATTCGACCAGCGTCTGGCCGCGGTGCACATGGTCGCCTTGCTTGACCCGTACGGCGGCCGCCTTCCATCCTGCCGGATTCGCGAGCGCTCTCGTCTCCCCCGGCTGAACCGTTGCCGTGCCTGCGAAATCATGCGTCACCTTCCCTTCTGCCGCCATCGCCGTATAGACCTTCGGCAAGGATAACGACCGCAGCGTGTTGCCCGCCAGCGCGAACGCGGCGAGCAGGACGACGAACAGACCGGCGACGAGGCGAAGCTTTTTTTTCCTGGCTTGGAACGTCCGTTCCTCCATTGCAATCACTCCTGATTATCCTTTGATGCCCGACTGTTGGATCCCTTCCACGAAATAGGATTCCGCATATAGGAAGAGCAGCACCGTCGGGGCCATATACAGCACCGAGGCGGCGAATCCGACGCCCCGGGCCGACGCGTTGATCTGCGCCAAATACAGCGACAACGGCTGCTTCGCCTTATCCTGCAAGAAGATAAGCGGCTGTTCGATCATGTTCCAATAATCGATGAACAGCAAGACCGCCAACGCGGCCAGTCCCGGCTTCGCCAGCGGAAGAACGATGCGCCCGAAGATCGTCCAATGTCCGGCGCCGTCGATTTTGGCCGCTTCGACATAAGCCATGGGAATATGCGCCATGAACTGACGCATCATGAAGACGCCGAAGGCGCCGAAGATGCCTGGCAGAATGATTGCGGATGCCGTATTCATCAAACCGAGCTTGTCGATCACCAGATAGTTCGGCACGAGCGTGACCTGAAACGGCATCAGCATCGTCATCAGATAGACTGCGAACAGCTTGTCGCGCCCGAAGAAGCGCAATTTGGCGAACGCGTAGGCCGCAAGCGAAGCGACGGCCGCCTGACCGGCAACGATCGGCGCGACTAGCATGACCGAATGCCAGAACATGCCCAGATACTTCGGGCTTAGAACGAGCACTTGCGCGTACTGCTCGAATGTAAACCAATCGGGCAGCAGCTTCAAATTGACGAACGCCTCCTTGCCGCCATGCGCGGTATCGACCATTTGTCCGAGCAGGTCGTAATTCCGGCCGATTTCCGCTTCGGTCATCCATGAATTCGTGAACGTCAGCAATACCGGAATCAACATGATCGCCGCAATCGCGCCAATCAGAAGAGAAAGCACAAGCCGCGCCAGTCGATGCGTTCGATTCATACTCGCTCTCCTCCTTACTCCGTGTTTTCTCTGAATCGGCGTTCGATGCGGAGCAGTCCCAAGGCAAGCAGGACGATGCAGCCGACCATGAGCGATGCCGCAGCCGTCAGCTTCTGCACATCGAGCGCGAAGAACATGTTGTTCATGTAATGCTGCAACATGTACAGACGGTCGAACGGGTAGTCGCCGGCAAGCAAATACGTCTCGCGAAACACCTTGAACGAGTTGACGATCGAGATGAGCAGCACGAAGAACATCGTCGGCGTTAAGTATACGATCGTGATCGTTCGAAATTGACGCCAGCGTCCCGCGCCCTCGATGGAAGCCGTCTCATAGTAATCCTTCGGGATCGATTGCAGACCGGCCAGGAACAACACCATGTTATAGCCGATGTTCTTCCAGATGAACATGGCGACGATGATACTCATCGACCAATTCGATTGCAGCCAATCGATTCGTTCCATCCCGAAATGATGCATCCACGCGTTCAACGTCCCGTTCCAGTCGAAAACAATCTGCCAGATCAGGACGACCGAAGCGACGGGCACGACGAGCGGAAGCATGATCGACGTTCGAAGCCAGCCTCTCGCATAGAGCGGCCGGTTCAACAGCAGCGCGAGCAGCAGCGACAACGCGATCAACAGCGGAACGCCGATACCTGTGAAAATCATCGTGTTCGCCGCCGCCTTGCGAAAAGATTCGCTTCTCAGCAGCGCCAAGTAATTCCCGAAGCCGACGAAGCGCCCGCCCAGCGCGCCGTCCGTGAACGATTCGTAGATCCCGAGCAGGAACGGAATGAAATAGAAGAGCGCGAAGCCGGCCGAACTCGGAAGCAGAAACCAAAGCGCTTGGAATCCGTCCCTTCGCAGCCATGCAAACGCCGCGCTCCTATTCATTGAGGTAAGTCGTCACTTTGTTCTGAACGAGGTTCGCGACATCCTCCGCGGACTTCTGCCCGGCGTAGAAAGCTTTGGCTTCCTCGACGACAATCTCCCATACCTTGTCGGATTTGGTTGCGGCAACCGGATGAACCGCTCCGTTCACGTATGCGTTCAAACCGTCAAGCATCGCATCGTCCACCTTGACGTCCTTCCCCTGCAGCGGCCCTTCCGGTATGGATTTGAACGATCCTAGTGCCTTCATGTCCTGGATCTGCTTGGCGAAAGCCGCTTTGTTGATCGGAAAACCGGTCGCGTTCGAAGGCGACTGTATCTCCTCCGACATCAAGAACTCGACGAAATCCCAAGCCTCCGGCTTCACTTTGGAATTCGCGCCTATGGCTACGCTCCGGTACGTCTGGAAGTAGCCGCCTGCAGCATTATCCTGGGCATGGGGCTTCGCATACAGCTTCATATGGTTGCCGAGCTCCTTATGGGTCAGCTTCACGCCGAGGGAGATGCCCTGCATCGATTCCAAATAATCTTTGGGCGAATTGATTTGGACGCTTTGGAAATACGCATTCACGCCGCGGCCCATTTTGGAGACGACGCCATCGTCGAACAGGGTTTTCACCTGCTTCATGAGTCCGGTGAACGAAGCCGAATCGAAATGCGCTTTGCGCGCTTCGGCATCCATGAACAAGCTGTAATTGTCGCTCACCATTTCGCCCAGCAAATACTCGGGGCCAAGATACGACAGCGCGGAAGGAAGCGGCCCGTTCGCAACCATCTCCCCCGCCGTCTTCGTAAAATCACTCCATGACCAATTCAGATCGTCGAACTTCGCGCCGGACTTCGCGATCGCGTCCGCGTCTCCCGCGAAGCCCATCAGGAAGAAGGTGAGCGGCATTTCGTACAACGATTGCCCCGTCCGGACATTGTCCAGGATATTGTCGAAATAGTCGTCCTTATGAAAGCCGGAATCCCCCGACATCATCGGGCTCATATCCGCCAGCAGCTTATGCTTGACGTAATTGTCGGCGGGCAGCAAGTCCAACTGGAGCAAGTCGGGACCTTTGCCCGCCAGCATCGCCGCGTTCGTCGATGTCACGTACTTCTCGATGTCGGATTCCAGCGTCGCATCCGAATAGTCCGCATGCTCCAGCTTGATCTCGATATCGGGATGCAGCGCTTCGTATTTCTTCTTCGCTTCCTCGAATTTGTCGTCTTGCCAGAAGGTCGAGAACGCGATCGTCTTCTTGCCGCCGCCCGAACCCGCATCGTCGCTTCCCGCTGCGGAATCGCCTTGCGCGTCGTTCCCGGGAACAGTATTTCCGTCCGCTCCGCCCTTCCCGTCGTTCGTATTCCCGGCCGCCGCATTGCTGGACGCCGTATTACTGGCCGAGGATTTTCCGTTTGTTCCGTCTCCGCTGCCGCATGCCGTCAAGGCGAACGCAAGCAAACAGCCCGCCATTAGGCTTCCGCCGTATGATCTCATCATCTCTCTGATCTCCTTCGCGTTCTGAATCGATTTCGCCCGCAATGACAGGCTCATCCACAGCTTAACGGAGAGATGTCTCGGAAACTTCGACCTCCTGTAAACAAAATGTCTCCGAATCGCAAACAAAAAAGGCAAGCCGGACGAAA
The DNA here is from genome assembly GCF_010365285.1 of Paenibacillus rhizovicinus. Classification (NCBI taxonomy): domain Bacteria; kingdom Bacillati; phylum Bacillota; class Bacilli; order Caryophanales; family Paenibacillaceae; genus Paenibacillus; species Paenibacillus rhizovicinus. Next base: position 252,254 of record NZ_CP048286.1, read on the forward strand.
TTCCGTCCAACTTGCCGCTATATGCGCACAATTCACCGGCGCAATCGCGCGCCGACAAGACGTTGTGCTGGTATTGCTATCGAAACTGAATAATGAACGGAAGCAGATCCACGGCGGGCTTCGCCTCGGACGAAGGCTGGATTTGCGCCGCTGACCGCGCGTACCGTTTGCTCCCGTCGACGAGAAGCGCGCCGCCGTCGGGGCTCCACGTCATTTGGAACGGGTAGACGCCTTGATAGACCGATCCCTTGTACAGGACGTTATTGCCTTGCAGCCTGCCCGCGAAGATCGTATCCTGATCGTTCAGCGTATAAGCAATCAGCTTACGGTCCGGCGACAACCGGAAGCTGTCGACCTTCTCCAGCAGCACGGATAGCTCCCCGTTGCGGCTGTCATACTGAAAGAGCGTGCCGTCGAAGCCCAGGAACGCGAACTGACTGTCATTGACCCATTCGCTCTCGCCGTTTCCCGAAGGATGATCATACTGAACGGCATATCCGCTCCCGCTGCGCTTGGCAAACGCGACCGTCTTCCCCGTTTCGATCAATGCTCCGCTGCCGTCGTCCGACAGCACGACCTTGACGATTTCCCCGAAATCTTGCAGGCCCGTCAGCGGGTACAGCTTCACCTGCCCGTCCGCCGAATCGCAAACGACGATTCGCTGCTCCGTCCTGTCCTCGCCGGAGACGAGATAGGAGAGAAACCGGCTGTTGCCGGACCAGTTCAACGTTCTCGACTGCAGCTGCCATTCCGAGTTCGGCGGCGCGGCCGATTGTACCGCCTTCCCATCCGTCAGCGACAATAGCGTCAAGGCGGTGCCTGTCGTTGATTTCGCAATGTAGGCGATTTGCCGCCCGTTCGGCGATAAACCGAACCAATTGGCTCCGGGAATCAAGCTGTCGAGCGGCTTGAATTGCTCGTAAGGCTTGCCGAGCCGCTGCAGGCGAAGCCCGGTCGTCATCGATGCCCGGCTCTCCGCATCCAGTCCGACGAGGTCGGCATTGCTCGTCCATCCCAGCAGACTAATGTCCGTCGCGGCCAATGCCGGCAATCGGTAGATCGTCTGCACTTGGAAGGACTGAGCATTATCGCCCTCGTTCGTTTGATCCTCATCCGCAGCAGGAATGATAATCGTTTCCGAACGGGGATTGCCCATACAGCTCGATGTTAGCAGGAGCAGGGAAATCGCCGTTAATACGGCCAAAGGGGCGTACTTCTTCTTTCTCATACGCTGCCTGCCTCCCTTCCTTCGCTGGGCAATTCCACGCGAACGATCGTCCGCTGTGCTTCGGCATCGATGCGGATCGATCCGCCGTGGTCGTCCACGATCGATTTCACGATGCTGAGCCCAAGCCCGACGCTGCCTTCTTCCTTATACCGGCGGTCCCCCGAATAGAAGGGCTCGAATACGGCAGCAAGCTCATCGGGACGCAGCGTTTCGCCCGGATTGGCGAATTCGAATCGCACGATGCCCGCCGCCGGGTCCGCTGCCGCCAAGACCGCGATTTCAGATCGCGGTGAACTGTACTTGATCGCGTTGTCGAGCAGATTAATGAAGAGCTGCCGGAGCCTGTCCCCTTGGCCGAGCACGAATAGCCCGTCCGCCGCGGCGAGGACGATCCGCTTCTTATAGCGTTTTGCCCGAATGTCCATGGCGTCGCAGACATCGCGCAGAATGGCGCCGGCCTCGACGATTTCGAGCTCCCCTTGGTCGGCCTTGCGCCGCGAGACCTCGAGCAGATTGAGCACCATGCCGTGCAGCCGCCTGCTTTCGTCCACGATATGGTTCATGCCTTTATCGAAGAACGCGGGATCGCTCGTCCCGTTCTCCCGAATCATCTCGGCGTAGCCCAGGATCGACGTCAGCGGCGTCTTCAGCTCATGCGTTACGTTGTCGAAGAACCGTTTCTCCTGCTCGTTCAGCTGCTTCAGCCGGTCGCGGTCATGCCCGATCGTGGCGATCTGACTGCTGATCCGGCCGATCATCTCGTTAAAGTTGGCTGCCAGCCGCCCGATTTCGTCCTTGCGCCGAATGCCGCTGCGAACGTTCAGGTTGCCGCCGATGACTTCCGTGGATGCGCGCGTCAGCTTGGTCAGCGGAATCGTGATATGCCGGGACAGCAAATACGAGAACAGGAAGGCCGCCGCGAATATCGCCAGCGCGACCTCGAAGACGACATTCAAGATGCGTCCGCTCTGGGCGTACAACGGAGAGAAGTCCTCCGCGTAGCGCAGGATGCCTACCTTCACGCCGTCGACGACGACCGGATAGGCGAAGTAGACGGATCCCGTGCTGCCTTTGTACGTGATCGTATACGCCGTCTTGCCGAGCAACGCCTGCTTCAGATCGTCGGCGGCGCGCCCCGCGAACGCCTCTTCGTCCGAGGCGTACAACAGGATGCCGTCGACCGTATACGCGGCGACCTCGCTAGAGGTGGCGCGGTGCAGATCGTCCACCATCTCCTCGGCCATCTGCCCGAAGTACAGGTTATTATTCGTGAAATGATTAATCAGGAACGCCTGACGGACGTAGACGTTGCCGTTGTTCTTGAGTCCGATCAGGTCGGAGGTGATGATCTTCTGGTTGCTTGTCCGGATGACTTCCTTCAAGGTGACGTTCAGCACGACGAAGGACAGACCGAATATCACGAAGAAGCCGACGACGAATTTGCCCCGAATCGTCCGGAACATGCCGTCAATCCGCCCTTTTCTCGCATTTGTAGCCGATCCCGAACACGGTCGTGATCAGATCCCCCGCGTCGAGCTTCTTGCGCAGACGCTGGATATGCGTATCGACGGTGCGCGTGTCGCCCGGGAAATCGTAGCCCCAGACGCTATCAAGAAGCTCCGTCCGCGTGAAAATCTTGCCCCGGTGCCCCAGCAGCTTCAGGAGCAAATCGAATTCCTTCGGCGTCAGCTCGACAGGCTCGCCGTCCTTCGTGACCAGCCGCTCTTCCGGCGTGACGGCGATATGCCGTAACCGTATGACCTTGTCGCCGGCCTCGACTTCCGTGTTCTGATTAGCCTGCGCGATCCGCCTTAGAATCGTGCGGATTCGCGCGACGACCTCGCGAAGGTCGAACGGCTTCGTAATATAGTCGTCGGCGCCGAACTCGAGGCCGAGAATTTTATCCGTGATATCGGACCTTGCCGTGATCATGAGGATCGGCAAATTATAGTTCGCGGTCACCTTCTTGCAGATCTCCAAGCCGCTCTGGTCCGGAAGCATCCAGTCCAGCAGCAGCAGATCCGGCCGGAACCGCTCCAGCTCCCGGAGGCCGTCCGCGCCGTTCGAAGCGGTCCGCGCAAGGAAGCCTTCCCGCTCCAAGCCGTAGGCCAGCAAATCGGCGATCGCTTCCTCGTCTTCGATGATGAGAATTTTCGTTCTGTCCATGTTTGGCTCCTATCTTGTTCTGTTCCGCATCGCTTGTTCTGTTTCGCATGGCTTGTTCTGTTTCGCTTGATTGGCGCATCGCCTTTTAGCTCATAGTAGCATAGTTCGCCGTCCGGAATACAACGGCCGCGACGGCTAACGGCCTCCGGCCCCGTCAACGTTCCGCGAAATATTGCTTCAGGCCGTCAGCGATTGCCTGCGCCGCGCGCGATTGTCCGTCGTCGCTCTGCATAACGGCTTCCTCCGCGGGATTCGTAACATAGCCCGGTTCGATCAAGATCGCCGGCATCGCACTGAGCGACAGCACTTTAAGCGATTCTTCCTTCACTCCCCGGTCTTGAAAATCAAGCGCGCCGAGCAATTGATTATGGATGATCGTCGCCAGCGGATGACCGTTTGCATACCGGTAATAGGTTTCCGTTCCGGCAACGGACTTGTCTTCGAACGCGTTCCCGTGAATCGAAACAAGCACATCCGCATGCCAATCGTTGGCCATGGCAGCCCTGTCCGCGAGTTCGACGAAGGTATCGTCGGCGCGCGTAAGCCGGGGCTCGAACGCCGGATCTTGTTTCAACAGATCGTACAACTTCTGTGCGAGAGCAAGATTGATATCCTTCTCCCACGCGCCATCGCTGCCTTCCGACCCCGGATCTTTGCCGCCGTGGCCCGGATCGATCATGATCTTGTAAGGCTTGTCCGGCGAGAGACCCGAGCCGGAGCCTGCCCCGGCGTTATGGCCGGCGAGCGGCTCGGAACCGCTCGGATGACGGTTGTATTGCGCTAACAGCGCGCAGGCAATCACGATTAATAAGCAGCATGATAAGATAAAGCCGGCCATATGCCTTGCTCTTCCCGATTTGTTCATGGTGTCCTCCCGGCCTATGGCAGTCGTAGTAAGTACTACACCATCATAGCCGCGGAATGTCACGGCTGCGTCTACGAGATGTCAACAAAATGTCTCCAAATCGCCCCTTGCCGCCATCGCCGCGAACAAATAAGGCAGACCGTTCCATGGAGCGATCTGCCTTTCGATTTGTCGTTCGAATTGCCTTTCAACTGGAGCCTTTAATTTCGGGTTTGCCTTGTTTTCGCCTCGAAGTATTCGACGACGATTTTGCGAAAGTCCAGCGCAGCCGGCGAAAAATAGCGGCTCTTGTGCCACAATAATGCGATTTCCCGCACCGCTTCGCGAGTCTCGATTTCGAGATATTGGATGTGCGCCCGTTCATGCCTTGCCGTGCTGGGGATGAAGGCGATGCCGATTTCAGCTTCCACCAGATTGTTCAACCTTGCCGGTTCATCTCCCTCGTAAACGTAATGAGGCTCGAATCCGACCGATCTGCATACGGCGTCCATCAAATCGCGCGTACCATAGCCGACCTTCACCCCGACAAACCATTCGTTTCTCAGTTCGGTCAAGGATACGCTGCTTCGAGCCGCGAGCCGATGCCCGTTGGGGACGGCGACGAGGATGGGATCCTTATAAATGATTTGACATTCGATGTCGTCCCGTTGAATGGGCGGCGAGGACAAACAATAATCAACCGCGCCTCTCTCCAGCAGCATGATCATTTCCTTCATGGTAAGCATTTGAACATGAAATTGTATATGGGGCCGATCCTTTCGATATTGCCGAAGAATATCGGGCAATACGCTTGCGCTGGTCACGGCCAATTCAAGCGTGCCATGATCGGGGCTGGATAAATCGCTAAGCTCCTGCTTACCTTGTTCCAGCTCGAACAGCGCCCTTTGAGCCCGTCGAAGAAATCTTCTTCCGTACTCGTTTAACTGAAGCTTCCTGCCTATCCGATCGAATAACGGCACGCCCAGATCTTCCTCCAGGCGTTGAATCGTTTTGCTTAAGGACGATTGCGTAACGTGCAGATTCCGAGCAGCTGCGGTTACGTGTTCCGAGCGAGCTACTTCGAGAAAATAACGCAGTTGAAGCAGTTCCAATTCCGCACACTCCATTCATTCCTTCTGATGAATGAGATTATAGCATGAAATGCGTTGGAATAAATAACAGATCTCAAGTACGATAACAACAAGCTTTCATAGAAAGGATTGACCCCCATGAATCGTAAATTCATTGTTTATCTGGTTGCGTTCGCTGCATTTCTTGGACCGTTCACGCAAACCATTTACACGCCGGTGTTACCCGAGGTTGCCAGTCAACTCCACTCTACCTCGTTCGTCGTTAACTTGACGATCTCCGTGTTTACCTTGTTTCTTGCCATCATGCAAATGATCTATGGTCCGCTTACCGACTCGAAGGGACGCCGCAGCATCATGCTGTTCGGCATATCGCTGTATGTTATCGCTTCGGTAGGGTGCTATTTCTCCGGTACGATAGAGCTGCTGATCTTCTTCCGGGCCTTGCAGGCGATCGGAATCGCTTCGGGATCGGTCGTAGCCGTTACAGTGATCAGCGACTTGTTCGAGGGAAAAGAACGGGGCCAAGCGATGGGAACCTTTCAAATGCTGGTTATGTTAGGGCCCGTGCTCGGACCGGTCATCGGCGGCTTCCTCAGCGGATTGTTCAATTTCCACTCCGTGTTTCTCGCTCTGGCGGCAACGGGGATGCTTGTGTTCCTATTCAACTACCTCTATTTGAAGGAAACGAAACCTGATAACGTGGAAACAGGCCGCTTTCAATTGCGGGATTTCGCAACGATTCTTCAGAATCGAATGGGTTCGTCCATCATTTATCTCGGTTTTATCCAGTACTATGCGTTTTACGATTTCCTTGTCTTCCTGCCGAATATATTAAGCGATCGTTACGGCTTATCCGCGGAGCAAAAAGGACTCGTCTTTCTGCCGATGTCGCTTAGCATCGTGGTCGGCAGCTTTTTAGGCGGTAAACTCCAAGCGCGGATCGACGGAGAGAAAGTGGTCGTTCTGACGACGTATCTGAATGCGGTATCCGCATTGTTTTTCCTCGTCTTCTATTCGATTTCGTTAGCTTGGCTGCTCGTTGGAATTATCGCTTTCGGACTATTCCTCGGCCTCTCCCTTCCCGTGCAGACGACGCTCCTTACGGGAGCTTTCACGAGAAACCGCGCGACCGCCGTTGGCGCCTATAATTTCTCCCGCTACATGGGAATGGCCTTCAGTCCGATCGTCGGCAGCTTATTTTACCGAATCGGCGGCTACGGCTTGATGTACGGTTTTGTCGTTGTCGCGTTCCTGGTATTTGCCTTTCTGTTATCGCGACGTCTCCAAGGCGCACGCGCAAATCGTCCATCGCTTGAAAAGGGATGACGATCGTGCAGCCGGGCATCCATGGATCGGTTTCGGTTTGGCGACGCCCAGTCATAGCAAACGGCAGCCATTATATTGGCTGCCGTTTTTGCCGTCTTCCGTCCATGGACAACGGATTACGGATAGATTTTTTCGCCCTTCTCAAGCATGGTGACGAACTGTTGAATTCGTTTCGCTCTTGTCTCCGGCTTCTTGACATTTTGAATTCTGAAGAGCATCGCATACTTGTTTTGTCTGTCCAACGTTTCATAAAATGCCTTCGCCTGGCTATTACGCTCCAGCTCGGCCGCGAAATCGTCGGGCAAAGTTGCGATACTTTGCGATTCATAAGCCTTATCCCATTGTCCGTTAGTTTTGGCTGCTTCGATCGCTGCGAATCCGGATGGTTTCATTCTTCCGTTCGCGATCAACAGCTCTGCTTTATCTTTGTTCACTTTCGACCAGATGCTCTTGGCTCTGCGCGGCGTAAAGCGTTGAACCCACATCCGATCATCATATTTCTCTTTCTGGCTGTCCACCCATCCATAACATAAGGCGCATTCGAGTGCTTCGTCGTAGGATACGGAAACCACGCCGGTATTCTTCTTCGCGATCTGCAGCCGAATTCCTGGTGAAGCGTCGTGATTATTCGCAAGCCATTCCTGGAACGATGGTTGGTCGGCAACGAATAGAAGCGGTAGTTCGGCGGATTTATTGACCATTGGATATTCCTCCTGCCCGTTCACGTTTCTCGGCTCTATTGCCTCGCGAGTTGTTCCGCCAAACCGATCAGAAGTCCGTCATTTCCGCGAATGTAGCATAGCCGGTACGAGTTCTGGTACTGGGCCACTTCGCCAACGAGCTGAGCGCCATGCTTCGTGATCAGTCTCGATACCAGATCGTCGATGCCTTCAACGGCGAACATGACGCGCAGATAACCGAGGGCATTTACCGGAGCCGATCGGTGATCCGATATGGGAGACGGGGTGATAAACCGCGAAAGTTCAATCCGGCTATGGCCGTCCGGGGTAGCCATCATCGCGATCTCTACGCATTGATTCCCCAATCCGGTCACGCGGCCAGCCCATTCACCTTCGATGGTAGCTCGTCCTTCAAGCTTCAAGCCAATCTCCTCGAAGAAAGAAATCGCGTCTTCAAGGGATTCTACAACGATGCCAACGTTGTCCATTCGCAGTAATTTGTTATTCTCCATCGTTTTATCTCCTTATGTATGCATATTGAATAGCTGATCTACATCATAACGATTGCTATCCCTTGCTCCAAATAAAATCAATTCGACCGTAAATATATTCTTTGCAATGCTCGAACTATCCTGCCGACCTCGCAACGCGCGGCTTATTTCCCTTTCTGTGAAGCAATCCAGAAGACGAGAATCACGATCGGGATGAATACGAACCACGGGATATTGATCGAACTCCGGGTAAGGAAAGCGATCAGCAGCAATCCTAATGTTCCAAGAATCAGCCATAGGCAGCCTCTTCCAAACGTCTCCATGGGCGTGGATCCTCCGCTTTCCGCCTGGGAAGCGGGAGCGCTGTAATAGCGAGAACCTTTTACGGTCTTCGTTACAACGGTGCCGCAATATCTGCATGTCAATGCTCCTTGCGCCAACCGTTCCTTGCAGTGCGGGCATGCTGAAGGGGCAGCGTTTCCCGAATAATCTTTTGCAGCGTCAGGAGTGCCTTCCAGCCGTGCATCTTTAAGCGAACTGCCGCAAACGATACATATTGATGAGCCCTCGGCGTTAGATTCCCCACAATCGGCGCATATCTTCACTGCCATTATACAAAACCGCCTTTCCTTACAAACCTGAACTGGTTTCGTAAATTCCTGTTATTGCTAAAACGCATGAAAGAGGATTTAGGTTGCATGAACCTTCCTTTACGTTCATTCGCCTCATCAAAAAAACAGCTGCCGATCCAGTGTCGGCAGCTGTCTTATTGTTTCAATGGAGCTCGCGTGTTCTCGCTTTGGCGAAGCAACTACAACGCGTTCCAATACAACGCGTTCCTACAAAGTAACCTTTTTCGTAGCGACTTCATCTTGGAAGGTCTGGTCATGCTCAACGAAAATCATCGTGGGTTGGAAGGTTTGAATAAGCGCTTCGATTTGCATGCGCGAATAAACATCGATGAAGTTTAGCGGTTCATCCCAAATATACAAATGGGCTTTCTCGCATAGGCTTTTCGCGATCAGCAGCTTCTTCTTTTGCCCGCCGGAGTAGTGGGAGATATCTTTTTCGAACTGGATCCGGTCGAAATCCATTTTGCGCAGGATGGATTTAAAGATCGGTTCGTCAATCCGATGTTCTTCGATGAAGTCGGACAGCTTGCCCTTCAAATGAGACGTATCCTGTTGTACATAAGAAATGACAAGGCCCGAACTCACGTTCAACGTTCCTGTATGCGGGATGGGCATCCCTAGGATTAGTTTTAAAATACTGCTTTTGCCGCTGCCGTTCTTCCCGTCAAGGACGACTCGGTCTCCTGCTTCGACTTTAAAACTTATTGGCGCATGAACGAAATCCCCGTCATACCTCACGGACACATCCGTTAACCGAACGAGCTCTTTGGACTTGTACGCGAGCGGCTCCAATTGTAAGGATTCCGATTTTTCAACGTTCTTTAACAACGTTGACTTTTCTTCGATCGCTTTATTTTGCCTGGATTCCAGGTTCTTTGCGCGTTTCATCATTTTGGCGGCTTTATGTCCTACGTACCCTTTGTCCAATTTGGAACCGGAATTCGTGGTGCCGATTTTGGAAGCCTCTACTTGATTGGACCAATTGGCCGAACGTTTCGAGGATTGCTGCAGCCTTCCGATGTCTTTTTGCAGACGCTCGTTTGTTTTCTCCTCATGTTCCTGCTGCCGATCGAAATTCAACTTCCAAGACGAATAATTACCGTTTTGAACTTCGATATTGGCTCTGTTTATCGACAAGATGTGGTCAACGCAGCCATCCAAAAAGTTTCTGTCATGCGAAATCAGGATAAATCCTTTTTTCTTGCGCAAATAATTAGAAACGATCTTTCGAGCATGGTTATCCAGGTGGTTGGTCGGCTCATCGATCAATAAAAATTGCCCTTCGTTCAGAAAAAGCGCAGCAAGCAAAACCTTCGTTTGTTCGCCATTGGATAAGGTTTCGAATGGCCGGTACATCCGTTCGGCATCGACGTCCAAATACGAGATTTCCCGCAGTAATTCCCAATCCTCTGCCTGAGGACAGATCTCTTCCAATATTTCATGCGTGAATCTGCTTTTATCCGAGACCGGATACGGAAAATAATTAAAGGCTACCGAAGAAATAATCGTTCCGCCGTATTCGTATTTCCCTAATAACAGATTGAAAAACGTTGTCTTGCCTCGACCGTTGCGGCCAATAAACCCAAGCTTCCAATCCGTATCGATTTGAAAGCTGACATCTTCAAAAATAGCGTCGAAGCTGCTCGGATATGAAAACGTCAGGTTTTGTACGTGAATCATGGACATGGCAGGTTCCTCCTTTTTATAACGCAGTTCCTTCTGTATAAAAAGTCGGTTCGTACCCATCTCTCTTCGGTTACTCCGTATAAGCGCAATGGATACTAACGACTTATACGGAGCAAATCATGCGTAATGACCGTGTCTGTGCTCATGTTAACCCTCCTCAATAAACAAGCTTGATGCATGCCCCCGGTGGTAAACGATACAACCACATGAAAATTAAAATCCACTTTAACACAGACGATGATTGATTTCAATCTGGTTTAATGATCCATGTTGTTAAAACCGGTCTACTTGGCACGAAACCATTTGCCGAAAGTGGTCGACGCTTTCCAAGCCAATACATCGCATCATAAATTGCACGCAAGAGAAAGCGCACATAAGAAAAAGCCCATGCCGCGGCAGGCATAGGCTTTACGGGAGCAAGCTTGATTAGCTTGTCGCGCCGGTATCGACTTTGGCTTCAATCGTTAAACTTTGGTAAACGGAAACAGGCCAGCCGTTTTCTGGCTGACCTGTTTCTTATTTCTCCGAAATGCCCGGATCCGTTACTGCTTTACCAGCTTCCAGCTTCCAACTGCCGATCGCTTCTATCCGGCTGTACGGAACGGTTATTTCTCCAACTCGTAGCGGGCTGCGATAATGCCGGAATCGAGCGTTCGGCTGGACAGCAGCTTGAGCTTGGTTTTCTCGCCGTTGCCGTCGCCGTGGAATACCGATTTCCCGTCGCCAAGGATGACCGGGCAAATCGTCAGCAAGAACTCGTCGATCAGGCCAAGCTCGAGCAGCGTTTTCGCCGCGCCCGGACTGCCGAAGATCACGAGATTTTTGCCGGGCTGCGCTTTGAGCGTTTTGATTTCCTCGGCGATATTGTCCTTGATCAGCTGCGTATTGTTCCATTCGGCCTTGTCCATCGAGCCGGAAATGACGACCTTCTTAACATCTTGCAGCCATTTGGCATGCTCCGTTTCGTGTTTCGATGCATCCGGATCATCCAGCATGGTCGGCCAGTAGCTCTCCATCATCCGGTACGTCGTGCGTCCATATACGGGAATGCCGACTTCGGCTACGACCTCCGCGGCGTATTTCTCTAATTCCTCGTTATACGGAATCCAACCCAGACCTCCGTTTGAATCCGATGCATACCCGTCCAGCGACACATGCATGAATAATACGAGTTTTCTCATGTTTGCCTCTCCTTCGGTTTCGAAATGTAATGGATTAACTTATTGGAAGCGAGCCCGTGTTCGTCCTGCCCTTAAGTTCACTATATATCATTACGTTACGTAAGGGTCAACAATTAATCAACTCGAACTCGCACAATTTAGTCCTTCTTACTGTGCTTGCGCTTCCCCGCAATCCACTGGGTGCATATGCCCAAAGAGACTAATCCGGTGACGAACAATAGCAGCCACCCAATCAGAGGGATACTCGAAAATGCAGTCAAAATGCCGGCGCCGATAAGCACTTTCAACCAATCCGGCATGCGTTCAGAACCTTTGATCCTATCGCCGATCCGATAACTGATAACGGTTATGCCCATAGCCAATGCGACGAGCAGCGCCAGTACAATCAGAGCGAGAATCGGAATGCCGATCACGGTTACGAGCAGCAATGCGCTCAACGCCGCCAAAACCAAGCCGCTTAGAAAACCGGCATATAAGAGCCTGCCTAAGGATTCTTGTTGATATCGGTCGGTAAAGGCGATTATTTTTTTCTTGCCGAGGACCCTGACCAGGACGGGCACAAGAACCATAAGCAAGTTTCCGGCCAGCTGCAGCACCCACAGGCTCATCACCAGCCCGCCGCCGATCAGAAAACTGTTTTGCGTAGCGTTATCCAGCGAAATGTCATAGATATCGTCCCCCAAAGCAGCGCCTGGATCTTGGTCAACCTTCCCTCCGATCACGACGATTACACCTGTAATCTTGGCCGTGCTGCTCAGATGCAGATTGCCGTTAATGACGACAACGATGCCCTGCACTTGACCTTGAATATCGGCATCGGCGCCGACGACATACACATCGTCAACGCTCTGGCCTGCAGGTACAGTGGTATTCTGATGTTCGAATATACTCTTCGCCGATGCCAGATTAGGAATAAGCAGCATGCACAGCAAGAATAACAGGAAGAAACGAAACGTTAAGGTTAGTTTTCTCAATCCGATCCTCCCTTTCAACTCGCTGAGGTTTGAAGCAACCGTCTGAGTGAAATGAAAGAGGTCACAAGGATGAATAAGGAGAGGACAATCGTTCCCCCGGTTAAGGCGGGTACACTGAGAATGAAATGCGAACTTGCATAGATCAGCGTGATCGCCAATTTAGACCATCCATGTATGAGTTTACCGATAATCGCTCCCGTTAACAGATAGAATAGACCCAGTGTCAACAAACCCAATAGAAGCGCCAAGATCCGCCCGTTGCCCGCGAATTGTCGTCCTTCTTCCGATGCGATGGATTGCATGACCCGTACTTCGAGATCCATAGGCGCTTCGATCAGGCTGAAAGTCTGCACGAGGTCATCGTTGTTGACCGCCATTGCTTCCAGCAGCTCCTGACAGGACTCGCACGTCTCCAGATGCGCTTCGATTTCCTTTCTTTCATCTTGCGTCAGCTCGTCATCGAGGTAGGCCGACAATTGTTCCTCCGGATGTTTGGTCATTCCCAGTCAGTCCTCCCTTCTTAATTCATTCCGTAAGTTCATCCTGGCCGCAAACAGCCTTGACTTCACCGTCCCAAGAGGAACGCCGATCATTTCCGCGATTTCTTCATAATTATAGCCTTGGATCTCATGCAACAATAGAACTTCCCGGTGACCCACCGAGAGTCTGCCAAGCCCTTCTTCCATGGACAGCTTCTCCAACGGATCCGCTGCATGCCGGTCCGCTATCCGTTCGTTCTGTTCTTCATCCATGTCTTGCATGGGCGTATTGGCGCGTTTCTTTAATCTGTCTTTGCAGAGATTGCCCGCAATTCGCAGGATCCAAGAAGAAAAGGCATACTCGTTATCCAAGCTTGATAAGGAATAATACGCTTTAATAAATGTCTCTTGCGAGACGTCTTCTGCATCCATTCGATCGCCCAGCATCCCCGCCGCATATCGATAAACATGGCCTTTAAAACGTTGGACTAGATTCGCAAAAGCTTCCCGATCGCCATGTTTGGCCCGATGAATGATATGCTTCAGTTCCTCATCCACCACTCGCTTACTCAACTCCTACCGGAACGGAACCAGGAGAATTCACGTCAATTCGCTACGATCGTTGCATCATTATCTTGAAGCTTCCTCAGTACTTCAAGCAGAATGACGTTCATAGTTACCCATACGCCGCCGAAAACGTATCCGGCCGCTACGTCGCTTGGAAACTGCACGTTATAGTAGATACGGCTAATACCGACCAGCAAGCACACAAGAATTACAAATAGGAAGACAACAATCCGGATCAAGCTCTGGGAATAATGCCTTAGCAATAAGAAAGCGGAGAAACCGCAAACCGTGATGGAAGTAAGGGTCTCTTTACTAGGAAATGTATTGATGAGCTGGATTCCGGACGCCACCGGCCCAGGACGGTGAAAGAGCATGCGCAATCCGTCATCAAGCACTTCCCCGCCAAGCACGACCCACAGCAGAAATAATAACTCTAAGCGCTTGTTTCGACCTCTGAGCATAATCCAAACGGATGTCAGTACGATAAGCGGTCCGTAGAGGTAAATGGTTCCCAGCTGAGCGAAGAGCCGCATTTGATCTTGCCACTCCGAACCGAATACCGCGAGGACGATATAAGAGGTCACTTCATCGAATTGGCTAAATTCATGCGCAAGGAAATCCTGAATCATCCCCAGCATCAACGAGACGAACAGCGCCAATAACGCGAATGAAGCCAGCACCAGGAAACGAACTTTGCCAAGCGAATTGAAATGACGAATTCCTTTCATCAGCAAATCCATTAATGAAGCCAGCACGCGTCGTTTATATTTCCGATAAAAATAAAATGTCAGCGCCAACAATGCTGAGCCAATTCCAAAGATTATCATATAACGATTAACCGTTGAATGATAGGCTTCCCATTTCGGTCCTAACACGCGGCCGAGCGAGATAAATAAACTGACCCAGAATAACCCGCCGGTATAAGCAAAGACGGCATAGCGGCGAAACGGCATTCTTGTTACTCCACAGAAATAACCGGTAATATGCTTTAATCCCGGAATGAAATAAGCGATGAACAATAACTTTGCACCGTATTTCTCGAACCAGACCGTTATCCGTGACATCTGTTCTTCACCCAAGTGGATGCGATGGCCATACTTAACGATGAACGGTTTGCCCAGACGATATCCGATCCAATAAGACAGCGAGATGCTGGCTGCTGCGCCAGCACCCGCTGATAGGATACTAATGATCCAGTTCATTTTTCCCTCATACACATAGAGTCCGGTATAACTCAACATCATATCGCCAGGAAGAGGTAAAGCGAGTATTTCAAGGAATACAGCCAAACTAATGAGTCCGTATCCATACTGTTCGAGCCATGTCGTCCAATCCCACATAGAAACCCCTCCTCTTCCTGTAGTTTTCACCCAAACGGATTAGTTCATCCGGTTTGCTGCATCCGCGTTACGTACCGCCTTGCCTTGCATCCATTCGTATAGAATCGGAATCACGACAAAACTGTTGAGCGTGGACGTAATCATGCCGCCGATGACCACAATGCCAAGCACTTGCGAGATGACGGTATCCGAGCTATGCGATAACGCCAGCGGAATCAAAGTCAGGACAGTCGTGCCCGCTGTCATGAATATCGGACGAACCCTGGACAGGCTGCCTTGCATGACGGCTTCCCGAAGTCCCATGCCTTCCTTGCGATTGCGTTCGATTTTATCGATAAGGACGATTCCGTTCGTTACGACGATTCCCGTAAGCATCAGTACGCCGATGAATGCGGCGAGATTCCATTGGCCATGAATGGCGTACAATGCAAGCACGACCCCTGACAATGCCAGCGGAATGCTGATCAGTACGGCCAACGGCGCTTTCCAGCCTTTGAAAACAAAACTGGTGATGAGCAACACTAGCAGAATGGAAATAATGACGGCGATCGTAATTTCAATGATCATTTGCGTCACTTGTTGAGTGATGCCGCCAAGCGAATACGTGACTCCATTCGGGAGCTTCATGTCTTTCAAGGACTTAGAGACTTCTTTTGACACTTTGCTCATGTCGCTGGAAGTGATTTGAACTTGCACGACGGAGAACGGTTGACCGTCGCGTTCTTGAATGGAAGATACCGCATTGCTTTTCTGAATCGATGCAAATTGGTCCATACGATAAGTTTGCCCGTTACTTCCGGTCACAGTTTCGGCCGCCATGGAGGCCAATACTTGTTCAGGGGTATACACGGGTACCGTACGATCGTTTGCAACACCTGATTTAACGGAATCGATATACACGTCGACCGGAATCGTGCCCGTAGACGTTGAAATGTCGAAGTCTTTCGCTTTGGACGTATAACGCGCCAACAGTTTATTGATATCGTCGGGATGAATGCCGTCTTGCAGCGCCTTATCTTTATCAATCGTGATCGCATATTTCGGTATTCCATTCGTCAGATCCGTCTTCCCGGTCACGCTCAAACCTTGAATCGTTACCAGCTTGGCGCGGACTTGCTGAGCCGTGTTTTCCAGCGTAGGCTGATCGGCGCCGGTTAACATGATATTGATCGTGGAATCATCGCCGGCGATGTTCTGATTCGTTACCGTAATCGCCGCGGTACCAGCCACTTGATTCAAATCGGTTTGCAATGCAGGTATGACGGCAGTGACATCCTTTTTGTTGTTCAACAGGATGGACAGATTCGCAACGTTCGGCTGTTGAATGAAACCTCCGCCTTGGTCGAACACATCGTCTGCCGTTGGCGCGAAGGTCGAACCGAACGTAGCGGAATACGAAGCGATCTTAGCATTGTTCTGTAAGACGCCCTCTACACGCTTGACTTCCTTGTCCACTTCGGACAGCGGCGATCCTTTCGGAAGTTCCACTTTGACGGCGATTTGTCCGCTTGCCGTGCTTGGCAGCAGGCTGAACGGCAGCTGCGTTGCGAATATCCCCGCGGCAATAAACAGAAACAGCGAGATGCCGATCACGGTTCGTTTGTGCTTCAATGCGGATTGAAGAAGAGGTTTCATGAGCGGCTCGAGCGTGACCGCTTCCGCCTTCGCTTCTCTCCATCCCATATATGCGAATGCAGGTATCACCAGCATGGCGACAAGGAAGGAAACCCCTAGCGCAATAACGACCGACCAGGCAAAGCCGGAGTATGACGCACCGATGATTCCGCCGACCAAGGCAATCGGTACATATACGGCTACCGTGGTAGCGGTGGAAGCAAAGATGGCCGGAAGCATCTCGACCACCGACGAGGACAACACGCTCAGAACCGGCTTGTCTTTGTTTTCCTGTACCCGTCTATACATGTTGTCCAAAATCACGATCGCGTCATCGACGATTCGTCCCATGGCAACGATAAGTCCAGAGACGGTCAAGATGTTCAGCGTAACCCCCATCGACTTCAAGATCGCAGTCGTAGCCAACAGCGAAATTGGCAGCGTAATTGCAATCAATAGCGTAGAGCGTACATTTCTGAAGAAGAACAATACGCAGAGCATGGAGAACAGGCAGCCCAGCAGCCCTTCACGAACCAGACCCATTAGCGAACCATTCAGATCCTGCGCGCGGTCGGTTTGAAGCGTCATCGCGACATCGCCGCTTTGAACGGCCGAAATGCCGGCTACGCGTTCTTTCACATGTTTGGCGACATCCGTGATCGTTGCCGTAGGCGTCTTGATCACATTGATCATCACGCTTGCTTTGCCATTCGTTCTGGAGACGGTTTTCACATCGGTAAGGGATTGAGAAACCGAAGCAACCGCCGATAATGGGATACTGTTGCCGTCTTTGTTCTTAATCGAAAGATTGTTCAGCTGCTGCTCCGTGAGATTCCATCCTTCAACTCGGATCGGGAACGAAGCTTTCACATTGGCAATGTTCCCTTGCAGGCTCGGTACGTCTGCCGTGATGGATTTATTGAAATCGTCGAGCGTCAAGTTATTCGTCACAAGATCTTTCATGCGCAGGACGACGACATAGCCTCGATTTGCACCGCCGACGGTTTGGACATCCGAGACGCCGGGAACGGATTTCAATTGGTTGACGATGTCGGTTTGCAAGGTGGATTGCAACGTTAGATCGTCTACTTTGCCTTTATTGGCTGTCAGGCTGTAGCTCAATACCGGAAACGTGCTCGACGTTAATCGGGTTACGGCAGGTTTATTGACCCCGTCGGGCAATACGGCATCATTCAATGCCTGCTTGAGCGCGTTCTCCGCTTTGTTCATATCGTAATCCATGGGGTAGTAGATATTCATCAATACCCCGCCGTCATACGAGGTTGTCTCTAAGTTGGTTATTCCGTTGGTCTGACGGATGGCATCCTCGAGAGGTGCAGTTATATCCTTCTTCACTTGATCCGCCTGGTAAGATGATGCACGTAGCGACACCATTAATGTGGTGTTATTGATGCCAGGCAGGTAGTCTCTCTGCATTTGCAAAGCCGAGACTGCCCCCCATCCTAATATAAGCACGACGCAAACTAAAATAATGGTCGAACGTTGCATGACTGATTCGATCATTCGTTTCATGATTGAAGTCTCCTCTCCTGTCTATATAGGGAAAGACTTCGATCCGGGCTATATTGTTCATCGACAGTAAAAAATAAATTCTGGGAATACTGTCTTGAGTTGACCTGCAATCGTCTCGAGTAGATTTATATTGTATAAAGGAGTTCTGAATTAAGAATGAATCGTCTTCAAGGAGTTCTTCACCGCACAAAGATCGGCCCGATATTCTCGATACTTCACCGTTACAAGCTCTTGCAAATCTTGATCCCGGCAGCCGTGATTGCGTTTATTTACTGGGAGGGTAAAAACGAATTCCAACGAATCGATTGGGCCGGTACCCTTCACACGCTTCACCATATGCAACCTGCGACCGTGCTTTTCCTGTTCGGGACTGCCCTGATTGCGGTCGCTGCGGTCAGTGTTTATGATTTTGTGCTTCGGCGTCATTTCCGAATCCCCATCAGTCTCTGGGACACATTTCGTTATGCATGGATCGCAAATACGTCCAATAGCGTAATCGGATTCTCCGGAATCGCAGGAGCGGCATTCCGGACGTTCTTCTATCGAAAACGCAAAGTTCCGATGCAGACGATTACGGCTTCGATCGCTTTCCTCTCCACTATTACAATTACCGGTCTCTCCCTACTCTCCTGGGCGGGCATTTTCGATATATTACCCATGCAGATGGTAATTCGCGTCCATCCGTGGACGATATTCGCTGTATGGGGAACCGCTTTGTATCTGCCTGCCTATGTAGTTCTGCAACGCACGGCGTTCTATGCGAAATGGCTGAATCGAAATTTGCCGCGGATGAACGGGGCTACAATCACGGCCTCGATCAGCGCGTCCTTACTGGAATGGGCGTGCGCAGGAATCTGCTTCTGGCTTATTGGAACTTGTCTGCTTCCCGGTCTCTCACCGGCAGATGCGCTCGGAATCTATACCGTATCGGCGATTACCGGCTTGCTCACGATGGCTCCTGGCGGCATAGGCGGCTTCGATCTGACCGCACTGCTCGGGCTGCAACAGCTTGGTTATCCTGCCGACAAGACTGCTGCCGTCCTCGTTCTCTTCCGTTTGCTCTATTATCTGTTTCCCTGGATGATCGGTCTTATTGTCGCCGCAACCGACGTCGCCATGTACCGCGATAAAACGATCGATCCGGATGACGAGAATTTCGAGAGCGGCTTGAACAGTTGGCAACGAATTTGGCACTTTCCTAACCAGTTTAAATTGGTGGGAGAACTTGGCGTATGGTCGTTAGGCAAATTAGTCTTCGCAAGCGGATTCGTTCTGCTTCTCTCCGCAGCTTTGCCCGGCCTGTTATATCGGTTACATCTTACAGACGAGCTCTTATCCGCTCCGCTTATGAGATTGTCTCATCACTTAAGCGTCATCATCGGACTCTTGTTGATCGTACTTTCCTGGGGGATCTCTCACCGGGTAAAACGCGCGTATCAATTGACGCTCGTCCTTTTGTGCGCTGGTGCCTTATTTACATTCAGCAAGGCATTCGATATCGAAGAAGCCCTCTTCTTGCTTATTGTGGCCTTGTTACTTTGGATATCCCGGGACCGGTTTTACAGAATATCCGCAAGTTTCAGTAGGAAAAGGGCAGCATTGTGGGGGGTGCTTACGCTTGTATTCGGTTATGTCTACGATCTCATCGCTTCGGGAATCCACCCTGCTCTGCCACATCCGGCGACTTCGGAAGCTAAATTAACGTGGTTAATTAACCCGAAGCTTAACGGACTTGTAGCAATCACCGGAATTGTGTTCGCTTGGTTATTGCTTTCGCTCATTCTGCTGCTACGGCCAAGTCGCCTGGTGAACAAGGGAGCCTCCGGAGAAGAACAAGAGAAATTGCGATTATTCCTGGAACACGAGCAAGGAAACTTATTGACGCACGTATTATTTGCCGGTGACAAGAATTTCTTCTGGGCATGCAACGAACGTGTGTTGATTCCTTATTCCATTATTAGAAATAAACTCGTCGTCCTCGGCGACCCCATCGGACCAAAAGAACGGATTAGCGAGGCCATCCAAGAATGTCAGCGTTTTGCGGATCTGTACGATTTATCGGTTGTCTTTTATCAGGTTTCTCCGAGTTACCTTCCCATTTATCATGAAAACGGATATCGTTTTTTCAAATTGGGTGAAGAGGCATTGGTTCCATTAGGTGCATTTACCCTTAGCGGAAAGCGGATGACCAACTTACGAACGGTCAAGAACAGATTTGACCGTGAAGGCTTTTATTTTGAAGTGTCCATGCCGCCTCACGACAATCAATTGCTGGAGAAGCTTCGCCCGATTTCACAGAAATGGCTGAGTGGAAAAAAAGAGAAGAGCTTCTCGCTTGGTTGGTTCGACGAGTCCTACTTGCAGTTGTCTCCTGTAGCTCGCTTGACCGATCCCGCTGGGGAGATGATCGCTTTTGCAACGCTAGCACCTAGCTATGACAATGACAGAAGTATATCAGTCGACCTCATGCGTCATCTTCCGACTACGCCGAACGGAACGATGGATCAATTATTCGTTTGTTTGTTGGAGTGGGCTAAAACCGAGGGGTTTGAAACCTTTAACTTGGGGATGGCTCCTCTCTCCAGCGTTGGACAAGCTCAGGCGGCCATTCGGGAAGAAAAGATTGCGCATGCTGTCTTTAAGCATGGTGGTTACTGGTATGGATTCAGGGGGCTTCGGAAATATAAAGAAAAGTTCTATCCGGTCTGGGAGCCGCGTTATCTTGCCTATCCACGATCGGTATCGTTGCCAATACTGTTGCTGGAGCTAGTTCGGCTCATTGCACGCCGGCCCTAATCGTTTATTCTCACCTTTTGAGGCGTGGTGAATAGGATGACATGTGCCTACTATCTGCCGACCTTGGAGGAAAGTTATGAATTATGTGAATCCTTATTGGAGAGCTCCGTCTCTTGTTCCCATCTGGCTCATCACCCCCCAGCAAGCAGCTGAACTGATTAAGGAGTCTGTACAAGGAGAACGAAGTGACGAACTGTTTTATGATCAGTTGATCAAGATGGCTCCGAATGCGCAGCAAGCTGCCATCATCGCCTCGATAAGAGACGATGAACGGGGTCATAATCGCATGTTTAGGCAAATGTACAAAGATTTAACCGGCTATGAAGTCACAGGGACATTGAACGAAGAAAATCCGATCGTGAACTCGTACATGGACGGCTTGCAGAAAGCGTTCGATGGCGAATTGGCCGCAGTTGAGAAATATAGAAAGATCTGGTTTGGACTCCCGAACGGTATCTATAAGGATACCTTGTACGGCATCATCCTTGATGAACAGAAGCATGCTGCTAAGTATAACAATTTGCTTTTGCGTAATTTAAACACCCGGTTCAATCATGGTACGTGGTCCTACTAAGATATCAGAGCCGTAACAAAACCCGGCGTAATAACCGGGTTTTGTTCGGATTGAATGATGCGGTCATGCACTTTCAGTTGTCTGTCCCTTAAACGTTTATTTACTATAGAACAATTCTCATATTATAATACACAGTATACAAGTCGGATTTGAAAGGTTTTGAGTTTATGTCACTCTTAAGCAAATTAATTCAAGAAAAATGCCCGATCTGCGGCGAGACCCTCTCCGCTGATAAATCTAACTCGTTTATTTCTCATATCGTAAAGTCCTGTCCGAATGAACATTACGAAAAAGAATTTATTCCTGCATTAGAGGGATATGTCGAGCACTACAAGGCTCCAATAAAGTAATTAAAATTAAACACCAATAATACTTGAATTAAAAAAATCATTAGCCGATAGGCTAATGATTTTTTAATATCTCGAACGAATTTAGCGGCTTTTGACCAATAACTCCACCGCTTGTTTGACCAGTTTGCCAGTATCTCCACCAGCTTCTTTTTCCTCAGTAATACACTGCTCCAGGTTTACTGCAACGATGTAAGCGATCGCTTTATCCGCTGCGCTTCTGACGGCGGATAACTGGGCTACGACATCCTTGCAGTGTTGTTCTTCCTCCATCATTTTCAAAACGCCGCGTATCTGCCCTTCAACTCGCTTTAATCTTCGTTTTACATCATCATCGTATTGCATTGGATTACCTCCGAATCCGAATAAGGTGCGAGTATTATATCATTGATCACATTAAATAAATAAATTCACTTTTGCATCCGTGGCATCTCCCAAATATGCAGCGACGCCTGCGTATTCGATGCCTTCCATTAGTTCTTCCTTCTGCAAACCGAGCAAGTCCATTGTCATGGTGCACGCCACTAATTTAACTCCCTGCTCTTTCGCCAATTCAATAAGTTCCGGGAGTGACAGCGCATTATGCTTCTTCATGACATGCTTGATCATTTTAGGTCCCATTCCGCCAAAATTCATTTTCGATAAACCCAGTTTATTGGGCCCGCGAGGCATCATTTTCGCAAACATGGTTTCCAGGAACCCTTTTTTGACTACTGCTTGTTCATCATTGCGAAGCGCGTTCAGTCCCCAGAATGTGAAGAAAATGGTTACTTCTTGGTCATATGCTGCCGCACCGTTAGCGATAATGAATGCTGCAATAGCTTTATCTAGTTCTCCGCTAAACAGAACTATCGTCGTTTTTTCTTTGTTTTCCGTCAAGAGTTTATCGTCCCTTCTTCATTTTACATATACGAGTATGGGTATTCAATATGTTCAAAAAAAATTGCACTCAGGCTTTTTTAATCCAAAACTTGTATACTCCGTTTTCCTCTGTAGCACTTAATAATTCATGTCCTGTACTTTTAGCCCAAGCCGCGAGATCGTTTTTAGCACCTTTATCCGTCGCATGCACTTCTAATACTTGACCTGATTGAAGTCCGTCAATCGACTTTTTTGTTCTTACAATCGGCAATGGACAAGCCATGCCTTTAGCGTCCAACACTTTATCGCTGTTCATTGTTTTTCCTCCTTATTTATCGTGAACTGCACAGCGGTTCGGGCCAATTTCCATTTCACGCTGTTCTTCTACAGTTGGAGCTATTTTTCCCATATTGGCTTTACGAATCTCTTGGTATGAATTCGGTTGAGGCGGCAAGTTTTCAGATACTGTTCGGCGGAATTCGCTCTCATCTTCTATATTCAGTCCTGGATTTTCGCTATATAGGGTACCTAAGCGACCGGATACAAGTCCGCCTTTGCCAAGTTCGGTTACTTTTCCGAAATGAGCAGGAAGTACAATCAATTCTTCAGAAAGTTCTTTATAGCGGCTGTACAGGGTATCACGAAGATCTCCTGCCCAATCTTCCGCAAGTCCTGCCAAATCGGGACGGCCAATCGACTCGATGAAGAGAATATCTCCAGTCAAGATATACTTATTATCTATAATGAAGGATGTCGATCCTATGGTGTGTCCCGGTGTATAGATAGGCTGTACCTTAATGGTTTCTTGACCGACCGTAATGTCTTTGCCCTCCGCCAGTTCTTCATACTCAAACGTTACTTCCTTTGCATCTTTTGGCGGCAAATGATAAGAAGCCGCGTACATCTGAGCCAGTGCTCTACCTCCAGAGATGTGATCAGCGTGAAGATGAGTATCGATCGCGTGAACGAGCTTTACGCTATTTTCTTGCATAAATCGCTCATATTGATCAATCATGCGGCTAGTATCGATAAGTGCTGCTTCCCCGTTCGAGAGCACCATATAAGACAAGCAGCCTTTTCCGATACGCACAAATTGATAAAGCTCGCCTCCACCGGACAGATCAGCTACCTTAACAGGCTCTAGGTATTCGCTCCACGATTTCATACCGCCTTCAAGATAGGAAACGCGGTTTAAACCAGCTTCAGCGAGTTGTTCAGCAACAAAAATGGACGAGCCCTCTTTAGCACATACCACTACAACCGGCTTACCGGCTGGGATTTTATCCAATGCAGGAGTAATATCATCCAATAAATCAAAGTAAGGAATATTGACGATCTCTACGTTGATGCCATCAATTTTCCAATCACTAAAATCCGACTCGTTTCGAACATCCAGGATAAACAAATCTTCTTTGTTAAGAATCATTTTTGTAAGAACTTTTGCGGATACTTTCTGGGTCTCCATAGCTGTCATTTCCATCCCCCTAGTCCTTTTCGATTTCTCCTGTCCATTCATTCATCCCTTGAACAGCATTTATCACTTGCATAAAGCCATTCTCCATTAAATAGTGGCAAGCAATATCACTGCGGTTACCGCTGCGGCAAACTAGAACATATTCCTGACTTGGATCAAGCTCATCGATCCGCCCTTCAAGGTCTCCCAATGGGACAGACATAGCTCCAGGTATCCGACAGAAAGCATACTCAGCTGGCTCACGCACATCTATAATGTTTAACGCTTTACCCTCTGAAAGTTTTTTTCGGAGTTCCTCATTGTAAATCGTATGCGGAAATTTACGTTCTTCCTTGGTTTCTGTTGGATCCGATTTACGGATGTAATGTCGGAAAACGCCGTTATCTTCCTTCAATCCGATATATTGCTGGCCGGTGCGCTTTGTCCAGCTTTGCAGATCAGCTACAGAACCGCTGTCAGTTGCGCGTACTTCTAACACTTCACCTGTTTTCATCTCTTCCATCGCTTGCTTAGTACGAACCACCGGCAGCGGACATGCCAGACCTTCGCATTCCAATGTTCGGTCGACTTTCAAAGTAGGCATTCAGTTGTCCTCCTCAAATTAAAATAAGATTGAAATCCAAATTTTCATGACGGTAGCTGTGATTAATCCGGCCAAGATCCATTGAAGAATCTTGGTGTTGATATTTTTACTTATTTTCGCTCCAATTGGTGACGCAATAGTGCTGGCAATAATCAGGACTAAAGATGGTAACAATAACATATGTCCACCCATTAGTTTTCCCGTCGTTGATCCAATTGAAGAAACAAATGTAATTGCGAGCGAAGAAGCAATTGCAACCCTTGTCGGGATTTTAAGTACGACAAGCATGACAGGGACCGTTATGAATGCGCCAGCAGCCCCTACGATTCCAGAAGCCGTACCGATTATTAAAGCTAACGTAATGGCTAGAGGTTTTTTAAATGTCAATTGGTTTACATCTTGTGCGTCAATCCCTTTTTTCGGCAGAAACATCATAACAGCCGCAATCAGAGCTAAAATGGCATATACGATATTGATTACGGAACTTGGTAGTGTATTAGAGACAAAGCTTCCTAAGAAGCTTCCAGTGATTATGGCAATGCCCATGTAAAGAACTAAGGTTTTATTGACAAGCCCTCCCTTTCGGAAGACGAGCATTCCCATGAAACTTGCGAAGAAAACTTGAACTGCGCTGATTGCTGTTACTTCCTGCACGGTAAAAGCCGTAAATCCGAGAGCTGATGGAATAAAGAGCAGCATCGGGTAGTTAATAATTGAACCGCCGATCCCCACCATACCGGAAATGAATGAGCCCAAGAAGCCAATAACGAATATCGTCATAATCCACGCCAAATCCATGGGGCTCCTGCCTTTCTAAATTTAAAATGCTCGCACCTTGCATACCCCACGGGGTATGATTTTAAGCAAAAAAAATTTCCGGATTTCGATCAAAGACTTTGAATACCTCCTTTTCGTTTTATACACATACCCGTATAGGTATGACAATAATATAATAAACTTTTGCTTTTTAGTCAACACTACGCGATGAGAAAGTCATAAACTCGGTCATCGTCGCTCACACCTATCCGCCTCGTACAAAAGCCCGGACGATCTCAAATCGCCGGGCTTCTTTTATAGCCACTACCTGAATGGAAAGGACTCCCTTACCTCTTTGGATAGGATCGTGCATATCTCATGATCGTCTTAAACACTTTTGGATCCTCGTGTTTCTTGAAGATATACGGATCAGGACTCGTATTCACTTCAAGTATCCAGGGATGCAAGGTTTTATCCAGCGCCACATCAAGCCCGATAACGTAAACGCCCGGAAATGCAGATTTCATCGCTCTCCCGACTCGAACGCCTAGTTTCGAGAGAGATTTCAACAAGCTTTTTGGTTTACTCGTATGCGGAGTCAATAACCGGTTTGCCTGGACTAACCTTCCGCCATTATGGAAATTAGTCACGATTTTGTTTTTGGCTGCAACCCTGCCAATAATCCCCGTTGTCTTCCACCTTCGATCTGGAGAATATTGAACCATGACACGAAGGTCAAATCTCCCCCCTTGATGCTTGAGCAGATGAATGCCCTTCTGCACCAAGTACCGCTTTCCGCCAGTGTGACGTAAAATGGATTTATACATAGCATCGTAGCTTACGAATGTATGGATCTTTGCCCCTTTTTGAAACTTATAACCACCTGACCTGCACTCAACCCGCATAACACCATTTCCGAACGTTCCAATTTCGGGCTTAACATATACCATATTATAGCGTTTCAACTTATTGAATAACGACGACTTAGTCATTCTGCGCGTATCGGGCACATGATCTTCGATTGCTGCATATTTGCGTATTGCCTCTGTTTTAACCCACTTACTATATACGTGTCGTGACATTTCTCATCTCCTATTCTATAACATGTCATGCCCCTGACTTGATATTAGGTGACTGAATTCCTGCAACAATTTATTCAGCTTACTCGTTTTAAAACTGGACTTTTGCTTAATAATTATAAATTTAAGAATATCGGACGATCTGTTTATCAAAGAAGAACAAAAAATGCCGTTTGAATGATTTCATTCATTTTTGTTATTCCCTTCCATACTCTGGATGATCTCCTCTTCACAATCGAAACAAACTTTCACGGTGAACTTCTCTGAACCCGCATTTTTAAATTGGCCAGGGAAAGCCGTGATCCATTTAATCTGTTTACATAAAGGACAAAAGATTTGAACCGATATCTTCTGCATAATCTATCCCCCATCAGCGATCCCCTGGAACCGGCTTTTTATCTTTTCCTGCAGATCTTTCGAAGACCCAGACGAGTCCTCCTACGGCCAGGCTCGAGACGACAGCAATAATTGTAGATCCTCCCGCATGCAGGAACAGGACCGGAACCCAGATCATCCCGAGCGAACGATGCACGACGCGCATCCATTTGTTCCTGACCTTATTGATAAAATAACCATACCCGGCTAACGCAAGCAAAATTGTAAAACTAGCCAAACCGGAATAAATCTTGTTGTCATGAATCTTCGTAAACAGAAAATAGATCCCATGAATGGCTATGATGATGAGGGTAAACCAACCTAACGATTTATGCATGGCATGAAGCAGCTTTCCGACTTTCCGGATCCATATTAATGGCGACTTCTGCTTCCTCTTGAACCAAATCCACGAAAAGCCGGCAGCCCCCGAATACAGGGCGACTGTGCCTAACGTCGAAAAATAACCGCCATATCGACCTTCGCCTTCAGCAGGACGATGCGTACTTTCACGCAACGCTCCTTGATCTACGCCATGCGGACGAGCGTGAAGCGCTTCTCCTCGGTGCGAGAGTTCAACATTGGAATAGATAACGACAAGAATCAGAGCTGTTACAACCGCTATAAATGCTGGAATCCAAACCTTTTTGCTTTTGCTCATAATAATCTCCCGTAACGTTTTTTGAGGTTCATGGCTTGTGGAATGACGGTTCATCCAGGAATGGCTTTGACTCCGTTTCAGACAACAGTATAATGGAGGAATATTAAAATTCGCTTTAAATCGATCATGGTTCATACATGTACATCCAGGCGAAAGGCAGTGAACGATATGCGCATGCTCGTAGTCGAAGACGATGCTACGCTCCTCCGGATTATCCGTGACGTTTTCGAAGGTGAATCTTTTTTGACGGACGGTGCGGAGACTGGTGACGAGGGTTATTTCTTGGCTGAACAAGCGATTCATGATTTGATCGTTCTGGATGTGATGCTGCCCGGGATGAGCGGCCTTGAAATCATAAGTAAATTAAGAGCCAAATCGATACGCGTCCCGATTATTTTATTGACGGCCAGAGACGCCATTAATGATCGCGTTGCGGGCTTGGACGCGGGAGCCGATGACTATCTAACAAAGCCGTTCGCTGTATCGGAATTGTTGGCGCGGGCACGAGCTGTTCTAAGAAGGAAAGGCACCATCGGTCTTGAAGGGGAGATGACATGCGGAGTTATTCGAATCGTTCCTTCTGCCCGAGAGGCGTTTAACGGAGATACCCCGCTGCTCCTGACAGCCACGGAGTATAAACTGCTTGAGTTTTTCCTGGGCCATAAGAATCAGATTCTAACCCGTGAACAGATCTTCGATCGCATTTGGGGGTTCGATTCGGGATCAGCCACGACGGCAGTCGATGTATACGTGCACCTTTTACGCAAGAAGCTCAGCGCAGTCGGCGCCGGCAACATCCTTCAGACAGTGCGAGGGATTGGTTATCTTGTTAAAGGAGACACCGATGTTCAATAACGTTCGCAGACGATTAGTCGTTCTTAATGCCGCGGTGATCCTGCTAGCACTCACGATGCTAAGCTCACTCATTTATTTTCATATGCACTATCGGTTATACCATGATACTGACGAAATCTTGAAAATGGCGGAAAGACGAGTCCAATCCTTTCAGAACCTCCCGGAAATGCTCCGAACTGGCCGGTCGGATCCTAATCAAGACGAAACGACAACGTACTTATTCTGGAATGCGGAGGGCAACCTGATTGGGCAATTACCTGTGCAATCCTTCTCTCCGGATATTACATATCATTTTAAACTTTCATCGACTACGTCGGAGCTGCGAACGGTGAATGCAGACAAACGAACCTATAGGGTCTTACAATTTCCGGCCATGCAAAAGCAGGAGACCATTGTCTCCATCGGAATCGTAAGGAGCCTCGAAGATGCCAAGAGCACGCTCCATTCCTTGATGTGGGATATCTCGTTAGCCATCATCGCAGGCGTGGTCATTTCCATCTTCAGCGGGATATTTCTAGCCGGTCGGGCGCTAGTCCCGATTCGAAATTCCTGGGAAAATCAACAGCGATTCGTTGCGGATGCTTCTCATGAACTACGTACGCCGACCGCTGTCATTCTTGCCCAGACTGAGCTTCTTCTTCGCCATCCCTCTCATTCGATCGAACAGGAAAGCCCGCATATTGCAGTCATATTAAAAGAAAGCAAACGGATGAACAGACTTCTGAGCGACTTGTTGACTCTTGCCCGTACCGACTCTAACCAGTTACAACTTCAACGGTCTGTCATCGCCTTGGATGTTGTATTACAAGAATTGATCGAACATTTCCGGTTATTGTCCGTTACGAAAGAAATCGATATCGGCAGCGATCTTCAAACTCCCCTGTCCTTGGTCGGGGACGAAGGGCGGATTCGCCAGCTCCTGATCATCCTGTTGGATAATGCGCTTAAATTCACGCCTCCGTATGGGCATATCGAAATCATCGGGCGATATCGCTCCGATTTCGTATATATTTGCGTTAAAGACAATGGCTGCGGCATAGCAGAGGCGGATCTCCCTTATGTATTCGACCGGTTTTATCGCGGGGACAAAGCCCGATCCAGAGCCGAAGGAGGAACAGGGCTAGGTCTGTCCATCGCAAAATGGATCGTAAATGCGCATGGCGGGATGATCCGAATCGACTCGACTGTAAACCTAGGCACCAGCGTAGAGCTGTTTTTACCTAGAAAGTAAACGGAATGGCTTTGTTAAATCCGTGCCATTCAGTTCAATTGGAGGTTAAAAAATGATAGAACAGATTACGGTTGCGGCCAACCCCGCCTATCCCTTGGAAGGAATTCTAACGCTGCCTGATTCTCAGATTGAAAAAGCTCCAGCAGTTGTGTTGGTACACGGTTCCGGCACTTTGGATAAAGATGAAACCATTGGCGCAAACAAGGTTTTTCGAGACCTTGCGGATGGACTTGCAAAGCGAGGGATTGCTTCGATTCGATACGACAAGCGCACCTTCGCTTATGGCAAGCAGATGGTTCAAGAACTCGGCGGCAAACTTTCGGTCAAAGAAGAGGTCTTAGAGGACGCGGTTGCAGCTGTCAAGTTGCTAAAAAACGATCCCCGGGTAGATGCAAACCGAATTTTCATTATCGGACACAGTTTAGGCGGGGCACTTGCGCCAAGAATGGATGCGGAAGGCGAAGACGTGGCAGGATTCATCATCCTAGCCGGCACACCGCGAACGCTGGATGAAGTTATCCTCAACCAAAATGAAGATGCAATCAAACAGCTGGATGCGTCCCAGCAACAAATAGCCTTGGCGCAGGTAAAAGATTTGCAAACCAAGTTCGATGCTATACCTGAAATGACGGTCGAGGTTGCGCAGCAGACCATTTTGTTTGGCTCCGTTTATGCTTGGTATTTCAAGGAAATGAATCAACATCCCCTTAAGAATTATATAGCTCAAAACAAAAAACCGATTTTTATCGCACAGGGCGATAAGGATGTACAGGTATCGGTTGAAAAAGATTTCAATCGCTACCGGGAGCTGTTGAACGACCATCCCGATGTCACATTCAAGCTTTATCCCGGTTTGAACCATCTCTTTATGAAAGCCGCGTTTGGTACGTTAAAAGACATTTGGAATGAATATAACATTCCACAAACCGTGGACGGGACTGTGTTAACGGATATCGCAGAATGGATATTGGCACAATAATAACCAAGGAAAAACCGCCCTTTAACGGGGCGGTTTTTCTTTTGGTTAAAACAACATTAATTTTTCACATAGCCTACTGAATATACGAAATTAGACTCCCTCCTACGATCCCTGCGATTACGATCAGCCATGGAGGCAGCTTCCAAAACACCAACATGCCGAATAAAACGACGGCAAGCACAAAGTCTTCTGTCGAAAGGATCGCCGAAGTCCAAATCGGGTTATACAACGCCGCTAGCAGAATACCCACGACCGCTGCATTGACGCCTGTCAGCGCACCTCGCATATTAGCGCTCCCACGTATGCGATTCCAGAAAGGCAATGCTCCGACAATGAGAAGAAACGCCGGCAGAAATATAGCGATCGTAGCGAGCACGGCGCCCCAAACTCCCCGAATCATAGCCCCAAGGTATGTTGCGAATGTAAATAATGGGCCGGGTACGGCTTGTGCCGCGCCATAACCGGCTAGAAAGTCTTGTTTACTGATCCAGCCTGCAGGAACGACTTCCTTCTCAAGTAGTGGCAGCACCACATGCCCGCCTCCGAATACGAGTGCACCCGACCGATAAAAGCTATCGGCAATTGCAAGCCAAGGATTATCGGTCAATCGATTCAACAATGGCAGACCGGCTAATAGGCCGAGAAACAGAATCAAACAACCGGCGGCTACCCCTTTATTCACTGGAATAACCAACTCCGATGCTGCAGGCGCTTCTTTATGACGATAGAGCAAGATGCCGATTAAAGCTGCGAATACGATCAGCATGACCTGACTTAACGCCGCAGGCAGCAGCAAGGTTAAGACCATCGTACCAATGGCTATACTCGCTCTGTTTCGATCCGGCGTTAACGTTTTCCCCATGCCGTAGACGCCTTGGGCCACGATGGAGACGGCCACAATCTTCAATCCGTGCACCCAGCCTGCATTACCAATATCAAACCCTTGTAATAACAAAGCAAATAGAAGGAGCGCAATAACGGAGGGAAGGGTAAACCCGAGCCAAGCGATCGCTCCGCCGGTTATACCGGCTCGAATAATTCCGATCCCCATTCCTACTTGACTGCTTGAAGGTCCGGGCAAAAACTGACATAGCGCCACGAGTTCCGCATAGGCTCGTTCGTCCATCCACTTCCTCTTCTTAATATATTCGTTCTGAAAATAAACAAGGTGAGCAATAGGGCCTCCGAAAGAAGTCAGCCCTAACTTCGTCGAGACCATCCCTACTTCCAGCAACGTCCGTAGATTCGCTTTCGATAGGTACGGATTCCGTGCGTTTGTGCGATCCATATTCAAGCTTGTTCTCCCTTCTATTCTTCCATCGTGTGCACCAGAGATAAAGGTATCGTAACACCTTCAGTTACGGGAGTATTGTGAAAAAATTGTAAATCAGCTCGTATTACTGCCGAAAAATTCGTTATCTGGAAAATGGCAGCCGAAATGTCTCTGACTTATGACGGCTATCTAAGCAGATATGTTCCTGTCATCCGTCAATTCCATGCGAATCCGAAACGAACACGAACGGCCGCGTCCGTGTCACGAACTGGAAGCCGAGCTTGCGCAGAATCGGCGCGGATGTTGGCAGCGCATCGACGAATGCATGCGTCCGGCCACGATCGCGGGATTCCCGCAGCCTCGATGCGACCAGCGAAGTGAAGTGGCCTTGCCGCCGGTGGGCGGTCTTGGTGCGGCCCCCGGATAATTCGGCGTACGTGCCGCCGTCTCGGAAATAAACCCGCCCGCAGGCGACGGGCTCGCCGTCCGCGTAAGCGATGTGGATGCTCATCTCGTCCGTGCCCGCTTGTACTTGCAGAGCCAGCGCGAGCCGCTCTTCCTCCGCGTTTCTCCTGCCAATCTCGCGGGAAATCTCGGCGTAGTCCGCTAGGCTGCCTTCGTCCCGAACGATCTTGATCTCGTGCCTTCCGGCGTCATCGAAGGCGGCAAGCGATGCCTCGTCCAGCGCCAGAACCAGCACTTCCTCCTCGTCGGCGGGCACGAACCCTGCGGCGACGAGCCGCTCTGGCAGGTCTTCGGGAGCATCGTGGCCGTAGTGCTTCCACTCAAGGGTATAACCGCCGGCTGCAGCGGAATCTCGTTCCCGGCAGATCAGTCCATCGATTTCCTCCGGTGGGCAATTGGCGATCACGATCCTGCAGTCCGATCCGTTCTCGGAACGCTCGACGACTGCGTCGCCGCCGGCAGACAGCGCGCCCGTCGCACGGCGCTCCGCATCCAGGCCCGCCAGGATGTCGGATCTCGCAAATTCGTTCATGTCTCGGCGCACTCCTTTGCCTATCTCTGTTACGCTCTGCGTTCCGGCAGCACGTTTAATTCCATCGCTGCTAGTTAAGACGTGCCAGCAGATCATTCAATATTCG
Source organism: Paenibacillus rhizovicinus (assembly GCF_010365285.1). Lineage (NCBI taxonomy): Bacteria > Bacillati > Bacillota > Bacilli > Caryophanales > Paenibacillaceae > Paenibacillus > Paenibacillus rhizovicinus. The sequence goes on from NZ_CP048286.1 coordinate 285,030, forward strand.
ACGAGAAGATGAAAATTCCTGTACCGAAGACGCCGGTGCCCCCTCGTTCAATAAAGATGTCGACTGTATTTGCTTGGCTTCTAAAGACCCCTACCATGCCCCAGAGTTGGATTCGAATATCGTTTACGTTCGGAGTCCCTAACGCGTTAACCGTTCGAAGTCCGATATCGCCGTATAAAGTAGGCGTTGTCGTTAATGGTTCCGTGCCGGAAGTGGACGAATTTAGAGGGCAATGCTCTCGATAAGCATCCACACGCCCAGGAGTCCCAGTACGATGCCTGATATTTTCTCTGCCCACTCTCCGAGGAAACGTTTTATTTTGGCGCCGAATGTTATGCCGATCATGGAGAACGCGAAGGATTGGGCCGCGATCAGCAGGATCGTAAGCACGATCGGCAATTGCATCAATCCGGCGGTAAAACCAACCGCAAGCTCGTCCAGGCTAATGCCGATAGCCACCGATAATAACGCCCATCTGGCCAGCGGCTGATCAAGTGCTTTGCTTTCGTCCTCGTCCCCGTCGAACAGCAGAAAATAGATCGCCACGCCGATTAACAATAACGCGCCAATCGCGGATATCGCACCATCGAAAAAATGTCCGAGCGCTCCTCCGATAATCATTCCGGCAATCGGCATGAGGGCTTCGGTCGCAGCGAATAGCAGCGCGATCTTCATCCTGTCGCGCGGTTCTTTCCTTAAGCCCAACGAAGCCGATACGATTAGCGCGTCGAAACCGAGCGACAAGGTCAAGGCCCAGACGAATAACGTTTCCATCATCGCATTCTCCTTCTTCCGTTCCTTATTCCTCAATTTATTCGACAGGATATCTTCATAGTACAAGCGCGGAATAAGATCGCCGCCGTCGTGAGAACCTAACGAAAAGATTTAAAAACATCCATTAAAGGCTGGTGCTTATGATGATAACCAAGATTTTGTGCGGATTGAGTATGGCGATTGTGACGTTGATGCTTGCTACTTCTGCCTCTGCCTATTCGGGGACGGCAAACGGCGGAAACGGCGGACTCGGGAGCGGAATGGGCACGGGTACGCACGGCGCCAATGAAGGTATGTCCGCAAAAAGCTACAATTTGAAAATGTACGGCTTACCGGACGAAACGCCAAGAACGAACGCGAACGCCAACAAAGAAGTCAGCGTCTATGGAACGGGGACAGGCAGCCAATTCTGGGACGTAAACGGGAACCCGATCGGCACGGCGAACCGCGATCATATGTACCGCACCCAATCGGTCGCATCGAACGACGGGTATCGCGCCATGTCGGCAACGACCGATAATGGTAAAAATTGGGGGAATTGGGGCTGGCTCGGTTTGCTTGGGCTGGTTGGGCTATTCGGCAATCGCAACCGTAACCCGGAACGCCATAATTAATCAGGGACGCCATGTAACAACCGAACGAACGATACGACTACCCTTCCCGGTGCCGGAGGGGGTTCCCGTATCGTTTTTTTTGATTCTTGGACATCCCGAATCCGACATATACTACATTAAGTTGCCTGCCGCTATCCGCCGAAGGGAGGTATCCGCGATGTGGGTGAAGCCCGAATTCAAGATTATCGAGATTTGCGCTGAAGTGACGGCATATTCGTATCGGAAATAACTTATCATGCATAACCCGTCATGCCGGAGAAATCCGGCATCTCTTCTATAGAGGGGGATTAGCGATGATCATTAAAGTATTAGGATCCGCTGCGGGAGGAGGCTTCCCGCAATGGAATTGCGCTTGTCCGAACTGTACGCGATTAAGGGCCGGAGACCCTTCCGTTAGTGCCCGGACGAATGATTCGCTGGCCATAAGCCCGGACGGCATTCGTTGGGCGCTGCTGAACGCAAGCCCGGATATTTGCCTTCAATCGGATGCCGCCTCCTCTCTTCATCCAGGTCCTTCCTTGCGCGGTTCCCCCATTCAAACCGTACTCCTGACCGACTCGGAATTGGACCATACGACCGGACTTCTCCAACTCAGACAAGGTTCATCCATTGAAGTATACGCTCCCCCTCCCGTTCTCTTCGCGCTAGCGGACGACTTTCCGGTTCGCCGGATTCTAGAACCTTTCGCGAGCTTTCGGTGGCGAGAAACGATACCGGAGGAATCTTTCCCACTTTTTGGGGGACAATTATCGGTATGCCCGTTTTATTTGAGCGACAAGCCGCCTCGCTACATAAGGGCACCTCTGCCTTGGGATCCTGAACGTGAACGAGAACGGGAACCTTGGGTAATCGGTTACCGCATTTCGGATCGGGAGACCGGAGGCGTCGCCGTCTACGCGCCAGGGATCGAGTCATGGTCGCCAACGCTGGAACGGCATCTGGCGGACGCCGATTGCCTCTTGCTGGACGGAACCTTCTGGCAGGCCGACGAGCTTCGCGCGCTGGGCGTATCCGAGCTGGACGCGTACGATATGGGCCATCTCCCGGTATCCGGAACGAACGGAAGCGCCGGGCTGCTGGCGCGTTTGCCGGCACGTCGCAAAATCTATATTCACATCAATAATACGAACCCGATGTTGGTCGAACATTCGCCCGAACGACGAAGTTTGACAGCGCTAGGAATCGAAGTCGGGTTTGACGGAATGGAGTTGGAGGTTTGATGTCAGAATCGTATTTGCTGTCGGACGAACAGTTCATCTCGCGTTTGCGACAGATTGGAGAGAACCACTACCACGATAAGCACCCCTATCACATTGCCATGCACGAGGGGAAGCTGTCCCCCGCTCAACTTCGGGCGTGGATCGCGAACCGTTTCTACTATCAGAAGAATATCCCGATCAAGGACGCGATCATCCTGTCCAAGCTGCCATCCAGGGAAGATCGCCGCGAATGGATTCAACGGATTATCGACCATGACGGCCGGGCAAACGGCGAAGGCGGCATCGAAGCATGGATTCGCCTCGGCGAAGCCGCGGATATACCGCGAGATGAAATGCTCGATGAACGTCATGTGCTTCCCGCTGTCCGTTTCGCCGTCGACGCTTACGTGAACTTCTGCAGGCTGGAACCGTGGCCCATCGCCGTCGCATCCTCGCTGACGGAACTATTCGCGCCGACTCTCGTCTCCAAGCGGATTGGCGTGTTCGAGCAATTGTATCCGTGGATCCGTCCCGAGGGGCTCGCCTACTTCCAAAATCGTCTTCACCAAGCTCCGCGGGATGCGGATCATGGACTAAGCATCGTCCTGCGCGAATGCAGGGATCGCAGCGACCAGGAACAGGCGATTAGCGCATTGCGCTTTAAATGCAATGTCCTCTGGGCTCTCCTGGATGCGTTAAGCTTGGCATATCCCGACGGAGACAACCTACGATGAGTCAGCGGCCGCTTTCGGAACGGCCGAAACTCCGCAGTCCGGGTCGCATCAAGTACGATAAGGTCCGTCAAATGGAACTCTTGCTCTTGCCGGAAAGAATCGTCGAGCTTAACGAGGCGGCGGGAGCGATTCTCCGGCACTGCGACGGGCAGCGAACGATCGAGCAGATCATCGGGGAGCTGGAGGCGAAATACAATCAGACGGGTCTCCGGGATGATATTGTCGAATTCTTCGATGCGGCTGCCGAGAAAGGATGGCTGGAGCTATGCAAGTAAGCTTGCCTTACGCCTTGACCGCCGAACTCACGCATCGCTGCCCCCTCCGCTGCCCTTACTGCTCGAATCCGACCGAACTCCAGAAGAGAGAGAACGAGCTGTCGACCGACGAGTGGCTGAGCGTCTTGGAGCAAGCTTGCGAGCTTGGGGTCGTGCAGGTTCATTTCACGGGCGGAGAACCGCTTCTGCGCCCGGATTTGGAACTCATCGTCCGCCGCGCCAGGGACTTAGGTCTCTTCGTCAATCTCATCACGAGCGGCGTCGGTTTGACGGAAGAACGAGTCCGAAAGCTCTCCGATGCCGGAATCGACAGCATTCAGCTTAGCCTGCAGGCCGCGTCCGCGGAACTTGCCGATTCCATTGCCGGATTCAAGGCCCATGAACTGAAACGACAAGCCGCCCGAAGGATTCGAGAAGCCGGGCTTGCGCTTAATATGAACGTCGTGCTTCACCGGGGTAATCTCCACCAGCTCGAAGATATAATCGAGCTTTGCGCATCATGGGGGGCTCAGCGCCTTGAGTTGGCGAATACCCAGTATTATGGCTGGGCATTACGCAACGTTAATGAACTTCTTCCGCGAAGCGAGCAGCTTAAGCAAGCTGAAGCCGACTACGTCCGGGCAAGCGAGCGCTTTGGCCAACAACTTGAACTTATATGGATCTTACCTGATTATTACGAGGATTTCCCGAAGCCCTGCATGGGCGGATGGGGCAAACTTTCGTTAACGGTTGCTCCGGACGGACGGGTACTGCCCTGCACGGTGTCATCGGAAATACGGAGCCTGTCTTTCGAAAATGTAAAGCAGCGGGAACTGGCCTGGATTTGGCATGATTCGCCTTCTTTTAACGCCTATCGAGGCTATGATTGGATGGCGGAGCCATGCCGAAGCTGCGAGCGGCGCGAGCAGGATTACGGAGGCTGCCGCTGCCAGGCCTTTCTGTTGACAGGCGATGCGAATGCCGCGGATCCCGTTTGCACGCTGTCTCCGCATCGGAGGGTGATTACGGATCGGATCAAATCCATCGAGGCCGGCGAATCTCGGACTCCTAATTATGCTTATCGTGGCGGGTGATCGCGGTTGAGGATATTTGACGCGCATTGCGACGTGCTCAGCAAGCTGCTGGAACGTCCCGAACTCGATTTTGTCCACGGTCCCGAAGGACTGGACGTTACGCTCGAACGAATGCTGTCATCGGGCATCGGTGTACAAAATTTTGCCGTGTATTTGCCGCAGCGTTGGTCTAACGAGTTTAGGTATGTGCTGGATAGCATCGACTTGTTCCATGAACGTATCCTCTCCCTTCCGCAAATGCAGTTTATTCGCACGAAATCCGATCTGGCGCGCGTAACGAACGGAGACCGGATCGGAGCACTGCTTTCCCTGGAAGGCGTGGATTCGCTTCATGGAAACTTGGCGTATCTTCGTATTCTTTATCATCTCGGCGTAAGGACTGTCGGCATCACTTGGAACCGCGCCAATTGGGCGGCGGACGGCGTCCTGGAACCGAGAAAAGGCGGCTTTACCGCGGCGGGAACGGACTTGATCAAGGAATGCAACCGGCTGGGCTTGATTATGGACGTCTCCCATCTCTCCGAGAAAGGCTTCTGGGAACTCGCCGAAGCGACCCGGAAGCCCGTCATCGCTTCCCACTCCAACGCAAGTGCGATTAGCCCCCGTCTAAGGAATTTGTCGGATGCCCAGATTGGCTCCATCGTACAAACCGGCGGCGTCATGGGCATCACGTTCGTTCCTCCGTTCGTGAGCGACGTACAACCGGTTTCCATCGATCGCATTCTGCTGCATATCGATCATGTGTGCGCATTGGGCGGGAAGCGCCATATCGGTTTCGGTTCCGATTTCGACGGCATTCAAGAATGGATCGTCGGCTTGGAGCACGCGGGACATTACGACAAGCTCGTGAATCTGCTGTTGAAACATTACCGGGAGGACGATGTGAAGCTCTTCGTATTCGGCAACTGGCACCGATTCTATATGGACCACTTGCCGGAGGAATAGCTTCTTCCGCTCCGGAACTGATTCTATTTAGGATCTCGACGCTACTATTCTCGGGTCTGTCTGGCTCGGCTGCACAAAATCGACGGGCAGCATGTCCCCCGCCTTCAGTATCTTCTCCTGACCGACGAATTTCGTCAGTCGCGTCTCGAAGAACCGCGGGTGCTTATCCCATATCGCTTTAGGCACCGTCAGCACGAATCGGCCGTTCTGATCGGGTATCGTCAAGGAATATGAAGTCCCGGGGGGCACGTCTAGTCCGGCCAGCAGGCCGGTATACGTCGCTCCCATTGCTGTCGTGCAGACAAGCATCGGAGGCCGGTCGTCGATCACCAAGCCTTCCTTGGGCAAGCGAATCCGAATGTTTACGCTTGTATTCCGCGGAAGCATCAACACCTTGCCCGCAGGCAGCGCATATCGGCGGGTGCCGACGAATACGGTAAGATTCGCGCCTTCCTCTTCCGGCCAGTAATACATTTCGTATCTCCCCTGCTTATCGGTAGGCGTCGATTTGGCAAAGCCCTCCCCGCTTTCCCGGTCAATCCACACGAATGCGTCCTTTATTGGATTGCCGTCAGCATCCCCCACTTCACCTGCGATCCGATATTTGTCAGCCTGGAAGAAAGAAATCTTGTCGCCGGTCTCGCTCGCGATGCTGGCGTGTACCTTGATCTTGTCCGCATTCTTGTCCGATGGCTCTACCTCTGTCACGATAATCGGATGATAGACGCTAATCGTCGAGGAGGCAGACAGGATTGCATCAACCGCTTCTTGGCCGACAGGCTTGCCATCGACCCTCGCCTCATGGAGCGACGTCACCCGAACGAGTTTGCAGGCGATCAGACTACGGTCCACGAGCAGCTCGAAGGAGCCGTCCTCTCCGGTGCGGATGTTCCTTCCTTGCGTGCCGGTTTGCAGGAGAGCATTCGCGACTGGCCGCCCGCTCCAAGTCAGCTTGCCCCTGACTGTAACCAGGTGGGAGCCGTCGTTTCTCCATGCCTTGACGACAAATGCCGTCTGTTCAAGCACGAGATGGGCTTGATGTTGTTTAGCTTGATGTTGTTTAGCTTGATGTTGTTTGGCTTGATGTTCTGTAGCTTGATGTTCTGTAGCTTGATGTTCTTCAGCTTGCGCGTTCGCATATGAACGTGAATCTGGCGAGAACGCCGCGACCAAGGAAAGGAGCACGAACAATCCCGCTTTGATTATTCTTGTCATCATAGTGGTCTCCTATTGAGAAGGCGGTCAAGCCATGACGCTGTGCATCCTGACTTGACCGCCATATTGTAATCTCGGTTATTGCGCTTCATGGCCTCCGCCAGTTTCGGCTTTGCCGGCCTGACCTTGCGTCTTGTCGCCGCCGAGTCCGAATACATGCACTTTCGGCTTCGATCCGCCCGTGGTGAAGACCATGTATTCTTTGTTATCGACCGTGAAGATCGACGGAGCGGCTTGAATGTTATCGCCGGAGGTTTGGAACGTCCAAATCACTTTGCCGCCCTTAATATCAAGCGCGTTGATCTTGCCGTCCAACTCGCCGAAGAAGGCAAGTCCCGTATCCGTGCTCGTCAAGCCGCCGCGCTGCGTATCCTTCGTCTTGATCTGGTACGCTTGCTTGCCGGTATCCACGTTGATCGCGGTAACCGTACCGTATCCCGTCACGTTCGGCACCTCCGAATATCCGGTGCCGAATGCTGCAGCGCCGGGGAAGTCCGGGGTTCCGGCTTCCGCTTCGGACTTCGCCGATTTATAGAGCGAAGGCTGTTCGATGGCCGGAATCAAGACGTAATTCGACGCGGGATCGTAGGTTTCCGGCGCATAATTCTCTCCGCCGAGTACGCCCGGATAGCTGATCGTTCCTTCGGGCGTGACTTCTTTCTTATCGATCTTGGTGAACGGAACGCCGTTCCAGACATCAGCACCGGTAGCGGCATCCCAGGCGAACCATAAGCCGGACTTGCCGCCTTGCACGACCAGTTTCTTCGTCGCGCCTTTAACCTTCGCGTTGATGATCATCGGCGAAGCCGCCGCGTCATAATCCCACATGTCATGGCTGACCTCTTGCTTGGCCCATGCGAGCTTGCCGGTCATCGCGTTGACGGCCACGACCGAGTCGGTATTCGGATTATCTCCCGGGCGATTAGCGCCATAGAAATCCGGGGCCGGATTACCCGTCGCGAAGTACATCATGTCGGTTGCTTCGTCGATCGCAACGGGATCCCATACCGCCCCTCCTCCTTGGAACTTGCTGTTCGCCAGCCAATCTTGTCCCTTCGGCGGCACGGTCCAGAACGGAGAATCCCATGCCGGCGTCAAATCGCTAGCCTTGAACGCGGCCACGAAGCCCCGAATGCCGTTGTCGCTTCCGCTGCTGCCGATATAGACGTTGCCCTTGTAATATTGGGGAGCCGTCGTCTCGTAGTACCCGTTCTCGATCGTAACCCCATCGATATGGTCGGAAAGCTTGATCATTTTCACCAATTCGCCGGTCTTCTGATCCAGTGAGACCAGCGAGTTATCGACCGCAAGCATGAATACTTTGCCTTCGCCTACGGCAACGCCGCGATTCGAGATGATCCCCGCTTTAGAGAACCCTGCTGCTTGCTCGGCTGTAGGTTTCCAATGCCATATGGTCTTCCCGGTCACGGCATCTAACGCGAACACCTGATTGCCGGCCGTCGTTATGTAGACAACGCCGTCGACGACGACGGGATACGATTGGTTGCCGTTCTTGACGTCCGGGTCGAGCGTCTTCAGGTCCGCGGACCAAATGACGCCTAAATCCTTGACGTTATCCGCGGTGATCTCTTTGAAAGGGACATGGCGGTTATTGTCCAGCGAATACCCGTAGGAGCCCCAATTTTCAAAGGTCTTGCCGGTCGCCCCGGTGGTGGTGTTGTTGTTGGCAGGCGCATTCGAACCGGTCTCGTTCGGCGTCGTCTCGGGAGTCGTATTATTGTTGTTATTGTTCTGTCCGGAACAAGCGGTAAGAACCAACAATAACGCCACCGCCGCGCCGCTTTTTGCATGCGTTTTTTTCAAGGTCGTAACCTCCAGTTTATGCGAATATGCGATTTCGTGATTCATGGGAAGATCCCTTTTCACGCAATCTTCATTGAATATGGTATTTCCTAATTGAAGTAAATTATGTAAAGGGTCGGAATTCATCAATCCAGATTGTTAAGGTGAAACAGCAAATAGGCCTCTCCGTATTGGAGAGACCTTTGTTGGAACTTTATCTTGTATCCGGAGCCCTTTATCGCATAAGGCGCGGCTTAGGAAGGAAGCTCGTAATTGGCTGCTTTTTTGGCATCGAAATCGGCGGCTGTTTCCTTGTCGCTCTGTTTGTCGTAAAACTTCCCTAGTCTCCAGCCGATTCCAACATTTACGACGGCCATCGCCGCATATAACACGACGTCTCCCCATGGCTCCGGAAGCAAGAGATCTGCCAGAAGCCAGCCTCCGGTCATAGAGGCCCCCATCACTGCGCCTTTCACGCGCGAATTCAAACTTGCCATGCGCAAGCCCTCCTTTTGAGTACGTTCTATCTAACAAGCATGCATAAAGTCCTATCCTGAGCAGGTATTAATCCCCTTACACGCATCTTATGTCGAGGACAAGCGAAAATATGCCGTGTATTCAGAGGCTTTGCCCCTTCGGATAATTCTGACAAGCAACGGGCATAATTGTTACGAAAAACTCTTAGGAGGAATCAACGACCATGAAACTGACAATTGCCAAGCTGTGTCTATTCGCGTTAATCGCCCTGCTCGGTCTTAGCGCATGCGGCAAATCGAGCAACAATACGAACAACAACGCACCTTCGAACCAAACACCGGCAGCCGGAGGAGCCACGAAGGAAATCACCGTGAATGCCGTCGACTGGTCGTACAGCGAACCCGAGATCAAAGCTAATGTAGGGGATACGCTCAAGATTACCTTGCATAACGAAAAAGGCGTTCACGGGCTGCAGAGCGAGGATCTTGGCGTGGATCTGAAGGATGGCGAAACGGCGACGGTCAAACTGGATAAAGCCGGAACGTACGAGTTTCATTGCAACATCCAGTGCGGACAAGGCCACGACAACATGGTGGGGCAAATTATCGTCCAATAAGCGATGCGCATTCACAGATACACCTGCGAAACGAAAAAGGGATTACGAGTCTCTCCATTGCTGGAGGCACGTAATCCCTTTCTTGCTTATTGATGTAACCTTTCATGCTTTCATGCTCAGCTTGCATCGATCGTCCGGATTATCCTTGCCGGGATGCCTGCCACTACGGCATTGGCCGGGACATCTTTTGTCACCACGGCCCGGCGGCCACGATCGCGTTTTCTCCAATCGTAACGCCAGGCAGGACCGTGGCGCCAATCCCGATCCATGCGTTCTGTTTGACGACGATAGGCTTGGAGATCGTACAATGTACAATGCCTTTGCGCTGGATCCTGCGGGTGGTTAATCGTAATCAAGTTCACTTTCGGTCCAATCAATACATGATCTTCGATCGTTCATAAGGCGCGTTGTTTAATTCAAAGACGATTCGCTGCGCTTCGTTTATGACCGCTCGGATTTTGTGATAGTCCGGTCATCCAGTGAAATAAGTTCACCGGATTTGTCGCGTTCAAAGATATCCGCGGCATTCATATTGTCGTACCTCCGTTCGATTTCAATGCACCTTTTGGCTATTTCCGCATGATTAGAGAAAGCAAGCGACAAGAAAATATACAATTCCAATCGTTTAATCAACGTATGTTCATTAGTATAAAGGTCAACGACGATTGTTCAATGAGCAAAAGAACGCGATTTGTTAATCAATCAACAGGTTGGTTGAAAATGTTCATTATCCTTACGAATATGCGACAAAAAAAAGCCGCAATTTCTGCGGCTTCCGTTATATCTATTAACGGATATAGGTTCATGATGTACATTTACACAACCAGTGCGGTTAACGGCTTCTTCTGCCCGCAACCAGATTATAGATCAGTGCGATGAGCGCGATGACAAGAAGGATGTGGATTAATCCGCCAGCGATGTGAAAGCTAAAGCCCAGCAGCCATAGCACAATCAGAATTACGAATACGCCCCATAGCATAGTTGAAGCCTCCTTTGTAGTTCCTCTATTCTCGTTCTTCAATCTCGTTCGTCTAGGCTCGTTTTCTCTATTTATAGCTTGTTATTACCACGTCAAGAAGATATTAATCATGGAATATAATGTATTTCCGTCAATTCCTATACATAGTCCCTGCGATCATCCGTAGCCGGGATTTAGGACAAGATTCAAACTTAAGCCCGTTCGTGTATTAACTCGTACGTTCGGTAAAGGAGGCTAACCTGCATGAATGAACATCGCAAAAGCTGGAAACCCGTTGCTGGAAAAAACGATCCTTGCCCCCCGCTGGAAACCAAAACATACGAGACTCCTCCTAATCTCTACTTAGGCGTCCAGGAGCCTGGACTTGAGCAATTCAAGCCTGCCGAGGCTCTTCGCAAAGGTACGTTGTGGCCTGCGTTATTCGGTCCGTACGATTCGCCGTATCAATCAGCCCGATCCGCTAAGAAGGAGGATGCGCGATGAAGCAGCCCACTTTAAAAGCACTCCGCCTGCTTGAAGAATTGCAGAGCCTCGACTTTGCGCTGACCGAATTGAGACTTTACCTGCATACGCATCCGGACGACGAAGAAGCATTGGCACAGTTTAACGAACTCGGGGAACAACGGATTCCTTTGAAAGAAAGCGTCGAGGAAGAATTCGGTTCCCTCGCTCCGTATGAACCTTTTCATGCCGGACGGAATCCGGGCTGGGGCGAAGGTCTGTGGCCGTGGCAGCTTTAACAGCGTAATCTTGGAGGAGGCGTTCTAACATGTTCGTATACGAGAAAAAGCTTCTCTACCCCGTTAAAGTAAGTTCTTGCAACCCGAAACTTGCCAAATACTTAATCGAACAATACGGCGGATCCGATGGCGAATTGGCTGCGGCGCTTCGCTACCTGAATCAGCGCTACACGATTCCGGACAAGGTAATCGGCTTATTGACGGACATCGCCATGGAAGAATTCTCGCATCTGGAGATGATCGCCACCATGGTATTTAAATTGACCAAGGATGCCACGCCCGATCAGATCCGCGAAGCCGGGCTTGAACCCCATTACGTCAATCATGGCAGTTCGCTATATTACGAGAATGCAGGCGGAATTCCGTTTAACGCCTCCTATATCGCCGGCAAGGGAGATCCGATCGCCGATCTGTACGAGGATATCGCGGCAGAAGAGAAAGCGCGCGCGACCTATCAATACATTATCGATCTCAGCGACGATCCGGATCTCAACGACGGACTCAAATTCCTGCGCGAGCGGGAAATCGTGCACGGCCAGCGGTTTCGCGAAGCCGTCGAAATGCTGAAGGAGAATTACAGTACTCGAAAAGTCTACTGACGCCGCAAACAACAAAAAGCAGCTTCCGGAATAAAGGAAGTTGCTTTTTTGTCATGCATGAATGAGTTTCAATCCTCATCGCGGAGCAGCCTGTTCGTCAATTCGAGCGTCGCGCATCGGGGAGAGAGCGAACCACGCACCGACAACAGCCAATCCGAGAATCGCAATCCATAACGCCGCATTAATCCATCCCACATCGACCGAGCTGCCATGCATGTTCGTCACCACCAGAACTTGGAGAGCGAGCGTGGTGATATAAGTGCCGAAATCCGATGTCGTCGAGGCTATCCAAAAACGCATATAACCCTTATGATCGGTTAGTTTCACCTTTCCCCCCTATGCTTGTTCAATTCCCACTGCGGCGATAGTCGAACAAACGAGTTAACGCGAAGAAAAGGACGGCAAGCGAGGCAGGCCTCTCTCGTCGTCCTTCCTATTCCTACTCGGTTCTGCCTATCACGCTTCGCTCGGATATTTAAGTCCCCACGGCTCCCGGATCCGGTCCAGCGTGTCCATGATTTGCACGGTCTCTTCGACGGTCAAGGCTTCGCTCTCCGTGCGGCCCGCGCGCAGGCACTCCATTGCTTCTATCGCCTGAAAGAAGTGGCCGGACGGTTCGAGCTCGTGCTTGAAGGTGACCGGTTCCTCTCCGTACACGTGCAATGTAGCGGCCTTGGCACCCAGGAATCCCGGAATTTCGATCCGCCCTTTCGTGCCGTAGATGACAGCCTCGTTGGTCATGGACAAACGCACCGAGCCGTGCAGGGAGGCGGTGCGGCCGCCGCCGTATTCGAACAGCAGCGAGAACTGCTCGTCCACGCCTGTCTCGCCGATCAGAACGGAGCTCGCGATCTTGGAAGGCTGCTCTCCGCCGTACACCATCGACGCGAAGGACACCGGGTAAATGCCGGCGTCGAGCAGCGTGCCGCCGCCTTTCTCCTTGTTCAGCAGGCGGCCTTCGGGATTCCAGCCCGCGTCGAAGCCGAATTCGGCCTTCAGGATCCGCACGTCGCCGATCGCGCCGCTGCTCAGCCACTCCCGCACTTTGACGATCGCGGGCAGGTACCGCGTCCACATCGCTTCCAACAGGAACAGGCCTTTCTCGCGGGCGAGGTCCGCGATTTCCTTAGCCTCGGCAGCGTTGATCGTGAACGGCTTCTCGCAAAGCACGGACTTGCCGCCGCGCAGCAATGTCAGCGCGTTCTCCAGGTGAATCGGATGCAGCGTGCCGATGTAGACGATTTCGACGTCCGGATCGGCCGCGAGTTCCTCGCAGCTGCCATATGCGCGAGGGATGCCGAATTTTCCGGCGAACGCCTGTGCCTTGTCGAGCGAGCGTCCCGCGACGGCGACGAGCTCCGCGCCTGGCGCGTGCGGCAGCTCCGTAGCGAAGTTGTCCGAGATGCCTCCCGGTCCCATGATTCCCCATTTCACGATGCGTTGTTCCGTCATGCTTAACTCCCCTTTACCCATCAGATAAGTATACTTTAACCCATTTGTAGGCGCTTGCAAAGCGATTCTGTCAACGTTAACGGGAATGACATCTCGATTCACCCATTTACAACGGCAGTAAGGTTGTGTTATTCTTGTTTCCATAGTTTTCGAAATACTAGCGAAAGGCGGTGAGATTCCATGGTCGAGGACAACGAGGAGATCAAACAGGCAGTGAAAGTCTACAAAGCACTCGGAGAGCCGACCCGGATCAAAATAGCGATGCTTCTTGTGGAAGAAATGAATCTGTGCTGCTCCGACATTTCAAGCAAGCTCGAGTCCATCGCCGGTTCCACGCTGTCTCACCACTTGAAGCAGCTTACGGAATGCGGCCTGCTCACGATGCGCAAAGACGGCACGTACATTTATTACAGCGTCAATAAAGAAGTCGCGCGCAAATACGTCCCTTATTTATTGGGATAGCCGTTTTTTTTCGTTCAATATTTCGATAATTTTAGAAATATAAAAATATAAAATAGAGAGACACGGATAAGGAGCTGGAACCTTTGTCGTACAATTTGAAAATTTATATGCTGGCTTTAGTCAGCTTTCTCGTCGGCACGTCCGAATTCATCATTGCCGGCATTCTGGATAAAGTTTCCGACGATATAGGCGTCTCCGTCGCAGCGGCCGGCCAGCTGATCACCGTTTTCTCCCTTGCTTACGGGTTCGGGACGCCTTTCCTGATGGCGGCCGCCGCCAAAGTCGACCGCAAAAAATTGATGCTGTATTCGCTCTCGGTATTCATCGTCGGCAACATCGCCGCTTATTGGTTCTCCGGCTTTGGCGCCCTCATCGTGTCCCGCATTATCGTTGCGTTAAGCAGCGGCGTCTTCGTCGTCACGGCGCTCACGGTCGCCGCGAAGCTTGCGCCGGCGGAGAAACAGGGCAGCGCGATTGCCACGCTCGTCATGGGTTTCAGCACGGCGCTGATCGTCGGCGTTCCGCTTGGCCGGCTAGTCGCTTCCGCTTATGACTGGAAAGTGGTATTCGGGGGCATCGGGCTGCTCGGACTGCTGGCGATGCTGCTCATCGCCTTCGGGATTCCGAAGACGGACGGCGAGCAGCCGGTACCGCTGCGCGATCAGCTGAAGCTGCTCAAGAATCCTAAGATCGTCGTCGCGCTCGGCATTACTTTCTTCTGGCTCGGCGGTTATTCCATCACCTACACGTATATTTCCCCCTTCCTGCTCGATATTACGGGCATGAGCGAGAAATTCGTCAGCATCGCGCTGCTCGCGTTCGGCATCGCCAGTCTGATCGGCTCCAAGCTCGGCGGATACGGCACCGATCGCTGGGGGTTCAAGCGTACGCTTGTAACCGGCATGCTTCTCCACTCTTCCTGGCTGATCGCGATTTCGTTCGCCGCCCATTCGCCGGGCTTGATGTTCCCTCTGCTCATGCTGTGGTCCTTCTCCGCCTGGTCTTCCGGCCCGACGCAGCAATACCATCTGATCTCGCTCGCTCCCGAAGCGACCAGCATCATGCTTAGCTTGAACAGCTCCGTCATACAGCTGGCCATGGCTGCCGGCGCGGGCATCGGCGGCGTCGTCGTGGAAGGCGCATCGCTGACCGCCATCACCTGGATCGGCGCCGGCGGCGTCGCCGTCGCTGGGCTCATGTCGGCCGCGGCCTTCGGTTATTTCCGCGTCGGCGCCACTTCCCGGGCAGCGCACAAAAAAGCCGGCGCAGGGAAAATCAGCGCTTAAGCAAATTTCATTTTCGTAAACAGGGCAGCCATACAACAAGCAACACGAGAAGAAGCCCGCAGCTTCCGCTTTTAGCAAGCAAGCTGCAGGCTTCTTTTCTCGTTCGCGATCATGCTTCATTCGTCGAGGCCAACATGCCGCTTCAGAATACCCTCCTGGCGGTGACGAAGCGGTCCTTCCACTGCCCGTCGAAATCCTCGATATGGACCCCGAGCTTATCCGAATAGGTATGCAGGATTTTGCCGTCCCCGGCATAAATGCCCACATGTCCGATATCCAGACCCCTTGCGCTGAAGAACAGCAAATCTCCCTTTCGCAGCTCCGCGATCGTCACTTCCCGTCCTACTTTCGCCTGATCGTACGATACGCGCGGAAGATCGATTCCGAGCACTTCGCCAAACACGTGCTTGACGAAGGATGAACAATCGAAGGTATCGGTCTGGCTGGGATCCGCGCCGAATTCGTAATGCGTTCCGAAGAACGTCGATCCGAAGGCAATAAGCTCGTTCGCTTGCTTCATCTCCAGTTCCGGGCTCGTAAAGTCCGAATACTTGGGCTTGGCCGACATGAACCCGATCTTCCCGTCCTCCGTCTGCACTTCGAGCCAATTCGCATCGACCGCGCGGATCACATGTACGTGCTGGCCTTTGGAAAGCATCCGAACGAGCGTGGCATCCTCTTCCGAACGCGGCTCGCTTCTCAAGTTAACGCCGTATGTAATTTCAGTTTCGAACGTATGAGCGGACGATATGCTGATCGAACGGGCGTAGGCATGCCATTGGACAACATTGCCCATCATTTCGCTGACGAACCGCAGAGGTACCATGGAGAAGCCGTTTATTAATTTGCCGGGGTCGGGCAGCGCCAGTTCTTCCCCGTTTCTATAGGCCGAGCTTTCGCCGAGCCGATAGGTAATGACGAGACTGTCCGTCGTCGCCGTAACCGATTGCGTCCGATCATCCCAGCTCACTTTGGCCCCTTCCGACTCGAAAATCGGACGAACGGGAACATAGCTGACCCCGTTCTCGATGACCGGCGGCGCTGGAAACGCCAGCGGACGACCGTCCAACAGCAGCGAAGGCGGCTGTTCGGACTCCGCGTGCGCGCGTACGCCCGGGACTGCCGCGATCGTCAAGACGAGCAATGCGAGCGTTGCGTATGCTGATTTTCGTTGTTGCATGCATTGGACACCCTTTCCAACAGAGATATTATTTAGACGCGAAACGTTTCGGTTTGTTCTGTTTGAAATAATTGGATGCCAAAAAAGCCTGATTGCTCAGGCTTCCCTTCATCAGATATTTAGGCGGAATGTGTCCCTCATCAATTCTCATTCATACTCCCAATTCGTAAATATTGAGTATTTTCACATAGTTAAGTTTGTTATCGCGCGATTGATAGGCAATTGGCTCATCGTATTGCAGGCGGTCGTTAATATAGTCGCAGCTAAATTGATTCAGCATATGCCCCCAGTAATTCAGATCGAAATCATATCTGAAATGTACGCCTGACGATCAATCAGGAATGAAACGCCGGCAATTCCGCTATACCCCAACCTTCTTGAGCTTGCCGTCGAGGAACGCCTTCGCGCGCGGAATGTCCGCCTCGTCGAGGTGTTCGATAATGATCGGAATGTTCGGATGCTGTTTCGCCAGGCGCTGCAAGTACAGATCGTAGTTCAGCACGCCTAGCCCCGGGGCCGGAAGCTCGACCGCGCCGGCGCCGCGGAACGAGTGGGATTCCGATGCGTCGATGTCGGCATGCTTCTCGAGGGTGTCTTCGGCCCGCTTGCAGTCCTTGGCGTGCGCGATTTTGATTTTGTCGCCGAACGCGTTGAAGATGCGGTTCAGCGTATCGTCGATATGATCGATATTGCCGTCCGTAAAATAATTCGTCGGATCCACCAGCAGTCCGAGACCCGGATGGTTCACGTCCGAGAACAGGCGGGCGACCTGGTCGACGGAGCCGATGACGTTGTTCACGTAATTCTCGACCAGGAACACGGAGCCGTGGTCGTAGGCGAATTTGGCCAACTCTTCGATCTGCCTGCACGTCTCCTCGTACGCTTCCTCGCTGCCGTTCTTCGGATCCCATACCCAGTCGCTCTCCGCGTTGTACGTCCCCGTCTCGCTGACGACGTACGGGCTGCCGAGATCGCGGGCGAAGGCGAGAATGGATTTCAAGTCCTGCACGTTCCGCGCGCGTTTGCCCGGATCCGGATGCATGAGATTCGTATAGCCGGAGATGCAAACGATCGGCAGATTGGCGTCGCGGAACGCGTCGCGGATGCGATGGCATTGCTCGCGCGTGAGCGATTCCGGGGACAAGTCCATGTCCTTGAAAGCCAAATCCAGCTGCACGCAGGAGAAGCCGTCCTTCTTGATGCGCGCGATGGATTCCTGAAGCGAATACGGATAATAGGCGTTGAAAATACCGACTGAAAGCATGGGTATAACCTCCCGATCGCGTTTATTGTTCGTTAACGACGTCCATAAACCGAACCGTTCTGCCTTCGGCGATCGACCTGTAGCAAGCGTCTACCGCCGCCATCGTGCGTAAATTATCCCGACCGCCGATCTCCGGCTCGGTATCCGTCTCGACCGCCCGAAGCAGCTGCGCCATCGTGCCTTGGAAGGCGTCCGGAAACCACACCGCGTCCCACTGCGGCCGGATCCATTCGTTCGGCGCCCGGCGCGTCGTCATCGCGAACGTGCTCGGGGACCGCTCCGGATAGGACGGCCAGCCGATCGTCCCCGAAGCCATGCCGTCCAGTCCTTCGACGCGCCATTTGATATAGATGTCCTTCTCCGTGCCTTCGCCCGGCCATGCCCATACGTCGTCCAGGCTCGTCGCCATGAGCTCGTTCGCATACTGGAACGTGTATTGCGTAATGCCGTCCGAATGCGGAAATTTCGTGCGCGGATCCTTCCTCGACACGGCCGTGATCTTCTCCGGATCGCCGAATAGATAACGGAACGCGTCGATATGGTGAATGCCCATGTTCAAGAGTTCGAGGCGTTCGTACTGCTCCAGGAAGGGCTGCCAGTGCGGGATGGCCCGCATCTCGATCGTTGCCAGCACCGGCTCGCCGAGGATACCGCGGTCAAGAACCGTTTTGAGCGCTCGGACGGACTGGTCGTACCGCATGTTGGAATTGACCGCGAGCTTGACGCCCGCCGCTTCGCACAGCTCGACGATCTCGCGCGCCTCGCGCGCATTCATCGCCAGCGGCTTCTGGCACAGAATTCCGCGGATATGCGGCTGCTTGACCGCTTCCCTCACGACTTCCAGCTGGCGATCCGGCGGAAAGGCAATGTCCAGAATCTCGATCGCGGGATCCCGGACGAGCTCCTCCCACGTGCGGTGGACCTTCGGAATGCCGCGCAGTTCGGCGACGGCCTTCGCGTTCTCGTAAGTACGGGACGCGATCGCGACCGGATGAAAGCCGGCATCGCGATAGGCGGCCAGATGGCAGTCCCGCATAATAAAGCCCGAGCCGATGCAGCCGATGCGGTAATCCATCCGCTTCGGGAATTCGGGCTTGATGATCGATTGAAAGTCGATCGGTTCCATTGCATCGTCCTCCTTTGCGCTCGATTTGAACCCAATAACCGTACGAAGGCACCGTGCTTCGACTTCACGAAGCGGATTTGCAACCGCTTTCAAACTAAACTCTGAACGTCTGCCACAAGTATCTCTATTCGCCATTCGAAGGATCAATCCTCCGGAAACGGAGGTGGCCCGGATAAAAAACGGCGGCTCCCAGCTAAGCGCTCATCCTCCGGCGCAGCTCCGATCCGACAAGCCGATCTTGACGGGCTGAAGCGTTTCGTTGCAGCCGATCGTCAACTAACGGCAGGATCTGGAACACCTCTGAGAAGAGATAAACAGCAAGAGCGCAAACCGGGAGTCCTCAAGGGACTCGGTTTGCGCTCTTGCTTCGTTTCAATAGATCCGTTTCAACAGTTCGACCACTTCATCCAAGGAGAGGCCGAAGGTTTTATAATAGGCTGCGTCGATTGCCATTTGCTTCAAGATCATGTCATCGCGGATTTCCCGCATCTTCTCGGGCGAGAACTCGGCGACGAAGCAGCCCTTGCCGGTGACGGTGTCGATCAGGCCCGATCGTTCGAGTTCCTCCCAGGCTTTCTTGACCGTGATCACGCTCACGCGAAGCTCCTGGGCTGCCTGGCGTATCGGCGGCAAGACATAGCCGCTTGGCAGTTCGCCGCTTAGAATCTGCGCGCTGATCTGTTCGATGAGCTGCTGGTAGATCGGTTTCTCCGACGTGTTCGAGATCGAGACGTTCATAGAAGTTCGACTTCAAGGAATCGCTTAGCCGCGATTCGGTAAGCCACGAAGGTGAAAGCCGCGTAAATCGCGATTCCCGCAACCAGAATGGATGCGTGCAAACCGATATGGTCGGCGATATGCGCATTGAAGACGTCGGACACGGATGTCAGCTGGATGCCCAGCCATTGCGCGATACCCGCAAAAAGCATGGCGGCGATAACTCCTGTGGCTAATGCCCCGCCGAATTTATAAGCCGTCTTATAGTAGATCGTGATGAAGAAAATGTTGAATATCGCCATGATAACCATGCACAGTCCCCAGAACCCCATCGTCGGAGCGAAGAAGTAGTACATAATGTCCAAATTGATGTAAGCGTACAATAGATCATGGATCAGGCCGAAGATAACTGCGAAGCCGATATGCAACAGCTCAAGGATGACAATGACGAGAATTCTTGCTTTGACCATGTCCTGCTTGGTTACGGGCATCATCGTCGTGAACATCAAGTCGTGCTGCGCTTTGAAATTTCCGAATATGCCGGGGACCGATATCCAGAAGAAATACATCGGAACGATAAAATAGATCCAGCTCGGAATAAGCATTAACATGCCGAGCATGACGGGCATGAAGAAAAAGATCGGTTGAATGCCCAATTTCAAATCTTTCATCACCAAGTTATACATGATCGGCCTCCTTCCTCGTGAAGTAAATCATGATTTCCTCCAGGCTCGGCGTGGCGGCCTTTATGCCCGACACGGTATCGAAGACCATGTCGAAGTCGCTCGAGCGGATTAACCCCGTGAAGCCGAACGAATTGACTTTGTAGGAAATCATCCTGTCTTCCACCTCGCTCAGCTTGCTTTTGTCGCCGTGCAGCAAGCGATAGGACGCCTTGAACTCCTCTTTCTCGGCGCTGTTCACGATTCGCCCATCGACGATAAACGTAATGAAATCCGCGCATTTCTCCAAGTCGGACGTGATATGGGTCGAGAATAGAATGCTGATTTCGCCGTCCGAGACAAGCTCTTGGAACAGATCCAGCAGATCGTCCCTGGCCGCGGGATCTAGCCCGCTCGTCGGTTCGTCGAGAATGAGCAGCTTGGCGCCGTGGGACAAGGCAAGCGCTAGACTGAATTTGACCTTCATGCCCGTCGACAGCTCGGCGACTTTCTTATTCTCGTCGAGCCCGAAACGTCTCAGATAACCGGAATAGACGGATTCGTCCCAGTTCTTATAAAACCGCTTGATCACGTCCGTTAACGTCTTCAGCTTGTTGCGCGTATAGAATTCGATGTCGCCGAACGCGCATCCGATCTCTTGCTTCAACTCGATTTCGTGATCCGCCATGTTCTTGCCCAAGATGTGGACCTCTCCGCTATCGGTCCGTACCATGTTCATCATCGACTTAATGGTGGTGGTCTTCCCCGCTCCGTTTGCGCCGATAAAGCCCATGATGTATCCCTGTTCTAGCTGAAACGATACGTCCTTTAACTGAAAATTGGGATAAACCTTAGTTAAGTTTCGGATATCCAAGGCCAGCATATCGAGCCTCCTCGTAAAATTGTGTATATCGTGCATTCACAATATAACACCTTGCCGAAACGGATGTCAACTCGCAATCGCCTAACGCACAGGCATTATCTTTTGCTCATACAATGGGCATAGGCATGAGATATTGCGAGGAGGGCGAAACCGATATGCATTTCGAAGCGACGCTTCGGTCGAATATTATTGCGGCAGCCAAGGACTTGAACAGTAACGGAGTGAAATTCGCGACGTTTCGGAAGTCGTTTTGCAATCTAGACTACTGGATACTGACGAATAAAGGAGGTTTTCAGTTGAGGGATAGCGCGACGCCGGCAGACGGCATCGGGGACATTTTCTCGAACGGGAAGAAGTACGGCTTCGAGTGCGCGACGGCCGTCATCATCATTTTGTACAAAGGCGTTCTGGATTCGCTTGGAGCGGACCGTTTCAACCAGCTGTTTCCGAACCTGTACCTGTACTCGTGGGAGTATGACAGCGACCTTGGACTAACGACGGAAGAAGCTCCCGGCGCTTCCGCGCAGCCCGGGGACGTGTTGTACTTCAAGAACCCGGAAGTCAATCCGGAGAAAATGGAGTGGCAAGGCGAGAACGTCATTAAACTAAGCGACGATCTCTATTTCGGACACGGAATCGGCATCAGAAGCGCAGAAGGCATCATAACGTCACTGAACAAGCACCGCGTAACGGGAGCAACGGAACCCGCCTTCCTGATGGACCAGTTTATCTATCCCGCCTTCGACGCTTTGTCTCAACACGCCCCGGCCGACATGCGCCCGGACTGCACGAATGCCGGACGGCCAAACCCGAACGCGGTGCGCGCGAGCATCGGTGCACGGACGTATATCCGGCATTAGACGCATTACTTGACCCCGCCGGAACTCTTGATGACGATCTTGACATTCGTCTGGAACGATAGATTCGGATAAATCGCTTGCCACGACGTCCAATCTTGGTCGCGCCGGTTGCGCGTCGCGCGATAGTACAGTCCGAATCCTACGGGATCGACTTCCAGCGACTGCATCTTTTCTAGCAATTTCGTATAGCGCGCTTGCGCTTGTTGCTCGGCGAGCCGCTCATAATACGACCATGGTTTCTTATACAGCGATTCGGTTGACTCTTCGGATTGGCCGATCATACGAATGTTCATCGTCAGCTTCGGCATGGCTGGCTTGGACGCATCGATACGGTAACGATACGTTGCTTTGTGAACATTGATCGCGAATTGGACAGCATCGTTCTTCGTCTCGAGATCAAACTTCTGAAAATGCTTCGTTAATTCATTGAACACCCGGGATTCGCCCGGACTCAGTACGGCTTTCAGCTCCTTCTTGTCGAAGACGGCGACGCGATCGATCAGAAAACCATTGTCTCTCGGCCGAATGACCGGCAGATAGGGATCGATCCCCTTCTCGGTTGCCCTGCGGTGAAAATCGTATAAATATTCGGTGAGGATATACGAAGATTCCGTGCCGTCTTGATCGAAGCTGAGGAAGAGGCTGTCGCCGGGAAAGCGTTCGGAGCTGGTTTTCACGTTGAGGATGTCCTCGGCTGTCGGATCTCCGAGTGCCATGAACGCAGATCCTTGAATATCCCTGCGGCGCAAAAACCAATCCAGCGTCCCCTTCCGCAGGATCTCCGCGCTCATCGGCTTGCCGATGACGATGATTTTGGCTTGCGAGAAATCGAGTTCTTTGTCTACCTTGGATTTCATATGGCGAACGGCTTCCGCTATCGAGCCCGCATCATCGCTGATGAGCTGAAAGTCGTTCGTTTGGCCGGGTTGGATTTTCGAGAACGGAATAGCCAGCTTCAGCGACACACGATACGGTTTAGCCGCATGTTCGGATTTATCGATGCCGATCGCCATCACGAAGAATCGCCGGTCTATATCTTTGAACCCGCATCCAGGCAGCCAGATCAGCGAACAGATCAGCATTCCTTTCCAGATCCATGACCGTTTCACGTCTTCATCCCTCGTTTGCTCCATATGAATACGATCAACACGACCAGCATATCGAACGGCAAATGGATTCGCATCCAATACCCCGATACTTTGAACAGCTGCATCTCATTGAAGCGCGACCCGGCGATCACCGTCGCGATGGCAAGCAGGACGCAGATGACGAGGCTCGGCAGTTTGGAGCGCCACGAGACAAGCTTCGGATTGTATGCCTGGAAACAACTGCTGATCGCCTGCGATCCCACATGCCAGGTAATCATCGTGAATACGTACGTCATGACGAGAAGAATGAGCAAATAGATCGTAATCACCCGTTCGATGAACACGTATTTCATGCGGATGGCGTCGATCGTCGATATCCACGTGTATATGTAATCGTCGATCCCGTCCGTTCCCAGGTAACCGATCGGTATGAAGAACGAGGCAGTCACTAGACCGAACCCGATCATCGGGAGGAACCATAAGTACTTGACGCCCTTCATGTTTTTAAACTCGCGATTGAAGATGGCGAGTCCCATATAGCCGGCAAACGTGTACGAAGATGCCGAGATGCTATTCCAGGAAGGAGCGATCCAAGCGTAATCGAGCATCGCTTGGACCGAGTCGTAATTCATGTTCTGGCTGAAGACGCCATGAATTAATACGAGGACAAGCAGCGGGACGGCGAGCACGAAGATGATTTCCGTGCCGAATAACACCGTTTTCGACGATTGCACGGCGCTCAGGCATGTCATGATCACGAATAGCGTCAGCAGCACGGGCAGAGCCATGTCCGGGTTCAAATATTTCTCCATGATGAACGCGCAATGAATCCATATCAAGCCGCCTGCGGTCAGCGAAGCCAAGCCGAAGAGCAGCATGAGCGGGATCCGGAATGCCTGCGGCAAGAAGTAGGCGGCAATTTCCGGCAGCCCTTTCCCGTCGAACTTCATCATAGCCCGGGTGAAAATAATCATCAGTATACTGCCGATCAGAGGACCGACGAAGAGCGACATGACCGCTCCGTCATAGCGTTCATCCACGTTCACGCGCGGAATGAACAGGATCGTATGGATCATCATGGACATGCACATGACGTAGAAATAGTAACGAGACAACCCGATCACCTGCTTTTTTTGGCTTCCCCCGCAAACAGCTTCAAGTACGGCCGCCCAAAGCTCCGCAAGCTCGCTGCATAAACAATAAACCCGAATATTCCCGTCACTACGCCCACCAAGCCGAAGTACATGGCGCAGATGATCAGCGGGAATTTGATCACCCGCATCGCATAGCTCATCGTATTGATCGGAATGACGAAATTCGAGATGGCGACGGAGGAAGCGATAATAATCATGATGCTGCTCACCAGTCCTGCTTCCTGCGCAGCTTCGCCCAATATCAGTCCGCCTACGGTCGTAGCGGTCGACCCGATGTGTTTGGGCAGCCGAATGCTGGCTTCGGTGAGCGCTTCGGTCAAGAACAGCATGAAGAAGACTTCATAGAAGGACGCATAAGGCACGGCCGCGCGGCTGCCGGCGATCTCGAGCGCGAGCTGAGCGCGGAAGAACTCCGGATTGTACGAAACGGCGGCGACGTACAATGCCGGGAGCGTCGTTGTTATGAATACCGACAAATACCGCAGCACTTGCAGCGGCCTGGTAATCCATGGGTATTGATAGACATCGTCCATGGACGTGATGAAATCGTAGAAGACCGCCGGAAGAATGATCGAGAATGGCGTGCCGTTCAGCAGCAAGACGACTTTCCCTTTGCTCAGACTGAGCACGCTTCGGTCCGGCCTGTCCGTCACGAATAAGGTCGGGAAGAATTCGTATCGGTTCGAAAGCAGCATCTGCAGCTGATTCGAGGCTTGAATGACCGCTGCATCGATTTCCGTTAAGCGTTTATCCAGTTCAAGCAAGAGAGCCGGATCCACTTTGGACGCATCGAACACAATAGCGAGCTGCGTACGGCTCTCCGTGCCTATTTCCGAGTACTCCACGCGCAGATCCTTCGAAGGGTAACGGGTTCGCATAATTTGCACGTTGGTATCGATATCTTCCGAGAAGGAGTTCTGCGGTCCTTGAAGGATGCTTTCCTGACAGGTTTCCATAGGCTTGGATAGGGACGGCTTCTTCATTTCCACCGCACAGATTGAATCGCGAAACACGATAAGCGCACACCCGCGCAGCAGCTTGTCGGACGCCTGCGGCTTGGCAGTGAGCCGTTCAAAGCCGGGCAGCAGCGATAATTTCGCTTCGAATTCCGATAAGTCGCCTGAAGCGGCGAAAGCCTGCATGATCGTCGTTTGTATGCCGTTCTTGTCGCACAGCGACGATAAGTACATCAGCTGCGCGGATTCCTGTTCGACGCGCAGCTCCCTGCTTACGAGATCGCCGGAATGCGCCAAGCCGGATACAGCGCCTTGCAGATCGAATCGTTTCATAAGGCCAGACATCCCTCGTCGGTCGTTTGGCCTAGTATTTCCAAGCTCAGGGAATCGTATCCAATTCATGCCCATTCCTCGGCCAGTCGCAGCCGGCGAAGTCTTGTCCTAGCGCCGCCTTGCGTATAAACGGCTTTCGTTCCGCACATACTTCTGTCCATACTTGGAAATATTTCGCAAGCAAGGAGCATTCATGAAGATACCGCCTATCGAGAAAATATCGGGAACCCAGCTCGGCTTGATCTTGTTCACGTTCGTCGTCTCCACGATCAACTTGACCGTTCCCGGCGAAATGGTGATGTACGCCAAACACGATGCATGGCTGTCCGTGCTGCCGGCGGCACTGCTCGGTCTGCTGACCGTTTGGGTGATGACGACATTGTCTCGCCGTTATCCGGGATTGACGATCGTTGAATACGGATCGAAGATTCTGGGCAAATGGTTCGGCACGCTTCTGGGGCTGAACTTCATCTACTATTGGTACGTCTCGATCTCGACGATCACGTTCCAGCATACGGCGTTCATCAGCACCTTGCTGCTGCCGAACAGCCCGTCCATCGTCGGCTGCACGACCCTGCTCGTCCTATGCGCCATGACCGCGACTGCAGGCATCGAAGTAATCGGACGATGCAATCAGTTTCTTACGCCGCTGCTCATTGTCGCCATCCTTCCGATCTTCATGCTGACCATCAAGGACGCCAATCCCGCATTTCTCCAGCCCGTATTGGGAGACGGTTTGAAGCCTGTCTTAAAAGGGGCTTACATGCCGGCAAGCGCCTACATGAATCAATTGTACATTCTTGGCTGGCTGCTTCCTTATTTGAATCACCAGAAAGAAGACCGCAAAGCTTCGCTATTCGCCCTGGCGGGTATTACGGGCACGGTTTTCTTCATCGTGATGCTGTCCATCATGGTCCTCGGCCCGCTGACCGGCAAATTGACGTATTCCTTCTTGAGCGTCATTCAATACGTCGGTGTCGAGGGGTCGTTTGAACGCCTGGAAGCGATCGCGGTCTCGATTTGGGTCATGGGGTATTTCGTGAAGGTCTCCATCGCCTTGTTCATTCTGTGTCTCACCGTTGGACAGGTGTTCGGCATCCAGAATCATCGCGACCTGATGGTCCCCGTCATCCTGCTCACCGTAGTCGGTTCGATATGGATCTTCAAGAACGGTTCGGAACTGTTGGATTACTTGGTTTTCACGTTTCCGCTCCTGGCACTCTTGAACCAAACGTTCATTCCTATCCTTCTGCTTGTCATCGATACGGTTCGAAGGCGATTCACGCCGTCACGAACCTAATAACCGATGGCCGATCGGCTCGAACAGCAGTTTGAACGGCAGTGTGAAGCTCTGCAGCTCGACCTTCGCGAGCTGCAGCGCTCCTATTACGATGGCAAAACCCATTAAGCCTCCGTATACGACTGCCGTTCTATAGTTCCCTTCCCTAGCGAAGGAACGCACCTTGAAGATCGTCCAACCGGCGAATATCAGTACATAGGCTCCAATTTGCGCGATCATTTGACGATCTCCTTGTCATACAATTGCAGCGGAGGTCCTGCCATTCCGGCGCCGAGGAGCGACAGCTTGACCGAGACCGATACATTCGCTTCGGGGTATTTCGCTTGCCAATCGTTCTTCAGCCGCTTCCACTGGTTCGGATGACCCCGATAAATCTCCTGCCCGATCCCGAGGCTGTCCGTCTTATACTGCTTCTGGAGCTTGTTCACGACATGCCTGACCCGTTCCTCGATCGCATCCTCTAGCGCCTTCCGGACAATCGCAAGATTGTCGGGCCTGCTGACGTCAAGCTTCGTGTTATTTTCGACGAGGCTGGCCACCCCTTCCAATTGAATATTCACTTGTACCTTATCCCCTCTCATATGCGTGAAGATGCGCCGCTTCGCCCTGTGCATCTGTATGCCGACGTTACCCTTGCCGCCGGACAAATTGGCGAATATCCGACTGTTCTTCATATGGTCGGTCGCCCATAAGAATCCGCTGGTTTCATTAGCGTCCAAGAACCCGACGATGCGGGGGCCATTGAAAATCGCCGTGCCGGCAAGCTTGAACAGATTGCCGGCCCCGTCTTTCCCGTCGCTCGAAGCTCGCTCCGATTCGATAGCGCCTAATACGGGACTAATCCCTTGGCTGGAGGCGGCAATGAAATAATCCCGGAGCGTGACGGCCATTTCGGTTCGCTGCCGTTCCAGTTCCTTGACCGCTTCGACTGGCACCTGCTCGAACGGGTATTTCGTCTCCAGCATTCTCATCCCCGTTTCCCCTTTCACGACCAACATATAGGTTTTGAGCCGCTGCCGCGGATCGTGGGCGAAGACGTCGAGCACGTCGTTGATGCCATGCCGTCCCAGCGATTCGCCGATGAAGATAACGCTTCGGTGCGCGGTGAATAACCGCCGGGAGCTCTGCTTCTGAATCAACTCGAATGCTTCGCTCGCATTCACTCCCGTCGCCGACAGGACGAAGAATTTGCCAGGCGGGCCGCCGCTTCCTCCTGTTGATTGTCCGCCTTGGGGAATGGCGATCTGCACCGACAATAGATACTTGCCGTCCTTGGTCCGATCAAAGGCAGAGCCCGTAATAAATGCCAAATCGTTGATTTCCGTGCGGTCCCAGCAGCCGCTCAAGATCAGCAGGCTTCCGAGCATGCAGAGGCAAAGCAATGGTTTCATAGGTGGTTTCATAGGTGGTTTCATAGGTGGTTTCATGAGGCGGATCCCTTCTTGTTCGAGCGCTTCATTGATCCTTGCCGGATCGTTCGTACGGAAGCGATCTTGTCGTTCTTGCCCATATCGGCGATCGGATCAGGATATCCTTCAAGCTGCCGAAGGAGACAGGCGTGAAATAAGGAATGCCGAACGAACGAAGCGACGCTAGATGCAAGAGAATGCCAAGGAAGCCGAGCACGATTCCGTACAGGCCGAGCGTGCCGGCCAGGAAGAGCATCGGGAAGCGCAATAAGCGAACGCCGTTCGCGAAACTGTACCTCGGAATCGTGAACGCGGCGATCCCCGTAATGGAGACGATAATGACGACCGGCGCCGATATGATACCCGCCTGTACGGCCGCTTGCCCGATAACGAGCGCGCCGACGATGCTGACGGCTTGGCCGATTTGCTTCGGCAGCCTGATGCCTGCCTCCCGCAATGCCTCGAAGATGATTTCCATGAGCAGCGCTTCGATTAACGCCGGGAACGGCACGGCTTCGCGGGACGAAGCAATGCTGAGCACGAGGTTCGTCGGGATCATTTCCTGATGGAAGGTCGTTACGGCAACATACAGCGGCGGAGCGAAGATCGCGATGAAGATGAACAGGAATCGGATCCAGCGGACGAAGGTGGCGATCGGCCAGCGAATATAGTAATCTTCGCTCGCTTGAAGGCCCGTCCACAGCGTCATCGGAAGCACCAATACGAAGGGCGTGTTATCGACGAGGATCGCGATCCTCCCTTCGAGCAATTCCGCGGCGACCGCATCGGGCCGTTCCGTGCTGTGCACTTGCGGAAAGGGCGAATACGGGAGGTCTTCGATGAACTCTTCCACATAACCTGAATCGATAATGCCGTCGACGCGGATGCCCTTCACTCTCGTTTTGACTTCTTCCAACAAGGCCGGAGATACGATGCCCGAGAGATAAACGACGATGACCTGGGTTTGCGTCAGCTCGCCCAGCATGAACGATTCGGTTTTGAGCCGGGACGTCTTGAGCCTGTTGCGAAGCAGACCCATATTCACGGCGATATTCTCGATGAACCCGTCCCGCGGTCCACGTATGACCGGCTCGGAAGACGGCTCCTCCAAGCTTCGCTGTTTGATGCCGCTGGCTTTGACCGTGATGGCGTTATGTCCGGCGGGCACCAATACGATCGCATACCCGTCCAGCAGCTTACGGATCAGCGTTGTCATGCTCGGCGTCCGTTCGATCGTTCCTGCCGTGAGAAGCGCATCCGCGCAATCATCGACCGTGGCCGGTACATCCGTCGCAAGGGATAGCATCGGCTTCAGAACGTGATCGTCGATGATCTGCTCGTTCACAAGGCTGGAAACGAAGACGACGAGCAGCTCCGAGCCCGCCTTCAGACGGACGCTGCGATATACGAGATCCGAGCAGTCTTGGAATACGTCCCGCAGATAACGTTCGTTGGCCTCCAGCTCCGGCGAGACCATCGCCGTTTCGTCCGCGGCGGTCGGCTGCTCCTCGGGCAGGCTTAATTGCCTTGGCAGCATGCGTCCCCATTTTCGCAACCGTCTCATCCCATTCCCCCGTTCATCCTGGATACGTAATTTTTCCCATGACGCTTGAACTTTATTCCGGAGGAGCTTCGCGGGCATGCAAAAAAAGCCGTGATTAACACGGCTTCGCAGGGTCCTTCCTATCGCGTTTTCAAGCTGCGTTCGATGTTTCGACTCGCACGGCATGTCTGATTCTATATTGCCGGTAAGCCGCGGCGATGCACATCAATATTCCTGTCGTCGTCAGGACGCCAAGCGGGAACCACCCTGTTCCCCAAGCCGGATAGATGAGCGGCATCAAGGAGAC
The DNA here is from genome assembly GCF_010365285.1 of Paenibacillus rhizovicinus. NCBI lineage: Bacteria > Bacillati > Bacillota > Bacilli > Caryophanales > Paenibacillaceae > Paenibacillus > Paenibacillus rhizovicinus. The sequence continues at coordinate 315,055 of NZ_CP048286.1, forward strand.
GCCGAATGCAACGGGAACCGGCGTTTTAAACCATTTACAGAGCAGGAACGTAATCAACACGTTCACGATGCCCACCGCTACGATCGAATCTGGCAGCAAGTGGTGCATGACGACTGCGACCGCAGCCGCCGCCGTTAACACGGCTACGCGTGCCGGGATCGGCCGCCAAGGGAATTTCTCGGCATGAAACACTTCGAAAATAAGGGCGAACACCGGCGGGACCACGATGACCTCAATCCCTGTCATGAAGGCGAATCCGATCCACAGGCATAGAATAACGCTAATGATAGCCGTATCCGTCAGGTTACGGTGATTCAGCGGACCGTTTGGCAGCTTTTGCCGCTTCCTTGCCATAAACGCCGCCAACATAATCACGCACGTGAACGCCGTTGTCGAAATCGCAAATACATAATCATGCAAGCCCAGGAAGAGGGGCAGCAATCCAGCGGGTATGGTCGGGCCGAAGTTGACCCGGAACACGTGCATGAGCAGGACGATAACGACGAAGCCGATCCACAGCTTCAGCAGCGGCGAGAGGCTGAGCTCGTTTAACGACGTCCCCAGGAACGCGGCTAAACTCGGCGAAAGCCACAGGTGAACGGGTCTCCTGACCCAATGCGGCACGGAGAACACCATGACCCCCATCGCCATGCCGGCAATTTCGGGGAAGAGGATATCCCTTTGGCCGGACACGACCGAGCTAACGAGCATAACCAAAGTCAATAGGCACGCTGCCGCCAAACGATAGGACGTTAGGAAATTCCGGTCCATCATAGAAATTCTCCTTTGTAGTCGTATTTTCTCGCGTTATCCTTTAAGCAAGCTCCCGTTAACCAGCATGCTCACGGTGCGAACGAACAGCACGACGATGACGATGCTCAGCAATGCCAGAAGAAGGACCGAAACGGCGATTAGCGGCCAGGAATCCACGTACATTCCGTATTTCAAGGCCGCATTGGTGAGGGCCGCGATCGGGAAGCTGATCCCCCACCAAGATGCGCTGAACGGAATCGACTTGCGGAAGACTTTGAAGAACAAGACGATGAATAAGAACAACCCGAAGTAATACAACAGTGATGCGAACGGATCGATACGCTGCTCGAAATTCGTATAGCCAAGAAACCCGACCTCGAACGGCGCGATCATGATAATCAGGGATGGCGTTAGCCCTGGCGGCATAGGAGCGTGATGTGCCAGTCTGGAGAAGATCAAGGTGATGTATACCAAAGCCACGATGCCTCCGATAGCCAGGGACATCAAATTGATTTCATGCGCCCAAGGAAACGGCATCGTCCCACCCGCAACCGGGATATCAAGGGTGCCTACCACGGGCACCAGCGTTGCTGGAACTTTGTGAACCGGTTCGAGATTGCCGTTCAACAAGCGCGAAACAAAAACAACGCAGAGGATTAACGCCAATGTCGTTCCGGTTACCCAAAGCGCTTGCCCCGAACGCTCGCTGTACATCCCGATTACCGTGGAGAGCAAGAGAATGGCAATCGGAATCGTGCCGAAGAAATTACCCGTGATGGGATGGTTGAATTCAGCCTTGACCCGTTGCGGATATAGGAACCATTTGGTTAAATAACCGACGCCTAATACGATAAAGATAAGAACGGCTATCATTCCGCAGCTATCCGCGATCGCGGTCGAAATGCCGAACGCCTTGCTTGCTTGTCTCCAGGCGAGGGACAAACCCGAAATGCCCATTACCGCCGCGAATAGATTGACGGGTAAGAATTGAATAGATCCGATGCTGCGTTGCTTCTGTACGGCAGCCATGGTTTGCATGGAATCGCCCTCCTTCATTCAGTTCGGAAATGTCCCGATGCCTTATTCTAAGGAATTCAAAATGATAGATCAATATCGCCGTTTCAATGAAAACGATAGACAGGGACTATCATTTATAAGAGATTCGCATCCATTACTGTTCCATGAATTGCTGCAGCGGAAGGCCAAATTCCCGCCAGTCTCCAGGAATGTCCGCGACTTGCTCACAATAGACCGCTTGCAAGTAGCGGGACAGGTGCGTTACTTTGTTCTCTACGAGGACTTCAAGGATTTCCGAAGGTTTAGAAGGCACCTGAAATTGTTGCACTGTCTCGAATCGCTCCAGCGGCAAGAACATAGCCAAGCTTTTTTTATATGTCGTGCGCCCCGGGAATCGAGGCGAGCTTCCGGAATCGTACTTGGACAGCTTAATGCGGTCGTAGAAGTCAAGCAGCAGCGATCGCGCATCCAGTTGAAGCACGGCAAAAGCTTCCCCGGGTTCCCTTCTGGCATACATCTCAAGCATCTTCAAGCAGCTCCTTCTCGTCGGCCAGAGAAACACATGCCGGTCCAGATACTGAAAAAATTGCTGCGCGGTCGTATTCGGATCCATCGCTTGCGCGGCGATTCTCAGATGGGCATTCGCCACGAAACTCCTGCCATGAAGCTGAATTTCTTTACGGGTGGCCCGACCTTCATTCGCGAATGCCGGATCGGCCTCGATGCTCGAGTACAGCGCATCGACATGCGCGATCGAGGGCAAATTGCGGACCCTTGTAAAATGAAAAAGCGACTTCCGTTTCTGACTGTTCGTTATTTTAGTTACGATAGCGATTGCGTTATCCATGCTCGGATTCCAGCCTCTCCACGATCGATAATTTTAGGTGCTCGTCATTCGAGCGTTTATCATCTCCGACAGTCACGATAATCATACAAGGCTATAAAAACGAAGTGCCAATAATATTGAAAAACCGTTCCTTGTAAATGGAACGGTCAATGTGATTTTGTGAAAGTTCATGATCGATTTCGTCCTCATTGTCACGTGGACTCAGACCGGCCCTTCCTCTCTGTAGCTCTTGATGACAGGTCGAAAGATGTAAATGGCAGCCAACAGGAGCACTACACTGCAAATAACTTGTTCGACTTTCATCCAAATCGGCAATTGCAGGGAGAAAAGCACGGCGGTGAACGCGATGAGCAATACGATCACAACGATGCGCAATCGCAGCAAAGCTCGCGGTTTTCCCGTGGACGCCCGTTTGGCGAAGACGAACGTCAGAACGGAAGTAAGCGCAACAATAATACCGCGTACCCAGGCCTCCGGGTTAACTTGGTTTGGAGCGACGTTCGATAAGATGATAATCGCCACGACGGTAGACCAACTTATCACCAGATAGGCGCCAATCAGCCATCTGACGAGACGGAAAGCCGATGACACTTTCTGCGAGTTCGTAGAGTTGGCAGTCACGTTTTTGTCCAATATAACATTCCTTTCCGCGCTATGAAAGCGCCGTAGCTTTGTCGAAAAGCTGTATGGTCTCGTTGATGTAGTGCTCGAAGTCCAAATCAGGATGATTGGCGAAGTAGAAGGATGCTCCATCGACCACGGCACGAATGGCGAGCGCTGTCACTAATGGATCGAAGGATCCGAAATCGCCCGCTTTCTGGCCAGATGATAGCAGCGTTGCCAGCGGCGTGACCGCATCGGGAACGTCGCTCTTGAGTGCTCCATTCTCTATGATCCGGTGTACAGCGTTGACATGAGCGGCATGTTCGGCGATGAAGCTCAGGTTCGAGGACAAATAGGCGCAGAGTTTATCGCGACAAGTCTCGACTGCCATGATTCGTTCGGTCATAATGGCAGCGCCTGTCTGATAAAGCGTGACGACCACCTCGTCATAAATCGCTTCCTTTGTCTTAAAATGATACAGAACGGTGCTCTTGCTCGTCTCTGCTTCCTGGGCGATTTTATCGACTGATGCAGCCGCGTAACCTTCACGATTGATGACGGCGATCGCCGCACTAACGATGTCTTCACGTCGGGCTTTTTGGGTGCGCGTAAACGACTTCTTCATATAAATTTGACCTCCTGATTATATATTAGTCCAAATGGTCAGTTTTTTGTCAAGATTAAAGGGCTGACTCTAATTCGCTTACAAAAAAATAAATAATGAGCCTCTGCTGAACAATAAAAAAAAGCCGCAACCACGCGGCTTCTAAAGCATATATGTTGTAGTCATCCTACAACTGCGTTATTACGTTATCACACACTCTCACTTGATCCGGTTTCATAGCGAACCGATCTCCTTATGGCATAGTTTTAAGCTGGCTCGAAATGACACCAAGGTGTATGGCTTCATGGATCAGCGCGAAGTTAAACAACTCGCCGGCATTGTTGAATCGGAAGGGTCCGAATTCATAAGTCGGTTGCAGCTTCTCGTTCAGCATTTCGGGTGTCCGTTCGGATAGATCGGAAAGCTGCTCGACTAGCATTTGGATCAGCTCTTCCTTCGACGGAGGAGCCATTGTCCAATCCGCTGGCTTTGTTCCGGAGTTAAACAACGTTTCATACTTAACCGGAATGACCGACGGGGATCCGAAACAAAGGGTGGCATACTTATCCATCCAATAAACGATGTGACCGGCATTCCATCGGATTGTATTATTGAATCCGCTTGGTTGAATGTCGAACTGTTCTTCCGTAATCCCTTGAAGCTGCCCGATCACGACTTGACGCAGTACTTTGCCTGTGTGAATGATCGCTTGTGTCATAATTAATAACGCCTCCTAAATGGGATGAATAGGTTACTCTTTCCGTAATCCAAGTGTAGCTCCCGTCTGCCTCACCCAACAATCACGTAATTCCGATGGTAATAATCGCTTTCGCTAATGATCAGCCTTCAGGGGGAAATTGGAATCCGCTGCATGCTGCCGATATAATGAAACGGAGGTCATTTCAATTCGGAGAGGAGGCTATGCCGCGAATGGAGCTTAGACAGCTGGAATATTTTGCAGCCGTATGCAAAGAGATGCATTTCTCCAGGGCTGCCGAGAATCTATGCACGACGCAGTCGAATCTTAGCCAGCAGATCAAGTTTTTGGAGAACGAGCTGGGCCTTCCTCTATTCGATCGCATCGGCAAGAAGATTGCATTAACGGAAGCGGGACGGATATTGTTGGAGCAAAGCCGGCTCATCTTTGAACGGACCGATTATATTCGCGGGGCGATTGCAGATCTCAAATCGATCGAAGGCGGTAAACTGGACATCGGGATTCTCCCGGGCGATGGGGATTTGCTGTTTGATGCGCTGCTTGTCGACTTCCATCGGGCCTATCCCAAGCTATCGATCGGCGTCACGGAATCCACGGATGTGTATGAACAGGTGGTCAACGGCACCAGGGACCTCGGAGTTACGACCGTACCCGCCAAACCGGATGATCGCATCGTAATCATTCCTTTGTTCCATGAGGAGTTTGCTTTGGCTATTCGATCGGATCACCCGGTTGCAAAGTCGAAGGCGATCCCCTTCGAACAATTACAGCAGCTTAAGCTGGTCACGTTCGGTCCGGAGCATCAGATTGCGAAGGTCATCCAATCCTGCTGTCAAGATAAAGGAATTGCAGTCAGCAATTCGATTGAAACCTCGACGTTATCAACGCTTCTCTCCCTCGTCGAACAAGGAATTGGAGCGGCAATTCTTCCTCGGCTGCTGCTTGATTACTTGAATCGCGATCACATCGCTGCGGTTACGCTGATCAATCCTACACCGAGCCAGGATATTTGCATCCTGTATCGCAAGGACAAATATATGGGGCAAGCTGCCACAAGATTTATAGACGAATTGCAATCTTTCATCCAACGCGTCAAGAAGCTTTCCGCCCGATCGTTAGGGTAATCAAAGGAACAACCAAATAGGGGGAGGACATTTCTGTCCTCCCCCTATTTGCTTATGACGTTATCAATATTGGTCTCAACCTGCTTCTGCTTCCGTTTACACGAAATTGCGCGTATCGTCGCTGCGTCCGAATTTGTACACGGCAATCAAGAAGAAGACGGCCGCGAAAACGAGTAAGATCGAGAAGTTCAAGCCGATATCCCGTAAACCGCTGCCGGATTGCAGCTTCTCGATCGCTTGCAGCACCCAGCGCTGCGGCAGGAAATCCGCGATGCGCTGCATCGTCTCCGGCATGACCGAGATCGGGAAGAAACAGCCCGCGATCAGGCAGCTTGGCGTCACGATCAGATTTTGCATGGCGCTCGCCGCCCCCGAGCTCTTCGCGAACGATACGACAGCCAGCGAGAGGCTGACCGAGACAAGCGCGTATACCGCAAGCAGCAAACCCAGCGAGCCGAACGAAACGCCGGCGCTCAGATGGAAGACGGCACGCATGAAGAATAATGCAACGACGATCTGCGCCATCATGACGATGAGATTGACGATAATGTTCGAGAGGACGTACACCTTAGCCGAAATCGGAGAAGAGAGAATCCGGAAGTAGGTCCGGTTTTCCCGGTTTTTCAAGATCAGCTCCGACAAGCTCCCGGACGAAGTCAGCATGAACATAAGCAGGAAACCGATTGACTGCGACGACATCTGCTTCGTGCTCGACGAGTCGTTGACCGTCGATATCGTCAGCTTGTAATTCGACGCGCTGTAATGGTCGTACAGACGTTCGAATTTCGCGGAATCCCCCGCGGACAGCCGCGCCATCGCGCTGACGTTGTCGACGTAGCTGTTCAGCATCGCTTGGAAGTAGGCCGTCCCTGCAGCGCCTTTGACGGTTCGCAGCGCGATATGATCCGGTTGTCCCGCCATCACGCTGTCGGAGTAGCCTTCCGACAGCACAAGCCCGCCGTCGAGCGATCCCTCTGCCAGCTGCTTCTTGAGCTCGCCTTCCGTGACGTCCATCAGCTTCATATGATTCATTTTCCCCATGAATTGCACGGTGTCCGCCGCGATCTTGGCGCTGCCGTCGCCGTTCACGACGCCGATTCGAAGATCCGGCTGACCGGATGAGCCGTAGATCACGGTCGCCAATAGGATGCCGACGATCGGCAATCCGAAATTAATGACGAGATTGGAGCGGTTGCGGAACGTACGCCGCAGCGTCGATACGACGAGAAACCATAATTCCTGCCACATGGCTACACGACCTCCCTATTTCGACGGAAATCTACCGTTGATACAAGCAGCAGCAATGCCGCGCCTAGAAAAAATCCCATCGCCGGCCAAGCGGCCGCCGCGTCGTCGTTATAAATAATCGACGTCAGCGCGTGATTGGCCCATCGAAGCGGAGACAGCCAAGCGACCGTTCCCATAACGCCGGAATTGGCAACGGGGAAGTACGCGCCGCCGATGAACGAGGACAGCTGCACGATGAGCATGACCAATCCGCGGCCCCCGCCGTTCTTGATCCATGAATTCGATGCGATTCCGAAGGCGGTCGCCATGATAACTTCGCAAATGAGGACGGCGATAACCGATGTCAGATGAGCGCCCCAATACGCCTTGAACACCCATTTGCTGAAGAACAAGATGATCAGAATGCAAAGCGTGTTGGCCACGACGTTGCCCATTACTTTGCCGATGAAGATATCGCTTCGCCGGATCGGCGCCGCGAACAGTCTGACTCCCGTCCCGCGAACGACTTCGGATCTGATTAATCCGCCAGCGGACATGGCGCCCCACAAACCGACCATGACCGTCATCGATATCGCGTAATAGTCCATGGAGCCGGGCTTGCGGTCCGCGACGACGGATTCGTCTTTCCCGTAATCGCCTCCGCCGCCTGCGAAGACGGATTGCGCCGCGTCCGAACCGGCCTCTTGCGACACGGCCGCCGCGGCGTTGTATTTGTCCGTGAACGCGCTCAGCATGCCTTGAACGATGATGCTCTCCACCGTCGTGCTGCTGCTGCTGTACAGCGACATGCCCGAATCACTTACTTGGACATAGGCGGTGTAATGATCGCTGCCGATCTCTTCGCGGCCGTCGACGCCCGGCTTCTGCTTCTCGAATGCGATACCCGATTGGCTTAATTGCCCTTCGAACGCCGCGAACGATTGCGACAGCTCGCCGGTGCTCGTATCGCTCACCAGCACATTAATGCCATCCAATTTCACCTCGGTCGCGAACGCGTTGGTCAGCGTAATCCCCAGAATGAGCATAAGTACGATCGGAAATGCGAGCAGGAAGAAGAGCGTTCGGTAATCGCGAAAATGCTGCTTCACTTCTTTGACCGTTATCAACCAAGCTATCATGCGTACCCCTCCTTTCCTGCGTGCTTAATCTCTTAAATTACGGCCCGTCAGCGTCAAGAACACCGTCTCCAAATTCGGTTCCCGTTCCTCGACCGTGCGAATTTCCAACTCTGCGGCCATAAGCTGCTTCAAAATCCGGTTTAAATTGTCGACCGAGGCGTCGCTGTGGATGCGGATGACGTTTTCCTCTTGGCTGACTTTGCGTACGCCGGCGAGCCCCGTTAACATGTCGCTCTCGCTGCCGACCGCGTTCTTCAGCTCGATTACGATATCCTTCGTATCCGTAATGCTCGCGGTGAGCTGTTCCTTGGTGCCTTCCGCGATGATTTTGCCATGATCCACGATCGCGATGCGCGAACAGATTTCTTCGACCTCTTCCATGTAATGGCTCGTGTAAATGATCGTGCAGCCCGACTCGTTCAGCTCCCGCACGGAGGACAAGATATAGTTGCGCGACTGCGGATCGATGCCGACGGTCGGCTCATCCATAATGATCAGCTTCGGCTTATGCGCGATGGCGCAGGCGATGTTGAGCCGGCGTTTCATCCCGCCGGAGAAGTTCTTGGGGAAGCTCTTCGCCTTGTCGCCTAGGCCGACGAACTCGAGCGCCTCTTGGGTCCGCTGCTTCAGCAGCGCGCCTCGCAGTCCATATAGGCCGGCGAAGAAGCTGACGTTCTCGTAAGCGGACAAATCCTCGTAGATCGCCAAGTCCTGCGGCACGATGCCGAGGCTTTGTTTGGCGAAGCGGCTCTGCAGCTTGATGTCATGCTCCATGATTCGGATATCGCCGTCCGTCGGCTGAAGCAGGGAACATATCATGTTGATCGTGGTGCTCTTCCCGGCCCCGTTCGCGCCCAAGAATCCGAATATTTCACCCTCCCTGACTTTAAGCGATATATTGTCCACCGCGACGAAATCGCCGAACTTCTTCGTCAAGCCCCGTATTTCCAGCACGTTCATATCCGCACACTCGCTTTCCCGTTCTTAAGATAGTCTCATTATAGGAAAAAGGGATGCTCTTATGTCAGTGCATAAGTTCATCCCTTCCCCATGGGAAATCTCATATTCGTAAGTGCGCTGAATCATCTGATTCACATATATGGTTCCGCGCTCGCCTCTCCTCGCATGAGATAGTTCATGCGCCGGACAGCAGCCATGCATTCTCCCACTCCTACTCCTACTCCTACTCCTACTCCTACTCCTACTCCTACTCCTACTCCTACTCCTACTCCTACTCCTACTCCTACTCCTACTCCTACTCCTACTCCTACTCCTACTCCTACTCCTACTCTCCGCTGCGCGGAAGCAGCGTCGTCACGACGAAGCCGCGCTCGCCGTCCGCCGTCACCGTCCCGTTCAGCGCGGCCGTTCGCTCTTCCATGCCGATCAGCCCCATGCCCTTGACGATCATGCCCGCGCCTTGGCCGTTATCTTCGACGACCGCCTTGATGAACCGGTTCAGTACCCGGATTTCCACGTGAACGGCCGATGCGCAGGCGTATTTGGCCGCGTTCGTGAGCGCCTCCATCACGTTCTCGTGAATGATCTTCCATTGGATCGGCGTGATCGCCTCGATATCGCCCTCATGGACGATCGTCGTCAGCAGATCCGATTGGCTGCCGAACGTCTCGACCGCCGTCCGCAGCCTGCCCAGACCGAGCTGCTCGACGGGCGGCTTCATGTCCTTCAGCGTCCGCCTAATTTGCTCGATTCCGTCCTTCGAGATGGCAATTGCATTTCTTAGCAGTGCTTCGGCCGCATCCGCGTCCCTGTGAAGCGTCAACCGCGCCGCCTCCATTTGGATCAGACCGCCCGTGATGGCATGTCCGATGCCGTCGTGGATCTCCTGCGCCACCCGGTTGCGTTCCTCCAGCTTCACGAGATATTCGCTTGCCCGCGCATACTCCGCGTTATCGTTCAACTGCCTGCCGAGCAGCTGCAAGCGCCGGCGCGCGCGCTCCAGCTCGTCCTCTTGCAGATGAACCCTCTCCATGAAGCGCATCACGATGACGAAGTTGAAATAGACGAATATGGCGATGAAGCCGTAGTGAACGAGCAGCGACGTCGGCAGAAACAGCATCGGCGCAAGGACGAGAACGAATACGGCGCGCCGGTCGCGAATGTGGTAGGAGGCGAATTCAAAGCAGGCAAAAGGAAGCAAAAGCAGAAACTCCGGCTTAACGAACGACCCGCAGAGGATCAGATAGCCGATGACCAGCGCGATCAGCCCTTGCTTCGCCCGCGCGGGCTTGGCGATAAGAATGAGCAAATTGAAAGCGAAATAGAGCAGAAAATACAAGACCAACAGACGCTTGGCTGCCGGATGCGCAAAATACGTCAATGCGATGACGTAGAGCCATACGATCGTCTTGTTGCCGAGAGTCCACAATTCCACGGCGGACGAGCCTCCTTCGGGTGCGCTAGCGGGTTCGGCCAGTCAAGTAGTAGATGGCGATTTGCGTGCGGTGCTCCAGTGCCGTTTTGTTCAAAATCGACGTGATATAGTTGGCCGTCGTACCTTCGGAGATAAACAATTCGCGGGAAATTTCCTTGTTGGAGTATCCCTTCGCGATCAGCGCCATGACCTCGGTCTCCCGTTCCGTGAACGGACTGAGATCGATGGGGCTCTTCGGCGTCGGCGTTGGCATCGGCGCTGCCGTTGGTGCCGCTCCCGATACGTCCGCGCCTTGAGCCGGATGCGCCGGCTTCGTTATCGTTACATCCGCATTCGCCGGCTGCGCGCCGATCGAACTCTTCAGCTTATCGAGAATGATATCCTGCAGCACGTTATTGCCGTGGTAGACGCTCTTGATCGCATCGCGGATCCGTTCAGGATCGTTGTTCTTGAGCAGATAGCCCTTCGCTCCGCACCGGATCGCCTCCAGAATGTACGCATCGTCGTCGAAGGTCGTCAGGATGAGCGGTTTCGTCTTCGTGCGCTCCGCGATGAGTCGCGTCGCCTCCACCCCGTTCATATTCGGCATCCGCACATCCAGGAGCGCGACATCGACGTCGTGCGCCTGGCAATAATCGACGGCCTGCTGCCCGTCCTCCACGGCTTCCAGCACCTCGAACTCTTCGAACGTAGTCAATATAATCCGCATGCCTTCGCGGATGAACGAGTTGTCGTCCGCGATCAACACTTTGATTTTCATGCCGGCATCACCCCTTTACTGCTCTTAAGTTTACCCTATTCGGCCTGCGGCTGGAAGGTTGTGGACATGCAAGAAATCCGCCCCGGTACGATCCGGGAGCGGATTTCTTATGATCAACACTCTGCTCGCGGGCCATAGGCCATCGTCCAGACGGGATCCAGACCATCGTTGTAGACATTGCCCGTCCAAGGCGTGCCGCAGATGTGCAGATAGGCGTATGGCGTACCGTCGAACATCACCCAGGCACCTGCGTCTCTAACCGTATTCGGCAGTCCGCTTTGCTTGGCATGGAAAGGCCATGCGATCATCCAGTGAGGACCGATCGGGATTGCGGGGCTCGTTCTGTCGAAAGGATCGGTGTTACTGTGCTGCGCGGCACCGCAAAGCAAATAGATGATGCCCGGAGCCCTATTCGTAGGCTCCGGCTTCTTGACGTAATAATCCATGATCCATTGCAAGCCCATCGGATCCGCGCACATGGGCGGATTGCCGATCTGATTCTCGTCACCGGGGAAACAGACCCAATTGTTGGTTCCTCTCCGCAGGATGACCAGATTGCCGTCTTCATCCATTTCCGCAACGGTTGCATCGTTCGTAATGTTCCGGGGGCCGGACAACATCGCCCTCGCTATCTTGACTCCGAGGGCCTGTTCATGCTTGGATGTCGGGACAGGAAATCCCGGCGGGAGCATTGCGATTGCACTGTTACTATAAGAACCGGAGGCCCCTTCTCCAGGACCCGCAGCGGTGGCGGGACTGCTTTCATTCGTATGATCTGAAATATGAACAAGAGGAATGACAGCGGGCTTTCCTCGCCTTGTTTTTTTGAGCGCCGGTTTTCGCTTTGCCATAAACTTCTGCCTCCCTTATATCCAAACTCGTATATAAAGGTTATATGGCATGGCTGTTGGATAAATGTGTTTGCTGCCGGCATGGAAGCGGTGCCGCGGTCACGCCTAGATGGAATTATCTTTAATCGCTTTGTGAATTAGGGCTTGGGATCGTTCCAGGTCTTCTATGACTTGCTTCCGATATAATGAAGCTTTCTCCATGCCATGATCAGTGAAATAGTACATGATGACTTCCTGGTACTCGGCATCGTCTTTACGGTGACGCGCGCGGTACAGGATACCATCTTCCACAAGATCGTGCAGCGATCGATAGATTTCCGATTGAGGCGGCTCGTATCCTAGCTCCTTGAAATCTCTCTTCAACTCCTCGAGCATTTGATACCCGTACCCGCGGTGCTTCTCTACGAGCGTGATCATGTACAGCTTGAGGTATGCTCGCTGCGCGATTAGAAATCCCATCCCTTTGCCCTCCTATCGATTAGCTCAATCTGAAACCTCTCATTTAGAACGAATGTTCCTACTTTTACCAGTGATTCTCGCAGAATCTAAGTGCGCTGTCAAGTAATGCTAATCGAGTAGGATCAAGAGCGCGCCTTGTTCGGGGTTGGCACTGTGAATTTTTCATATAGTGTTCTTTTCATGTGTAAAGTCAAAACAAACCTTTCCGAGGCGAGCTGTCGTTCGGGACATCGGCGCTGACATGCTTGCCTTATTCAGTTAGGGACTGTGAAATTTTCACATAGTGCTATTTTCGTATCATTTGTCTGCCGTCCGAGACATCGGCGCTCGCATGCCTGCCTTATTCGGTTTTGAACTGTGAATTTTTCATATAGTGTTATTTTCGTATTGGGCGGCCGCGCGGCCTGGTCCGGCGGAAACGGTTCGGGAACATCGAAAAAGGAGGAACGCAAGGTTCCTCCTTCTGCATGGCATCCTATGCATTCGGTAAGGGAAATTACTGTACGCCGAAAGTAACTACGGCATCCTCGTCCGGCGAGAAGCTGTTGTAATCGCGGATCGAGTCGGCGCCATCTCTGGTATACGTGATCGTTCCGATCTTTCCGGAAGCGATTGACGGTACTTTCAATATAATCATCGTTTTACCGTCCAGTTGGCCTTCCGTCGGAATGACTGGTTTGCCGTCTATTACGATGTTGAAGAAATTCGTTTCATCCGTATAGCCCTTGATCGGCTCGCTGAACGTAATCTTGATCGCCGTTCCTTGCGCGTCTACGTTCGCAATAGAAGGAATGGCATTATTCGCGCTTGATGCGGTGAAGTTATAGACGCCGCTGTCGGCCGAATCCTCGAGCGCAGCCCCTTGATCGTCCACGATCCGCCCGCGGTTAGCATCGTATTCCAATCTGTAGCGCTGATTCGACTTCAGCGGGTCCAGCCGGTCCGCGTTCAGATAAACCTTGATCGACTTGCGGTCCGGAGACAGCACGTAGCTCGCGTTGCCGCCGGATTGAATGTCGACTTCGTCGTCGCCGGACGCAGCGTACAGGAATAAGCCTCCCGCATCATCAAGCCTAACCGGCTCGCTGAATTGAATTTCGAACGTATAACGGTCCGTCGATACGATCTTCGTGACCTCAGGCTGCTGATTGGACGTTGCCGTTCCCGCGAACACGACTAGGTATGGATTGGAATCGTCTTGCGTGCGGATGGCGTTCCAACCCGCCGCATCCTTGATGCTGTCCTTGAAGCGCAAGCGGTACGTTTTGCCGGACGCCACGTCGTCGTCTAGATAGAGCGTCACTTCGGTCACGATTCTGTTCGTGTCGTTCAGGCTGTCCCCCGCGATGCCGATCTTCGAATTGTCGTCGCGCAGAACATCGAAACCGGACGGACTGACATTGCGAACGGGCTCGCTGAAAGTGACCTTGATCGCCCTGCTGTTCGAAGCCGACGCTTGCGTTACATAAGGTTCGTCGTTTTTCTTCTCTGTGCCCGGGAATACCTTCTGATCCGCCCCGTCCTTGGTGACCAAACTAGGCAAATCAGAGATGCGGCCCGCGTAGACATGCCCCGCGACGAACAGCGAAGGGTTGCCCGATTGCTTCGTCCGCAGCTGAATCACAACCGCGTTATCCGTGCCTGACTTGCGGACAACGTATTCGCTCCATCCGTTCACGTCGACGTCCCGGTTGTTGTCCTTGAGAATCGTCAGGTCAAGGGAGGCGACCTCGGAGTCGGACAGCGCGCGGCTGAACGTTGCTTGAACCGTGTTCTGATTGACGACTTCGAGCTTCTGTAACGTTATCGAACCGATCGTTTCGCGATCGCTGCCGACGAATTGAATCCGCGTATCCTTGGCGATCGCATTACCGCTCAGGTCCTTGACTTGATTAATGGTAACGGAATAAACCCCGCCCGGCGTCTGGGCGTTGGTCGTCAGCGTGACCGTCTTCTTCGCGTCGTCGTACACCGCGTTCTTGACCGCGCCGAGATTGCCGTCGAGCTTGTAATTGCCCGTGCCGGTCGCCGTACTCGCATCCAGACGCTCGCTGAACGTCAAGACCGTTTGGCGCGCAGCCGCTTGAATACCGACAACGGTCGGAGGCGTGTGGTCGACGAGACCGCCAAAATACAGGTTCGTCACCTTATCCATGACGTTGCCCGCCAGGTCGGAGATCCCTTGAATCGTCACGGTATACAGCACGGCGTCCGTCTGCTTCGAAGTCGTGAGCGTAACCGTGCTTCCGTCGCTGTCGAGAATGACGTTGGTTACCCTCAGATCGTTATTGATCGTGTAATTCGACGCTTTCTTCGCCTGATCCGCGTTGACCCGTTCGCTGAACTGCACTTCGACGGTCGAATTGCTCAGCACGGTTACGGATTGGACACGGGGATTATCGTGATCGTTCGTGGCTTTGAATACAATATCGCTCCGCGTGTTCATGACGTTACCGGCCACATCGGCGATATTGCGAATCGTCATCTTGTAATCCTTGCCGTTCTCTTGATCGTTGGTGTACAGCGTTGCCGTTATGCCGTCGCTGGCGAGGGACGCCCGAGTAACGTACAAATCGTTATTGATGCTGTAATTGTTCACGTTGCGAACGTCGCCGGCGTCGACTTTCTCGCTGAACACAACCCGGATGGTCGAATTGTTCTGCCCGGTGACAGACACCACGGTCGGCTTCGAACCGTCGAGGTCATAGATGCCGTTGAAGTACAAGTCGCTCCGGGAAGTCATCGTGTTGCCGACCAGATCCTTCACGCCGGATACGGATAGACGGTAACGGTAACCGTCCTCTTGCGTGCTTGTCGTGATCGTCACCGTGCGGCCATCGCTGGATAGCTTAAAGTTGCTGATACCGAGACCGCCGGAAACGATGTCGTAATGGTTCGGATCCTCTGCCGTGGAGCGGCTAACCGGCTCGGAGAACGTCAGCCGGATCGTCCGATTTCCCAAGTTCTCGAGCTTGGTGACGGTAGGACGAGTCGTATCGCTCGGGACGACCGGGCCGCCGTTGTTATTGGAAATCGCGTAATAACGCAAGCCCGTTCCGTCCACCGTAAGCGTGTAATAGACATAGGCTTCCTGAGGCCCAGTCAATACCGTAACGGTCTTGCCGTCCGAGGATAGCGTCGCTGCCCGGATCGCGATAACCGTCCCCTGATCGTCCTTGAGCGAGAAACTGGACGGATCAACCTTGGTGACGGCTTCTTTCAAGGTGACTTGCAGAATATTGTTCGCCAGCGGCAGAACGGTGCTCGCCTGAAGCTTTTGCTGGTGCTGCTGTTGATAGACGGCATAAGCGGCATCGACGAGCTGACCGCGGGTAGCGGCTGCTTTGTAAGTACCCTGATAGGTGATATAACCGTGATCAAGCGCGGCACTGACCGCGTTCCTTGCCCAAGGCGACACGAGGCCCGTCACCGGAGAACTGCCGTTCGTGTAGCCATAGGCCCTAGCCAGTACGACAGCCAACTGCTCCACCGTTACGCTGACGGCGGGAGAGAACTTGCGCTCAGCGGTTCCCGTCATAAGGCCTGCATGGTTCACGGCCTCCACTTCATGATAGGACCATCTCGGCTTCAAAACGTCGTTAAAGCTTGGATTTGCCGGATTGATGTCCGGCAGCTCCCACAGCCGGTACAGCACGGCGGCGAATTGTTCCCTCGTCATCGATTGATCAAGTCCCGCGCTTCCGTCCCCAAGTCCCGTGAAGATCCCTTTGTCCTTCAAGACATTGAACTTATCTTGCGTTGAAAGCGACTCCGCGCTTGCAGCGAAAGCCGGAATGGCCAGTGCCAACAGCAGCCATGCGGTCAGCAATTTCCGTACAAGGATCATGTCCTAACCTCCTTCTCCGCGAGTCAGGAAGACCCGCTGTGTTGAAATGCTGCTAAGTTAGACGACGGGGAGCTACATAATGTTGCGCTGACAAAATCTATTAAGCCGTCTGTCGAAGCTTGCAATTCCCTGTATAATTACTGGCGTGGACAACAAAAAACCCCTTTTGCGAAGGGGTTTCAAATCTATTATCTCTGCAATACATGAAACATTATGTATCAATTTGTTGAGAGAAGAAAAGATATATTTTTTAAGATGCGTGACGTATATTCAAACAAGCTGCTTTTTCAACTGATATTTCTTGATTCCTTCCGGAAATCCTTCCAAGATGCCATAGATCTCATAGCCGCATTTCACATAAAAGTCCGGGGCTTGATAGCTGTATGTACAGGTATCAACTAACAGGCATCCCTTTTCCTTTGCGATTTGCTCCACGCCCGCAATAAGTTTCGAACCATAATTTTGACCCCGGTATTTCTCGTCCACCCATAATACATCGATGTACAGGGAATACATGAACATATTGCACATAATTCCGCCTGCGACCCGACCCTCCTTCGTTTTCAGAATAAGGTTGATCGTATCGCTCCATTGTTCGTCTAAAGGCCGGGAACTTCTTCTGTTATAGGCTATCAATCCCTCGCAGACCGCCTTAGTCTCATCATCGGTCCACTCTGTTAACATCACCAGTTCGTCATGCATAGGATCATTCATCGTCTTGTCCTTCCTTTCAGTGTGGCTGTTTAGTTTAGTACGAAGGAACCCTCGCCTGTATGGTCTCTTTTCAAGAAATTTTTCATGAGTTTGTTCGAAAGAATAAGAGCTTCTTCCCTGGTCGCAGCTGGAGCCGCAAACATTTTGCCATCTTCACTATCCCATCCATCGCGCGATAGGTAAGTAATAGAGCTAAAATCCGCGTTCGCAAATAAAACACCGTCTGAAAATGTTTTCGGTCGGGCATCTTCTGTCCCTGCGTTCTCGATATATCCATAAACGATCGGACCATATCCGTTTTTGTCAAAGTGGATGGTTACATCGCGACTTTCCTTCGGAACGGGAATCGATTCATGTTCAAAAGTAACGGTGCCTTTGAACGTTCGTAGGCCCTTCAAATTTTTGGACACAGTACCTGTAATTCGTACTGTTTCTGGCTGTACGTTATGGATAGGTTCAGTTCCCAATCGAAAGTTCACTCCGCGAATTGTCGAATTTATGGATTTGTTATGCAGGTACACGACGATGTAAAGAATTAATATGACCAAGAGCAGAACCAGAATTGACAATTTATGCTTTGCTTTCATGAATTCTTCCTTTCTTCCGGACTTCACGATTCATTTGACCTTCCGTCCATTGCTCATTACTATCTGACGTCATGGATCTGAAAAAGTTTCCATTGGAGGAGATCGAATGATTCCTGCACCTCATGCGTGAAAACGGTACGATACTTGAGCCGGCTAGTTGACCTAAAAATGAAAGCCGCCGGCGCTCGGGCACCGGCGGCTTTCTTCCCTTCGATTTCGTCATTGGAATACGCGAACGTAATCGACAAACATATCGACATGATTGTTGTATCGCTCAAGATCGATCGGCCATCCGCCGCCAAGCGCAAGGTTAATCATGAAGTACAACGGGGTCTTTGCTTGATCGAACGTCGCATGGCGCCACACCTCAACATTGTCGATGTAGTAGATCGTATCGGTCGGCGTTACTTTGGTGCCATAAATATGCCAGGTGGATGCGTTGTCGCCGAACGTGAAATTCGAAGACGAGCAATGGGAATCGTGCACTTCCGGACTCCCTGCCCACCAGTGCTTCGACTGGCAAGCGCCGTTCGGGTCTTGGCCGTAAGCCTCCACGGTATCAAGCTCCGCTGTCGACGGCACGCCTTGCGAAATGCTGTTCTGCGACATGAGCCAGAACGCCGGCCATGTTCCTTTGCCCGCAGGCATCAGGATCCGTGCTTCGAAGTAGCCGTAAGTCGCAGCGACACCCGTTCCGTCCGTGCGCACCGAAGACAGCATCCCGCCGATATATTGGCGGTTCCAGCCCATTGGATCGACGGTTCCGGCCGGCGCTTTGCTGGCGCGAATGCGCAAGTAGTTGCTGCCGAGGATGGCGAATGGATTGTTCGCACCGCCGTTGTCGCCGAATTCGGTGCCTCCCGGCGAGTCGGGCTTCGCTGTTGCGTACGCAGCTCCCGCTCCGGTGCGTTAGCCGACAGCGTGCCCGTAAAATCGTCTTGCAACAGTACGCTCATGCCCGAAGCTTGCGTTGGCGCCGACGGTATGCCCTGCTTCCACTTGACGCCGCCTTCATTGTAGAGCTGCAGGTAACAGTTGTCCGAGTGCGCGTAATTCAGTTTGCCGTCCGGTGTGTCCCATGCGCTCAATATGACCGTAATCGGTCCGTGCGGGAATTGATTGGCCGGGAACGTCACTTCTCCGTACCCATTCGAATCCGGCGTCACGCGCGCGAACCAAGAATCGTAGCCGTTCGTGTTCGGATTCGCCGTATCCGGCTGATGCCAGGATCTTGCCCATACGTTCTGCATGCCTGGCGCGTAGAACTTGATCGTAATGGAACCGTTAATGGAAGCGCCGTAGGAAATTTACCCGGGTAGAATTGATATTTCATTATTACCCGGGTATAATTAACGTGTTATTCAGAGGAGGCGTATTCAGGATGAGTATTGAGCTGCCGAGCATTTGCTGCACGGCATTTTCTGGAGTGACAATCGTCGCCAGCGGTTCGTTACAGCATGTAATTACTGCAGTGAAGGATGCGCTGGATGACAGAGACCTCGCACAGCTGCTTCTATTTGACGATTCCACGGGGAAGCCAATCGATGTTGATTTTCGCGGGAAGACAGACGATGTGCTCCGACGATGGGGAGAACCGCTTGGCGACTTGCCCGTTACGGAAGCGAATCAACAGCCTGCCCGGCGGGTCGGCCGCCCCAAACTCGGGGTCGTATCCGGCGAAGTCACGTTATTGCCGCGTCACTGGGAGTGGCTGAAGAGTCAACCCGGAGGAGCGTCGGTAACCTTGCGCAAACTCATTGACGAGGCTCGCCTCGCAGGAGGAATTCAGAGCCGAATACGAGCGTCTCAAGAAGCAGCCTATCACTTTATGACTGCTATGGCCGGAAACTTCCCTTGCTACGAAGAAGCTCTGCGGGCGCTGTATGCAGGTGATTCGGATCGTTTTCGCCGCTGCATCGACGACTGGGCACCCGATATCCGCAACTATATCGAACGGTTAGCCGCCGATGCATTCGCTTGAGAGAACTTATGAATGAAAGCATGTACACCAATGCCGAAATAAATGAAGGAGTGTATGATGATGAACATCTTGAACGTTAACGGCATCGATTTGGCTTATGACAGCTTCGGAAACGAGAATGACGAGGCTATTATCCTAATTGCCGGGCTTGGAACGCAAATGATCCGATGGACGGATCCGTTTTGTCGGCTATTAGCGGCGCGGGGCTTTCGCGTGATTCGCTTCGATAATCGCGACGCCGGCTGCTCGGCGCACTTTGACCATTATCAGGCGTTGGATTTCGGCGCTCTGGCTGCTGCTCTCATGTCGGGACAGCGGCCGGACGTCCCTTACACGCTCGATGATATGGCGAGCGACGCTATCGGACTGCTCGACGCCCTTTCCATTGACCGGGCGCATTTCGTCGGCAGGTCGATGGGCGGCATGATTGCGCAGCTTGCATCCAGCACGTATCCTGAACGGGTTCGATCGCTCACCTCCATCATGTCCAGTTCCGGCAATCCCGCCCTTCCCCAAACTTCGCCGGATGTCATGGCAACGATGACGACGCCGGCGCCGAATCCCTTTGAAGATGAAGCAGGATTCTTGGCGCACAGCCTCAATTTCGCCAAACGAATAGCCGGGACCGGTTATCCGTTTGATGAGGACGCTTATCGGGCGCTCATTCTCGAGGAAGTCCGGCGCGCCTACGATCCCGGCAGCGTCGGACGGCAAATTGCCGCGATCGCCGTCTCCGGCGATCGTCGTCCGCGGCTGGCGACAATTCAAGCGCCGGCGCTTGTCATTCATGGCATGGACGATCCCCTATTCGTCCCGGCGTGCGGCGAGGACACGGCTTCTGCCATCCCTGGCGCCGAGCTCATGTTGATCGACGGCGTGGGACACGACCTGCCTTCTCAGCTGTACGGCCAAGTCGCGGATGGCATCGAGCGAACGGCTCGACGTAAGTTACCGCATTAGATGCGCTTTAGATGCGCTTTAGATGCGCTTTAGACGACATGAGAAAAACCGGGTGAGCGGCTCACCCGGTTTTTTCGCGAACAGACCCGACAAGAAATCCGCTGGCCGATGCTTAGTTGTTTACTTGCTTGGCTGCGCGCGGCAAGCCGACAAGAGCGCGGCAAGCATCGCTTCGATATCGCGTACCAGCGCGTCGTCCTTGATCCGGCCTTCCCTATCCAGCTTGAGCGAAATATGCGGAATCATAAGCGTCGCGCCATCGTCGACGACCGCATTGATCATGCCGAGGGTCAACAGCAGCGAAGCATGCGCCTTATCGCCGCCCATCGGTGTCGGGGACGCGGTGATGACGGCCGTCGGCTTGTTCACGAATTCGCCCGACGACACGATCCAATCCAAGGCATTCTTAAGCGAGCCCGGCACGCCGTTGCCGTATTCAGGGGTGCAGATGAGCACGGCGTCGGCAGCCGCCAGCCTGCTGCGCAGTTCCGTTACCGCGGCTGGCCCCGCTTCCGTGTCGAGGTCGGGATTGAAATGCGGCAGATCGCCAAGTCCGCGATAGACTTCGAAACGCATTTCCTCCGGGGCTAATCCGATGATGGCATGCATGAGCGCCGTGTTGGATGATTTCTCTCGTAAGCTGCCGGATACGGCAAGGATGTTCAGGGTATCGGGCATGAATGGTAGCCTCGCAATCATTTAAATTGTGGTTTTCCTTATTGGTTTCGAGACTTTTCAACTTACTTTAAATTCCATATAATGAATGGACATCCTATGAAAGGAGGCCGAGGTACCCATGCAAGGATCTTCCTTCTATCTCATTGCCGTGCTGATTGCGGCGTTGATCTTATGGCGCCGGACGAGATCGATGTACCGTCCGATTCCAGGCAACGGCCTTCGATTGCTGTTGCCCGCGGCTTACCTTGCGGTTGCTTGCATCCCCGTTTCGACTGGCCCCAATGTCGATGCGGCCGCCTGGGAATTCGTCGTGGCCTTCCTTGTCGGCGCCGTGCTCTCGATTCCGCTTATCTGGACCACGAAGTACGAGCGGCGCGACGACGGGATGATTTACGCCGCCAAGAACAAAAGCTTC
Source organism: Paenibacillus rhizovicinus (assembly GCF_010365285.1). Lineage (NCBI taxonomy): Bacteria > Bacillati > Bacillota > Bacilli > Caryophanales > Paenibacillaceae > Paenibacillus > Paenibacillus rhizovicinus. Next base: position 336,734 of record NZ_CP048286.1, read on the forward strand.
ATATTCTCGTTCTTGGCGATCTTCCTCGTCCGCTTTATCCTGCGGGACTATTTCAAGTTCGTCGGTCCCGAAACGGAAGCCGCGCTGTTCGTCGTCGTGGCCGTCGGCTATGCGGTTCCCTGGCGAATCGCATCGTACATGAAATTCCGCAAGCTGCTCGCGGAACGCCTCGCCGCTCCTTGAAGCGGCAACAAAGCCGCCTTGGCGACAAGGTGGCTTTGTTGCGAATGGATGCCTGGACTGATTCGCTACACATGCACGACGACCGACCCGGATTCCACGAAGACGGGATAGGTTTCCACCTCCGGGACCTCCCCGGCTTCGACCGTCACGTCATACGTCTTGACCAGGCATTTGTGCGGATCGAATATCGACTTGCCCGTGGCAATGTCAAATTCCCAGCCGTGCCATGGGCAGCGCACGATTTCGCCTTCCCGGCCGTAGTTATATTCACCGGGCGCCGACGGCAGGGTCATGCCGGTTACGGTACCGAGGCAGAGCGGCGCTCCTTGATGCGGACAGCTGTTCTTGAGCGCGTAATACGTACCGTTCACGTTGAATACGCCGATCGGACGGCCTTCAACTACCACCATTCTTCTCGTCCCCGCCGGAATTTCAGCGACTTTCCCAACCACATGCCTTGCGATGTCGATCGCCTCCTTCATCAAAGGTTATAAAATTCGATCGCATTCTCCGAAAAAATCCGGCGGTGCAGCGCTTCCGGCAGCTTCGGAAAAGCGCGGGTCGGGGAATCGAAATCCCAATGCGGATAATCGCTGGAAAACATGAGGACATGCTCCGCGTCCATCATTTCGAACATCTGCAGCAAATAAGCATCGTTGTCCGGTCTTTCCAGCGGTTGCGACGTAATCCGGACATGGTCGCGCAAGTATTCGCTAGGCTTGCGTTTCAGCCAAGGCACCTCGTACCGCAGCGCTTTGTATTCCGCGTCCAGCCGCCACATCAGAGGCGCCAGCCACGAAACTCCGCCTTCGACGAGGACGATCTTAAAGCGCGGAAATCGCTCGAATACGCCTTCCGTAAGGAAGCTGACCAGATGAGCCTGGAAGCCGAGAGACAGACAAGTATGCCACTCGATGTAATGCGTCGGGAATCCGGGAGACGGCTGCACGTTGATCCCCATCCCGTCGGTACCGGGGTGAATGGCGAACGGCAGTCCGAATTTCTCGCAAGCCTCGTAGATCGGATAGAATTGCCGCTGTCCGAACGGGGCACGGGCGCCGGAATCGGTCATGACTTGAACGAAGTGCGGATGTCCAGCCCACCGTTCGATTTCGCGGGCGGCAGCTTGCGGATCCTGCGTATTCACCGTAATGGATCCTTTGAACACGCCATCCGCATTATATTTGCTGAGCCACGTATCCGCGAGCCAATCATTGTAGGCCGCCGCGATGGCGTTTCCGAAATCGGGATCGGGGTGCAAGTTGCAAAATGCGCGCGGCATCAGAATCGCATGCGCATATCCGTACTCGTCGACAAGCTGCCTGCGAAGGAGCTCCGGTTCGGAGCCCGACGGTCCGCCCTGCGGAGGCCTTGCGTCGAGGCGGTCTCCATGGACGGGATTGCCGTAGAAACCGCGGCCGCCTCCGTTATAGCGCTCCCTCCAAGGCTGCTTCATGTAGGAACGGATTTCCTCCGTATTCCTAGGGTAGGGATGCACGTCGCAGTCAATGATTCCCGTCCGCGCCTTCTTGGGTTCGATTGTTGCTTCCTGCTGCTGCTCCATCCTTCCGTTCGCCTCCGTTACATGATTGAAATGGCTGTTTCTCTCACTTTCCGTTCATTGACCTCCAAGCCGAGTCCCGGACCGTCGGGCACGAACAGATAACCGTCTTTAAATTCCAATTGATTGTGGAATAACGCCGACAGCTTCTCGTTATGTCCGGTAAACTCTTGATGATACATGGCATTGGATACGCTAGCGCAAAAGTGCAAGCTTGCGGCCGTTCCGATCGTCGGCTGGGTGTTATGGACGACGATGGGTTTGCTCCACGCTTCGCATAAGGCGGCAATTTTCTTGGCTTCCGTGATTCCGCCGCATTTGACCAAATCAGGCTGAATGATATCCGCTTTGCCATGCAGGATAAGGTCGCGGAATTGCCATAGCGTGTACTCATGCTCCCCCGCGCTGACCGGCGTATCAAGCGCGTCCGCGACCTGCGCCATGGTCAAATAATCGTATTGGGGCGTCGGCTCCTCGAACCATGCAAGACCGACATGCTCTTCCAGATAGCGTCCGATCTGAATGGCTTTATGCGCAGTATAGCCGTTGTTCGCATCGAAGCCGATTTTCACCTCGTCGCCTACCGCGGCGCGGATCGCTTTCATCATCGGAATAGCGGGATCGTTCGCGATCTCACCCTTTAACGGCCCATAATTCATGCGTAATTTAAGCACCGTAAACCCATTGTCCACCTGCTCGCTCATGATGCGGGCAACCTCATCGACCGTTGCTCTTCCATCCCATCCGTAGCTGTAATAAATGTTCACCCGATCCCGGAATCGTCCGCCTTGCAGCTGATAAATCGGTTTGTTCGTCGTTTTGCCGATAATGTCCCACATGGCCAGATCAATGCCCGATATCGCTTCCAGCTGCGCGCCGGACGGACCGAGCTTATAAGGTGCCAGCAGCATCTTCTGCCACAGCACTTCAACATCGAACGGATTGCCCCCGATCACATGCGGCTTCAATGCATGAACGGCCATGGCTTGAAGAACATGCCCGCCCATAGGCGAGCACTCGCCCCATCCGCTAATCCCTTCGTCAGTCTCCAATTTGATGAACAGACTGCCCCAAGGGAATAGGAACGTGGTCATGTCGGTTATCTTCATCGGATTACCTCCTTGTAGATCGAATATTAAATATTTTAAATATATTCTGATTTTAACCGCGAACTCCTCCACGTCTTCTGAATATGCAACTTTTGAACGAGGTGCAACGTTGTTCCCGCAGCCTTCCAAAATAACGAAAAAGCTGCCGGTCGTGCTTCGGCAGCTTCAAACTGGTGGAACGATTGCAGGTCATCGAACGTTATTTCGTAAAATAATGCCCTTGCTCCAGATCTGCGAGAAGCCCGTGCTGGACAGGCTTCCAGCCGAGCAGCTTCTTCGTCCCTTCGCTTGATCTTGCTAGGTCAAGCGACGCGACCATGCCTAGAAAACCAAAGACCGCCTGTGCTTCCTCAGGCGAAATGCTGGCAACCGGCACATTCGCATGACGGCCGATGACGCCGGCGATCTCGCTGAACGGAATGCCTTCGTCGTCCACGCCATCCAGCCGCGAGCCCGCAGGCGCGGATTCTACGGCGAGACGGTACAGAACCGCCGCATCCAAACGATGAATCGCCGGCCAGCGGTTGGAGCCGTCTCCGATATACGCCGAAGCGCCTCTTTCCTTGGCGATGCGGATTAATTGCGGCACGAAGCCTTTATCTCCTTCGCCATGAACGGACGGCGCAAGCGAGACGATCGATGCTCTCACGCCTTGTTCCGAAAACGAAAGCGCTGCATCCTCCGATGCTTTGCCGTTCGCGTGAGCAGTGATGACAAGCGGTTTACCGGAGCCCGCGAGCCCTTCTCCCATCGCTTCGACGGCGCGAAGATCAGCTGCCAGCGATGCGGCGAAATTCGAAAAATCGTGGTTGAATGCCAGATGAATCACGCCGTCCGAAGCGGCTGCGCTGCCGCGCAGCAATTCCAGATCATCGATAACGCCGCGAACCGCTTCGGCACCTAGGCTTTCTAATACGCGAGCCCCGCTCTCCGAACGGGTCAGCCCCATAACCTGATGGCCCGCGCCGATAAGTTCGCGAACCATGGCTGTACCGATATAACCTGCTGCACCTGTAACGAATATACGCATTTAATACGCCTCCTTAGCATTTGACGAAGCTAGGACTCCAGTCTAAACTATGAAGTAAACTCTAAGGCAAGCGTTCGGAGGCAGAAATTCATATGAAAATTCAAGAATTAGCAGACTTGATGGGTTTAACCCCCCACACCATTCGTTTCTACGAGAAGGAAGGCCTGCTCGACGGCAGGCATATTCAGCGAGAGAAGAATAATTACCGCAACTACGCGGACGAAGCAATCGGGCGGTTGAAGCTGATCAAGAAATTCCAAGGCATCGGCTGTTCGTTAGCCGAGCTGAAGACGATTTTGCAGGACCACGATACGAATGCACGCTCGAACCAAGAGGTTATTGAATGGATCCTTCAGAAGATCAATGAGATCGATCGCAAGAAGGACGAATACGATCAAATGCTGGTCACGCTGAATTGGATGCTTACGTACAGGAAACTACTGAATGAAGATCCGCAGCAAGCAGAAGTTATGATGGAGGAATTGCGTCTCCGAATGAACAGCTAACCGAAAGCAAAATAAAAAAACGTTGCACTGCACGGCAACGTTTTTTCTTGATCTTCATTGCATTAACATCGCCGTCAGGCTCCGCTTGAGCGAACCGCAGGGAAGTTCAGCGAAATGACTGCCCCGCCCTCGGCCCTGTTGCTGGCCGCGATTCGGCCGCCGCACCGTTCGACGATCGCGCGCGATATCGCGAGTCCGAGCCCTGTCTCTCCGTCCTTGCCTTTCACGAAGCGGTGAAACAAATGCGGGAGCAGATTTTCCGGGAACCCTTTGCCGTCGTCCGCGACCTCGAGGGTAACCCGTCCCTCTTCAATCCCGACTTCGATGACGATGACGCGCTTCGCGTAACGCGCCGCGTTCGATACGATATTCAGGAGCGCCTGCAGCAGCTTGTCACGGTCGGCGCTAACCGTCAGCCACTGCTCATGCCCCTCTTCCTTGTACACGGTTCGAAGCTCTTGCCCTTTGGCCGACAGCAGCGGATTGATGCGTTCGATGGTCTCCGTCACGATCTCCCGGACGCCCACGGATGACGTCTGGAAAATATCCTCCTCGCTGTCGAGCTTCGCCAGCAGGGTCATCTCCGTCACGATTTTCTTGAGCCTGCCGCTCTCGCTTAAGATGATATCGAGTCCTTTGCGCGAGCTCTCGCCTTCGAAGACGCCGTCCCGGATGCCTTCCGCGTAGCCGGCGATCGACATGAGCGGCGTCTTCAGCTCGTGGGAAGCATTTTGAAAGAATTGCTTCTGCGCGCGGTTATGCCGCTCCAGTTCGGCGGCCAGTTCGTACACGGTCCGCGCCACGGCTCCGATCTCCCCTCCGGCTTTCACGAGTCCGACTTCGCCGAACTGCCGTTTCCGGACCTTGCTTAGTTCTTCCCGCAGCTTCATAAGCGGTCGAATGAGCTTGCGCGTGATCAACACGCTGAGAAGCAGCGCGAGCGAACCGCCGATGCCGAGCACGATCAGCAGCCTTCGGAGCAGGTCCTGCTCGACGGCCCTGACCTTGCTGAGCGGCGTCATCAAGGTCAACGTGCCTTGCGGAACCGCGCTTACGTTAACGATGTAATCTTTGGCCTCGGCTGCTTTCATAATCGTCTTCACGTTCGCGGCGGTCAGCTGTCCGCTGGGCATCGTGGCTCCTCGTGCGACACTCGTGGTCGTGGATAACCGGAAGGTATTGTTGTTCTGCAGCACCGTGCCCGTCTCGTCTGCCAGGTAGGCTTCGACGCCGATCGGGGCTGCGAGCGTAACGTTCGCGGGCGCTGCCTGCGCAGTGACGGCAATTGGCCCCTGAGCCGTCAATTGTCCGGCCTGAACGGCCAGCGATGAGGCCATCGACGTACCAGCCGATCGAAGCTCCTGCTTCTCCGTCGAGATGAAATGGTCCATGAGCACGTAATGAATCGATACCGCCGTAACGCCTAGAACGACGACTAGCAGCAAGGCGAAGGCCAGGTTAATTTGATGCAGCAGCTTCATGCTTCTTCCCCTCCGCCGGAACGTAATCGGTACCCATGTCCCCAGACCGCCTCGATCGGCAGTTGGTCGGCCTTCTTGCGCAGCCGCTTAATGAGGTGATCCACAGCGCGGTCGCTGCCGAAATAATCGTCGCCCCATACCCGGACAAGCAGTTCCTCCCTCGTGAACGCGCGATTCGGATGCTCCGCGAACACCCGCAGCAGGTCGAATTCCTTGAACGTCAAATCCAGCTCTTCCTTCCCTAGCAAAGCACGCCGCTCGTCCGGCAGCATGCGCAGCGCGCCGACGTCAACGACGTTCAATGCTGCCATTGCCGCTGCCGCCTGCTCCTCGGCCGGACGCAGCTTGTACCACCGCTGCAGCTGGCGTTTCACGCGGGCGACGAGTTCGCGCGGACTGAACGGCTTGACGAGATAATCGTCGCTGCCCAGTTCCAGACCGAGGATTTTGTCGACTTCGTTATCTTTGGCGGAAATCATAATAATAGGCACCTCCGCTTCGTTTCGGATGCGCCGGCACAGCTCGTATCCGTCCATGCCGGGCAGCATGATGTCCAGCACCCACAGATCCGGCGGATCGTTCCGCCATAGCTCCAAAGCTTCCTCCGCGGTGCCAAGCCCGACCGTTTGAAATCGTTCTTTATGCAAATAAGCCTCCACAAGGCCTCTAATATTCGCGTCGTCGTCCACGACGGCGATCGTATACTCGTTCAAGGTGATACCTCCCGCTTACCGAATCTTCATCCATTATATCAACTCCGATTCCCCCGTAAGCCCTGTGCCATCGTTTTTCCACATTTTCACCAATGGGCTGCCACACTTGTTCGATAGGATTAGAACTGCAAGAACCAATAATCCTTTAGGAGTGTGTGAATCATGCAAAACAAACGTACCGTCACTAAAATCGCCGCCATCGCCCTTATGCTAACGGCCGTAGCCAGCCCGATCGTCGCGAATGCCGCAACCGTCCCGCTGTCGAACATCTATGCCACTGCGCTGACCGAAGCCGGCGAAGGCGTCGCGCTTCCGGTCACGGGCACCCTTGCCGCGACCAAAGCCGTCGCATTGGCCGATCCACTGGAGCTTGCGAAACAATATGCTCCGGATACGGAAGCGGAGTGGAAGAAGACGCTCGCCGCATTCGACAAGCTCGTTAAGTCCGACGTCACGTTTACAACAACTTCCGGCCCTCTTCACGGGGAAGTTTACGCGACTGGACAAGCGGTCCAAGTAACCGGCGCGTGGACTAGCGCGTCGGTAAGCGGCGCCGCGATGACGCAAGCAACGCTCGCATCGTCGCCGCAGAGCGTTACGATTACCAAGATCGTCGACGGCCGGCTGCAGAAGGCGGCCGATCTCGCTCCGGATTTCAAAGCAGCCAGCATGACAACCGCCCAAGCGATTCCAGTTTCCGGCGTTGACGTCCATTTCGACGGTGATTTCAAGGATGCCGCCAGCAAGTCCGGAACGCCTGTCAAATCCGCAACGATCGCGATCCAAGCGAGCCCCATCGACAACCCGCTCTTCAACGGCCAAATCGAATTGAGCAAAGCGGCGGAATCCAAAGACGCCGAAGCGATCAAACAGGCGCTGTCCAAGCTCCTCGAGCTGTACAAGGCTGAAATCGAGAAGCTGCAGCAGGCGGAATAAGCATTGGCAAACAGCCTAATCAGAAGAAATGGCAGCCGCTATGGCTGCCTTTTCTTCTTGGCTATCGTGCCCGTATAAGTGCGAATGTTTAACAACTTGCTAGAGAATAATGCATCCCCAGCTCAATCCCGCTTCTACCCAGCTTGTTTTTTCCTAGCGGGAGCGGTAAGAGATTCATGGCTGATTTTGCATAGCCTTTACCTTGATGTTTCCTGTCAATGGAGAATGCCCGCAGAAAAAGTGCGTTATCGTTTTCGGAGAAATCAATGATTTCGCAGCTATAATGCAAGACCAAGAAACCAACGGGTTCATCCTCGATAAGTATGACAACAGGAAAACCATTTTTATCTTGGAAGAAATCAAGGGCTTTACTGGGCAAGAAAACAAAACCCACTTGTAATTCGTCCAAAGTAAACCTTCTGATTTCCGATTCCCATACTGCATTTAAGAACGCTAGGCGACAAGTCATTGTTTCTCCTCCGCTTAGGCTGCTTCTTAATGATTTATTAATTCAATAAAACTAACCATTCAGAAAATGGCAGCCACTAAGTCAGTTGCCATTTTCTTTATATTTGTTTGAACTATCTTTCCCCGGCAGCTGAACCCATAAGAATTCGTTTCGCATATGACTCCCAGTCGGCTTCATCCGTGTTTATCTCGATCGTTGGAATTATCGACTGTTTCGTACAGGTTCGAAGTTTGTCCTGTCCTTCTAAGAAGTTATGACATGCTTCACTTACTGTAGTGTGATTCCCCATCACATAGGACTTCCAAGCTTCGCCGCGACTTTCAATAAACCTAGGCGCAACGGCATCTTGGGACAAGGTTAAGAGCACGCAGCGTGCATTCATCTTGAATAGACGTTTTTCCAGCGACTCGATTTCCGGGGAAACTTCAAACGCGGCCCTATGATTGGCATGAAACCTCTCGAAAAGAAAGAGTATACCGTTCGATGGTTTTGAATGCCCTAGTGAATGAATCCAATCGTATTGCCGTTCCAGATAATCAACATGACGACTCAGAAGCGAAAGATGTTCATCCTTATCCATGGATCTTAAGACACCCTGGTATGAATGCAGAACCTGCGAATAGTGTTCGCTCAGTGCAATGATCGTTTTTTCACAATGCTCCGTCTGACTTTGCAATCTCTTTATTGCAAAAAATAATGATGTTTTTCCTACGGTTGACATCCCTTCGATAATTATTCCCCGAATCATATCGCTGCTCTCCCAGCCATTTAGATTACCCACGAACACATGCCGCCAGCTCCCAGCAGATTTTCGGCTTCCCATAGCGATGCATGTCCGTTTCCGTCAAAACCTCGATCGCCCATGCGTCAAATAACTGCTCTAAGTCTGCTTTGTCAAAAAATCCTTTCCGACGCCCCTCATTTAAAATAGTGCAGGATAATTTAACCACTTCTCCCAATCTACTCTTCCTTGAACTCGTAGTAAGCGATAAAAGAATCGATATGGAATTCTACACAACTCCAAGTCAGGCAGCGATAACTGTTTCTGATACGCATTTTTAAATACATCCGCGGAATCCTTATTCATAATATATTCCAGACCAATGAAATCGAGCTCCCTTGGACCTAATACATAAACTTCAGTATCTACAAGACCTGTAATTACCTCACGATTCGTTATAAATTGCGAGGCGTCCATATCGACCAAAATGAATGATGCATGAGTTGGAGCAGGTATGTCCTTGAGTATGGCAATCATTTGAGGCAGTAATTGTTGCGCTTGAATGTCATCTTTATAGAATAAGCCAACGATCTCGCTCATCGTATCACTCAACGCATGATGGAAATTTTGTATGGAAGATCTGAAACTTCCGGAAGCAGTCCCTACGAAATCAGATTTGAATGCATGAATACTTGCTATTCCCCGACCTAAACTTTCAACTAATGTTTCTGGCTGATCTACGAAAGAACGGCAAACCACCCCGTCTAGTTTCTCTACAACGATATATTGTTTATCGTCCCTGCTTCCTTTCCTAATTACTCTTGGAACAGGAAGTAAGCTGAATTCCCTCAAGGTGTTATTAATGTACTCCATCTCATGAACATTTCTGGGGTCAACTCCGAACAATTTATTACATCCGTGCCAAAAGTCGTTATTAGGTCGCTCTACCATTTTTGTTGTTCGTACAACAACCTCTTCGTTCTCTGTTTGTACCAACCACACATCGCTTGCATGATCCTCATATCCAGGACTTAATTCCGACTGTTGAATGATTGGGTCCTTAAATAAAAACTGCAAGTTCTCAAGGTTCATACGGTTGCCCGCCTATGTAAATTTCAATCGACCCGGCCGGCCGGATCTCCTCTTGTTTCACATACAAGTATTCATTCTTCTTGTAGAGAACATAATAAAGCATCGTGAATGGATGAAAGTAGTCGAATCCGCCAATCCGGCAGCCGGTTCGAAACAGCAGCTTCTCCCCCTCGGCAATCGTAAAAGGCAACCGGGCGCTCCCGCACCAGTCGATGGTAAGCTGCAGCTCATGCTGACCCGGCTCTATGTCGATCCGTACATTCTCTCCGTCCTTGATTGCCCCCACCCTTACGTCGTTGAGCAAGATCGTATACTCCCGGATCCGATTCACCCATTGAGACTTCCTCGCGATTTCAATCGCAGCCGTCATCGAATACCCTCCCAAACCTTCAATCTGCGTTACCTAAAAATGGTACCACATGCTGGTATTAATGGATACTTCATCCTCCCCGTAATATCTACCAGCATGCATTCCTCTGAAAAATATGTTTTAATAGACCAAAGGAGCGTGATAACTGTGGACATCCAGTCGTTTCTCTTCCCTAAACACGAAGTTTCGTATCTCACGACGTCAGCCACGATGAAGGACGCCTTAGATAAACTTGAAGGTTGCCATTATACCGCCATTCCGATCCTTGACGAAGACGGCTTATATTACGGAACGCTGTCCGAAGGCGATCTGCTATGGAAGATGCGGGCCACGCCGGGTCTCGACTTCGATACGATGCACGAAATTCCCATTGTCTCCATCAAGAAACGAATGAAAGTCGAATGCGTCGCGATCGGTGCCGAACTGGACGATATGCTGGCCCTTGCGGCCGATCAGAACTTCGTTCCGGTCGTGGACGACGAACGCGTCTTCCTGGGTATCATTCGCCGTAAAGATATCATCGAATACTATACGAGGAACATAACGGACTAACCGAAAGACCCATCATGCTCGCATGATACGGGTCTTTTTTGTTCGCCGTAAGCAGCAAAAAAGGCAACCGAATATCGGCTGCCTTCCGCGAATTATTGTAGAACGAGATCGTTAAAATTTCGAATCCGATACGTAGTAAATTTTCTGCGTATTTTGTTTGTTGACCGGGTCCGAAACGACCGTGAAATAAACGTTGCCGTTCTTGGTCTGGACGCCCTCGATTTCATGTTTTCCGACATTCGTAATTTTCACAAGCGTTTTGTAGGCGCCCGTGTTGGACATCATCGCAATCTGCGGCGTCTGGCCTTCCGCGCCGCCCGACGTATAGATTTCCGTTTTACCGAGCAAATCGAGACCCTGGAAAGATCCGTTCGGCCTGATGATCGCGCTGCCCGACTGCTTAAAGCTGGCCACGCAGGCGCTTTTCGCCGCCTTGCTGTCCAGGCGTACCTGTTCGCTGCCGTCCAGGAGCTTGTTCAGCGCCGCGGTGTTATAGATGGACCAAGCGACGGTGCCTTCGGACGTTTGCACGCGGAAGATCGTATAGACGCTGTTGCCGCCGCCGTCGACGCGGTAGGTCGTGCCTAATCTCGTTCCGGTTTTGTCGGCATAGTTCATATACGTGATGCGATGGAGATCCGTATAATCCACGGTTTTGCCGGACGCGTACCGAAGTCTTGCTACCTGCAGCGACCAGTTATACTTGGTGGACGGATCCGCTTTCGAGCTCATATAGAAATAATCGATGCCTTTGTACGTGTACATATCCAAGGTTTGGCAGTGCCCGGAATTGGTGATCGTCATTTCATCCACGTAGGTGGCGTTCTTACCGTTCATGAGCAATCTGGAAAGATAACACTTCCCCCCGCTCCGCTGCGTGACGTAGACATACTTGGATGCGATGTAAGCTTTCTGTACGGCCGCATTGTGCTTAAGACCTTTGAGATTGTAAGCGAGCGTTGCCGAAGCGTTCGCCGTTCTCCCCGGAGAAGCCGCGAATGCGGGCAATACGGACATGCCAAACATGCAAATGGCGAACATGAGAGACGCGACTAGTTTTAATCGTCCTTTGCGATATCGGCTTGCTTGCGCTTGAAACATGGGTTACCTCCTCGTAAATGGTTCTTATAGTCGGATGAGCGGACTGCTACCCTTATATACCCCATTTTCACAAAGATAACCTGCAAATTTATCAAAGCCTGAATTTCCCCTCTGCATTACGTACAGGAAACATTTGGATCCGCGTATAATCTTAATCAAACAGCTGACCATAAAAGGAGCTCTGCACGGCTATCCTCTTACAGGTCATCCGCTTATGGTCGCTGATCCTTGTAATCGATTTTCTGATCAGCTTCAGTTATACGTTTTGGCCACGCAGATCGAAGAAATAAGTCCGCTCGAACGGTTCCCGCGCGCCCTTCCGCCGCCCGGCGCTGGCGGCCGAGCGCAGCCAGCAGCAGGAATGTCAGCGCAGCCAGCGCGATAATAACGGCGAGCGACCATCGCATGGTCTCGACGCTTGCGTCGCCCGGCGCAGCGCCTCCTCTTGCGAAATGTTCTTGGAGCGATTGGTATAGCGTACCGATGACCGCGATGCCGATCGCCTGCGCGACTTGCGTGAACGTGCTGAGCACGCCCGATGCCGCACCGGCATGCGGGCCTTGAACGCCTGCGAGCACGGTATGAATGAGCGGCGACGCCACGGCGCCCTGGCCGAGCCCCGCGATCAGAAGCGGCACGAACAATTCGCCGATGCCGAGTCCGGTAAGTCCGCCAAGGACCGCTATCACAAGCAGATAGCCGATGGCCATCAGAAGCGCGCCGACCAGCAGCACCTTGTTGCCCCAGCGTTTCTTCAGCATCGGTCCGAGCAAGGATGCCGTGAAGTACCCGATGCCCATCGGGATGAAAGCATAAGCCGACTGCAGCGGTTCCGCGCCGCGTCCCATTTGCATGAAGATCGACAGAATCAGATAGAGCGCGGCATTGCCGCTATAGAAGGCGAGCGCGATGACCATGCCGATCCGGAAAGAACGGTCCCGGAACAGCGTCATCGGCAGCAGCGGCGAAGCACCGCGACGGAGCAGCCCGTTCTCGTAACGGACGAAGCCTGCAATAACGGGCAATGCGACGACAAGGCTAATAAACGTCCACAAGGGCCAGCCTTCCTCCCGTCCAACGACGAGCGGATAGATAAACAAACCAAGTCCGATCGTCAGCAGCCCGACGCCGACGAGATCGATCCGCTTCCGTTCGGAAGCCCGCGATTCTTGAAGCAGCAGCACGGCAGCGACGAACGCGAGGATGCCGACCGGGATGTTCACGAGAAACACGAGCCGCCAGCCCAGCCCCCACCAATCCGCCTTCAGCAGCAGTCCCCCCGCAATTTGGCCCGCGATGGCGCCAAGCCCGAGCACGCCTCCGTAAATGCCGAGCGCTTTGCCCTTCTCTTCAGCAGGGAACATGACTTGAATGATCGAGAGCACTTGCGGCACCATCGCCGCGGCGGATATGCCCTGCGCGATCCGAGCGGCGATGAGCATTTCCGCCGATCCGGAGAAACCGCACCAGGCAGATGCGGCGACGAATCCCGCAACGCCGGACAGAAACATCGCTTTCCGGCCGAAGAGATCGCCCATCCTTCCTCCCGTGACCAGCAGCACGGCATAACCTAACACATAAGCGGCAACAACGAGCTGCAATTTGGCAAAATCCGCATGCAGCCCCTCTTCGATCGACGGCAGCGCGACATTGACGATAAACGTATCCAACACCACCATGAACGTAGCCAAGATGACGATGGAGAGCGACAGCCACCTTCTAGCATCGAGCACGGGTCCGACATTGCCGGGTTGATTCATGCTTTACACCTCTTTCGGATAATGGCCGCCGATTGACAGCAAACGGAGCCTTGTTTAAAATGAGAGAGACAGATCTGTCTCATTCCTAATGAGGATGATACAGACAGATCTGTCTCATGTCAATCGGTTCATGTGCCATTTTCAAAATAAAAATATTCGCAACGGGCAGGTGACTCGCTTATGGAAAAGAAAGAAACCGCGAAAGAACGCATTCTGCGGGTAGCGGACGAGTTGTTTTACCGCGAGGGCGTGCGGGCGGTCGGCATCGACCGGATCATCCAGGAATCCGGCGTGGCCAAAGCCAGCTTCTATCGGAACTTCGCGACCAAAGACGATTTGGTCGTGGCGTATCTAGAACTTCATCGCGAACGGATGATGGGACACATCGAGCATGCCAGGCAGCAATATCCGGATTCCGTTCTTGCGCAGCTCCGCTACCTTGTGGAATATATCGGGCAGCGCATGCTGCGCCCCGCCTACAGAGGCTGCGCGTTCATGAACACGGCCGTGGAGTTCCCCGAGACCGATCATCCCAGCCATATGAAGGCGCTCCTAAGCCGGAACGATGTCTGGGACCATGTCGAGGAAATGGCCAATGAAGCCGGATTGCCCAAGCCCCGGGAACTGGCGGAACAGCTGCGCATGCTATGGAGCGGCGCCGCCATGGTCGCCTATATCAACAAAGCGGAATTCAAACCGGCCTTGTTCTCCGATGCCGCCAATGCCCTGATCGACAGTCAGCTCGCCGCCGCCGCAACGTGAACGATGCTGCACCAATGAAATGACGAAGAGCATCTATCGCCCTGAACGGGAGAGAGATGCTCTTCGTCGTGTAATTAACGCTTATTTTTAGGCAACCGGCCAGTCCACCGGATTATCCGATAGGATAGCATCCGCCATTTCCCACTGTTTGAGGCTGTTTGCTTGCACTTGAACGACAATGAAATACAAATCTTCGGTACCGCTATTACGAAGCGCGCGTTCTCCTTCGGGACCCACCCGAACCGCAGTGCCTTCCCTTACTTCAAAAATTCGCCCATCCACCTGAAATTGGCCCCGTCCGCCCGTGAAGACGTATAGCTCCTCATTTTCACGGTGCTTGTGGTAGAACGGGACTGCTCCTCCGCTCGGCAATTGGTTAAGAGAAACCTCCATGCCTGTCAGCCCAAGCCTGTCCTTGAGGTAGCATTTTCCTGGCGGCCCTTCCGGTGCTTGTAGGAGACCATCGAAGGGTCCCGCGTTCATAACCGTGAAATTCGTTCCGTTCATTAGGCGATTCCACCTTTCTGAATACGCTCACTTGCATCTCAGACCGATTGCGGATTGGGATCTCCGGCAGCAGCTTGCAGCCGTTTCATAAAGTGGGTCCAGCCTTTCACATGCGATTCGACCTCTTCCGAAGGCAAATCGTAATGGGTCAAGATCAAGAGCGTGCCATGATCCTGAGCGTGCAATCGGAATTCAAGCTTGCTTGATCCCGGAGGTACGAGCTTGGACTTCTCCCAGCCCCATGACAAGACGACTTTCTCATTAGGGATGATCTCCAAGTATTCCCCCATTGCGATGTCATTCCCGTTGAGGTCGATTCGGAACTTGCCGTTCAGTTTAGGCTCCAGCAAAACATGCTGGCCCATCCAGCGCTTCATTTTGTCGGCATCCGTAAAAAAAGAAAACAATGTCTCCGGTCGGCATTCGATAAATATTTCCTTTACGAGTTTATCATTGGCCTGCGTGTTCATCGGATATTCGATTTCTCCTCTCTTCTTCTTCCGCCGCTTGCTTCAAGCGCAGCAGACTGTCATCCCAATAACGGTCGATGTACTGCTTTAAATCGGAGAAGCCCTCCCTCCTCATTCGATAGTACCGTTTCGTTCCCGCTTTCCGGATCAAGACGAGTCCGGATTCTTCAAGAACTTTGAGATGCTGGGAAATTGCCGGGGCGGTGATGTTAAAATGAGATGCGATGTCGCTCGATGGGAGCTCCCCGTTCTGAATGAGAGACAGGATGTCTCTGCGACGAGGTTCGGCCAGAGCATGAAGTACTTTATCTATCATACTAATAATGTAGCATACACTTAATTAAGTGTAAACTACATTTATGTTTGTCCTTAAAATGAATTAAAAACAGCAATAGCCATGAACGAGAAATCAAGTTCTGGGCCCGCTGCCGTTTAGTTGAATTATCGTGAATCGTTTGGCTTAATCGTCACAGATTCAGCCTGTTTTCCCGGAATTTCCTTTCATCGAACGACCTAATTTTAATACTTTAGCGAAACCCTGAAAGAAGTCGCTCCAGAACGTTTTGACGAGGAACCTTACCAAAGTAAAGCCTAGCGAAATAGCGATTATAAACACGAATAGTTTTAACCCTGTTTCTATGGATGTCATTGAACTTCAGCGCCTCCTTCTCCATGATAAGTTCAGTTTCCCGCTGCTCCATCCGTCATGATCAGATCCAGATCCGGCGGAATATATCCTTTCATCCGTCCCATGGCGGCAATCTGCCCCTTGTGATGAAACTCGTGCGTCACCGCGTGCGTGAAGAGCCACAGCGGCGTAGCTGCGTACTTGTCTCCGCTATACTGTCCTTCGATTCGCGTCTCGGTCATCCCTGCATAGCGATCCAAAAATTCGCAAACCAATTGATCCGCTTCCGCGAATATACCGCGCATCGCGGCCACGTTCATAATCGTTTCCAAATGCCAATTGAACGTCCGCCCCAGACCGAATTCTCCGATCCAATAAGCATAGCATTCCGCAACATGGAAATGCATCCCGCGTATCGACCCGCGGCCATACTGCTCCACTTCCGATATATAAGCATCGTCCGTCATTTGCTCGCAATAGCTGAACAGTATCTCACGCGTACGTCGCACATAATCGTATTGTTTCCGCAATAGCTCCATCCCGCTGCTTCCTTCCCTATGTAGAATCCACGCTGTCCCTATTATAAAAATGGAACAATCGATTTAATCCAGTATGCCGCAGGCAGCAGGATAAGTTGTGCCAATAGCGTCCCGCCAAGCCGTGATAGCATCAATGCGCCAAAAACGCCGTTAATCGACGTCAATTTCGCCTCTCGTCGAAGCACTTTATCCGTCAATAATGCCACGTGCGGGTCAATCAATAGCGTCAACATGATGGTAGCCAAGCCGTTTATTAAACCGGATGCTTGCGAGGCTCCCGTACTATAATGGCCAGGCAAATAAGAAGCATACAACGCGGCCAGGACGCCGACCGTGTAGATGGCCGTCACGCCGCAGTTCATAAGCATGAATCGCTTTGGCAGCCCGTTATCCAAGATCCTTCTCGCCATTTCCCATTTCGGCATGCGCAAATAATAGAAGAAGTTCAAGATCCGTCTGGATCCCAGTAATTTCTTTGCCATCCTTGGAATTGAACCCGCTTGTTCTAAATGAGCAACCATGCGACCGGAGAGCGCTACGACCGATGGGTATAAGGCGATTGCGATCAGCGTGCCGATCGATGCGGCCAACAGAATGATACGGAAACTATCTATGAGGTGTATTCCGGCCTGTTGCCTGGCAAGATCCACGATCTTCCCCGTCATTGTACCTTGCGCGATATTGGACGTTCTTGAAACCAGTACAATCATGCCCGTTAACGAGAGCGCGATAGCTAATTTCCCCGTTCGAATACCGGCCATTCGTACCGCATAAGAGAGCGTCTCCGCTGCGTGAATGATCAGCGTAAGCGACGAAATCAATATCATTCTTTCAATCATTGCTATACCTCCTATTGTAACCTCCTCCATATCATAATAAAGGCGATCATTTCCAAAAAGTGAAACTTATTGCACCGTTATTTCATATAATCTCCTTCTGCGAACGAAAAAAGGAACAGCTGCATAGGCAAGCTGTTCCTCCCTGGATGGTATATCATGACGGGAATGAAGGTTGCGCATTTCTCGCGCGAATGGCTTCTTCCGTTTGCGGGACAAGGAACTCCACGCCGAATTTCGCCGCTCTTGCTTGCACTTCCTCGATGAAAGGGCGGAAACTCAAGGTCACCGATCCATTCGTATCGATAATCCCGTAGTCCCCGGAATCCCTGACGAAAATATGATCATTAAAGAAGGTCAACGGTTTCGTCACTTTCGGCTGTTCGCCCCAAACCGTCTCTAGGCCGGCATTTAAATACTTGGCCAGCGTACTCGAGGAATTGCCCTAGCTTGGAACCGTCAGCTTGCCTTCCCAGACAAGGCTCATATAGCCGTTCTTTAACTCGTAATAGAAGATGCTGCCGTTCAATTGGAAATAGTACTTGGAATAATCGTTTTCCGGAAATATGTAGCTGTTCGCATGGCCTTCGGGATGTTCGGGAGAACTATAAAAGCTGATTTTAGGCATACGAACGACGGCTAACCTTGCTTGCGCTAAGTCTCCGCTTCTTATCTGCCCTTGTACAGTTGGATCCGGAGTAACGACAACCAGTCCGTTGTTCTTCGCATCCCAATCCACAACGGCTCCGAACTGCTCGCCGATAAAGCGAAGCAGCACGTAAATGGTATTCCCTTTGACGACAAGGGGCGCGGCTAATTTCAGTTTTTCTTTATTTTGACCGCAATCGTACTGCCGACCGTCAGAGATAAACGATCCTTCGTTGACCGGTTTAGGATGAAGACCGTTTTGGTTGCCCCTCCCAAATCACTTGATTCCCTAATGATTCCACCGTACGAATCGGAACATAACTCATCTGGTTGCTAATCAAAGGCGAAGGCGAATCCGTCAACAAATTTCCGTTTACATTCAGCCGAAGAGGATTGGCAGCGCTCGCAGCGCCGCTAAATGCAACCAAGAGGAACAGTCCGGCAATGATTGAAAATGAGGATCTTTTCAAGTCCATCCACCCTTTTCCTTTTTCCGTTTAGACGCTTCCAACAGGCAATAGGTTTCAACCGGCTGATCGAATCCTGCCGCCATCAAGTGTAGCGAGCCGGACATTTGGGCATAGTATCAAGAAATCCCGAATTCCTCCAGTGGTAGGTGACATGATTTCCATGCCGTCAACGGATAGCTTCGCCACGCGAGAAAATGCCATTCGCATAGCCAGTTCGGACCTTCAGTACAACGAACAAACGCTCAGAGCCCTATTCGAGCATTGTTCGGATGTGGTTTTTCGCAGCGTGGCCTTGCAAGATAACGCCAAACTGCTGCTTGTATACGTCGACGGCATGATCGATAAAGAGCTCGTGCAGTCCAGTATCTTGAAGCCCTTGATGTATGACGGACTTCCCCAAGGGCTGCGAACATTGGACAGCTTGGCCCAAATGTGCAACCTGCAGCTTGTTGCGGCCCTGCAGACCAAGCGAATATCCGTATTCGATGAGGTTGCGGATCTGATATTGAAAGGCAGCGTAGCCTTCCTCGCGGAAGGCGAATCCTCCATCCTCCTGGCCGATGTATCGCAATTCGAATCCCGTGCGATCGAAGAGCCTTCGACGGAAGCCGCGCTTCGCGGAACCCGCGAAAGCTTTACCGAGGAGCTGCGGACGAATACGACGATGCTAAGGCGGATTATCGTGACGCCGGGGCTGAAGATGGAATCGTTTCAAATCGGCAAATTGACGAAAACAGAAGTCGTTCTCTCCTATATCGACGGGGTTGCCTCCCCCTCCTTGATCGATCAAGTGAGGACAAGAATCGAGGCTATCGATATCCAGAGCGTCTTGGAATCCGGCTATATCGAAGAATATATCGAAGACACCAACTATTCGCCGTTTCCGCAAACGCAGAGCACCGAACGGGCCGATGTCGTGTCCGCAGGATTGCTGGAAGGGAGATTAGCCGTCTTCGTTAGCGGCTCCCCGATCGTCCTTGTCGTGCCGATGACCTTCTGGGACGGGCTTCAAGCTCCGGACGATTACTACGAACGCTTCCTGTACGTAACCATGAACCGTTGGATCCGGTATTTGTTCGCACTCTTCTCCATTCTGTTTCCTTCGATCTATATCGCGCTGATCACTTATCATCCGGAGATGGTGCCGCCGAAACTGATGCTCAGCATTACGGCCCTCAGGGAGCAATCCCCTTTCCCGACGGTCATCGAGGTATTCATCATGGAATTCATGTTTGAAGGATTAAGGGAAGCCGGCATACGCCTTCCGCAGCAAATCGGTCCGCTCGTCAGCATCGTGGGCGCCTTGGTCATCGGTCAAGCGGCCGTGCAAGCCGGAATTATATCGGCGCCCATCGTGATTGTCGTGTCGGCGGCCGGTATATCATCCTTCGTCATTCCGCGTTACCGGTTCGGCTATCCGTTCAGAATGTTGAGATTCCCGCTGCTGCTCCTGTCCGGGTGCTTCGGCCTGTTCGGCGTCGCTCTTGGATTAATCTTGATTCTCGCTCACTTGATTCAATTGACTCCGCTGGGTTCGCCTTATCTGGAGCCGATTGCCCCAGCGAAGGAGAACAAGCTGCTGAATGTTCTGATACGAAGACCTAGGAAGCGGACGAGCTAACGGAAGCGCCTGAATGGTAAGGTGGTTAATGGATGAAGAAAGCAATGATTCTCCTGTGTTTATCGCTGCTGTCTACTGTGACCGGCGGCTGCTGGAACCTTAAGGAGCCCAACCAGCTTGCGATCGTTATCGCAGGCGGGCTGGACGCGAACAAGGATGGAAGACTGGTAGTCAGCTCGCAGATCGCGATCCCTGCCGGTTTGAACAGCCAGAGTACCGGGGCCAGCAACAATCGAAGCTTCGTGGTCGTGAGCGCCCTTGGCAAGGATTTCATGGACGCGGGCCAGAATCTGCAGACGCAGCTCTCCCGCTCCTTGTTCTATGCCCACCGCCAGACGATTCTGATCGGCCAGCGAATGGCGGAACAGGGATTGGCGAAACAAGGCATTCGCAGGTATCTGGACATGATCGTTCGCAATCCCAAGTCGGAAATCCGATCCGTCATTTGGGTCGTGAAGGGCGGAGAGGCAAAGGATATCTTGGCAACGAAGCCGACCTTTGATCCGTTAATCAGCACGGCCTTGAGCAGCATTCAGATGTCCCTCGGAATGAAGCCGTATTACTTCAGAGAATTTCTAGGGGATGCGTTGAAAAACGGAGGCGCTGTCCTGTTGCCGGCCGTCAGCGGCAATTCCTCCGGCACGAAATTCAACTATTCGGGAGCGGCGGTGCTGAATAAGGAAAACGGACTTCGGCTAAGCGGATTTTTAAAGCCCGTCGAATCGTACTATGCGAATTGGATTACGGGAAGGCAGAAAATGTTTACCATCACTGCGCTTCAAAGTCAGGGCGGCAGCAGCATCAGCATAAGGGTGAAGCCGCTTAGGAACCGCATCGACATTGACAAGGGCCCGCAAGGCATTCGCGTGCATATCCGATTACGAGGCTCCGGAGACATTGTAGAGAACAATACTTTGCTCGACCCGTCTAGCGCCAAGGATCTCCAAACCATTCAAAACCGATTAAGCAAGGAAGCCGAACAACGGGTCGCCAAACTGATCGATCTAGCCCAGAAGCAGTATAAGGTGGATTTTCTCGGCATCGGCGAGCTTGTGCACCGCAAGTATCCGCGCGAATGGAAGTCGTTGCAGAAGAACTGGAACGATACATTCATCACGCTTCCGATTACGTCAGAGGTGCGGATTCGCTACCAGGATCCGGGACAGACGAATGCTGCGATATGACGCGAGCTTCTTGATGGAAGCGAGAAAGGAAGGGAGAAATGAAACTATCGGGCTGGCAATTATTCTGGATCGTTGCGACCGCAGAGATTGTGATGGCTGTCTGGCTGCGAATCTCCCCTGACGTGGAAATGGCCAAACAAGACGCTTGGGTATCGATGCTTATAGCATGCATCATAGGCGTGTTCATTACCTATCTGGTCGTCAAAGTCGGAATGAAGCATCCCGGCAAGACCTTGGCTCAATTCAGCCAAGAGATCCTAGGATCTTGGCTCGGCAAAATCGTGCTCCTGCCCTATTTCACGGCATGGTTTATTTTATCGGGAGACGTGCTCCGCTCCTTCGCCGACTTCATCCATCTGATCCTGCTGGACAAGACGCCGGTATGGTTGCTGATAACGCTGCTCTTGGGCGCTGCCATCTATTTAACGGGAACGAGCGGCATTACGGGAATCGGGCGCTTCTGCGAAATTGCGGGACCCGTGACGATACTCACGCTGCTGCTCAGCTTCCTGCTTAATGCAGGCAATGTGAAACGGAGTAATATACTGCCGTTATTCGGCGATGCGAGTCTCTCGGAAATTTCGAGGGCCTCCTTAGCCCCGGCCTCGTTCTTGGCAGAATCGTTCATGCTGCTGGTCCTGCTCTCGTTCGTATCGAGCCCCAAGCATGTCATGCGCAAGTCTTTAACAAGCGTTCTGTTTACGGGAATCGTATTGGCGGTAACCACGGTTATGGTGCTGCTGGTATTCGGTCCGTTGGTGACCCAAGATTTCAGGTTCCCCTACTTTATGCTGGTTCGGTCGATCGACATCTTGAACTTCGTTCAGAATCTGGATATCCTGGTCATCTTTATTTGGATCTTCGGCGTATTCGCCAAAATCTCGCTGTATCTGTTCATCACCAGCTACGAGATGGCTCATTGGCTCCATGTCAAGTCTTGGAAACGGCTGATGTGGTTCAGCGCTCCGGTCATCTTCATCATTGCCATGGTTATTCCCAATGAAGCAAGCATTCTTCTGCTTCAGAAGCTGTGGGAAACCATCGTTATTCCGGTATGCGCAATCGCCATTCCGTTATGTCTATGGATCGTGACTTCCGTGAAAGGCAAAATGGTCAAAACCGAATAAGCGAGAGGCTGATCACGCAAAAAAACCCGCTTAAATAGCGGATTTAAATGTCACTATGCTCTTGTCTGTTCACGCTTCATGTTACGATGAGCCCATCATCCGACTTTAATCGAAGCTTTCCTGCGCGTCCGTATGGATAATAAGATCTGATGAACGACGATCACGAGTATACCAACGTTAATGGACAAATCGGCGATATTCATAATACCTTGGCCGGATCCGAATTGCAGGAAGTCCGTCACTTTGCCGAACATTAACCGCTCCACGCCATTTCCGGCCGCTCCCGCCACGAGGAACGCTAAGCCGACATCCATCCAACGGTGCTTCACGGCTTGTTTATTCCGATAGTAGATGACCATCACGATGAAAACCACGGCGAGCACGCCGAACATTCGTCCGTAGCCTTGAAACGAACTGCGGGCTGCACCGGAGTTCTGATAATAGGTAAACTGCAGCATGCCTTCCCGAAACGGATGCGTATCTCCAACCTTCATATTCAACCGCACGATCAGTTTCGTGATTTGATCCACAATCGTCATAAACAGCGCTATCCAATAAAAGATTGCAATCACCCGCTTCCCGCTTCCGCGTATACCTATATCATACAAATGATTGCCCGTATGCACAACCACGCGGGATCCCTTGCGGCAAGCTACCTCCAGTCAGCGATTATATATGCTATATCATATATAGCGCAATGGCAAACGACAATAAACTCAATACGATTGCCGGAAGCGCCTTCTTAAGCGGATCTCTCGCAATGACGATAAGCATGAAGGCGGCAACCAGCATTGTCGAACCGAGCATCAAGCCAGCTAGTGAGGCAGCCTTCTGGTACCAAAATCCGGCAATCATACCAATGGACCCTGCAATTTCGAACGAACCGGTCAAGAAATTAAAAAAAGACGGAAGGCCGAGCTTTTCGAACTCCTTTGCCATTTTCCCGGATATGATCGTCGTGCCATTCTAATCACTCTCTTCTTTCTAAAATTGGACCTGAGACAAAAATAAATGCTATAGCATGTATCTGATGAAATGATCTAATCCTCCTTTACGTTCAGATAAAGTTTATGAAGCGTTTCGTGAAGCTGCGCAAGCTCATCCGGTTCGATATTCCGGGTCAAATCATCATGTGCTTCTTGGACCACGGGTATGAGTCTTGTCTTCAGCTGCATGCCTTTCGCGCTAAGAAACAGGTTGTGGGATCGTTTGTCGTCGTTGTTTTGCAGTCTCTTCACGATTCCTTTCTTCTCGAGCGACGCAATCATCCTGACCACCGTGCTTTGATCCCTGTCTATAGCTTCGGCAATTTCTTTCTGCGTCATTGCTCGATCGCCGTCAAGAACGCTGATGATTCCCCACTGTTCCGGCGTGACTTCGTATTGTTTCAGTTTCTTGACGAAGAAATTGGTTAATTTCATGTCTGTTCGATGCATCAAGAATCCGGTTAGATCAAATAAATCCATAGTCGTCTATCCCTCCCTCATGTATGTTCAAGCAGGCTTCAGCATTTATATGCTATAGCATATATTGATGCAACTCCTTCGGAATGTCAAATCCAAGCGAGTACGATCGAACGGAACAATTACGTAGAAAAAGCAGCCTGCCGGCGGCAAGCTGCTCCAAGTTACGCTGAATTATCGGTGCCCGGCAGCCCAGGTTTGAACCCGTTCACCCTCGCGCGACTACTCTTCCCATCTGGAGTGAAGCACATGGTTACAGAAGTTAGGGCGCGTATAGCCCGGCAGCAGCAGTTCGCAGACATCCGCGTTAATCGTGCCGTAAGTCGTTTCCGGTTTATGCTTGAACCCTTCCAAGAAGGCGTGCAGGATGTTCTGCTTGAACTGATTGCGCGGGAACGCCTCTACGACTTGCCGGCGAATTTCTTCGGAGAACAGATCGAAGTTCTTCCCCACGACGTCGTAACCGACGCCAAAATTCATCAGAGCCGCTTCGGCTTCCTTATATTCGACGATGCCGGTCGACGTATGCAGGGCTACGGCATCCCATACCAATTTGATCGATTCTTCCGGAACGCCGCGGCTCCTCAGAAAATCGCGGGCGGCGTTCGCTCCGTCGACTTCGAAACGCTTGTCCGGACTGCGGTATGCGGGCGTCAGGCCTAAATCGTGAAACAGGGAACTGATATACAGCAATTCCGAATCATACTTCACCTGCTGCAGGTTGCCTTTCAGCGCCGCGAACAGAAATACCCGGTTCGAATGGTTCCACAGCAGCTCGTCGCCCTGATCGCGTAAAAGCTCAGCCGCTTCAACGGCCAGCTTGCTGTCGGGTATCTTGATATCCGCGATTGACATTGACATTGCTTATCGCCCCCTTAATTATTCCGTAAGCTCATACTAGGGTATCGCCGATCGGAGATCAATGCCGGCTTTTCTATCATGATGATCGATCAAATGAATGATCCCCTGTCCAACTCCAGACTTCCCTCGATCTGGATCGAATATTCGCTAGCCCGCATTCTATCATCGCCGGCGTTTCACAATATCGCCTCATTATTTTACGATTCCTATTGACGGCAATAACCGAATCGCGGCTCTCGTGATATAATCGTAGATGGTTATGCTAGCAGGAGGTATAGAAATAGAAGTTATGAAAGCGTCTTCAAGTAAACATTTTCATTTCGCGGAATATTTTACGTCAAGGGAGTCGATCATCGATGGACGTCGTTTACCAATTTGAAGAAGCAGCCAGACTTCCTCTTCCCGGGGATAACTGCGCCGTGGCGATTCGCCAATTGAACTCCGGTTCCGTCATTCAGTACGAGAGCCAATCCATCGTCTTGGATTACACGGTCATGGAAGGCCATCGATTCGCGGTCAAAGCGATCGCTCCCGGAGAGGAACTGCTTTCGTGGCAGCTGCCGTTCGGCGTGGCGGTTCAGCCGATTCTTCCCGGCCACTATGTGATCAACGAAACCGTACTGGAAGCGCTCAGCGTGCGCAAGTTGTCGTTCGCGCTGCCGCCCGTGCCTAATTTCGCGGATCAAGCCCATCCTTATGTTCTTGACGAGGAGAACTTCCAGCCGGCTCCGGCCTCGCCAGCTTATGCGGATACGCGCATCTTTATGGGGTATCGCCGCCATGAGGATCGCGGGGTCGGCACGCGCAACTACGTCGTCCTGCTTGGCACGACCTCGCAAACGGGCAGTTATGTGAAGAAGCTTGCCGCCCGCCTGCAGGACGAGTGCAAGAACTATCCGAATATCGACGGGATCGTCCCCGTCGCTCATACGGAAGGCGGCACGGACAAACCGAACAACGTGGACCTGTTGCTGCGGACGCTCGCCGGCTTTATGGTCAACCCGAACGTCGGCGCGGTATTGCTTGCCGATTATGGCAATGAATCGGTTACGAACGAGATGGTCGAAGCTTATGCGCGCAAGCACGGCTACACGATCGATGATGTCTTACATAAGTTCGTATCGCTCGCGGACAGCTTTGAAGAGGAACTGGTCAAAGGCGAAGCGTTAGTGCGGGAATGGCTGCCGACGGTCAATGCGATGCAGCGGACGCCCGAATCGATCTCCCACCTGAGAATCGGCTTGCAATGCGGCGGTTCGGACGCCTTCTCCGGCGTATCCGCTAATCCCCTGCTCGGCTGGATTTCGGAAGAATTGGTGCGTTACGGCGGCGCGGCCAGCCTGGCCGAAACCGATGAATTGATCGGCGCGGAGCCTTATGTCCTGTCGAAAGTCCGCAATGTGGAAACGGCGCGCAAATTTCTCGAGCTCGTGAATCGCTTCAAGGAGCGTACGTCTTGGCACGGCACCAGCGCGGAAGGCAATCCGTCCGGCGGTAACATGTATCGCGGCCTATATAACATCTATCTTAAATCCATCGGAGCCGCAATGAAGAAAGACCCCGTCACGCGGATCGATTATGCAACCGAGTACGGGGAGCTCATGAAGGATGGCGGCTACTACTTCATGGATAGCCCCGGCAACGATCTTGAGAGCATCGCCGGACAAGTGGCTGCTGGCTGCAACATGATCTTCTTTACGACGGGCAATGGTTCGATCACCAATTTCCCTTATGTGCCGACGGTCAAGGTGGTCACGACCACTCGCCGCTTCCAGTTACTGTCGAACGATATGGATGTCAACGCGGGGCAATATCTGGAAGGCAAAGCGATGGATGAGCTGGGGCAAGAGGTATTCGAATTGGCGATCCAAATCGCCTCCGGCCAGCGAAGCGTCGGCGAGAAAGCGGGTCATGCCCAGGTACAAATTTGGCGCAACTGGCAGCAGAACGACACGAGCCGGCTGGAGACCCTCCTCCATGCTCCCGTTCCGGCAGGAGAGCCGATTGAAATTCAAGGTGCGGAGATTCAAGGCGATGCAGCAGCGGCAGCCACGGCAAATCCGATCCAATTCACCTTTACCCGGCAGCGCGATCGGCAGTCCAGCGACAATATCGGCTTGATTGTGCCGACCAGCCTTTGCGCCGGACAGGTAGCGGGCATGATCACGAAGCGGCTGAACGAACAGGCAGCCGGGCAATCCGCCCTCTCCGGCTTCGTCGCATTGGCTCACACCGAGGGCTGCGGCACCTCCGGGGGGCCTGCCGAATCGCTCTTCGCGCGCACGATGCTCGGCTATATCACCCACCCGATGGTGGAGCATTGTTTGCTGCTGGAGCATGGCTGCGAGAAGACGCATAACGATTACATGCGCCATCAGATGGACGTGCATGGCATCGATGCGAGCCGGCTCGGCTATGCGAGCATTCAGCTCGACGGCGGAATCGCCAAGGTGAGCGAGAAAGTCGAAGCTTGGTTCGCCGATCGATTGGCGGCGGCCCAGCCTGCGGAGAAAGTGGCCGTCGGACTGGAAGGACTGCGCATCGGGATCTTAAGCGACGGTACCATTGGCGAAGATGCCGGCGAGCAGCTGGCCGCGCTGACCAAGATGATCGTCAGTGCCGGAGGCTTGGTCGTCGTTCCGGAGAATAGCGGGCTGCTGGCTGCGGCTGCATTCAGGCAACATTTATTCACGGCGTCCCAAGTTCACGTTCAGCCGTCCATCGCTTATGGCGAACATGTCCGCAGCAACGGATTCCACATTATGGAGACGCCGACAACCCATTGGGTGGAGACGGTCACCGGACTCGCGGCGACAGGGGTGGAGCTCGTGATCGCGCTGGTCGGCAGTCGTCCGATGCAGACGCATCCTTTCGTCCCGATGCTGCAAATCGCGTCCGAGCAGTCCATGCTGCCGAAGCACCAACAGGATATCGATTTGATCCTCTCGGGCGATCCGGCCTCATGGACGAATCAAATTCTCGAGCGCAGCAAGCAAGTTCTGGAACATACGTATACGCCGCGTCTCCATCAGCAAGGCAATATCGATTTCCAATTGACGAGGGGCTTCCTAGGCGTTTCGTTGTAACACACATTCATGAAGGCGAGGATCACACGATGTCGAACTCACTATTATCCAAACGACCGCTCGGCAATACCGGCCTATTCGTTACGCCGCTATGCCTCGGAGCCGCCCCGCTCGGGGATATGCCGGAAACCTTCCAATATGGCACGCCGGAAGAACAAGCCTTGGTCACGCTGCGCACCGCCTTTGAAAGCGCGATTAACTTCGTGGATACGGCTGCCTCTTACGGCCTAGGCGAGAGCGAACGGCGGATCGGCAAGGCCATTCGGGCGAACGGCGGATTGCCGGAGGGCTTCGTGCTGGCTACCAAAGCCGACCGCGACTACACGACCGGCGACTTCAGCGGCGAACAGATCAAGCGTTCCGTCGAAGAAAGCCTCGAGCGCTTGGGCCTTGATCGTCTGCAATACGTGTATATCCACGACCCTGAGCATACCACCTTCGAGAATGTCATGAGTCCCGGCGGACCGTTAGCCGTACTGCAGAAGCTTCAAAATGAAGGCATTATCGATCACATCGGCATTTCCGGCGGACCGATCGATTTGCTCATCCGCTATGTGGAGACGGGAGCATTCAGCGCCGTGGAAACCCACAATCGCTATACGCTGCTCAATCGGTCTGCCGAGCCATTGATCGATATCTCGAGCCGCATGGGCGTCGCGGTGATCAACGGCGCTCCTTACGGCAGCGGCATCTTGGCCAAAGGTCCGGACGCCTATGCTCGTTATGCTTACAGCGAAGCCCCGCCGATCGTATTGGAAAGAGCGCGTTCGTTTGCCAAAACATGCCAGGAATTCAACGTGCCGTTGGCTGCCGCGGCGCTTCAATTCTCGCTTCGCGACCCGCGGATTACCAGCACGGTCGTTGGCATGAGCAAGCCGGAACGGATCGCCCAAACGGTGGAACTCGCGAATTACCCGATTGCCCCTGAACTGTGGCCGGCGCTCGAAGCCTTCGGCTATGATATGGACGACCCGGAAGCGAATCGATTTGCTTAATGCGGCGTCCTCATCTTCCCTATCACGATTCTTCATGCAAGAAAGGCAGCCATTATCGGCTGCCTTTCTTCGTGCTTATTGATCTATCGGGCCTCGACCAAACTTGCGGCTTGGCGAGGTCTAGAGGAATGGCTGGATACGCCAAAGAATCAAGAAATAAATCATAGCGATGATACAGCCGCCGATCATGAGCATGTGGTTGGATATTTTCCGATTCAACGCACCTAACGCAAAATGGTGAAATGGCTTGGTACCCGTAAACTTGAGCTCTAACAAGAACGATTTTCAAGAACGAACATGTAATTCCAGCAGCTATCAAAAAAGGAACAGGCGCCGAGGCGCCTGTTCCTTTTTTGGGCTGTGCCGGAGCATTATTTCAAGTTGAAGATCCCTTTGCCCGTGCCCATATCGATGGGCAAGGAGGAATGTTCATGAGCGATAAGCCAGGAGCCGTGCTCTTTTCTTAATCCGAACGTGAACCGGTTCGTGATTTGACGAACGACCTCGCCCGCTTCGTCGCAAGCCTTGAACGTCACGGCGCAGCGAACGAAAGCGAGCTTGTCACTCTCTTCCGTTGCGACATCGTCAAACGCGACGTGCAGGCGAACCCCTTCCTGCTTCAATCCATGAAACCACTCGGTTGCCATTGTGCTCCAATCGGCGATCCCGTCGCTCGACCAGTTCTGCCAGCAATCGAACACATGGATGTCCGCAGCGTAGGCAGCCGCGAATTTCGCCGCATCTTGTTCGTAAACGGAAGACTTGTAATTATCCAGCACGTCTTGAACGCGTTCAAACACGATTTTCATATCTAGCCCCGCCCCTCTATTCGTTTGGCAATCGGATGACTCGCATTCAATTCCAACAAATCCCACAAATTCCCGTACAAATCTTTAAATACGGCAACCATTCCGTATGCTTGTTCTTGCGGTGCTCTAACGAATTCGATCCCCTTGGAGACCATTTCGTTATAATCTCGCCAGAAGTCGTCGGTGTTCAGGAACAGAAATACCCGACCGCCGGTTTGGTTGCCGATGAACGGCTCTTGTTCGGGGTTCGATGCTCTGGCAAGTAAAATCGTAGTTCCGACAGAACCGGGAGGAGCGACCACCACCCAACGTTTATCTTGCTCTGGCTGATAGGTATCTTCGACTAATGTGAAATGCAATTTCTTCGTGTAAAATGCTATCGCTTCATCGTAATCATTTACGACCAAAGCGATGTGAACAATGGACTGAATCATTAGGGGTTTCCTCCTTCACCCTTGGCTAGTTTGAGGCGCAAGAACTAGGTTGACTACTTGTTTCGCGAAAGCGGCAAAGGGTTCAATCAGATCAGGCCTTCGGTCTATTGCCCATCTGAGGTTATCGAAAGCCTTCAACAACAGAAAATCCATGACATCGGAAATGTCTCTGTCGCTTATCCCATAGCCGTCTATAAACGCTTTGAATTCCTCATCATTCGCACTTTCTTCCAGCCCCAGGATCCGGTAATGCATCAATTGCGCAACAGTTGCATGCGGTACCACGCTTACCGCCGCATTCCAATCCAGCAATATCACCTGGTTTGCCTCATCGACGATCGTATTCTTTAAAGAAATGTCTCCATGGTTCAAGCCGAACCGGAACGGAGCGCGCTTGATGTTTTCAAATCGTTGCTTTATGCTCTGCGATTCCATCAGAGTGAGTACTCCAAGCTCGATCAAGCGATCCCGTTCGGTCAATTTATTAATATTATGCTGCACATATCCTAGCCAGCTTCCGTCTGACCCGGCATGGGGCGGCGACTGAAACTCGCCATGGATGGGATCAATCAAATTTTCGCCATACCCTTTCACTTGAATAGAATGAATGAGCTTGGCATATTCGCCCAGCTTCCTCCAAATCAAAGTCTTGGGTATCGTACTGTCTGCCCCGTTGTCTCCCTCGACAAAGGCTTGAATCATATATGCGGTTTCATCGTCGATCCCAATGGACAACACCTCAGGTCCCCGAACGCCGACTGCAGCTGCTTGCTCCATACACCATTTTTCTTTGCCGTAGCTTGAAAATGCATCTTTATCGTTCATGCGGACAACAACTTTATGCAGCTCAGTTTCAACGACGCACACCTGATTGGATATGCCTTTTCCCGTAATCGGATAGGAAGCTACTACTTGTTCCTTCAGATAATCGCCTGCAATTCTTGCAGCTTGTTTGACCAAAGCCTCTAGCATGGTTACCTTCCATCCCTCTCTAATGCCGTGCTTCGCCTCGTTTACTTACTTCCCGTTCGAATCATAAGGCCGCCGGGCCATCGAGCAGCTTAGCAAGCTTGGACGACGTATCCTCTTCGGTTGAACATAAATTGATCGTGACCGTAAGATGGGGAGCATCCGATACTAGAAATGAAATTTGATCGAATACGATTATCCCCGCCGACGGATGATCATTGATTTTCTGTCCTTCCGGACCGCTCAGAACATCATGCTGCGGCCACCATGTCCTGAATGCCTCGCTTGCCCGGTTCAACTCGTCAATAAACGCCATCCACCATGGATGACCCGCGAAATTCCCGTAGTTTGCACGAAACTGGGCCAGCCGATGCCGGGCATGATTCTCCCAATTTCCCTTGAGCAATCGCCGGATATACGGCGACGTGAACGTCTGCCACACGGCGTTGCGCTCGCGCGCCGGCATCCGCTCATAATTCCCGTAAATCAGGCTTGCGATCTTGTTCCATGCAACGATATTCATGCGCTGATCCGTGACGATTGCCGGGCTCGTCCCCTGCCGGTCTAGAAAGTCCTGCAGTTTCGGGCTAATGCTGCTTTCGTCCGGAGTCGGATCGGCAGGCAGCTGCTGCAGGGCCAGCAAATATAAATGTTTCCGCTCATTCGAATCCAGCCGGAGCACCCGCACGATACTCTCCAGCACTTGAGCGGATACCTGAATGTCCCGCGCTTGCTCCAGCCATGTATACCAGTCTACGCTGATCCCCGTGAGCTGCGCCACTTCCCCGCGCCGGAGTCCTGGCGTTCGCCGCCGGCCTTCGTTAGGCAACCCGGCTTGCTCGGGCGTTATACGCGCACGCCGCGTCTGCAAAAACCGTGCCAGCTCCCGCAGCCGCTCATTGGCCGATTGAACCATTTCCCGCACCTGCTTCCTTGACGGATTCTTAAGTAAGGACAATTACTCCTATGATAAGCCATCCTATCGTTCTGGAACAGGTTCTATTATAAACTTACCGGGAAGGTCAAGTGAATCATTCCAATAGCATGGATAGGAGAATGAATGGTGGAAAAGACGATGCAAATGCAGTCCAACAGTTCTAGCAAGCGGGGCCACGCGTTAATCTTACTCGGACTTTCGCTCGGATATTTCATGGTGCTTCTCGATATGACCGTGGTAAGCGTCGCATTGCCTGCGATTCGCGCGGATTTGGGCGGCGGGATTTCCGGTCTGCAATGGGTGGTCAACGCTTATACGATCGTTTTCGCAGGCTTGCTGCTGTCGATGGGCGCGATGGCCGACAAGTTGGGGGCCAAACGGGTTTATCTTGCCGGTCTGGCATTATTTCTTGCCGCATCGGCCGTTTCGGCAGTTGTTCCGTCGCTCGCAGCCCTCATCGCCATGCGGGCGATACTTGGCGTAGGCGGCGCAGCCCTGCTGCCATCGTCGCTCGCTCTCTTCGCCCATGCTTTCCCGGTACCGTCCCAACGCGCTCGTGCGCTTGGCATATGGGCGGCGGTTACGGGAGTTGCGATGGCTGCGGGACCGCTCGTCGGCGGGCTCTTGGTCGATTCCCTCGGTTGGCGCAGTATTTTCGCGCTTAACGTACCGCTTGGCATCATTAGTTTGGTCATGACTTCGGCGTACGTCAATGAGTCCACACGCAAGCCGCTGCAAGGCTTCGACCTTGCTGGCCAAATCACGGCCATTGCAGCCATTGCGGCATTGTCCTTCGCCCTCATGGAAGGGGAAACATTCGGATGGGACTCCGCGCTTATAATAGGGGCGTTTAGTCTGGCGCTGCTCTGTGCCGTCTCATTCTTATGGGCGGAAGCGACAGGCAAGACGCCGCTGCTTCCGCTGCGAATATTCAGGCATGCCACCGTATCGGCAGGCATGCTTGCCGGGATGACGATTAACGTCGGGTTGTCGGGTATTCTGTTCCTGCTGCCATTATACTTTCAACAGGTACGCGGGTTATCGGCCCATCTAGCCGGACTCGCGCTCCTGCCCATGATGATTCCGATGGCATTCAATCCGATCTTCACCGGTCGCATCGCAGCACGAATCGGAGCAAGGATACCGATGACGATCGGGTTTAGCCTTGGGGCTATAGGTACGCTGCTGCTAGCAGGCTTGGAAGGGAATTCGAATGATGTACTTCTACTGACCGGTTTGCTGCTGATCGGTTTCGGAATCTCCTTTGCGATTCCGGCGTTGATGGCAGCCGTTATCTCCTCCGTCCCGCAGGAACAGGCCGGCGCCGCTTCAGGCGCGCTGAATGCAAGCCGGCAGCTTGGCGCGACGCTTGGCGTTGCCATTCTCGGCACGATTCTGCGCGAACACGAATCTTTTATTGCCGGCATGCAGCTGGCGCTCGTGGTTATAACCGTTGCTTTGTTCGGCGGCAGCCTGCTCTCGTTCGCATTTATTGGCCGCGCGAAGAAATAGTCAGGGTCTAACGTCTATCTACTCGAGACGTTTGTTGACCTCCGCAAGCGGGTCCTTCGGCGGTATGCGGTTGTGCTTCAGGTAATCATACGTCCGGATCGCGATGATCTTGATGATCGCATAGACGGGAACGACAATGATCATCCCGAAAGGGCCGATAATCGCGCTCGCGCCAATGACGAGCAGCATGACGGTGAACGGATGAACGTTCATTTGCTTGCCGATGATGCGCGGGCCGATCAGGTTCGCTTCGATCTGGTTCGAGACGACGAGCACGACGCCGACCAGCAGCACCGTCATAGGAGAGACGGTAAGCGCCACGACGGCCGTCGGAATGAAGGCGATCAACGGTCCGATGTACGGAATGAAGTTCGTGACGGCGGCGATCAAACCGAGCAACAGCGGATAAGGCATATGTATCAACAGGTATCCGATGAAAGTCAGCACGCCGATCAGCATAGACGTCAGCACTTTGCTCAGGATGAACGAGCCGATCGACGCATCGATCTCCTTGAGCGCCCCGCTTACCTCGCGATGATACCGGTCCGGCAGAATTCGCAGGACATGGCCGGGAAACTTATCTCCCTCGCTCAGCAAATAATAGATCATGAACGGAACGAGACCGAGCAGGAAGAAGAAATTCATCATCAGATTAAAAATATTGCGCACGCTGCCGATTACGGAATTGAGCACCTCATCCAGCGATCCGGTCAGCTTGTTCGTCAGATTCTCCGAGGACAGCGCGTCCTTCTGCCCGATCTCCTTGAGCCACTCGTGCTGCTGCACGGACTCGAGCCAGCTTCGAACGGAGTCGACAATTTGCGGAAAGTTGTCCACTAAGTTAATGGACTGGGTTCGGATCGGGGGCCAGATCATCCAGAAGAACAAGTAACAGACGCCGAGCGCGCCAAGGTAGACGAACAGGATGGCGATCGCCTTCGGCAGCTTGTTCGAGAGTACCCTCACGAACGGCCGGAATAGATAGTAGAACATGCCCGAGATCAGCAGCGGCACGAACAATGCGGCTATTACCTTGCTGATGGGGTAGAAGATGAAGTTGACCTTCGACGCCAAATACGCGATCAATAAGACGACGATGATGCCGTAACCAATGCGAAACCACTTGCCTTGCGGCATATGGACAAGTCTCCCTTGCGTTTATATTGACTGCCTATTATTAACTTTACTCACAATGAGCGAAAATAAAACTTCCCCGCATAAATTCACATGAAGACTCGCGTACATGCCACGAATCGCAATAAAAAAACCTGCCCTTGACAGTACGTCAAGAGCAGGCACGGATTCGAATTACAGTTTTACGACATTCTCTGCTTGAGGACCGCGTTGGCCCTTCACAACATTAAATTCAACGCGTTGACCTTCGTCCAATGATTTGTACCCATCTCCTTGGATGGCAGAAAAATGAACGAATACGTCATCGCCGTTTTCCCTTTGAATGAAGCCGAATCCTTTTTCCGCATTAAACCATTTCACTGTACCTGTTTCCATTAAATTGTAAACCTCCAAAGTTGAATATGATGTCCGCAAAAGCGGACTTATGACAAGTATATCCTATCCAAGAAAAAAAATCATATTAAGCTTGATTAAATTTTTTTGATTCGCCAATTTGACGCTCTGTTGCTGCTCTTCCCCGTTGATGTTCGCGCCATCTAGATGAAGGAGTACGATGAGAAAACCTCTCTGGCACCGCTGTATTTCCGGGGAATTCCAGGCCGAATGGAATAACTGCGATCTCCATCCACCGCTTCCGTATGCATGCAATCAAACTTGCTTCCGAACGGAATGCCGTTCAGTTGTCCGATGTCGTCAAACAATTCGTACAGATGCGTCACCCATATGCCGCGCGCCTGCTTCGCTTTCAACATGCACAGCGTTTCCCGGCTCAACAAGTAACTCTCCATCGGCGAAGTGCCGGATATCGGTTCGTTTCCTAGAAACAAACAATTCTCGTCCAGGGCGGCAATGACATCGCGCATTTCGCACAGTTCTCGTCCCAGCGTCCCCTGCGACAATTCGGTGTTTTCTTCACGGGAGAATACGCTGTACATTCCCGATGCCGGGCTGATCTGCGCGCTGGCGGCAGGAATCGGCAGCCCCATCTGGAACAGAAGCTGAATCGCGCCGGCGGTTCGCAGAAAAGTCGTTTTCCCTCCCCTGTTGACGCCGCCGAGCAAGACGAATTCTCGCCCGTCTTGGATGGCGATATCATTGGCGATGACGTCTGCCTGCTCGGCAAGCAGCGGATGTACCATTTTACGGATGATTAGCGATCGTTCCTCGGCTCCTCTGATTTCCGCATAACAGGTGCAAGGGGCATGCTTCGCGCTCGCTTTCGCATATTGAACCATTCCGAGCGCAAACTGCAGCTCCTCTACAAAAACCCGAATCTCGTCGGCAATGCTCCGTTCTACGACGTTCAACTGGTTTCTTGCAATTGCAGTCTGCGCAATAAGCATTTGCTGAACGGAATGGCTGAATCGTTCCAACGCTGTTGCTTCAACGTGAGAGAAACGTTTACCTAGCTGGTAGGCGAGAGGCAAGAGTTCGTCCACTCGCATGGGATTCTCGGTGTTGATCAAACGATTGAGCAAGGTACTGGATACATACCTCTTCCTGTTCACGTCGTGCAGGGCAATGGCGTAGATCGTGAGGTCATCCGAGAAATGAATGCGATAAGCCAAACTGCCCGTTTTTCCAACGCCGCTCGCGTACTTGTTCCATGCCTCGTCAAAGTTATGCGGGTAACTTTCCTCTAGCAGAATCGTTAACTTTGCTGGCAATTCTGCTAATGAAGCGGGCAATTGTCCGCATGTCCCAATCGTCTGTATGACTGCTTGCGCCGCGTCCCGAAATTGGCGTACCCCGATCATATTGCCGATCATATGGATAGGCTCGCTCTCTACGGAGGATGCCGTTTCAAGCAGCGGCAAGGAAGCGTTGTGCAAGCGATGCAAGGAGGCGGTTAAGGCATCGTTGTCCGTCAATGCTTCGCAAACCGCATTCCGTTCCCGGATACTCTCGGGATCGCTCGTGATGTACTGACTCGGATTGACGAAATACCGCCCCAAGTATGCAGTAAGTTCCACGTCGTCTAACAGCGTCTTGGACATCGGAAAAGGCACATCGTTATGCAGCGCGATACGAAACAGCCTAAGCAAGATAACCGCCTCTCTTCTTAAGGAATTCTTCTAATACGGCCGCTTTGCCTCGGTCCTCCACCAAATTCGCGATACGAAAGCCGTATTCGATCGCCAATAATCTGGCATGGCTCAGACCGTCAGGCTCTTTCTCCTCCACCGCATAGGTGTGTACGATCTTCTCCGCGTCCGTCATGGACCCCATGATATAGCTGCGCAATTTAACGCCCTTCCGGCGAAGCAAATCGTACACGTTATGCATATGCGTCACCATCATCAATGTCGTTCCGGCCCGGCTCAACTGCTCGGTAATGTCGCGCAAAAGCTCAGTTGCTTCCACGGGATTCGTCGAGGTAAAGGGTTCATTGAACAGCAGCAGCGTATCCGGCGCGGCCATCCGGATGGCTTGGTGCATTTTCCTTACTTCCAGCTGATATCTGGATGCGTTCAATTGACGGTCTTCCCCGGCGGCGAAAACCGTATAGTATTGCTTAAACGGAATGAATCGCAGCGACTTGGCGGGGATCCAGAAACCAAGCTGCGCGAGGATGCAATTCTGCGCCAGCGCTTTCAAGATCGAGGATTTCCCCGAGCTGTTCGCGCCCGTAATCATCACGGTGTCTCCAAGCGATACGCGAAATGCCTGCGGCACGGGAGCTCGTTCGGTCAAAACCATGTGCGGATACAGCAGATCCTCCGCGGCCATGCTGTCGGCGTTCGGCTCGGGACGGCAGGCGTCGAAGCCGGCTTTCTTAAGCTTCGCTGTCAATAGCAGCCCTTTCTGGTACAACTCCATGGGCTTGAGCCATTCACTCCACGCCCGCAGCCGGTCAAGGTCGATCGTTTTCAATTCACGCAACGCGGCTTTAAGAGGTGCCGCCCATTGTTTCTCCACTTGAGCGATGATATACGCCTCCAAGTGCGCGAGATGTCCTCTGTTCTTGACAGGCGCGGCGTCGCATAAGCTGTTGGCATCGTCCCTTTCGCTGCCGAACAGTCCAGCCAATCTGGCGGCACCCTTGTTAATGTCCGTAACGCTGATTTGTACCGCTTGCCCCGAATCCGATAGATTTACCGCAAACTTGATGTTATCAAGCGGTTCTATGATCGTGCCGACTTGACGCAGGCACTTCTGAGCATCGAGATACGTCGAGGATTCCCTCTGTGCTCGAATAACGGCGGCTAGCTCCTCCATCGGAGGCGTATGGGGAGTGTGCGGAGTACGTGTCGGCGCAAACAAGCTTATGGCAGCGTCTACCGAAGCGGTATAGGCCTCCAAAGCTTGCCGCATGTAGGTATACATCTTCAGCGGATGTTTGGCGCGGTCAACTTCCGCCAAGCTGAACGACAGGCGCTTATGCGCTTTGTTTAATTGTGTAAGTAGATTCCGGCTCTCGGCGTTCTCTCGTAAACTGCCGATGATCTCGCTCCTGCGCCTGATTTCAATGGCATCGCTGGTGAGGTAGGTTTTCAAGAAGGCTTCGATTTCTTTATCTTTCGCTTCGAGCGACGCGGATTGTTCCGGAAAGAAACTTCGGCATAGTCGAAGAACGTCCAGATCGATCAGTGCTTCCCAAGCGATATGGACCGGATGGTTCGTATGGCACAGTTGAACGGGCATACCGTCGGCCTCCCCTAGTTGAACATGAATGATTACGTTTTCAAATTCGATAGTCATCCATTATTTCCCTGCCATATAGGTGCAGCTGCGCGCATAAACGACAGCCTTCTTCGGTTTCCTCCTCGCCACTTCGCTAGGAACATGGTAAATTAGAAAAGATGTCGAACATCGAGGTTCGGCAAATCATGCGGAGACCGGAGTGAGCTCATGAATTCTGTTATCGGATGGGGTTTTATCGGAGCAGGCGGAATTACGAAGCGGGTCATAAACGATTTGAAAGAAATGAAGGACGGCAGATTAGCCGCCGTATATTCCCGTACGGGCGCCAATGCGGAACAACTGGCGACGCCTTACGGTGCAAAGGCTTACACCGACTGCGAAATGATGATCCGCGATCCGGAAGTGGACGCGATCTATGTCGCCACGCCTCACCATCTTCACATGGAACACGCTTGTTTGGCGTTGACATTAGGCAAGCCCGTGTTATGCGAGAAACCGCTGGCTCCGAACGCCGCGCAAGTGCGGGCGATGGTCGAGAAGTCGCGCGAGACCGGCACTTACCTCATGGAAGCGATGTGGACCCGATTCTTCCCGGTGACACGCAAAGTCATGCAATGGGTTTCGGAAGGCGCCATTGGCGATGTGCATTATCTGACGGCTGATTTCGGATTCTCGGCTTCGGAGAACCCGGAATCGCGTCTGTTCAATCCGGCTACGGCCGGAGGCAGTCTGCTCGACGTAGGCGTCTATGCCGTCTCTTACGCCTCGATGATTTTCGGTTCCAAGCCGGTCGAGGTGCTCAGCCGCTCCCGCTCCGCTTCCACCGGAGTCGATTCTCGAATGGCCTGTTTGCTTGAATACGAGAACGGGCAAATGGCTTCCCTCTTCTCTTCCATCTCGACTTCGACCCCTCAAGAAGTTCGGATCATCGGAACCAAAGGACATATCGAAGTTCCGCGTTTCTGGTCTCCGACAGAAGCGAGATTATTCGTAGGAAACCAACTGGCGGATGAATGCAAGGATGCTCGGGTCGGAGAAGGATTCAGATTTGAATTCGAGGCCGTACAAGAAGACCTGCGGGCTGGCCGGAAGGAAAATGCCTTGATGACGCACGACGAGTCGATAGCGATCGCCGAAACGTTGGATCAACTCAGAGCCCAATGGGGACTTGTATATCCGTTCGAGGCGTGATCGGCACGGACGAACTATAGCGAATGAAAAAAGACACCTCAATGACTACTGGAGTCATTGAGGTGTTCTCTTGCGTACGCCTTGTAAAATGTGCTAATGCCGCTTTATGCCGCATCAAGCTCCTCGCCAAACAGTTCATGCTGGTTGGAGAATGCGGCGATTAACCATTTGCCGTTCTTCTTCACCAAGTCGAACTGCTCGACGGACCGGTAAGTACTCGGTTCTTCTCCGGATCCCGGATTAACGTCGTAATGAACGGAAGCGAGCAGTATCGCGCTATCTTCGTGATACTCAACGACCGCGCTGCGTTCGAGCGTTTCTTTCAGCATGAGGTCCTTGTCATCGAAGAGAGACTTCATGCTCAGAACGTCAACCGCGAAGCTGAAATCATTCGCGTCCAGCGTGGATTGGTAGGCGTTCAAATCCTTCGCATTAACGGCATCGAGCTGCGTCTGAACCGCTTTGATCAACGCCTCTTTATCCGCATCGGCCACGGAAACTTCCTGCGCCCACAAACTATTCTCGTCGACCACCTCGGAGCTTGCGACGATCATACCGTAGATTGCCCATTGGCCGTTCGCTTCCTTGCGCAGCGTGTAATAGATTTCGTTCGTTGCTCCAGGGAAGAATCCTTCCCCGCTCACTTTATTCGAACGTTCATGCGAATAGATGAATGCTTCCTTCGACGAGAAGGACTCGACGGACAGTTCCATGTATTCCGTATGCGTGCGCATCTTGGCGAATTGTTCATGGATTTGCGTGCTTGCATCTTCCTTGATCGGAGAATCGGAATGGAACAATGCCACCATCGCGTCGACATCGCCTTTATCTTCCGCAGCTCCGAGCTTCGTGAAGACGGCGAACAGCTCCGCTTGCTGCGCAGCAGTCGGGCGCTTGTCCGTAATCGAGACAATCTTCTTCACGCTGTCCCACGACACGTCCTTGTCCGAGAGCGTCGAGATGAATCGGACGCCGACCATCGTGCGGCCTTTCATCAAGACCATCTCGCCGTTCACCGGCACTTTCGCGCCGTCTACAAGCGCGGTTGTGCCCGTAGGCGTCATTTGGATGTCGTGAAGCTGCGAACTCGCTTTTATCTTCTTGGTCGCGTTATCGTAATTAATGTCGTACCCGAGCTCGTTAAACAACGTACGAAACTCCACGAACGTCTTGCCGTTCACGATAACCGGCGGCGACGGGAAAATCACCCACTCGCCGTTCAATTTCACTTTCACCGCCGCAGTCGCGGTTGCCGCGGATGCCGTTCCGGCAAACAGCGACAGCGTCAATACAATCGTTAAACCAAGTCCAATCAACCGTTTCATTGTTAATCCTCTTCCCCTTTTCTCTATCAACCATTCAACCATTGAAAAAACAGTGCTCAACCAGTTTACAATGCATGTCACTTATTGATAAAGCAGTAATAGTTTCCATATGAGCCCAAACGCGCAAAAAGAAACCACTCCTGGCAAAGGAGTGGTAAGTTATCATCAGTTCTCCGTATGACTCTGATAGGCTAGACCGACCCTTTTCCGTTTAAACGCGCCTCCGAGCTCAAGATGGTCCAACATCCATTGGGCGACATCATCATAGGCCACATTGAGCTCTTGAAACCGGCTGAATAGGTGACCGGCTATAGCTGCCTCGGAAAATTCCTTGATCGTTTCCGGAATCGGAATCGGTAAGATTTCCGTCGTTACATGTAGATGAACCGAGCCTGGAAGCTCGCTCGATTCGATCATCGCTCCCGGACACATGACGGACCAGTCGAGTTCCGTCTGTTGTAATCTATCGAAATTCCGGTTGTGTGTACTATACTCTGGCGGGAAGCCGGGTAAGTTGTTGCCGATCGTATTTGCATAAGGAATATCGAGCAGGCCGGCCCCTCCCATCATCCATACCCGGCCAGCGAAATAAGGCTGGGATTCGCATTGGCTGATAATGTTGTCGACGATGCGAACAAACTCTTCTCCCTGGCCAGCATGGCCGGCAGCTATAATAGCGGCATCTTGATGCGCGAGCGCTTCGCCGACGCTCGACGGGTCCAACATATCGTTCACGACGACCTTCACGTTCTTTGCGGAATGCTCGCCTAATTGATCATGAAGCTTCGCTGCATTTCGCACATAAGCGGTCATTTCGTGCCCCATTTTCAACCCTTGCGCCAATACTCTCTTCCCTGTATTCCCCGTCGCTCCAAAAACAATAATTTTCATTGTTTTTCCTCCTCTTCATGGAATCCAATTTTTGGCTGACTCAAGCTTAGCATCGCTTCAAGAGGTTGTTAAGAACGCACTTTAAAGTAGGGTACTTACTTCAAAGTAAGCTAGACAGATTGGGATCCGGAGTTTGCGGCGGTAGACAGCGGTAGACATAACAAAAGCTGCCCGGTATCCCGAGCAGCTTTATTGAACGAATCCTATGACGCTGACTCTTCCTTCTCTTCATTCTTCTGCTTATTATGCGCTGCACCCCAAGCACACATGACCTCTGCTACGGGAATCAATGTTTTGCCGTATTCGCTAAGCGAATATTCTACTTTAGGAGGGACAGAAGGGTAGACCGTTCGATCGACGATGCCCTCTCGTTCCAAATCGCGAAGATGCTGCGAAAGCATCTTTTGTGAAACATCGGGTATAAGCTTTTCCAAATCGTTGAATCTTTGCTTGGATGCAATCAACTGCCACAGAATCATCGGCTTCCATTTGCCGCCTAGTACCTGAATGACTGTTTCGACTGGACATTCACGCTGATGAATCATGGATCAATCATCCCCTTGCGTTTAAATAAGTGCATGACCTGTATTTTCCATTATAAACCGTTATGATCGCACTTTTCAAAATATGCAGGAAAGATTTTAAAATCTCATCTTCACCATGAATAAATAAAACAAAATTGCAGGCAACCCGAGAACGGAAAGTATCGTGACTGCCGTATGTACTCTCTTTTCATTCCGAAATAGAATCAACAATAGCTTATACCCTAGAATACCAATGCATCCGCCCAAACCATTGAGAATGATATCATCGATGTCGGATGTTCCAATGCCTACTAGTCCTTGAATGATTTCGACAACCAAACTCGTGATTAATATAAACGACAAGTTTGTTTTCATTCGTTTATCCTGTTTGAACAAGGGCAAATAGACGCCAAGGGGAACAAAAATAAGGATATTGCCCGCCACGTTGCCAAAAGCAAATGTTTTGAGATTCGCGGTGCTGCCGGATACAAATGCCGCTATGCTTTCGAATGGAATGAGATTGATCGATCGATGCTCCAGATGAGAAACTCTGGATAGGAACAAAATTTTAATGATCAGCATCATGTAAAACGCGAATATCCCATATAAAATAACGGTTTCTATTCGCTCTCGTTTACTCATTTTACCCCCCTTGTTCATTTCGCCCCTCCTTCCGGGCCGGTATCGACGGTGACGATGACGCCGTCCTCGTTGTTGCCGTCGATCTCGCAGCTTCCGGTAACAGGCACCTGGATATTCCCGTCCGCGGAGATCGGATAATAATAGATTTCGTATGCGCGGCCGCCGCTCGTCGTCGAGATCGAATGTTCTTTCAACTCGGCTAGATATTGTTCCAACGTCAAGTCTTGCTCCTTCATGACGGCGCTGTGCGGCAATCCGACGTAACGGAAATGCCAAGGCTCGTACATGATCCCCGTAATCGCGGTCTTGTCCTCCGGATAGCGCTGAATGAACCCGTATTTCCAAGCGTTCTCGGCCAGCCATTTGCCTTCCGGCGCTTCGCTCATCTCCTCCAGCGACGATCCGATATCGAGGGACAAGCCCAGATTATGCTCGCTGTGACCGGCCGGCATTGCGCGATCGTCGCCCATTTCCTTGTGCAGCTTGTTTTGTT
Source organism: Paenibacillus rhizovicinus (assembly GCF_010365285.1). Taxonomy (NCBI): domain Bacteria; kingdom Bacillati; phylum Bacillota; class Bacilli; order Caryophanales; family Paenibacillaceae; genus Paenibacillus; species Paenibacillus rhizovicinus. The sequence goes on from NZ_CP048286.1 coordinate 380,021, forward strand.
CGGCTTCGTCCCGGTAGCCGCTGCTGATCAGAAAATGATCGATCCCGACTTTAGCCGCGTCAACCACCATTTTCGCGAATTTCTCGGTCAAGTCCGGCGACAACCGAACGGTGTTATCGAGCAAACCGAAGCCTTTCCTAAGCTCCTTGTGCTCGTACAGATTCACGGCCGGCTCTCCTTCACCGCCCGGAGGAACGGCGTGTTCCCGGTCAATAAGAAGCAAGCTGCCTTCGTGAATTTGCTCCTTCTTCACATGAATCGACAAGCCGGTTTCTTCCGGTTCTGGCACCGGAGCTTCCGCATTGTCTTGATCGGCGCTTCCAGCCGTATTGTCTTGATTGGCGCTTCCAGCCGTATTGTCTTGATCGGCACTATCAGCCGTATTATTCGGTGTATCGTTTCGTGTCTGGCTCTCGCAACCCGTTATTAGCAGCAGCGCCGCCAGTACGCACAACAGTGTCTTCATCAATTACTTCCTCCAAGCTCGATCTGAGCCTAAGCTTAATCCAAACAAGTTAAAAAAAACCCGCGTAAAACTTAAACGATTTCTTAAATTCATGAAGAAATGCTGCATAAAACACAAATGCCGCTTTGATAGCGGCATTTAATCATACTATATTTTTATCGCCCTTGTCACCCGACGGTATTCATGCCTTGCCAGGCTCGACCCGCCTAACTCATTATTTGCTTTGTTCCTTGCATTTGAGGTATGATTAAGCATCTAAATGATACTTATGGAGGACGACTAAATCGTGGCAAAAGAAAAAGCAATTTTCAGTCCGAAACAAGAATTAAAAACAGATCACGATTTTGAGATGGCGATGATGCATAAAGAACCCATCGAGGCATTCCAAGATCGTATGCGGCTTAGACCCATTACTACGATTAAGTCTTACAATGATCATTCCGTGCGGATCATGGACGGTACAACCATCTTCCGTAACTCAAGTAAGTTCTACACGCTTAGCGAAGAAGACAGAGCGGCTTACGATTCGAAATAAATCGGTTAAAAAGGAGGCGGAATTCCGCCTCCTTTTTATATGCGCGGCAGCGGCGATTAGCCTCCTGCTTCCTTCGATTTCGATCCGATCAAGTAACCGATAATCGTCGATTCGACCGGAAGCACCACGAGCGTCCACATTTCCTTCAAGCCGAAATCGGGCGAACGATATTGGTCGGGAATCAGCGTATACACCAGCGCGATGAGAAGAACGCCGAGCGTGATCGTGCCGACGATATACAGGCGCACGTTCTCGCCCGATCCGAAGAATTTGCCGAGGAAGCCGAGCTCCGCTTTGCGCTTATCATTCTCCGCGTTCGCCGCGATGATCTTGCTGGCTACCCGCGGATCCTGAATCTCGAGCTTGTTCATGCCGGACCGACCCCCTCGCCCGCGAAGAACGTGAAGGCCAGCGCCCAAGACGTCGCATCGGAATTAATGGTTACTTCGTAGCGCAACGACAATTTGCGGTTGTTCAACACGCCGAGTTGGATCATATCTTGATTGCCGATCGGCTTGCCCCGCGGAAAATTCACGCAGGCGATGCGGACTTCATTGTATCGGACCAGCCGGATATCCGTCATAAAATCGTCTCGTTCCGCTTCGTATTCGATGCAGAACACGAATGTCAGCGGGTCGTTCTCTTCCGACAACACGATTTCGATCGGGTTCATGCCGTAGGCAAGTACGCGGCCGTGATATACGGCTTCGAATCCGCCGGACGTTATTTTCATCGTTATCCCTCCGCGACGTTAGGTCATCGAACAAGCTCATCATTACAGTGTACGAGCAGGTCCGCGCGTTCATGTCTATCGGAGCATGCGAAAACGGCAGCCATTTGCCGGCTGCCGTTTCATCTTTTTCTATTTCCGCTTCTCATTCTTCCACCCGGCCAACCCAAAGACAACAAGTGGCAAAATAACGGACAGGCCTCGAAAAAATCCCTGCCAGTCCAATCCATGAGGTTCCCCGACGGGTCCCGTTTGCGGACGTAAAGGCAGAAGCAATACAATTATTTGTCCGATCAGTAAGACAATGGCGCCGACCAAAACGATTTGATACCTCTTCATTCCCCGGCTGCCCCTTTCGCTTTCAGACTGTGTTGATGCCCAGCCGATGTCCGTCATAGCAAACCGTAAAACCAGCCCCATCACACAACCAACATTATCATATCAAGGGAATATCCGCCTATACGTCTTGGGATACAGAAGCTGCATTCTACTGCCTCAAGTTTCCCTTTGCCGACTTGGTACAACGAATTGATTAACCTTCTCATCGGCAAATGGATAAGGAGAAAGATCCCGTTCGCGAACATCACGATTTATTCATTTCGGTTTCAAGCGAACTCAGATAGAAGTGAACGCTGGATGCGCTGGATTGCAAGATTTCTTGGCGGACCGTCCTTACGCCGGATTGGTTCATGAGGAGATTCAGAATATCCATCGGGACGATGACAACCAGCAGTGCAATGATTATTTTCGGAAAAATAGTAAATCTGCGCCCTGGTAAACGTAAACCAAGCCGGGAAATAACCGTCATATCCGAATCTCCTGTTCGCTATTCTAGTTATTGGCTAGTACGACGACCTAAAAATAACGGGATCGCCCGGTGAGAGCAATCCCGTTTATCTGAAAAATACCATACCATGATTACTTCCAATTCCCGTAAACCTATCGATTCGATTTAACTGCTCAGAGAGAATATAGCATAGCTTTAACCGCCGCTTCTAGTGAACAAATTAAACTTTAACGATCCGAATTGCAGTTCCCTTATGATTGATGCATGAGGAAATCCTTCACCGCGTTAAAATAACCGTCGATATCGTCGTAATGGACACCATGACCGCATTGTTCGAACACGGCCAGCTTGGTATTGGGCCGGCTTGCTGCCATCCTTCTCGCTTGTTCGGTATCGAGGATGAAGCTCTTCCCGCCGTGAATCAGCAGGATCGGGCAGCTCGACCCCAACCAGTCTTCCCACCAGACGCCATTGGATTGGGGAACGGATACTTGCAGCCACTTCAGATCCGTACGAAATCCCCAACCGCGTTCATCCTCCATCACGCTTTCGGCAAAATAATCGATAGCCCGGAGCCCGACGTCTGCAAGCGATTGTCTAAGCTCCCTTAGAGAAGCCGATCGATACGGAAGCTTGCTTGCAAAGGAGAAATCAGCCTTGATTTCAGCGCCGATATCCTCCACGATAACGGCTTTCGCCAGTTCGGGATAACGGGCCGCGAATTGATACGCATTCAACCCGCCCAAGGAATGCCCCAGAATCGTAACGGGTTGTCCCCCAAGCTCCGATCGAATCAGATTCGCAATATCTTCCACGTAGTTGTTCCTGGCATATTCATTCCCCGGCGGATGCTCGCTCCAACCGTGCCCGCGTTGATCCAGAGCAATTACTCGCCAATCGTTGAAGCGCACGGCAAGCTCCGAGAATGATCTCGCATTCGCCATATACCCGTGCAGCATGACGAGCACTCGCTGGCTATCGCCGCCATAATCAACATAAGAGAGCCGCACATCCCCAGAGTGAAAATACTTCCTGATCGCTGAGCCCTTATAACCCGAATTCGTCATCGACTTCTGCTCCTTTTCCCTTCATTCTGCTTGCTCCTGATACCGCCTCAACCTGTTTTCGTTGTTGGCGCCCGTACCAACCGGCCAGCGCAGCGGCTATCGCCATGAAGACTGCACTGGACGCCACGCCGAATTGCAGCCCGAATCGTTCCACCCATACGCCGCCGATAATCGGGCCAATAATCTGCCCCGAGGCAAAAAAGGCAGTAGCCAAGCTAAGGCTGGTCGCATAGGCATGATCGGGCACATGTCTGCGAAGAAGCGCAGTGATCATCAGCGGCGGGGTAATAAAAGAAACCAGGCCGATAATGGCCGCGCCCAATGCCGTAACAACCAGATTATTGCTCGTTACGCCACTCACTCCGAGCGTCCCTAAAGTTATTCCGATCGCAAGCGTATATCCGCTTGGCCAGCGGTCGATCGCTCTGCCTCCGATCCAACCATTAAACAAACCGGCGAGCCCGATCGCGGACCAAATGAAGCCGACATCGAGAGACGGAATGCCTTTGCTCACCAAGTAAGGAATCAAATACGTGAAGTAGATAATATAGCCCCAGCCAAAGAAGAAATAGGATCCGATTAAGAACAAGAGCTTCTTCGGGTTTAATAGAAGACGGTAGACATTCACATGCTCCTGATCCCGTGATACGGATTCCGCCGGCGAAAGCGTTCTTCCAGATCGCTGCCTTCCATGCACCCACTCGAAACCGCATGCCGCAACGATGCCGAATGCGCCCATTGCAGCCCAAGCATACCTCCACCCTCGTAAGTAAGAAGGGTCTATGGCAAGCGGAGCAATTAATCCCGTTAACAGAATGCCCGCGGAGCCGCCCAGCCAGATTAAGCCGGATGCCGCACCGCGTTCCTTCGGTCGAACGGCTTCCATCGCAATAGACAGAACCAGCACCGTCGCGAACGCCGAGAACAATCCGATTGCGAAGCGCCATAACGCGAGTTGAATAACCTGCTGGCTGAAAGCCGAACCGATCATCGCCAGTCCGAGCAGCAGACATGACCATCGATTGAACATGGGCTTGCGTCCCGGAAACCGGGCGATCAGCGGAGGAAGACTGAGCGTTCCGATCAAATACCCGATAAAATTAACCGTGCCCAGCATGCCCAATTGACTGTAGCTCCCCCCGATATCCCTTTGAATGCCGGGCAAGAATATACCGTAAGAAAGCCGTGAAAAACCGAGAATAACAACGAATAATAGCGATGCCCATAACGTGATCCAGCTCAATGCCGATTTTGTGCTCATAGCTCATTTTCCTCAATCCAAGATTTGATGCTTTAAGTGTACAATTGCAGGATTGTTTTGTAAAATTGAACTATATGAATAAATGATTCATAAATTCCGAATTAATTGGCGGGGATATCGATGGATCTACGAGCCTTAAAAACCTTTGAAGCCTGCGTACGTCTGGGTCATTTTCAGAAAGCCGCCGAGGAACTTCAATATGCTCCCTCTACGGTAACGCTTCAAATTCAGCGCCTCGAAGCCGATCTAGGCGTTTCTTTATTCGTGCGAGACGGCAAACGCGCGATCGTGTCCGAAGCCGGCCGATGGCTTCATCATGAAGCTTCAGCGCTGCTGAACGCTGTCGGATCCATTAGGCAGACCGTCTCGGATATTGCTGCAGGGGACGGCGGAACCGTCCGCTTCGCCGCCATCGAGCCCATTGCGAGCCAGAGACTTGCGTCCGTCGTAGCCGACTTTTGCACGAATCGCCCGAAAGTTCAATTAGCCATGGAAGTGAGCGGGAGCAAATCGATCGCGGAGAGGGTTCGGGCCGGGGAATTGGATTTTGGCATATGCTCCACTCCATCGCCTGCGCTCATGCTGCAATTCGAACCGCTGGCGGAAGAGCGATTAGGCGTGATGATGAGCGTGGACCATCCGTTGGCGAATCATATGGAGATTACGGCGGGCGACCTGGCGGGGTTAACGATTTTGGTCAAGGAACCCGCTTGCGTCTATCGCGAGTTATGGGAGCAAACGTCGTCGCAAATCGGCATGCATGCGTTCTCCCGCCATGAGGTCGGAAGTATTCACGTCATTCAGCAAATGGTCAAAGCCGCAAGCAGCGTAGGAATCGTACCGTTTTACGGAGGTCTGGAGCTCGAAGGATCGCTGGTCATCAAACCGTTCGCCGATCGGAATCCTACCATTTCGTTAGGCATCGTATACAAAGATAAAGATTTCCTGGGCAAAGCTTCGTTACTGTTAATGGACGCCATCAAGTCCATTCTTTAGGCCTTTAGGCCATTAATTGCAACTATATTTTCAAACCATTGCACAGCAAAAAGAAGCCGTTAGATACGAACGGCTTCTTTTGTTTACTTGCATGCAACCCAATTAACCGGTCACGCGACTCACGATTTTGAGAACCGTATCCCGTGTCAGTTTGCTGCCGCCGACGGAAATGAGTTTAACCGTGGCATGAGCCAGCGCTAGCGGCACCTTGCAGAACTTCAACGCCGGACCGTCCTTCAGGTCTGCGACATAAGAGTCGGCCACTTCCAAATTACGGCGGGTATACTGCTGCATCTCCTTAAAGCCCCAGCCATCAGGGAAGAAGTCCACGCCGCGTTTCATATCCTCGTTGCGATTGCGAAGAATATTAACGGCCTGCAAGCCTCTTCCGAAAGCAACGGCTTTCGTTAAGTCGGATTCCGTGCCGTCGTACCAAAGCCAAAGTTCGGAGAGCATCTCGCCGACCATACCGGCCACGCTATACGTATAACGATCCAGATCCTCTTCCGTGTGGATATTCCAGCCGCTCTGTACCCAGTCGGACATTTGCAAAGCCATCTTCGCGATGTACCGATTCACGATCGTCCGCGCGGTGGAAGGACAAAGCGCCACCCACTCGTCAAGACGCATCGTAACTGCCGGTAATGCCGTCCGGTAGGGGGATAATACGTTTTGTATGCTTTCAATGATTTCCGTGCTTTGGAAGGCATCGTGAATGCCGAGCAATAGCTGCACTTTTAACTCGTCGTTGAGTTCTTCGTGATCCTCTATTTCATCGATGGCCCGCATGCACAGATAGGCAGCCGATACGGCTTCCTTCAACCCTGATTCCAAACTGCTTATCGGAATATAAAAAGTGCGGCTCGTTTGTTTCAACATCGTCATTGCATCAATTAGGACGTCGTTATTAATGCGTAACCCCTCCAAATAGCATAAGCGTAGCTGTTTTATACCATGATACCATACAATATTATTAGCAATCCAATATGAACATTGTATTTATTTAAACCGAAAAGTTCAATCATCCGGCCCGTTCGAAATTATGTCAATATTTTCGATGGCAATAAAGCAACAACCGCCCGCCGTGCGTACGGCGAGCGGTTTTCTTACTCAGGTATGCATGCTGCGCTAACCATTAACCATTCTTGAATTCCAGCTTGCCATTCTTGATGGTGATTACCCTCGGCTTGCCTGAATTGTTCCACAACTGCTGAGTGGTAACCGAGTAGCTGCCATCCTTCGTGACGATCGTAACGGTCTTGCCGATTTTCTTGAACAGGCTGACGTCGATCGTCACCTTCGCCGAAGCGGTATTGCCGCCGGAAAGGTCGATGACGATCGTGTTCCCCGAGTTGATCAAGATGTCCTGCACCACCGACTTGTCGCTCAGATCCAGTATCGTAGTGCCGCTCTGCACCGTGAAGTGTACCGGAACGCCGCTGATGTTCACGATGTCCGCCGGTGCCGCCGGTGCCCGATTGACCGTGACCGTGTAGCTCTTGACCGTGCCGTCCTGAGCCGTGACAGTGACGGTGATCACGTTCGCCCCTACGGCCAGCGCATGAGCGCCGTCTCCAGTCACCGCTGCATTGGCGTCGTTAGGCGCCGCGGCGATCAGGATGGAATCGGCAGCGTTGGCCACATCTGCCGAGTATGCGGTGCTCGCCGGGTCAAAGACTGGCGTCAATGCTGCCGCATCGACAGTCAAACTCTTCAGCGTCGCATCATTAGAGAGCTGCTGCTGCGATCCCTCCAACAGCAATTGTCCCATGCCCACGCCTTTTGCGCCGGACGCGATACCGTCGAAGTATGCCAAGTATCCTCTGGCGCCGGCAGCCGAATCGTTGACTACCAAGGCGATATTATACGCATCGCCTGCAGCGACCGTATCGCCGTCCACCCCAAGGTACGCCCAATTGATCGCGATTTCGTAGGTAGTCGTGCCCGCCGCGGCATCCCGGACGATCGCGGTCGTTGCAGAGGAAGCCGGTATCGCGCTGTTCGCGCCCGTTAACGAACCGTCCGCGCCCCAGTTCCATTGCGTGATGCTCGCATCGCCGCTGTTCAATGCGAAGCCCAATTCACGATATCCGGCAGGCCCTCTCAGCGCAACCTGCATACCGTCGCCCATCCATATATTACCGCCGCTATTGGTTTGATTGAATGACGGCGTGTCGACCGTAACGCCAAGATACAAGTTCTGGTTATCCCAGGCCAGTTTCCCGGTCGCAGTAACGGCCGGATCCATGCCGGAAGCAGTACCTTTATTCAGATCGATCGGTTTGGCATTTGCCCATGCCGCGTCGTTCAACAGTCCGTCAACCGTCACCGGCGGATTATTCGTCGTGGCGTTCACAACGCCAAGCGTCGTGCTGGCCGTGCCGATTCCGGTTCCTTGCACGGTGGTATCGGTGTACGAAGCGGTATACTTCGTGCTCACCTCCGTCGTTGAAGGCGTGACGTCATAATAGAACTTAACCGGCGTCCCTGCGTTAACCGTGTAGGGCTGCGTATTTCCCAGGAAAGTCAATTCACCGGACTGCGGATTGCCCGAAGCGGCCACATTGGTTAGCGTCGCCGCAACCTGCCATTTCGATGCGGACTTGTCATATTCCGTGCTCAAGTCGAGTTTGACGTAGTCCGTAAGGTTGAATCGTTGATCCGGCGGAATTTGAATATGCTTCGGTTGATTGTAAACCTTCACGTAGTCCACCAGCATTTGCGCGCCATCGAATCCTTGAGGCAGCACCCCCGCCCAGCTCGCGCCTTCGACCGACAGGATGATGTTCGTCGGATTCTGGCAGATGCCGGGCGTATTTCCGCTTCCGTCCTTGGTGTTGCGGTCTATGCGGGCGACTTCCACGTCATCCACGTAGTAAATGTACTCATACGGCGACCAATCCATCGCGAAGGTATGGAAATTGCCGTCGTACACGCTCGGATAGTTCGTCGTGATGCCCATCGACTTGTGATCCGATCCATATCCGTCCCAGTGAATGGCGCTGTCGATATCGCCGATATCGTTGCGGATCGATTCTACGATATCGTTCTCGGTGCCGTCAACGCCTTGGTCTCCCACGTTCAGCACGACCGAAGCGTACTTCCAGAAGGCTCCCCAGGTTCCGGATACGACCGGGAACTTGATCCGAGACTCGTAATAGCCGTAATCGTTGATCGAATCGTCTTTCTGCGTGACCGCGCCCGTGTCTATGAAGTTGGCTTGATCCGATGCGGATAAGCCGGAATAGTAAGCCGTGCCGCCGTTCGGATCTTTCTCGATATGAATGGCCAAATTGCCGCTGCCATCGACCGATACCTCGTTAGGCAGCCATACGCTGCGGCCCTGTCGGGGCTGCGTCGGCGATACGGTCCACTTGCTCGTATCGACGCTCGTTCCGTTAAAATCGTCGTTGAATACCAAGGCGTCTTCCCCGAACGGGGCGATCGTGCTGCCCGTCGGCGCGAAGGTGATCGTCTCGACAAGGTTATCGCCGTCCACTGCGGTCGTCGCGCCTGTCACGGTCGTCCCGTTAATAGCCGGAACGCCGGTTATGTTCGCCGGGTTAATGCCGTCGTAAGTAGACGAGGCAATCATCGGCGCAAGCGTGACTTTGGCGGTATAGACCGTGTTCTTGTCGAAAGTCGAAGTGATTTCCGGGCTCCATTCGATGGTTGTAGAGGAAGTATGGGACGAATCCGGATATTTATACCGGCCGATCGGATACTTGCCTGCCACCGGTACCGGGATATGCAAGAAATTCGCTGCCGGCATCACGTTCTTATTGCCGGTGTCGCTCGGATGATGAATGGCGTTGACGGTCGAATTCGCGACATTCAATTTGTAATTGCCATCCGTATTCAAGGTCGCCCAGTTATCGAGCGTGTAATTCGGATCGGAATAGACAGCCGCATTGCCGCCCAACAATACCGGGTGGCCGCCGTTCGACGACAGCGTGTTCGTGAACACAAGCGATTCCGCTGCGCCGGGCAGTCTATTATAAAGCGAGATGGTGTTGCCGTCGGCCACGATCCGGTAATGAACTTTTTGGCCGATCTTAGGCGTAATTCCCGATCCGCCCGGGCCGACGTTCTGCCAGGTCTGGTTGTCCGACATGGCCATCCACGAGGTGTCCATGCCCAGAAGGATATAGTAGTGAAGCGCGCCGTTGTCCCTCACCCAGAATTGGATGCCGCCATGCTCGCCGGTGACCGGCGTAAGATCGAAATTCCATTCATAGTCGGTCAGCGAAGAGTCGCCGAAATGCGTCGGGTTGCTCGCATCTTTGCCGGGGAGAACCGTAGCGCTCGAGACCGAAGAGACTAATGTTCCGATAACGTGATAAGGAATTATTGTCGTGCCGTATCCCGTGATTATGCCATCGGAATCGGTCTGGTAAACAAGCAGCCATTTATTCGGGGAGACATTCGTGCCGAAAGGCGTGCCTGCCGTAAACGGTACGGCCCGGTTAATGGCGCCGATATTCGTATCGGCGCCCGGAGCCGCTTGCTGCGTGGAGGAAATCACGTAGTAGTAGGTTCCGCCCGCCGAGCCTCCGGCAACTGCCGTCGCTTCGAGCGTGCCGTTCGGCAACGTCGAGATAATTGCCGGGTCGGATACGAGCGTGGCGGTCAGCGCGTTTATTCCTTCCGCAAGCTCCGGATTCCACTTGCTGTACAGCGTGATGTCCGCAGTCACGGTATCGGAAGCGAAGTTCCACGGCGTCGAAAGCGCGGAGTCCGTATACCATCCGCCGAACGTATAGCCCGAACGGGTCGGGTCGGCTGGTTGAGCGAGCAGACCGCCGTTTAATACCCCTGATACCGCTGCGACTGCAGTTGCATCGAGAGGCGTGTTGAACGAAACCGTATGGGTGTCAGGCTGCCTAGTCACGGTTTCGTCGCGAACGACATGAACGACCGAATTCGAGATCGCAGCCGCCATCACGCTGTTACCGCCTCCGCCGTCGCATAACGCGAGCGTGACGCCGCCTTTTAAGTACACGGGAACCGTGGCTCCGGCAGTGGAAGTGTCCATCTTAAAGGTCGTGCCGCCCACAGTCAAAGAAATAACGGGACCATCCGCTTTGACTTGTACGTGCGTGGATACGTTAAGAGGCGTTGCGCCAACGCTGCCGCCGTTTACCCAAGTTCCAGCCGGGCCAAGTTGCAAGCCGGCAAATTTGGCATCCGGTTGTCCAAGCAGCAGGTAGTAATAGTGACCGTCGGCATTACGCACTTGGAACTGAATATTGCCATTCGTCCAAGTTGTCGGAGTGAAGTCGAGATCCCAAGCGTAGTCGGTCCAGCTGCTGTCGCCGAGCATAGGGGTTTTCTTGGAACTCCATGCCGCCCCTGCTGCGTTAAAATCGATGCTGGTGGACGATTCCGTCTGCTTGTAGAGCAGTTTGCCGATATTCGCCCACATCAGCGGAACCTCGGCATAACCGGCAATATGACCATCGCCGCTAACATCATATACATTCAGGTAATCGCCCTGCATTTGCTTGCTGCCGATCGGCGCATTCAATGTTAACGGCTGCGCGCCAAGCGACTCTACCGTGTCAGTCGTGTCGTTCGGCGGCGTCGCGGGCTGTCCTTCGGAAATCGTATAATACAACTCCCCTGTTTCGCCGCTCACTGCAGTGACGACGACCTGACCGTCGTTCATATTCCCGTTATCTGTCGAGAGCGTTACTGTAAGCGTTTCCGCGACTTGAGCCGCGAAAGCCGGCACGGCACTCATCGAGAGAACCAGTGCAACGGTAAGCAGAATGGCATAAATACGCTTCATGGATTGAACCTCCTGTTAAATGTCCGGCATGTGTACGTTCGCCGGTGATTGATCATCCGCCTCTGCGTTCCTGGCGCTGGGGTTTTCTGATTACACTTCGGTGTTCGCATGCAGATCGAAAGCGCTTCCTTTAATGCTGAATCTACTGCTGAATCTAATGCTGAATCGGCATTCTTATTCGGGGACTTCACCTTCTTCCTTCACCAAACTTACAAATTGTTTACAACATAGTTACTCTCTTCCACAAGTATCCTGTCATCTCCTTTGGCGAAAAAACACTACTATTGGCGAATGGTCTGAATGCGGAAAATAGTACGGAAAAAGCACGAAAAAAAGCCCGTTTATCCGCGGCGAGCACGGAAAACGAGCTTATGTCACCCGGGTCAGAAGAAGAAATCTCCATCAAACCCGCCGAATCCTCCAAATCCGCCAAATCCGGCAAAGAGGCCAATAGCGAGTAAATCGAAGAGCAGCAACGGAAGCAGAAATTTCGTTTTTACGGCTTTCCCTTTTTCCTGTTTAAACTGCGTAAGAACGACACGATTACCTTGAATTTGCGTCAATGTCCCTGTAACGATGGATCCGTCCTTCTTTACCGCATAGATTTTCTTGCCGTAATATTTGGATATCTGTTGCTTGCTGACAGCCATGCGTTATTCCTCCCTCTCGACTGCACTTGTACTACTCTAGTAATCTATTCAACTGCATGAGAGGATGACTGGGTCTTACCTTTCGGAGGCCGTTCGCGATTCGTGAATGGGCAAAATAACTTCCACCATCGTCCCTTTCCCGACTTCGCTTTCGATGCGCATCGTCCCTCTATGGTTTTGTATGATACGCATGGAAACCATTAATCCCAACCCCGTGCCTGTTTCTTTCGTCGTGAAAAAAGGATTGCCGATCTTGGCGATCTCTTCCTGGGGGATTCCGTGCCCTTCGTCATGGATGCGGATATAGACGTTCTCGTTCATTTGTTTGGCTTGAATGACCACTTCTCCGCCGTTCGGCATGGATTCGATGGCATTCTTCAATATGTTGATAAAGACTTGCTTGATACTGCTTTGACATTGAACGAGCGGTAAACGGGCATCTAAGGCGCCCTTGATTTGAACGTTATACAGGTTGGCTTGTCCTTCTAACAGTCTCGTCACATGATTGAAAATATGCGCCATGTCCCTTAATTCGAAAACCTCGTTCGTAGGTTTAGCCAATACTAACAGCTCGCTTACGATTTCATTGATGCGATCGATTTCCGAAATCATGACATCGTTGCGCAGCTTCCTGGTACCCTCGATATCTTCTTTCATATACATCTGCATAAATCCCCGCAGGCTGGTCAACGGATTTCTGATTTCGTGCGCAATTCCTGCTGCCAGCTCGCCGACCAAGGTTAGTTTCTCGGATCTGCGGATGATGTCTTCGGAATGGATTCGTTCGGTGATATCCCGCCCCATGCTGATCGCATGCAGAATTTCTCCCGCAGCATTCCTGATTTTTTTGGAATGCGCTTCTTGCCAGATATAATGGCCCTTCTTATGCCTAAGCCGATACACATAAATCCTGCTATCCTCTTGATCCGCGTTGCCCCGCCTTAACCAGCCGCCGTTCATATCCTCCGGATGCCAGTACTCATACGCATATTTCCCGATGAGTTCTTCCGGCTCGTATCCGAGTTGGTTACGGATAGCCGGCGAGACATAGGAGATAATGCCTTCGGGCGTTAACCGCAAAATCACGTCCTGCGAATGTTCGGAAATCAGCTTGTGCAGTTCTTCGATCCGCTTCAGCTCTTCTTCCTTCGCTTTTTGCTCCGTGATATCCACGATTTGCGCGATGAAGATGTCTTTTCCTTGTATCCCCTGCAGGTTCCTTCCTACTGTCACATTGAGAAGCCCCCATAGTACGGACCCTGATTTATGCACATATCTTTTTTCTATTTGATAACCGTCCATTTCACCCTGCACCAATTTGCCCCATAATTTCAGGTCAGCTTCCAAATCTTCAGGATGGGTGACAATCGAGAAACCGATCGTGACGAGTTCGCCTTCGCTGTATCCTAACATGTTGCAATACGACGAATTCACCTTCAAAAAACTTCCATTACAAGATAATAAAGCCATTCCGATTGGAGATTTCTCGAATGCGTGCAAAAAAAGACTATCGTCATTGATATGAGATAACATCGAATCCTCCATTTTAATGCAAATAAAATTTGAATAGCCTTAATAAGGCATTATAACAGTATTAGTTATTTATACATATATACGTTTTTCCAATTCCTTGATGGATAGGACCATTAGTCACGATCTTCGCTATAACAAATGCCATTCTCACGCACAAATGGAGCAAATGCCATTGGCAATTTGCTCCACAGTTCGTCGTGCTGCTTTGTTCTTTCGCGTCATGTCTTATCTGTGAAATTCTTTAAAACGCGTGCCTTGATACGTGAGCGGTCCATGATCGCCTACGACAATCAAACCGTATTTATCGCCTCTGACCTGCAATTCGATGCGCGAACCGTTATCGAATTCAAAAGTCACGTAATAATCGGTACTTGCGCTCGAGTTCCCTGAACCGCCCCATACCTCGGTTCGTTTATCCACTACGGTCACGGGACTCGTAATAACTTCGGAGGCGTTGTTCGCCGTCCATCGCCATGTACCGCGAAGGATGACGTACAAGAACCCGCCAACGACGACGATGAATACAAACCCTCCGAACAGTTTGAAGAGAAGAGGCAGTTCCTTTAAAGCTCCAAAAAATCCTGGGTCGCCCGGGTATCCGTTCATATGCGCTCTCCTCAACGAACCGAAATTCTATTTTGTTCTCATCCCCTTTACGCTTCCGCGACTTGGAAAGTTGCGTTTTCCTTCCCGTCAGGGAGTTCCGTCTACGGTATATTCTTGAGTTAGCGTGCAGGATCAATAATAATCGCGACGCTTCGCTTAGAGATTACGGAAGGCGTCCGACGGATTGACGTCCTTGCTCAATTGCCCGTGTTCCTTCAGCCAGTCGATGATCGAACGCCAGGACTGCTCGGTTTGGCTGCCGAAGGGCTCCGTCCCCGCGTCCATCAACGGAAGCAGAATCGCCAAGCTCTGCTTCTCGACATCGGCGTCGAGCGGAGATTCCTCGTCTTGCCGATCCAGCAGCAGCTGCAGCGCTTCGTCCGGATGGCTCGCGGTATACGCTTGTCCTTTGGCGGCTGCCTCCATGAACTTCTTGATCGCGGCTCCGTTGTTCTTCAAGCCGTCCTCGCTGGCCGTCAGAACAAGCTCGTAATAATCCGGCACGCCATAATCGGAAGGATCGAACGCGGCGAGCTTCTTGCCTTCCTTCTCGAGCAGCAGTTTCTCGTGGTTCACGTAGCCCCCGATGATCGCGTCCACCTTCTTGGTGCTCATCGCCGGGATCAAGTCCCAGCCGACGTCCACGTGGGAGAGCTTCGAAGGATCTCCGCCGTCCGATTTCACCATCGTATCGACGATCGCCTGGTCGAGCGGAATAGACGGGTAACCGATTTTCTTCCCGGCCAAATCCTTCGGACTATGAATGTCCGGCGACTCCAGCACCAATAATTGATTGAGCGGATGGCGAACGATGGCGCCGACCGATACGATCGGAATGTCTTCGGCGCGCGAAATCGCGACCTGCATTTGATAGCTGAGCGCCAGATCGGCCTTGCCGGCGGCGACCAGCTTCAGCGCGTCGTTCGTGTCCGCGGGCGTCTGCAGCTTGACCTTCAAGCCCGCAGCCTTGAAATACCCCTGCTCCTCGGCGGCATACAAGAAGGTATGCACCGCATTCGGATACCAGTCCAGCAGCACGGTCAGTTCGGTTTCGCCGCCCTCCGCCTGCTTGCCTGACTCGGAGCCGCAGCCGACGGCTGCGAGGATGGCCAAGGCCAGAACCGCAGCCAGCCATGCGCCTTTCTTCCATCGTTGAATCGCTATGTTCATACCGGCCAAGCCTCCAAGCGATAAGCCATATCCCAGAACATGTATTCCAGTTTGGAAGCGACCATGAAGCGTTCCTCAAGCTGCGCGAGCTCCCGTTCGGGCAGCCCTTCCGCGAGTCGATCCATCAGCGCGATGCACCAGTCGGTAAGCGCGCCGAACTCCTCGGAGCCGTACATCAAGATCCACTCCCGGTAGAGCGGATGGTCCAAGGCGCCCGGAACCTTCATGCAAGCTGTCCCGATCTCCCGATAGCTCCACATGCACGGAAGCAGGACGGCCGCCACCTCGGGCAGCGATCCTTGCGCAGCGGTATCCAGCAAATACTTGGTGTACGCGACCGTGGTCGGCGAAGCGAGCGTTTGCTCCAGCTCATCGCGCGAGATGCCGAAACGCGCCGCATATTGCCGGTGAAGCTCCATTTCCACGTTCAGCGTGGAATGAAGCAGCTCGGCGAACTTGGCCATGGTTTCCAAGTCTCTGGCCTTCAAGCTGCCCATGGCGAATACCTTGGCGTAATCGATCAGATAAACATAGTCCTGCTTGAGATAATAGATGAATCGTTCGGGATCCAGCGTCCCGTCTCGTAATTCCGTCAAGAAAGGATGCTCATGGCTCTTCGCCCATAGTTCCTGCGCGGAACGATATAACCTGTCACTGAATGGATTCAATGGGTTTCCCTCCCCTTCATGGTTGCGATCTCTTCTTCTTCGAACTCCGGTTTCATCCGGTTGCACCAGTCGGCAATGAAGGCGATCATGATCTTCGCGTAGTCGACCAGTTCTCTCATATCGGCGCTTTCGTCTACGGCATGCGCATTGGCCAGCTCGCCCGGACCATAGATCAGCGTCGGTATCCCCGCTCGCCCGATCCAGCCCGCATCCGTAACGGACGGGCTCATGCCGACGCTCGGCGCCGAGCCCCGCACTTGCCGGTGAATGCCGGCTAAGCTCACGAGCCCATCGCCATCCGGATCCAGCTCCAGGGACGGGAAGACTTCGCCCCGCTCCTCGATCATCGACCGGCCTCCCCAGCGGAATTCAGGCGGATGATTCCTCAGCCATGGATCGCCTTGGGCGACGCCGAGCAGATGCTGCTCGATCTCGGCGGCCACCGACTCGTAATCCTCGTTCGGATAGAAGTGCACCGTAATCCAGAGGGCGCACCGGTCCGCGATGAACGCCGCATGACGGCCTCCCTCGATAACGGCGGGGTTGATCGTGTTCGATCCCGCCGGGAAGCCCGGATAGGACTTGGTCACGGCCCAATGCCGCTCCAATTCCTGAAGGCCGGCGATCAGCTTGGCCATCTTCTCGATCGCGCTGGCGCCTTGAACGCCGCCGCCCGCATGAATCATGCGCGATCGCATCCCGTCATGGTAAGTCACCGGACTTTGAACGGTTACCCAGCCGGTGATGACGCCGCCTTGTCCTTGAATGGCCAGCCCGCTCGTATCCGCCACCACGGCAAGATCCGCTTGATACCCCCGCTCCATGCAAGCCCTGGTGCCCGCTTCGCCGGCTTCTTCGCCGATGACCGAATGCAACAGCAGATCCCCCTTGAGCCGGATACCCGACTCCTCCAGCAATTTCGCCGCGAACAGCAGCGCGGCCAGCCCGCCTTTCATATCCGCCGTGCCTCTGCCGTAAGCCCGGCCGTCCTTCAACGTCAAAGCGAACGGATCGTACCGCCACTCCCGCGCGTCCCCGACTTCGGCGACGTCCATATGGCCGTTCAGCAGCAGGCTTCGATACTTATCTCCCTGCGTGCCGCGTTTCACGGCGGTCACGTTCGGATCGCCGGGATACACCTCCCACAGCTCCGTCTCGAAGCCGCTCTCTCGGAGCTGCCGCTCCAGAAACCGCTGCGCCTCCAACGTATTCCGCGCTGGCGGGCTGACCGTCGGATAAGCGACCAGCTGGGCCAGGAGAGCGAATAACTCATCCTGTCTCTCCTCCGCTTGCTGCTGCAAGCGTGCAATCAAAGTCTCCATCGTCTATACTCCTTCGCTTAAGGCTGCGGGCATGAACAATAGAAAAAAACCATTCGAGAATAAACGAATGGTTTGAATTCGATACGTTCTCTACGCCAGCATTACCTGGTTCAGATTAACGGTCAGGGAAAGAACATTCCCTATCTCAGCCGGATTTCATCCAGCACCCGTAGTCTATTAAATTAGTTTCACTATAGCGCATGATATTGGAAATGACAAGGAGAATTAGCGTTCGCGAATCGGAATACGCTGCCGATCCGAAGCAGCTGCTCCATGCGAGTCTCGATTAGGCCTGCCCGCGAATTTCGTATGCATGCTCGACGACGACTTTCCCCGTCTGCCCGGATTCGAAGAACAGCTTGTACGCCTCTTGCAGGCGGTCGGCCGGGAAGCGGTGCGTGATGATCCGCGCCAGATAATCGCGGTGCGCGCGGTATAGCGCCAAATTCCGCTCCAAATCGCCGTAGCTGAAATAATCGCTGCCGATCACGGCCTTCTCGACGTTGATCAACTCCTCCGCCGCGCGGAACGACAGGCCTTCCCCGTGGCCGACGCAGACGAGCACCCCGCCTGGACGGAGCAAGGCGAGCCCGGCACGGCGCGCGCTTTCCTTGCCGCTGGCGTCCAGGACGACGTCGACCCCGTTCATGCCGGCCGCCGCGATCCCTTCTCCAAGCGTCGTCTCCTGCAGCGCGATCGGAATGCCTTTCAATTGCTTGACCAGCTCCAGCCGGTACGGCACGAAGTCCGATACGGCGACCGGCACGTCATCGCCGAGCAGCAGCTTGGCCATGGCCAGAAGGCCAAGACCAATCGGCCCTGCCCCGCATACGAGCACCGACCGGATATCGGAATGAAGCGCCCGGGCGCGGTTGATGGCGCGGCTGCCGGTGCCCATGATATCGAGCAGCAAGGTCGCTTCCCCAGCCGGGATGTCGCTGCCGATCGGAAACAGCATCCGTTCGTGGATCAGCACGTACGGATCGTATCCGCCATGTTCGCTGAACCCGATCACGCCGCGGCTTGCCGCGCATTGGTTCGTCATGTTCATCCGGCAGAACCTGCACGCGCCGCAATAATCCTTGGCATAAATAACGCCGCGGGTTCCCGCGGCAGCCGACGTATCCGGACCGGCTTCGACCACGACGCCGACCGCCTCGTGGCCCGGCGTAACCTCCGATCCGCGGTAAAACTGCCCGCGATCCGAACCGCAAAGCGCGTTCGCCTCGATGAGCATAAGCAGCTGCCCCGCCCCCGGCTTCGGCACCTCTCTGGTCGTCCAATCGATACGTCCATCACCGGCGAATAACGGCACTTGCATTTTCGTTTGCGGTATCATGTATCCCCTCCTAGTCGATGCGTTGAAAGCAATTACTAGAAACAACCAGCTTGTACCTGACTGGCCACAATTAATGATAGCGCTTTAATTTAGCGGCACACAAGGGGACAATCCTCCGTGTCTTCTGTCTGCAAGCGTTCCAAACATCGCTCTATTCAACGAACCCCGCCATTACCAGCAAGCGGTTCTACTTCCAACGCTCGAATTGCTGCCGCATGTTCTCCCCGTTCAGTTTCCACTTCTGCAGCATCGGATTCGGCACCATCTGGTTGTACTTGGCAATCTTCTTGTTCAGATCTTCGAGCGCGGACTCCAGACTAACCGAAGAGCCCGTTTCGAGCAGCCCCTGCAGCTGATCCCGAATCTCATGCTGCAAGATTAGCCAGGCCGGCAAGAAGTTCGCTTCCTTGAGGATACTGTTCGTAACATCTCCTGACGGGACGTTGAGCTGCTTCCCTTTGCCTGCCAAATGCTCGAAAGCCCCTCGCCGTTCCTGTTCCCGATACATCTCGCTCATCCAATCCTGCGCAGACAGATCGGAGTTCCAATACTGCCTGGAGGATACCGCGGTTTCGGCCGTATTCTTCTCTTCCGCATTCGTATCGTCAGCTGTCTCGCTTGTCTCGGGCGTTGCAGATGTTGCCGGCACAGTCTCCGAATCTTGTCGTCGTGCATGATTCTTTCTGAACCATAATCCCATGTCACTCACCGCCTCTTCAGGTTTGAATGCAGGAAATGCTTTACAGTCCTATTGTATCCATGCCAGCAACACCGCGCGCTTGCAGACTTTGGCAATTTATTGAACGGAGCGCCGATGAATTTCCGCTTGAATGGCGAACGCGACTACGGTGCGCACCGCTATAGCTCGCCGTCGGTCCGGTTCAGCTCAAGCGCGGTTTGGATAAACAGCCTGACTGCCAAGGAAGCTTCCTTCATGGAAGGCACGGCCAGGCAAATGTCCCGGAAAGGCTGCGGCTCGATTTTGCGTATCCGCACATTGGGCGGCAGGACGGAGAAGGTCATCGCCGTATCGGAGAGGATCGCTAGGCCAAGTCCCTCTTGAACCATGCTGAGCGCCGTACTGACGTTTTGAACCGCGAATTCCATTCTCAGCGCGACATCGTTGTTATGAAACCACTCAATAATCGGCGTATCGAATCCGCCGCGGCAGAGAATCAGAGGGGCCTGCTCCAAATCTTGAATGGAAATGACGTCTTTCTCCTGGAGCGGATCATCGTCCCTCAGCAGCAGCGACAATTGATCGCGCAGAAAGGGAACGGTTTCCAGCTCTTCGCTCGGGGGAATAATCCATCCGACGTCGATGTACCTGGAAGCGAGCCAGCCCCGGATTTCGTCGATCGTGCCTTCGTGCAGAATGAACTTCAAGCCCGGATATTTGCCCCCGAGCACCCGCAGAATGCTTGGCAGAAACCTCGCGGATACCGCCGGAAAAGCCCCGATGCGAATCGTCCCTACTTCAAAGCCCTTCTCCGCCTTGATTTCCTGATCCACCTTCTCGTAGCCGTTCAGAATATCACGGAACACCACGAGCAGACGTTTCCCGATATCCGTCAGCAGGACGCCGTTCTTGCGGTCCCGAATCAGGAGATTAACGTCCAGTTCGGCTTCGAGCGTCGAGATGGCCCGGCTCACGGCCGGCTGCGTCATATGTAATTCCTGTCCGGCTTTCGTAAAGCTGCCGGACTCGGCGATTTTCACGAATAACGATAACTGTGAATGGTTCATATCAAATATGTTATCTCCTCTCATACAAGATGTCGAATTATTATAACAGAAAAAAGGGAGATCCGCCTTGGCGGCACCTCCCCTTCAATTTTCGTTTAGATATCTTGTGTTGCTGCCGCATTGGAAATATCCGGGATCTTCAATAGTCGCCTGAACCCGAACCTGACCCGCAAATTCCGATAAGCTCGCTTAAATTCGAGATGGTGTACGTGCTCGGAATGGAAGGCGGATTCAGCTGCGACGTCCGGTTGAACCAACAGGTATCGATGCCCGACTGCAGGCCGCCCTTGATATCCGTATGCAACGAATCGCCGATGACCAGCGCTTTCTCACGTTCGAATCCCGGAATGTGATGCCTCACATAATCGAAGAAAGCCGTCGACGGCTTCTGATGGCCAATACGCTGCGAATCGAAAATCGCTTCGAAATAATCATGCAGGCCCGTCAGCTGCAATCGATTGATCTGCGTGCGGGTGATGCCATTCGTGATCACGAACAGCCGATGGGTGACGGACAGCCGTTGACAGACTTCCATGGCGCCATCGATCAAGATATGGGTTCCGCCGCCCAATAAATCACGGTACCGATTCTCCCATTCAAGCCCGTCCACGTCCTGCCCGAGCCTCGACAGCGTAGCCGAAAACCTCGTGTTCAGCACAACATCGAGCGGAATGCTGCCATTCTCGTAGTCGGTCCATAATTGTTTGTTGACGGACTTATAGTGTTGAAGAACATCATCCGAATACGTATAGCCGTAATGTTGGAACAAGTCAGTTAACGATTCCGTCTCTTTTTTGCCGAAATCCAGCAGCGTATCGTCGAGATCGAATAGAAGGATGCTGTAGGTCATGCTGCCTCCAATCTTGGATGTACGAAGAATCCCCGCGCACACGGCACGGGGAGTTTGTCGTCAACGAACGGTTTATTTTCGAACGGTTTTATTTTTCAGGCGATGATTATTTTTGAACAGCCGGCTGATAAGCGCCTGGTACCATATTAGTCGAGATCGCCATGCGATTCCAAGCGTTGATGGTATTGATCGCCATCAGCAGATCAACGTACTGCCCTTCGTCAAAATGTTTGCGCACTTCTTCATAGAGCGCCGCTGATACGCCGCCTTCGGAAATTTTGGTCACTGCTTCGGTCAACGCCAGCGCAGCCCGCTCCGCATCCGTATAGAACGGCGCTTCGCGCCATGCGTTCAACAGGTAAAGGCGTTGTTCCGTCTCCCCCATTGCACGTGCATCTTTCGTATGCATATCGAGGCAGAAGGCACAGCCATTGATCTGCGAAGCGCGAGTTTTAACCAATTCCAGCAGCGTCGAATCAAGGCCGCTCTTCTTCACGAAGCCTTCCATTTTCAACAACGCTTGCAGAGATTCCGGGCGCACTTTCATATAATCCAATCTCATTTCCATTCGTCGATACACTCCTTCAAATTATAAATTAGGCCGATACACAACTTCAAACATACGAACTGAGTATCACCTGCTGCACGGTACATCATTCAGGAATCATCCGTGAATGAATACGACGTCGATAAAATGTATCGTCGATTAATGTTGTCGACGATTAACTACGTCTACAATATAACCCTTCCGCTGCAGGTTGTCAACCAACCATTAAACGGCATTTTGTCTGCAATATCCCCAGCAATCCGCCATTTGACAAAAGGCAAACAATCGACCTAATATGTTGATTATCAACTTGTGCGCATAGAAAGCAGGTGTCTGCATGCAATATAGTATAGGCGTTGAATATGCACTGCACTGCTTAGTTTATCTGATCGATATTCAGGCTGACGCGACTATCGGCATCAAGGAGCTGTCCGCCTTCCAAGGGATTTCGGAAACCTACTTATCGAAGATTTTCGGCAAATTGGCGAAGGAGGGCATCGTCAGCTCCGTTCCCGGGGTCAAAGGCGGTTATAAATTAGCCAAGCCTGCCGCAGAAATTTCGTTCTGGGATGTCGTTCAGGCCGTTGAAGGCACCAGCCGGATCTTTCAATGCAAAAACATTAAAAATAACAGCTACCTCTGCCGCGACGAAGAAGTTGCTGCATGCACGCGAGCCGCTCCCTGCCTCATTAACTTAACGATGCTCGAGGCCGAAGAAAGCATGCGAAATACGCTGCGCGGCAAGACTTTGCTGTGGCTGAACGAAGAGCTTGATCGCGTGCTGGCGCCGAAGCAGCGCCAAGAGACGCGTGATTTTTTTGCCGGCAGCAGTCGTATGTAGCGAAAGTTAAATGCAACGGTTCTATTGAAGATGTTGCCCGACTAACGCAATGCAAATACACTCACGTGCCTTTGTTGAGGCGCATGAGTGTATTTGAACGAATGCGGATACGTGTACGGATACTCATGCGAAAACGAATACGGATGCGAATGCGAATGCGAATACGGAAGCCAATCCACTATGGTACATGCCGGACTTAACCCGGCCGGCTTGCCATGCCCGCCAAGAAACCGAGCATGAATTGCACCGCAAGCCGCGAGGTGATGTTGCGCACGTCCGCCGACGGGTCGATGCACACGAAATCGATCCCCTTCACCTGCGGCAGCGCGCCAAGCCGGTAGAGCGCATCGAGCGCATCCCACGGATTCATCCCCCCTGTTCCGATGGCCGGACAGCCGGGAGCGAAGCTTTGATCGATCACGTCGACATCGAAGCTGACATAGATGGCCTCCGTCCCCTCGCCCGCCAGCGCGAGCGCCTGATCGAGAATCGGATCGATTCCCATGCGCCGAACGTCTCGCGAGGAGAAGACGCGAACCCCCTTGCCCACGACATAATCATGATACGGCTTCGCATTCATGAATCCTCGTATTCCGATTTGCACGATATGGCGCCCCTCTACTAGACCTGATTCCAAGATACCGCGAAACGGCGTCCCGTTGGTCGCCCCGCCGTCTTCGTAATTGCGCACGTCATGATGCGCGTCAAAGTGAACGATTCCGATTTTCCGGCCGGGGTAACGCCCTGCGAACGCTTTGACCGACGGGAAGCTGATCGAATGATCGCCGCCGATGACGATCGGAACGAGTGTCGGCAGCGCTTCGTACAACGCGTGCATGCTTGCTTCGATCCGCCGATGGCATTCGGCGATGTCCGTTGCATGCATTCGGATGTCGCCCAGATCGCGGACGGCGAACGCCTGCAAGTCGACCCCGTACTCCATGGAATACGTAGTAAATGAGTTGAACGCGGCGCGAATCGCCGCAGGCGCGGTCGAAGCGCCGGATACCGATATCGAGGACTTCGACAACGGCACGCCGACGATCCCCGCAAGCAGCTGCTCCGCGCCGTCCCAGCGGCGAATCCAATGCGCGACCTTCGTCTCGAAACGGTCTCGAAATCCCGCTTCGTCCGGAGCTTTCAAATAAGGAATCTCCCGGCTCATGGCGTCCCTTCCCCCGAGTTTGAACGGGGCTTGACGATTTGCCGGTTCCATACGGCGGCCTGCCCGTTCTTGATTACGCCGTACGCGTGGTTGACGCCGAAATGGTACGGCAGATAAGCCAAATTCGGAGCATCGAACAACACGATATCCGCTTGTTTCCCGGCCTCGATCGTTCCGATCCGATGGCCGCGCCCGATCGCGCAGGCCGCATTGATCGTGCAGGCCGTCAGGATTTCTTCCGGCGTCATCTTCAAGTTCAGCGATGCCAACATGATCACGAGCTGTATGGATTCGGTCGGACAAGAACCGGGATTATAATCCGTTGCCAAGGAAACCGGCAGGTTGAACTTGTCGATCATATCGCGCGCCCGGGCGTGTCTGTTCAGTCCCAGATTGAACGACGTGCCGGGCAGCAGCACCGGAATTACGCCATTGGCCGCCAGCATGCGCAAGCCTTCGTCGGAAGCGGCCAGCAGGTGATCGGCGGATACCGCGCCCAGCTCCCCCGCTAATTCGGCGCCGCCGAGCGATTCGATCTCGTCGGCATGAATCTTGGAATGCAGGCCGCAGCGCCGCCCTGCAAGCAAGATCCGGCGGGATTGCTCCACCGTGAAGACGCCGTGCTCGCAGAAGACATCGCAAAATTCCGCCAGCCCTTCTTCCGCGATCCGCGGGAGCATTTCGCACACGAGGTCCGCGTACTCGTCCGTCCGTCCTTTGTACTCGGCAGGTACCGCATGCGCGCCCATGAACGTCGATGCAATGTCGAGCGGATGCGCGTCGTTCAACAGCTTCGCCGCGCGCAATTGTTTCCGCTCGGTTTCCAAGGAGAGCCCGTAGCCGCTCTTGGCTTCCACGGTCGTGACCCCTTGCAGCAGCATGATATCGAGGCTGCGGTACGCCTTCTCGTACAGCTCCCTCGCACTCGCCCCGCGGGTAGCCCGAACGGTGCTCAGGATGCCGCCGCCCTGCGCCAGAATGTCCAGATACGGCATGCCCGCGCGCTTGAGCGCAAGCTCGTGCTCGCGCGAACCGGCGTGCACCAGATGCGTATGCGGATCGACGAGCCCGGGTGCGGCCAGACAGCCGCCCGCGTCGAGCGTTTCGGCGACTGCGGCGCCGCCCAAGCCGTTCAGCACGTCGGACTCCGGACCGGCAAGCGCAATCAGACCGTCCCGCATGGCGATTGCAGCCTGCGGAATCTCCCGCAGCTCGCTCATCGCTTGCCCGCGATGCGGCGCGTTCCCGACAGGGGTAACCAAGCAGCCAATACCCGTCAGCAGCAGATCGATTCGATCGATGATCATCACCTTCTTACGTTAATTGCGACACTCGACCCTCATGCCGCTATTGCGAAATGGAGAATCGGCCTAACAAGCTTATTCGCGCATCGGAATGCGAATGCCGTGTTTCTCCGCCGTCTCGACCGCTTCGTCGTAACCCGCGTCCACATGACGGATCACGCCCATGCCCGGGTCGGTCGTCAGCACGCAGCGCAGCCGTTCCGCCGCTTCGTCGGTGCCGTCCGCCACGACGACCATGCCGGCGTGCAAGGAGTACCCCATGCCGACGCCGCCTCCGTGATGCAGGGACACCCAGGAAGCGCCGGCCGACGCGTTGATGAGCGCGTTCAGAATCGCCCAATCGCCAACCGCGTCCGAGCCGTCCTTCATCGCCTCCGTCTCCCGGTTCGGCGATGCCACCGAGCCGCAGTCCAGGTGGTCGCGGCCGATGACGATCGGCGCTTTCAGCTCGCCCGCGCGAACCATGTCGTTCAGCGCAAGGCCGAACTTCTTCCGTTCGCCGAAGCCGAGCCAGCAGATGCGCGCCGGAAGTCCCTGGAACGCCACGCGGTCGCGAGCCATCTCGATCCAGCGGCACAGACGCTCGTTATCCGGGAACAGGCGGAGCACGAGTTCATCCGTCTTGCGGATGTCTTCCGGATCCCCGGAGAGCGCGGCCCATCGGAACGGACCTTTGCCTTCGCAGAACAACGGTCGGATATAGGCCGGCACGAAGCCGGGGATATCGAAGGCGTCCGTTATTCCTTCGTCGAATGCCGCTTGACGAATGTTGTTCCCGTAATCGAACACGACGGAACCCGCTCGCCGCAGGTCGAGCATCGCTTGAACGTGGATCGCCATGCTTGCCTTGGCCAGCCGGACATAGCGAGCGGGATCGGCCGCCCGCAAGGCTGCCGCTTCGTCGAGGGAGAAGCTTGCCGGGATATAACCGACGAGCGGGTCGTGCGCGGAGGTCTGGTCCGTCACGAAGTCCGGCTTGATCCCGCGCCGGACGAACGCCGGATATACGTCCGCCGCGTTCCCGGCGAGTCCGATCGCGAGCGCCCGCCGTTCGGCAAGCGCTCGATCGGCCAAGGCCAGCGCTTCCTCCAGCGTTTCGGCCAGCACGTCGCAGTACCGTGTCCGGATGCGCCGTTCGATTCGGCTGCGATCGGCTTCGACGGCGATGACGACGCCCCCGTTCATCGTAACCGCCAGCGGCTGCGCGCCGCCCATGCCGCCAAGGCCCGCCGTCAAGGTCAGCGTGCCTGCCAGCGTTCCGCCCGCATGCTGGCGAGCCGCTTCGGCGAAAGTTTCATACGTCCCCTGCAGGATGCCCTGCGTCCCGATGTAGATCCAGCTGCCTGCCGTCATTTGGCCGTACATCATCAGCCCTTTGCGTTCCAGCTCGCGGAAATGCTCCCATGTCGCCCATTTCGGCACGAGCACGGAATTCGACAGCAGCACCCGGGGCGCACGTTCATGCGTCCGGAAGACGCCGACGGGCTTACCGGACTGCACGAGCAGCGTCTCGTCGTTCTCAAGCCGCCTCAGCTCGCGCACGATGGCGTCATAAGCGGGCCAGCTGCGCGCCGCTTTGCCGATGCCGCCGTAGACGACCAGCTCTTCGGGGCGCTCCGCGACGTCAGGATCAAGGTTATTCATCAGCATGCGGAGAGCCGCTTCTTGCCCCCATCCCTTGCAAGATAACGCCGTACCGCGAGGAGCGCGGATGCTGCGTCTTGGATCGTTCGGCTGATTCGTCGTCATAGCTTGAACCTCCCATGGCTTGCGACTGATTAATACAACGAGCCGGCAACGGCTTCTACCGCGTCCAGCCATTCGCCGGACAACAAAGCGGCTGCCGTAAGCTCGATCTCTTCGGACAAGGCACGGTCGTCGACGACTGGCCGAACGAGCGCGCGCAGTCGATCGTAGAGCGCGCGAGTCGCCGGCGCCAAGCCGTCCGTCCCGACGAAATCGGCTGCTTCCGCCGCGCAGATCAGCTCGATGGCCAGCACTTTGGCCGCGTTCTCGACGACCTGCGCCGCATGCCTTGCGGCTGTCGTTCCCATGGATACATGGTCCTCCTGATTGGCCGACGACGGAATCGAATCCACGCTCGCGGGATGCGCCAGCACCTTGTTCTCGGAGACGAGCGAGGCGCTGACATACTGCGTGATCATCAAGCCGGACGCAAGGCCAGGCGCATGACTGAGGAAGGGCGGCAGCCCGCCGGACAACGCCGGATTCACCAGACGCTCGGTGCGGCGTTCGGCAATATTCGCGAGCTCGCTCATGCCGATCTTCAAGAAGTCCATCGCGAACGCGATCGGCTGCCCGTGGAAATTCCCGCCCGAGACGACCCGCCCCGCATCGAGGAACAAGAGCGGATTGTCCGTCGCGGAATTGATCTCGATCGCGAGCTTATCCCGCACGTAAGCCAGCACCTGACGGGTAGCGCCGTGCACTTGGGGCAGGCAGCGGAGCGAATAGGCATCTTGAACCCGTATCTCCCCTTGCCGGGTAGTCAAGCGGCTTCCCTGCAGCAGCGCGCGAAGATTGCTCGCCACGCCGATCTGCTCGGGATACGGCCGCGCGAACTGTACTTCCTCCGCGAACGCCTCCGGAATCCCGCGCAGGCTTTCCAAGGTGAGCGATGCGATCGCATCGGCGATTCGCGCGAGCCGCTGCGCTTTCATGAAGGTCAACGTCCCGATCGCCGTCATGATTTGGGTGCCGTTGATGAGCGCGAGCCCCTCCTTGGCCTGCAGGGCGATCGGCCGCAGTCCCGCCCGCGACAGCGCTTCCGCGCCCGGAAGCCGTTCGCCCGAATAATAGGCCTCGCCTTCGCCCATTAGCACGAGCGCAAGATGGGACAACGGCGCCAGGTCGCCGCTCGCGCCGAGCGAGCCTTGCTCCGGCACGACCGGGTGCACGTTATGATTCAGACAGTCGATCAGCAGCCGAAGCGTTGCCGGACGAATGCCGGAATACCCTTTGGCAAGCGCGTTCGCGCGAAGCAGCATAAGCGCCCGCACGGTCTCCGCCGGCAGGGCGCGGCCTACGGCGCAGGCATGGCTGCGGATCAAATTGATTTGGAGCTTCGCGGTATCTTGCGGCGAGATATGGACGTCGCTGAATTTCCCGAATCCGGTGTTTACCCCGTACACGACTTTGCCGGCGGCCACCAGATCCTCCACCAGCTCGCGGCACCGTTCTACGCGCGTACCGGCTTCGCCGCTCAGCATGACCTCGCGATGTTCAAAGGCTGCTTCCATGACTGCTTCCGGCGTGAGCTGCCGTCCATCCAGGATGATCGGCGTCATGTTAACCCCCCTCTCTTGATATAGACACCGTTAGCTATGAGAAAGCTGGTTATGAGAAAGCTTGTTATGAGAAAGCTTGTTATGAGAAAGCTTGTTATGAGAAATTTCCTTTCTTGCTTTACCATAAGAAAGGGACCGCGCGGAAGTGATTCGCTTCCACGCGGTCCCTTATCGTACAAGGGCTATGCGATTGTCCCGTATTCGGCTTTCGCCAATGCCTCATCGCGACCCACTCGTTTCCATTTGGGTATTTGTTCCTATCTCTATCATTGTCGCTGGCGGACTTGCTTCCTGTCAATGGTGTCCTGCCCGATGGTTTCGGCGTATGCGTATAACCTGCTTAACCGCCGGCTTGCGCCTGTATCTGCCGCTCGACGCGTTCTCCCAGCTCGCTCGACGCTTGGGTCAAATAGCTTAACACGATATTCTGCGTTTCGGGAGATACAACCGCCAGATCGGCGGCAAGATTATGCACCAGATGTTCCTGGTTCACGGCATCGAGGGCTCGGTAATACTGGCCGGCTTGCGTGAAATTATCGGGCTTCGGCAGGTCGGAGCGCACGAGCTGCCCCTCCACGAATCGGCCTTCGCCGCTCGTGACCTGGGAAGCAGGCGTCCAATCCGCTTGCTGGTTGATGGGGACTTTACGGAAATCCGGGCCGATCCGACGGCGCTGCGAATCCGTATAGATATTCGCGCGTCCTTGCAGCATTTTGTCGTCCGACAGTTCAGCGCCTTCCAAGAGATTGGACGGCGAGAAGGCGAGCTTCTCCACCTGCTCCATGTAATTATCCGGATTGCCATTCAAGACCAGCTGGCCGACCGGCACCAGCGGATACTGCCGTTCATCCCAAACCTTGGTATCGTCGAGCGGATCATAGGGAAGGACGGCCGCGTCTTCGGGGTTCATGAGCTGCACGTAAAGCCCGTAGTCGACGGTCTTGCCCGCGGCGAGCGTATCGTATAAGTCTTGGCCGGCATAATCCGGATTCTCCCCGCTCAACTTGGCCGATTCGCGGCTGTCGATATACTGCAGCCCGGCAGCGGGAACCCAGTGGTACTTGACGTACTTTCTTACGCCCTGCGCGTTCCGCCAGACGTACGTGTTCACGCTGTGACCCGGCATGTGGCGGTAACTCTTCACGGTACCTGCGTCCGAATACAGCCAGACCAGAAAATGCGTCGCTTCGGGAGCTCTGGCGATGAAGCCCCAGAACCGTTCGGGATCCATGAGATTGTTGACCGGCGAAGGCAGGAAGGCTTGAATCGACTCCGGGAAGCGAATCGCGTCACGGATGAGAAAGACGGGAATGTGATTGAAGATCAAGTCGAACACGCCTTCATCCGTATAAAATTTGGTGGCGAAACCGCGAACGTTGCGGGACGTATCCGGAGTGCCCTTGTTGCTGACGGCCAGAGAAAACCGCACCGTGACGGGAACTTGCTGCCCTGGCTGCTGCAGGAAGCAGATCTTCGTATGCTCCGCCATGGAATGCACGGTTTCGAAGTAGCCGAAAGCGCCGTTGCCTTTGACGTGCACCGGCCTTTCGAGGATCGTGCTATGTACGAACGTCTCCAGCGTCTCGTGCAGCATGCTGTCTTGTTCCAATACGGGACCTCGTTCGCCGACGGTCTGCGAATGATATGAAGCTGCGTGTCTCGACGCTTCGGGATTGCGGGGCAATCCATTGTTTTCTTCCATCTTGCATCCTCCCGTATAAGCAAGTCTCTTTTCCCAGGTACACTACTGTTTATGCCGCGCTGTCATGGAAATATGACTCCCTCGGCGAATGAGCCTGCGAAATCTGCACGGGATGCCAAAGCGACGAAAAAACCTCGATAGGCACGAGGCCCATCGAGGTTAACGTCATCTTATTACTGGCCGTTTGCTCTTCGGGTCAGCCACTCGACTGCATCCTTGCCGACTAACTTGTCAACGCGTCCCTTCGGACCGATATCAATCCAATCCACCGCCAAGGTTTCGATTCCTTTCACGCCGGCTAACTGGATTCCGCGCACTCTGCAGCCGTTCATGGTACTATACGATAAATCGCCTTGACTTAAGATGGCGTTCTCCAAATTAGCTTCCGACAGTAAAGCGCTCGCAAGATTAGCACCCGTCAAATCCGCTTCTTCGAAGTCGGATGCAATGAATGTCGCCCTGAATGCATCGCAATTCACCATTGTCGCTTTGCCGAAGTTCGCATGATTCGCTTCTGCTTTAACGAGAAGAGTCCCGGTTAAATTCGACGACTTCAAACTTGAATAGCCCAGATTGGAGCTGCTCAAGTTGGCTTGCATCAAGTTGGCCATGTCTAAATTGGAATCCAGCAGGACGGCTTCGCTTAAATCCATGGCGGAAAAATCCTGTTTCGATAAATCCATTGCCGACACGTATAATTGTTCGCCTTGTCGGCCTAACGAATGTATCCATTTCGCATGATTCGTAATCTTATTATCGATGAGCATCGCAGTCACCAACTCCAATCACGGCCATAATTTCACCTGATTTATTAATCCCGTCCGAACTAATTCATCCTTTAACTCCGACAAATGTTCAGGCGATAAATTTCGCGTATCCAGCATGACGTTTTCGTTATTAGAAATACTCTTTCTTATATTCGTCATGGCGTCGGATAGATTATAACCTTTTGGCGCGTATTTGGAATGAAACGCTTTAACATCCCATTTTTGCCCCGAAGCATCGATAAACTCGGCTCTTCCGCTCGGGTCTCTGACAAGCCCTTGTACTTCGCCTCTCGATTCAAGGCCAAGCCCGACTTCGCGTTCAGCGATCGTCTTCGGCGTTATACGATTGCCGATTGCGGGATCCGTTGCCAGTTCATCTAATTCAGCCTGCGTTCTTGGAGCTGCATGATTCGTCTCTTCATCGGCATGCTCCTTGTTCGGCGGATCGTCATCCGGTTTCTTGGGATCTTCCCCGTGATTGCCGGGCCCGCTTCCTTCGTGCTTGGGAGGTTTGACCGGCACGTCAATATCCGGCTTCCGGGAACCCAGTTTGTCGAGGAGCTTCCGGGCGTAGCGGCGCCCTTTCTTCCCCAGCCATTTGAGCGCTCTGCCGAAGGGAATTCGACTTAACAGAACTCCTAAGGCTACGGAGAACGCATTTTCGGGCGTCAACAGCTTCTTGGGATCGCGGATATAACCGGCAATCTCATGTCCGCTGCCGGCGGTCCCCGACACGGTCAACGCAAAGCCAAGCGCCGGCCAGAACTCGACGAACAGCAGCGCTAACGCAAGAGCGCCTACGATGATCGCGCCTTGCTCGTACCATGACAGCCGATCCCACCAATTTTGCAAGGAATCGAACATGCAGGCAAAACAAGCTTGGCCATCGCCGCCCGAGGCGTGGACGTCCGAGAAGTAGGCATCCATGCCTGCGAACACGGACACAACCAGCAAAACCGCGGCAAGCCCGGTAAGCACCTGGTACAGGAGCTTCATCCGTTCCCGGACATGATCCTGTATGCCGGCGGCTTCCTCGTTTCCGTAGAGCAAGTTGAACCCAAGCTCCCGCCGTTCCCTGTAGAAGCCAAGCCAATAAGCGAATTTCCCGCGGTCCAGGAATAGGGCCGCCGTCATGTTCCATAGCTCGGATATCGGATTGAAAAACAGCTCGTTCGGCAGCTTCGGAAGGCGTTGGCGCACTTTATTCAGCGACCAGTAATCGGCTGCGAGCGATAAGGCCAGCATCGTCAGAAAAATCGGCCGCGTTCGATATCCATCGCCTGTCCAATCACTAAGCCGCAACACCCATTCGGGCAGCTTATATTGACCGTTGTACGCCGCGTGCTCTAGGATCGACCATAGCAGCAGCGCTCCCGGGAACAGAAAAACCCAATTCGTCAGTTTTGGCCGCAGACGAAAGGCAATGCCGCAGGCAAGCGCTATCATGGCGGTATGCACGGGATGGCTGACGGACATTTGCGTCGGTAACAGACTTGGTTCGAAACGACCTGGAAATAAGGAGAATAAATCCCAATGGATCGTTTCTCCGCCTAACATCGTAAAGCTATAGCCATATTTGTCCGCAAGAACGCCGGAATTCAGCCACCTTCGGGAGAGCTCCTCCATCAATTGAAAGCCGACGCCGGTCGCTGCGCCGATGAGCGTATAATCGCTTAAGCTCAAAGCGGAAGCGCGGCGAGAGAACAACAGGAATAACCCGAGCGGAAGAAGCTTCCACGTTTCTTCGAATATAGGCGTGATGAAGGCCATGGACCACGTATCCGATGTTCTTCCTCCGAAGAGCGCGTGGAAGGCATGAACCGTAAGCGTCGTCAACGGAACGACAATAAACACGCCTGCCAAGACGAACACAACGCTCTGCTTCCACGGGATCGTCTTGCTTCGGCACAGAAACCAAAATTGCAGCAGCACGTAAAACGACCATAAATATTGAACCAGCATGGTACGCGATTCTTCAACGAACAACAAGCTTACAATTAGCATGATGAGCGACAACCAGGAATAAATCATATACGCCTTTTTAATGATCGGGTATTTCATGATCAACGCTTGGTAAGTGCCAACGATGCGCGCGACGAAATCCCGAATTCCTGTTCGAATGGCCCAGATCGTATTCACTTCAGCCGCCTCCTCAGAAGGCCGACCGCGTGCGAGCAGGACGTCTCCTTATACGACGGTCCGGCCATGAGTAACTTGATGAATGCATGAAAACCATGGTCTCCACTATCATAGAGATATTTGAAAATTGCGGCAAAAGCCAAAGGTCTCAATTGTGACGGGTTTATTGCTAGGCTTGCGTTGATTTCCCGGGACGTCGACCTGCTTATGCGCAAGCAAATAGACCTCGCTTACGGTCGCGGGGGCGACTGTAAGCGAGGTCCGTATGAACGCTGATGATGATTTGTATGATTGACCATCGCCGCTCGGCGGAAGCCATTGCATTACCGCAGGCTGCAATTATAGTTCGACAACCGGTACGACATTTGCGCGATGTTTCAAGTAGAACTTGATGGCAGCGCAGTCGATGTTAAGAAACTGCAGCGGATCTCGATGTAGTTGTTCAGCCAGCTCATCAATTGCGATCCAGCGGGGATTTTGCGCACAGTCGCCTTCTTTGAGCAATTCGCCTTCCGCCCTGCAAACGAAGTAGTAACCGACCGAATCGATTCCGCCTCTGATCGTCTGGTATGCGGCAAAGGGCCGCACGCATTCGACAACGACTTCCGGATTGATCCCTTGCGTATCGATACGCGTATCTTCCCCTTCGATCCAAGTGACATCGAGACCCGTTTCTTCCTTCACTTCGCGGCGCAGTGCGTCCGTTAACGACTCGAACATCTCGATTTGGCCCCCCGGCAGCTCCAGTTGCTTCGGTTCACCCGGCTTGTTGCGCGTCTGAATGATGATCTCGGTTTTCCCTTCGCGGATACGCTCTACGATCGCACGGGCATTGACGAAAAACATGTTCGCTCACTCCTATTCGAATTGATTAATATTTTGTTGCTGCTATGTAGATGGAATTAATCCAGCCATTCCCGCCGTATCACCGGTAAATCTTCTTGAAATTCAAGATGGAACACATCCGGATTCGTTAAGGCGGCCCATTGTTCAAAACCGAATCGATCGCGATCGTAAACCTTTAGCAGCAAGGTCATTAGGTTGCCGTGCGTAGCGAGGACGACGTTGGCATGTCCGCTGCTTCTTAATTCATCGACAACCGCAGCCGCGCGCATCATAGCCGCCCTGCTCGATTCCCCGCCTTCGTAACGCAGGTCAAGGTCCAGAAACGAGCTGCGTAGCATTTCGCGCCAACGGGGATGATCTTCCGCGCATAATACTCTTTCAGCCAAGCGCAAATCCGTATCTACCGTTATGGCTAATTGGCTCGCTAGAGGAATCATGGACTGGATCGCCCGATCATAAGGGCTGGAAATAATACGTTCGATCTTCTTATCCGATAGCCATTCAGCGAGCCTCACCGCTTGCTTGTACCCTTCGTCCGTAAGCTTCGCTGCGGGCGATTGTCCGAGTGCTTTGCAATGTCGTACGACATAGAAGTTCAAACTAACCCTCCTATTAGTTTCAATACTAGTATTCTTTGACAATGCGATGACGTTCTCCTGCCCGTTCGTCTTGCGAATTTCGATCATCCGCCGCACGCTTTGCTTTGAGATTTATCATCCATCTGGTTTATGATGAAGCTTAGAGAAGAGGAGGTTATTTCATTGCTCATTCGACCCATAGAAGCCAAGGACAACGCGATCATCGAACGCATTATTCGGGAATGCCTGATTGAATTTGGAGGAAACAGGGAGGGTCTGGCTTGGGAGGACGACAGTTTAAGCCGTCTTGCCGATTTCTATACCGCCGAAGGACAAGCGTACTGGGTCGTTGAACAGGACGGAGAGGTCGTCGGGGGATGCGGCATCTCTCCCTTTGCGGATTCCGCCGAAGTATGCGAGCTGCAAAAGATGTACTTGCTGACAAGCAGCAGAGGAACGGGAATTGCGGCAACGTTGTTAGACACCGCATTGTCATTTGCGCGTCTTCATTACCAGCAGTGCTACCTCGAGACATTGAGCAACATGATCGCGGCGAATCGGTTTTACGTCAAACACGGCTTCGTGCCGCTCGAGGCTCCGCTTGCCGGCTCGGAGCATTTTGCTTGCGACGCTTGGTATATCAAGCCCTTAGCGGACGATTAAACGCCCGTTCCGGAGATCGACGTAACTTGCCTCGAGGATATGAATGCCGTATCTCCCGATACTCCCGTCGTGAGCTGCGCCGTGATCCGACAAACACGATGCCCTGCGTCGGCATTCAGCACTTCGGCCCCGAAGAACGCGCTCGTATACGTTCCCGCCGCTAATCGAACGGAATATTCTTGGACGACGGATTGATCGACCAGGATCCGGAACGTTACAACGATCGTTTCCACAGCGCTGTTGCCGACCAGGGCGCCGCCTTGAATAGATAGCAAACTGACGCTATCCGTAATGTAATGTCCCCATTCCATGATGATGGTCGGCGGATTGCCGTTAAATAAAACAATACCCGATGATCCCGCGCCGCCTTGCATATTGCTTGGCCTATAAATCGGCATGCTCGCGTCTCACTCCAATCCTATCGCTATGTTTCTATATGATATGGAACTGCACGCGATTGGATTGGACAAGTGCCATGAATCATTTATCCTCGCGGCAAGCAGACATAACAAAACCGGCAGCACGGCTGCCGGTTTTGTTTGTAATTCTATCGCTTCTGTTACCGCGCATCGATAACGCTTGCTTAGACTTATGGCGTATGCGCCAAGCTGCCCGATCCGCTATTATTCTGCTGACGGCTGCTGTTTCAATTCTGCCAGCGACGCTTCGATTTCCGCCGTTAACGTCGGATCGAGATACTGCGGCGCGGACCGTTTGGCCGGCGCATTGAAATGATTCATGGCCTCAAGCTCCGCCTCGATCATCATCACCTTCTCCTCCGCGCGGGCAAACCCTCTGACGATGCCGTCCGTCTGAAACGATACGACGCTCTGGTTCAGCTCCTTCAGGGAGCTGGCCACGTTAACCCGGGATTCGAGCAGCAGCCGGCGGTGATTGTACTCCTCCGATTGCACCAGCAGCTGGGCGATGCGCTCCTCGAGCACCTTCGATTGTTCTTGGATCGCGGCGTACTGCTCGCGGTAGACGGCCAGCTTCTTCTCCTGCAGCAGCTTCTCCTGCAGCGCCAGCTTCGCGATCTGGTCCTCGCCTTGGGCAACCGCAAGCTTCGCTTGGCGTTCCCGCTTCTCGACCGCCGACTCGGCATTCGCGATCAGCGCGGCTTGCCGCTTCTCAATGAACAGTTGGCGCGCCAGCGCCTGCTGCCCCTTCTCCAGCTCGACGGTGAATTCCCGCATATATTGATTGACCATGTTGAGCGGCTTCTCGCACTTATCGATCAGCCCGTTCGTTTCGGCCAGAAACACATCTTTGACACGTTTGAAGATACCCATCTTACTTCGACTCCTTCGTATGATTTTGCTGCATTTCCCATTGATCCAGGAAGTCCGATGCGCTTGGGATGCCGGCAAGCGCGTTGGCCCCGTCCGCGGCTCTCGGCCGTCTGCTTCGCTTGCTCATCCAGATCGCCAATAACAAGGCGATCAGAATCGCTCCGCCTACCGCTACGCCGGGACCAATGCCATGCTCATGCTCCCGCTCGATGTGCATGCCGCCTGCTTTAAGCAACGGCGCTTGTTCCGGCACCGGCGGAACCGGTACGGCCGCATCTATGCCTGGAGCCGGCACGGTCTTGCCTTCGCCGCCCCTCATCTCGACCTTCATGTCGCCGGCAGGCCTGCCATGAAACTCCTGGCTAACCTTCACCACTTTGAAATCCGCACGGTCGTGCCTCTCCGCCGCCAGACTTAAGCCTGCACCGACAGCCACGGCGATGACGGTTACGAGCAGCGTTTTTTTCACCCAAGGTCTAATGCGTCTCACGCTTGAATCATCCTTTCAGATCAGTGTTCTTGTCTCTACGGTACCAACTATAATGTTGAATGGTAAAAGTACGGTAAAGAAAGCGAAACTTATCCGTTCTTATCGCCGGGCACAAAAAATCCCTTCCTCTTCGGCTTCCCGAGAGAAAGGGCCGTTCGCCTGCTTCTACCGCTACGCCGGAAACTCGACCGAGAAGGTACTTCCCTTCCCCGGCATGCTCTCGAGCACAACCGAGCCCCGATGGGCGATCACGATTTGCTTCGCGATCGCGAGTCCGAGCCCCGCGCTGCCTTCCTCGCGCGAACGATGCTTCTCGACCCGGTAGAAACGGTCGAAGATGCGCGGCTGATCCGCTTCGGCAATGCCGATGCCGCTGTCCCGGACAATGATTCGCCATTGCCTCGGGTTAGGGTCAAGGCCGACGTCAACCTTGCCTCCTTCGGGCGTATACTTGATCGCGTTATCCAGCAGGATATAAACCAGCTGCTTCAGCTTCTCCGGATCGCCCTTCACGGTCAGCGTATCCGGCAGCATCTTCCGCAGCGTGATCGCCTTCTTCTGCGCAACCCCTTCGAAGGCAAGCACCCATTGGCGGAGCTTCGGCACAATGTCGAACGCGCCCATCTCGAACTCGACCGAGCCTGCGTCCGACCGGGCAAGCAGCAGCAGATGCTGTACCATGCGGGTCATCCGGCCAATCTCTTCCTTCATATCCGCTACGACTTCCTTCGAATACGGCGTTATGGTATCCCCGTTCTCCAGCTCGATCACATCGAGGGACGTGTTCATGATGCTGAGCGGCGTCCTCAGTTCATGGGAAGCATCCGCC
The DNA here is from genome assembly GCF_010365285.1 of Paenibacillus rhizovicinus. Lineage (NCBI taxonomy): Bacteria > Bacillati > Bacillota > Bacilli > Caryophanales > Paenibacillaceae > Paenibacillus > Paenibacillus rhizovicinus. Next base: position 418,009 of record NZ_CP048286.1, read on the forward strand.
AGAAATTGCTGCTGCTGCTTGAAGGACTGCTGTATCGGAACCATCGCTTTCTTGGACATCGAGGAGCTGAGCTTCACGGCTGCGATGATGAAAACAATCAGGATCATCATGAACACGATGAGCAGATTGCGGAGAATATCCCAGTAAAAGGTGACATCCTTCGCGGCATAGATCGTAGCAGCCCCGTTCGTCGTCATGATCCGATGCGCGCCTATGAAGAGCAGACGGTCGCCGGTCCGGATCATAAGCTCCCCATAGCGCTGCTCCTGTTCGGGCTGCCAGCGCAAACGGAATGAATCGCCGTCCGGGCGCCACTTCTCGATCTGCGCCAAATTGCGGTCGCCAAGCTCAGGGATTGCCTTGCTTTGAGCCAGCACTTGACCGCTCTTATCCAGCACGTAGAAGAAGTACAAATCATCGCTGGTGCTGTTCTCCAAATCCGGAATGACGACACGGCCGTCCTGCGTCGCATACATGGTCGCGCGAAGCGAATTGCTCTGCTCCCGGTACCCCATGAAGATGAAGAAAATCGATACGATGACCGAGAATAACGCTAGAAACAGAATGATGAGCCACGTATAGGTAACCGTGAGCTTCCTCTGCGTGTATTGGAACAGGTCGCGTTTCTTCCCTTTTCTAAGCGTCCATTTCAAACCGGTAGCCTACCCCCCTGATGCTCTGAATGACGGGCTCTTCCCCGGAATCGTCCAGCTTGTCCCGAAGCATCTTCACGGTAACATCCACGTTCTTATAGGAGACATCGCTGCCGATCCCCCAGATGCGATCGAGAATCGCCTCTCTCGTCAGCACGTTGCCGGTATTCTGCAGGAAGAAATCGAGCAGCTGATATTCCCTTGGGCTAAGCGGAACCTCCGCGCCGTCCCGCGATAGCTGGTGCGAGGTTCGATTAAGCTTGAACCGCCGGAACGTCACGATATCCGACTGCCTCGGGGCGAAATTCCGCCGTGCCAGCACGCGAAGCCGGGCGAGCAGCTCGTCCATCTCGAAAGGCTTCGTCAGATAGTCGTCCGCTCCTGCATCGAGACCGAAGATTTTATCTTGCAGCGAGTCCTTGGCCGTCAAGAGGATGATGGCATGTCCGTAATTGTCGCTCCGCAGCCGCTTGCAGATGTCTACGCCGTCCATGAGCGGCATCATCCAGTCCAGGATGAGCACGTCATAGGCCGAGCCGCGGGCATAATCGAGCGCGTCCTCGCCGTTCTCCACCCAATCGACGTGATAGCCGCCTTTCTTCTCCAGCATATATTTGACAAGCTTGCCGAGCTTCTTATCATCTTCCGCCAGCAAAATATTCACCTTAACGCCCACCGCCCCTACATGCGAAATAATAGGTTAGTATACCAAACCAACGGTAAAAGTACGGTAAAATATTTATATAGACGCGAAACGTTTCGGTTTATTCCGTTTCAGCGGGTTTGCAGTTATCGGTAATTACGCCGGCTCATGCCCGAATATGCAAATAAAGACCTTTCCTTCTGCCGCTGAAGGAGAGGTCTTAGTCATTATTTTGTCCGCTGCAACGTGAAATGTCATCTTACGCAGCGATAGACGATTTCCCCATCCACCATGGTCCATAAAACGTTGAAACAATCATCCATCAGTACAAGATCCGCATCCATTCCTGGTGCGATTCTGCCTTTGCGGGTCATGCCTAGCACGGTTGCCGGTGTCTCCGTTGCCATTCGGACAGCGTCCTTCAAAGGGATCCCGGCTTGAACGGTTTTGGCCAAAGCTTCATTCATTGTTACCGTACTGGAAGCAAGCGTGCCATCTTCAAGCTTAGCGACGCCTTGCGAAACCGTAACCCGATGACCACCGAAAAGATAGCTGCCATCCCCTAACCCCATGGCTTGAAGCGCATCGGTAATAAGCACCATCTTATCGGCCCCCTTCTCGCGGTAAAGCATGCGTACGATCGCGGGATGAAGATGAACGCCGTCAACGATGGCTTGAACGCTCACATGGTCTTCTTCAAAAGCGGCAACAACGACTCCCGGCTCTCGGTGATGGATCGGACGCATGCCGTTGAAGCAATGGGTCACATGGCTTGCCCCGCATTGAAACGCTTGCCGAGCCTCCTCATACGTTGCGTCGGAATGGGCCACGGAGACGACGATGCCTTGTTCCTTCAAGAACGAGACCATCTCCATGCCTCCGGGAAGTTCGGGCGCCAAGGTCACCATGCGGATTAACTGCCCCGCATTCTCAAGAATCGCCTTCATTTCATCCACATTCGGATGTCGCAAGTAACGTTCGTTCTGCATGCCTTTGCGCTTCGCATTCAGATAAGGGCCTTCGATGTGTACGCCTGCGATTCGAGCTCCTTGTTCCTTCCCGATGAACCGGGAAACGCTGGACAGCATGCCCATCAGGTCATCCATCGAGGAGGATACGGAAGTCGCCAAGAATGACGTGCATCCTGTTCTGGCGCAGGCATGGGATACCGCTTCCAGGCTTTGAAGCGTACCGTCCATCATATCGAATCCGTCTGCGCCGTGAATATGGACATCGATCATGCCCGGAATGAGCAATTGGCCTTTGCCGTCGACTTCCATTCCCGATTCGCAGGCAGCAAAACGATCTTCGCGATCATGGCAAATTTCGGTTATTTGACCATCCCGGATGAGGACATCGCTCCATACCGGCTCGGTTTCACTCAACAAACGGACATTCCGGATTATACATACGGACATTTCATGCCCACTCCTTCCTATCGTTAATAAATTGCGCTGGCCATATAGACCCAATCTTCTTCTCTTCAGCAGCACCGGCTCATCCTCGTGCATCATTTGAAACATCGTCCGGCGGCCGCGGACATGGGGATATCAGCCGCTCATGTACGAGCTTATACCGATTTACAATATTCTTCAAGAGATTCAACTATCCTGCAACCCGTGTGCATAACGAAAAATGGAGCAAATTGCCGCGGCAATCTGCTCCAAAATGCATGGTTCTATCGTATTCGTATGAGGACCTGTTTACTTTTTACCCGCAACGTAAGCATCATACTGTGTCTGGGCTTCTTTCTGAACAGCTCTGATGCCCGCCGCTTCCAGTTCCTTCATCATCTTCGGCAATGTAGTCGCGGGATCAAGCGTTCCGGTATTAAGTCCGACTGTGTACTTATCTGCAACAACTTTGACGGCAGCGACCTGTGCAGATACTTTGGAAATATCGAAAGCAAAGCCGATCGAATTCGTAGCTTTCAGATCCTTATAACTATCGAAAATGACATTCCACATTTTGGGGTCTACTTTGACTCCGTCAGCGGCCTCTACCGTGCTCAGAGAGTAAGAACCTTGGGAGAATGCCCATGGCGCATAGTTATCACGGCCAGCTTGCGTCCGAACGGCAAGACCTTCATCATTCTTATTCCAATGTACGCCCGGTATACCATAACGGAGAATGTCCCGATATTCTTGATTGGTGTTGATCAATTCTTGAAGCTTGAGCGCTTCGTCGATATGCTTGGAGTTCGCATTAATCGCATTCATCGAACCGCGGATGGAAGCGGTAGAGAGGTACGGGCCGCTGTATTTGGAAATTAACTGCGTGTACCCGTCGCCGCCGGACCAGATCGCATCCGCTCCATAGAAGCCTTGGCCATTCTTGATGGCAGAATATTTGCCTACATCGTCAACGGTAGCTGCATCCTTGTTGATGTATCCGGCCTCGTACCATTTGTGCAGCGCTGTAAGACGGTTGGTAAGATCAGGATGCTCATACGTGACCACGATTTTGTTTTCGTCGGCTGTTCCGATCGCGGAATATGGAATTCCGATCATGGCATCGTTATTAATCATGTCAAAGCTGCTAGCTATTCCCGCAAACCCGGCCTTAGTCAGCTTCAACGGATATTCCGCATCTTTTGCAGCTGCATCGCCGGCTGTATTCGCATCCTTTGCAGCCTTGAGGAAAGGTTCGATATCAAAGAAATCCATTTTATCATTGACTGTCATCTTCAAGTCATCTACGAACAGAGCCTTATCGAAGCGCCAGTAAATTTCCGCGGCATAGTCCTTCTTGACCGGAATGGCATAAATCTTGTCGTTTACTTTAGCGCCATCCCATACCACTTGAGGCATGGTCTCATAAAGTGCCGGGGTCAAGTTCTTCACTTTGTCGGTGATGTCCGCAAAATAGCCTGCCAGCGCTTGAACGGCATAGTTATTGAACCATTCGCAAGTAAACACCATATCCCACTTCTCGCCGGACGATAGGGCAAGTTTCGTCTTGGCATCATCATAGTAAACGGTCTTCACCTTGACATTGATAGCCGGGACGGAGATCTTGTTGAGCGCTTCTTCGACTTTGGCCTCATCGACAGGAACTTTGCCTGGGTCGCCCATAATCCAGATCAACTCTACAGGATCTTTCCCATTCTTCGAACCGCCATCTGAATTAGCAGAATTATCAGCGTTATTATTGCTGCCGCACCCCGCTACTGCGATCAAACCGCATGCCAATGACAGAGCTAATGCTTTCTTTTTCATAGATACCCTCCTCATTATATTTGCCGGAATATTCCGGGTATATCTTCTTCTGAAGCCTATCCCTTCACTGCTCCAATCGTTAAGCCAGAGATAAAATATCTCTGAAAGAACGGATAGGAAAGGGCAATCGGAACCACTACGAGCATGACGATCGCCATACGCATGGATTCGGTTGGAAGTTCGGCGGTCGAGCTGCCCGCTGACAGGTACTGGGCGCTGCGGCTCAGAAACTCCATGTTTTTCTCTATGCTGATCAGTACATATTGCAACGGATATAAATCCTGATGGCTGGACTGTATGTACAGCAACGCGGTGAACCAATCATTCCAATAACCAAAAGAAAGAAATAATCCTATGGTTGCCAGCACGGGCAGAGAGATGGGCAGGACAATGTTAAAGAAAATTCTCAATTGACTCGCACCGTCAATCTTGGCAGATTCAATAACGGAGTCAGGGACCGTCGTTTGAAAGAAAGTCCGGATAATGATGATGTAAAAAGAAGATACGGCAAGAGGCAAAATCAAAGCCCAATAGGTGTTCGTAAGGTGCAGCATCTGGGTATTGACCAGATAGGACGGAACCAGGCCGCCGCCAAATAACATAGGAATGAAGATATAAATCGTAAAAAACTTTTTCAATTTAAAGGTTGGACGGGATAACACATAACCCATGGCTGCATTGAGAAACAGACCTATAATTGTTCCGGCCACCGTAACAAAGATCGAGACAAAAATTGCACTGCCGATGGATCTGCGCTCATGCCACAAATAGGTGTATGAATCAAACGACCACTGCTTCGGAAAGAAGCTATAGCCTATTTTCTGTATAGACTCGCTGGACGAGAGAGAAATAATAGCGACAAATAGAAGTGGAATGACGCACATCAACGCAAGGACGATAAACACTAAAGTGAAGATGATGTTCGTCGGAATGGATACACGGTTGAATCTCTCCATTGCGCTCAAATCTCTCCGACTAATTTGCATTCATATCCCTTCTTTCGGCTTAAAATAGCGAATTTTCGGCGTTTATTTTCTTCACGACCCAGTTGGCTGCCAGAATAACGATCAGGCCGCACACCGACTGTAACACGCCGGCTGCGGAAGCAAATCCGATATTGTTGAGACCCGTAAGCGCTTTGTACACGTACACATCAATGGTTTGCGTGACATCGACCAGCGGACCCGAGTTACGCGGAACCTGATAGAATAAACCGAAATCGCTGGAAAAAATACGTCCAATCGCTAGAATAAACAAGATGATGATGATCGGCTGCAACATCGGCAACGTGATGAATCTAACCTGTTGCCTTTTCGAGGCGCCATCGATGATAGCGGCTTCGTACAAGGATTCATCGATTCCGGATATGCTGGCTAAATAGACGACCATGCCATACCCTATCGATTTCCAAAGATAGACGAATACCAGAAAATAAGGCCAGTATTTCGGCTCCATGTACCATTGAATTTCTTCTTTACCATAGTGTTCCATTATGTTGCTGACCAGGCCGTTTTCGGAGCTTAGGAAAGCAAATACAAAATAACTTACCACTACAAAGGAAAGGAAGTGCGGAAGAAACATAGCGGTCTGTGACCATTTCCGCATCCTTTTGGAATGCAGTTGGGTCATCATGATAGCTAACGCGACCGTGATAACGGTGCCCAATAGAATAAAAACAACATTGTATAAAATCGTATTTCGGAACATGATCCAGGCATCCGGGGTCATAAAGAGAAATTTGAAATTGTCGATGCCTACGAATTTGCTCTTCAGCAAACTTCCGATAAATCCGTGACCCGCCATGGGCCTGTACTGTTTAAAGGCAATAATGACCCCGAACATCGGTATGTAGCAGAAGGCAAGAAACCATAATGCAGTAGGCAAAGCCAGCAGTGCTAATTCGGAATCATCTTTGCTAAACCGTCGCTTTTTCCGCAAATAAGTCAGCCTCCTCGCAGTCGAATGAGATGCGATCCCGTAAACAAAGCGATGAACCGTAGTTATGGAATTTGTCGGCGCAGAAATTGCTGGTTGAATGAAGCCTTGGAGGGAGAGAGAACCGTTAGGAGAATGATGATGGATCGTGCGGGAGATAAACGCTTGTAGGTCACGATACATTCATGTTAAGTTACATTACGTATCGTGTTATAAGAATGAATATATACGAACAACAATCGATAATCAAGCTATTTTCCATTTATTGCAACAGCGCGAGCCGAGTTTTCAAAACGCATAGTCGCTGCATTTCTACAACCTATTCACAAATACTGCCCGACCCGATTTAATTCGCCCCGCGGTACAGCGAACGCCTGTGCCCGCTTCAGGTTGACGGGCGCGCCTCGAACGATCGTCAATGCCTTATAATAATCGATGAACGGGAACCCGTAAGTCTCTCCGCGCGCATAAGCGTACACTTTCATTGCTTTGACCCAGGTTTCGTAAGCATCGTCGGGAATATCGATGAACACTTCCGGATGAAAGTCGTACGGATCTTCCCAGTTGTCCGCGTAATATAATTTGCCTACCCAGTGGGCCGGGAGATCGCGCTCGATCGTTTTCAGCCCGGCATAGAAGCGAGCATCATTCACGATGTCGTACGTATTCGAATGGTCCTTGTGAATGCTGCCTTTCCAATGCGTGATAATCATATCCGGTTTTATCTCGCGGATGATGTCCGCCACCTGGTATTTCACTTCGTCATGCACGGGCAGTTCGGCGTCTTTGTAAGACATGAAACGAACGTCCGCACCGACGATTTCGGCGAACCGCCGCGCTTCCTCGATCTTCTGCTTCCCGTATTCGACCGGAGTCAGCCGCGGGTGCCCTTTCTCTCCCGGCGTCAAATGCAGGAAAGTCGCCCGATGCCCTTCTTGGGTATACTTGGCGATGACAGCCCCCGCCGTCAAGTCCATATCCCCCGCATGTCCGCCGATTGCCAATATATGCGTTTTGTGTTCCGTCACCATTATCGGCCCCTTTCGTTTAGAGGAATTGATTTCATGACAAGCATCGCATCTAACCGGATGACGTTACTTCTCTTACAGGCTAATCCGTCAGCGATGCCGCAATCGCGTTATGCACGCGTGCGGCAAAGCCGGCAATCGACCTGCCTCGGCCGAAATGCACCTTATTGGTGAGCAGGATAACCGCTAAGTCGCGCGCCGGGTCTATGCACAGGCTCGTGCCGGTAAATCCGGTATGCCCATAGCTGCGCGCGGATAACAAATCGCCCGATGCATCCCTCGGGTCGCCATGCAGCACCCAGCCGAGCCCCCGGGCTGCTCCCGCCAGATGAATCGTATCGTTGCGCAAGGCCGCCTCTACCGCAGCACGGGAAATCAAGAACCCTCCGCGATCCAGCCAAACGGCAGCGCAGCGTGCCAGATCGGCAGCGGTGGAGAACAGGCCGGCATTGCCGCTGACACCTCCAAGCGCATAGGCATTCTCGTCATGCACCCGCCCCCATCTGAACGTTCCGAGCGCCGGATCGTACTCCGTCGCGGCAATGTGCGGCTTCCACGACTCCGGCGGGTTGAAACAGCTGCTAGTCATGCCAAGCGGCCGAAATATGAGGTTTTCCGCCGCCCGATCCAGCGACATTCCAAGCAATTGCGAAACGAGACGCCCGAGCACGATATACCCCAAACAACTATACACGACCTTCGTACCCGGTTCGCAAACGAGCGGATCGGCACAGATCGCAGCCATTATTTCGTCAGGCGCAAGTCCGTGTGAATAGAAATCGCGATACGCCGCCATTCCGGAAGTATGAGTAAGCAGCTGACGCACTGTCACTTCGCCCTTTCCATTGGCGGAGAATGCCGGAAAATAAGCGGATACCCTGTCTCCAAGCGCGAGCATTCCCTGCTCGATCAGCTGCAAAACGAGCGGCAGCGTAACGACAACTTTCGTAAGCGACGCACAGTCGTATACCGTATCCGCAGTGGCGGAAATTCGCGTCTCTCCGTCGATCAGCGAGTATCCAGCCGCGTGAGCAGCCGTCATGCCTCGCCTTAGTACAAGCACGGTCCCGCCGGGAATCCTGCCTTGTTCGACTTCACTGTCCAGTAATCTCCAGGCTGCTTCAAGGCGCTCTTCATCAATTCCCATCTGCTGAAACTTGTCTGCGCTCGCCATCCTCCCTCCGTCCCCCTTAAACTTGGCAGAATATACTCCCGGATATAAGTGTCGACGCAATGCACTAATGGATGATAATCATTACGTAAGCGGTTACATTAAAATCATATTCGATATGAAATTTTATTTCAATACCTTTTATTTTTTTTGAAATTTTAACTCCTTATTTCCTTTCGGCTAATTGACAAGCTATACAAATGGCGGAATGGCTTCATTCATGATGCTTAACGCCATCATGGCGGCGCCCGCCGCTGCGTCCCGTTTCGGATGCATGCAAGACATATCCGGATAACGCCGGGCAAGATGACTCCGGAACGTTTCCTGAACGCGGGGGTTATGAAGAAGCACGCTGCCGGCCATGGCCAGCGTCCCTTTTCTCAAGGACAACTTCTCCGCGACCGGGACAACAAGCCCGACCAGCGATTGCGCGCTCCGAACGGCGATATGCATGGCGGCCGGGTCTCCTTGCTCGCAAGCCTCGGATAAGATCGGCGCCAATGCGGCAATTTCTTGCTTGTTCCGATTCCGATCATAGACGAAGCCGACAAGTTCCCCAATCGACTCCAAGCCGAGCCGATCGAACACCATCCGGGTAATGACCGTTGCCTGATCCCGGCCGTCATAGGCCCGAACGACGGCAGCGAGCAGGTCCCGACCGATGTTGTAGCCGCTGCCTTCGTCATCGATCAGATGCCCGAAACCGCCAGTTCGATGGGATAGTCCCGACTCGTTTTTTCCATAGCAAATAGATCCGGTACCCGCGATGACGATCAATCCGTTATCCTGCTCCAGCGCTCCATACAACGCAGTCTCCTGATCCCCTACGATCGTGAGGCCGCCTGTAAATCCACAGTCCCGAATCGCGGCGGTCATCCGGGCCGGCACCGACGGATTGCTGATGCCCGCAGCTCCGATGCCGACGTGCGCGCAGTGTTCCAGCCCGCCACACGCCTTCGCCAGCTCCGCAATAATTTCACGGAACGTCCCGCGAATGCTAGCCTCGTCTTGACCGTTGTAATTGATAGCTCCGAAATCGAACCGGCGAACCGTCCGACCTTCCTTGTCCATGATGACGACGGCGGTTTTCGTGCCGCCTCCGTCTAAGCCTGCCGCGTATTTCATATGGACTTCACATCCTTGTCCCAGCGGAGCCAGGGTAATTGGTCCAGTCGGAGTCGACTTGAATACGGGAATTAATAGAGGTGATAGCGTCCCTTGCGTTCTGCGAACGCCTGGCTTTCTTCCCGGAATTGTTCCAACAGCGCAGGAAGTTCAAGCGACTCATCCCGATATAGCCGGTCGCCGCACAGCAGGTCGATGAACGGCCGCGCGCCTTCCTTCATCGGAGGCAAGAACGCGAACTCTTCGAACATCTGCCTGATCGTGTCCAGCAGCGTGACGCCCGTCTCGACGGGCATCACGGCGCGGACGTCATTCACGTACAACTGTACGCCTCCGCAGCGCTCGCCTTGATGCTTCGAGGCCGTCGGTTTAAAATAAACCGGCCGGAAGCGAACGCCTGACAGCGCATGGTGGTTCATTGCATCCGCCAATCGTTCCGGATCGACGTAGGGAGCCCCGATCATTTCGAACGGGAACGTCGTGCCACGCCCCTCCGACAGGTTTGTTCCCTCGAACAGACAGGTGCCGGGATACAGCAGCGCCGTCTCGAACCTCGGAATCCCCATGGATGGATGCACCCACTTACGTCCGGTGTCCGGAAACAACATGCCGCGCTCCCAACCGTCGCAGCGCACGACGTGCAGATCGGCATTCCAGCCCATTTCCTCATTCGCCATCGTAGCGACTTCTCCTGCCGTCAGACCGTAACGCACCGCAAGCGGATAGTTGCCGACGAAGGACAGGTATCCCGGCTTCTGTACGTTGCCCTCCACCTTCACGCCATCCAGCGGGTTGACTCGATCGAACACAACGAAAGGCTTGCCGGCTTTCGCGCAATCTTCCAGCGCATACAGCATCGTATAAATAAAGGTATAATATCGCGAGCCCACGTCCTGGATATCGTACAAGACCATGTCCACTTGGTCGAGCATCTCGGACGTCAGGCGATTGGAATCTTTGCGGTATAGACTGTAAACCGTAACGCCGGTGACCGAATCTACGTAGGTGTCTACCAGTTCTCCGGCGTCCCGATCGCCCCGTACCCCGTGCTCCGGCGAGAATAGGGCGGCGAGATGGAACCGATTGCGCAATATCTCGATCGAGGAAATGAAATCTTGCGTCAATCCCGACGGAGACGTGATTAAGCCCAGACGTTTGCCCCGCAGCAAATGGGCGGAGGATTCTATATTATCAATTCCGTTGCGGACCATGACCATGCGCGTGACCTCCTCGCAGAATAATGACGGGGACATCCTCTTGTCCCCCGCACGATAAAAGGCTGTCGGCAGCAGTGTGAACACGCTTCAGGACAGCCTTGTGGCAGATGGCTTTCAGCTCAGATCAACGAACCAGGCGATTCCTCCGGAATCAGGAAGGCTTCGGCGCTCATCGTTCAAGTACTCTTCTCATGACGCCAAACTTCCTGACGCTCCGGAACCCGGCCTTCTCGTAAATAAGCTTGGCCGGGTTTGTTTCACCAGTATACAATGACATATATTCCGTCCCAATGTCCTGGAACGCTTCACAGAGCTTGTAAAACAGCAGGGAGCCCAGTCCGTGTCCCTCGTGCTCAGGATGAACGCCCATGCCGGTAAAATACCCTCGACCGTTCTCTTGACGGATGACCGGCCCGGCAAATCCAACGGCTTGCCCCCGGCAAGCCGCAAGCACGACTGGCACCTCGTCCCGGAGGCATCGCGGGATTTCTTCAGACCACAGGGAATTATTCAATCGATCCAACATACCCGACACATCGCGAACGGAGTCCGGATCGAGCAGCCCCACGACGTATCCTTCGGAAAGCGCCTTTACTTCCTTCGCTTGGCACTCCTCCGGCACAACGAAGTCCGCAAGCGGTAAATACATGGCTACTTGCCGGGCACGTTCATGATAGCCGCGGCCCAGCAGAATCGGAAACAACGCGCCGTCGACCGGCACGCCCGGCGCATTGTTGTGCTCATGCTTCGGCGTATCCGGGATATACCAGGGCAGCCTCATCGGGTTGAAGAACAGCACCTCCGCTTGCTTCTTGCCGAGCGTCCGAAAACGCTGCTCCAATGCTTCCAGCATAACCGCGAAGTTCTCTTCCGTGGAGCTTTCCGCTGCCAGCACGATGCAGGTGATGTACCCCGCAACGTCCCCGATCGGCAGATCATCCCCCGAACAGCCGCTTGCGAACCCTTTCACTTCGCTGCCATCGAGCAGCACGAACGTATTTTCCGGATCGAAGTAGGGGCTGGCCCGGAAAATCTGCCGGAAGCTCCGGTCAGTCAACTCCTTGTAACCTTCCCGGACCGCTTCCGCATTCCACAATGAAAGGACGGCTTGCGTAAACCGGTCTTCCCATGTCGAAAGCATCATGATATCCATCTCCCCTCACCTACGTATTTCGTCGGAATGAGCCTATGAACGTCGCACCCGGATCGCGGCTTTGATGTTGCCCTCGCTCAGATCAAGCGCCGCTTGCGCTTCCGGAACTGAAAGTCCGGTTTCGATCATCATAATCGCGAGCTTGCAATTCATGGAGGCCTTCTCTAAAGCCGCAGCAGCACCCTCAGCATTGATTCCGGTGGCAATTTGCACAATCCGGATCGACCGAGCCTCCAGCTTCTGGTTGCTGGGCTTCAAGTCTACCATCAAGTTATTATAAACCTTGCCGAGTTTCACCATCGTAGCGGTCGTCAACATATTCAAGACCAGCTTCTGGGCGGTGCCCGCCTTGAGCCGCGTAGACCCCATGACCGCCTCAGGACCGACGACGGGGGCGATGCAGATGTCACAGAAAGCTTCCAGCTTGGTACGCTTGTTATTCACTACGCCAATCGTCGCCGCGCCAATCTCTCCTGCTTTCTTCAGTGCCGCGATGACGAACTCCGCGCCGCCGCTGGCCGAGATGCCGATGACGACGTCGCGATGTGTCACGCCGCAACGTTCGATCAGTTCCGCCCCCGCCTCCGCATTGTCTTCGAATCCTTCGACGGCAGTCCGAAGCGCATTGTCCCCGCCCGCGATGTACCCTTGAACCAATTCGGGATCGACCCCGAATGTCGGAGGGCATTCCGAGGCGTCCAGCACGCCAAGCCTTCCCGACGTTCCCGCGCCGACGTAGAACATTCGTCCTCCGTTTTTGAGCGCTTGATGCAGAAGTTCAACCGCTTCCGTGATTTGCGGGATCTCCTCCGCGACCGCAGTCGGAACCTTGGCATCTTCTTGGCTGAGCAAACGCAGAATCTGCTCCGTAGAACTTTCGTCGATCGTCACGGTATCCCGGTTTGTCTGCTCCGTCGTCAATCCCGCAAGGTACTCGTTCATATGCATTCTCCGCCCTGTTTTGTTGGTGTCGATCATTTCTTCCGTATGATGATCTTCCTGACCAACCTAGCCGTAATTATATGAAATAAGCTTAAGGTCTCGCGAACGACTTCGTCAATATATTTTGAAATAATATTTCAAAATAAAATATAATATTGTGTTTTTTATTCCAATAAAAAAAACGCCGCTCAATGGCGGCGTCTCATCCGGAAAAGCACCTATTTCCGGCGCTTCCCTGCCAAGATGCTATGCGTTTTTGACAAATACTTTTGGACCTTCTGATATTCGGCGCTGGCCACGCCGGCGAACAAGACATCGATGATGGTGAGCATGGCGATCCGCGAGCCCATAGCCCCGCTTCGCATCGTAATCTCTGGAGTAGAGATGTTGAGCACGATTTGCGATTTATCCGCCAGTTCGCTTTTGTTATATTTCGTCAAGGCGATCGTCGTGGCTCCGTTTCTGCGGGCGATTTCGAGCGCGTCCAGGATTTCCGCTGTATCGCCGGAGTTCGACACGAAGAACGCCACGTCGCCCTTATCGAGCAGCGTGGAGGCCGTCAGTTGGCTATGCCCGTCCGTGTAAGCATGGCACATTTTGTTGATGCGCGAGAATTTCTGTTCTGCATCCATGCATACCAGTCCGGAGGCGCCGATTCCGAAAAAAACAATTCGGGTGCTTTCCCGGAGCACTTTTACCGCTCGGGCGATCTCGTTCCAGTTGATGACGCTAATCGTATCTTCGATCGATTTGATGTTATTGCGGGAAATATTGGCGATAATGACGGGAAGATCATCACCCGGTTGAATATCGGTATACTGGTCCTTCTGGTCCTCTTCCATTTTGCCCAGCGATGCCGAAATGCTGACGATGAAGCCGCGGTAGCCGCTGTACCCCATGGTTTTGCAGAAGCGGAGCACCGAAGCGTCGCTCGTCTTGCTTAGCAAGGCCAAGTTTTTAATGGAAAGGTGGGGAATTTCCTCGGTGTTTGCCAGAATGTAATCGGCCACCAATATCTCGACAGGCGTCAGACTGTCTTTCATGTCCCGGATCTTGATCAGAATATTATCATGTATCGCCATTGCGTTTCCCTGCCCGTTCTGTTGGATTCTAGCTAAATAGTACGCTTGGCAGCGACAATTTACAAGACATAAACGTTGCGTTACAACCGCGCTTCTCCGCCGATTGCCGAACTCTCATTCCCCGATAGCTTAACGATGATCTCGTCCTGCAAGAGGCTCGATTGCGACGCGTCTCTTCTCGCGCGCGGAAGCAAGGCATGCCTCGATGACGCGCATCGTGCGCACGCCGTCCCAAGGGCTGATCGGCTCCGGCTTACCGTGAAGCACCGCCTCCCCGAACCTGTTGATCAACGATAACTGCTGATTGCCGCGTTCGAACGGCTCCGTCCGCATCTCGCCGCGCACGGCGACCTGGATGTCGGGGCTCAGATCGGCGCGAAGCGAGAATGCCGACGGAAGCCGGATCGTGCCCTGCGTGCCCCGGATTTCCAGCGTATTGGCGAAGTCCGCCCATAATCCGCATTGAAACGTCAACGCTGCATCATTCGGAAATTCAACGAGACCCGAAGCCATCATATCGACGCCGCCATGCTCTTGCGAGAACAACGCTTGCATCGTTGCGGCCACGGGTTCCGAATCCAGCACATAGCGGGCCGCGCTGAGCAAGTAGCAGCCGATATCGTACATGCCGCCGCCGCCCATCTCTTGGCGGAATCGGATATCGTGCTCCATGGCGGAGCGGTCCGACGTGAACACGCCGTGAACGGCTCGAACCTTGCCAATCTCGCCGGAAGCGATAATCTCCTTGATCCGGTCGTAACGAGGATGGCAGCGGTACATCATGTTCTCTTGAAAGTGAACGCCGAAGCGCTCGCATGCCTCGGCCATCTGCGCCGCATCCTGTTCCGACATCGACATCGGCTTCTCGACAAGCACATGCTTGCCTGCGCGAGCGGCATGAATCGTCCATTCCAGGTGCAAATGATTAGGCAGTGGAATGTAGACCGCGTCGACGGTCGAATCGGCAAGCAGCTCCATATAGCTGCCATAGGCAACTTGGATGCCGTATGCATCCGCGAACGCCCGGGCTCTTGTTTCTTCGCGGCTTGCAACGGCGACAATCTCATGCATGTCCGAAGCACGGACGGCAGGGATAAATGCCTTCGTGGCAATTTGAGCGCATCCCATAATACCCCAGCGCAGCTTCTTCATCGACTCTCCTCCATCCGGATAACCCTGTGTCATACATTCCACAGTGAAATCCCGCTATCCTTCTAGGGAGCGAACGGTTACTGATTTTTCATTTTATCCAGCGTCTCCAGGTAAAGCACCTGCAGAAACTTCTTGATATTGACTTTGCGTTTCTCCTGGGGGCATTTCTCGTCGATTTCCCGCATCTTAAGACGCACGTCCTCGAAGTCGAAATACAGCGGCGCGTAATGTTCGAACTTCGGATGGCCGTAGTCCGTAAGTCCGATGCTCGCCAAGTTGGATAAAGCGGCGATGACGGTCCGGCGAACGCGCTGCTCGACCGCCTTTCCTTCCTTCTCGATATCGCAGCCGTCCGGCTTGCTCGCCCGGGCACCGGCTTCGTACATCGCCTTCAGCGACGGGAAGCTCCCTCTCTCCCGGCGCCCGATCAGCTGATCGATCATTTCGATGATATCGTGGCTTCCGCTCTCCCCGATAATGCCCATGTCCATCAAGATCACCCGCATGATCGCCTTGGCGCCAGGCTTCTTCAGCGCGCCAGCAGGCTCCGGATTCAGGTCGTCCAGCTTCGCGATCGACTGTTTGATCTCCTTCAGATAACGGACCATTCTCCACTGTTCGCTTACTTTGCCAAGCACGGCTTGGACTTCCACGCGGTTAATCGGCTTCTGGATATAAAACTCGATGCCCGCTTGATACGCTTTGCTGATCATCGCTTTGTTCTCGATTTGGGAGATCATGACATACTTGCCCTCGTACCCTTCTTGCTTCAAACGAGCGATCGTCTCGATTCCGTCCTGATCCGGCATCAACAAATCGATGAGCACGACATCGGGGTTCTCGTCCAGTACGAGCTTTTTCCCTTCAACGCCTCCCGCCGCCGTCCCGACAACCTCGCCGACGCCGCCTTGCTCGATAATCGTCTGCAGCATCCGCCTGCTTACCGCGTCATCGTCGACAATACAAAACGACAGCATAGCGCCTACACTCCCTTCATCAGCTTCGCGGTCGGAAAGGCCGCGGCGAACGTCGTCTCGGCATTCCTCCCCGGTTCCGCCAAGAGCAATCTTCCGGCGAACGAGCCGACGATATCGCGAACATGCGAGAGGCCGATGCCGGTCGCCGCGACGCCTTCCTGATTGAATTTGGTCGTAAATCCGGGCTCGAACACCATGTCTATGTCCTGCTCGGCAATCCCCGGACCCGTATCGCTGACGATAAACAAGGTTTCTCCCTCTCGTTCTCGTACGCGGATACGAATCGTTCCCTGCCGTTCGATCGCTTCGACCGAGTTGGCCGCCAAGTTATTGAGCACGGTGATCAGCGGAATATAATTCACGGTCAGATAATCGACGCCGACGTCCGTCTCGATTCGAACCTCTTTCCGCAGCATCCGGCTGTATTCGCCGTTGGACTTCCTCACGAGCTCGACGATCTCCGTCAACGTCATTTCCGGAGCGCGCTCCAGATCGACCAGCTTCATCAGTCCTGCCAGGATGCGCTGCGAATCCTTCTTCACCTCGTGAATCTGCTGCGTGATCCCGAGGACGGTGCGGCCGTAGTCGCTCAACCCTTCTTCGTTCAGCCGGCCGTACAGGTCGTGACTCTTCGCGGTGATCTGTTCGATCATATCCATCGACTTGCGCAAATAGAAGACCTCGCCGTAGAGCCCGCTGCCGACATTGATCATTTGTTCCATCCGTTTCTGCTGTTCGGCGTGAACGCTTCGCATCTGGTGCACCGCGATGCTGCTGTATATGCCGGTCGTAAAATAGCTGCGCACCACGGCGATGACCGAAATCAGCAGCCATTGACCGGCCTGAAAATACGGCAGTCCGAAAGCGGCGCTGCGCATCAGCAGCTCGGCTTCGTTGGACACGACGTCGATCAACGACACGCAAGCGCCGAGAATAAGCGGATTCAATTGATGCAGTCTGCGTTGAATGAGGGCCATCCCCGCCCCGAAGACGACGTAATAAAGCATGGCGGAGAAATGCGTCTTCACGCTGCCTAGAAGTTCGAACGTCCCCGCCGATGCGGCTCCGTCGAACGATATCCGGAACAGCAGCACCGTCGCTCCGGCGGCGATTCCCGTCCGCCAATAGGGCAAATGGCTCATCAACAGCAGCAGGAACAGAAAGGCGCTGCTGCCAAGTCCGATGCGAAAGACCTCGCCGATGAACGGGTTGATCTTGAACTCCCCGGCAACGGCGACGACGATGGCAACGACGGTCATTTGCATGCTTTCGGATTTCGACCACTTTTGAATGGCTATAGGAAGGACTCCCGTCGGTATTCTAATGTCCGCCGTTGCTTAGACCCATTTATTTTCGAGGCGTTTGGCCGCAAGCGACAGCGCGTAGTTGACCGCGAAATACAAGACGGCCACGAGCGCGAGAATCGGGAGGGTATAGTTGAAATTTTGCGCGATGACGATCTTCGCATTGTGCATCAGCTCCGGAAGCGAGATGACGATGGCAAGCGACGTGTCCTTGAGCAGGGAGATGAACTGGCTCACGATCGGCGGCACCATGCGCCTCAGTCCCTGCGGAAGCACGATATGCCACACGGTCTGCGCGGCGGTCAATCCGGACGAACGGGCAGCTTCGATCTGGCCTCTCGGGATGGAAGTCAGTCCGCTGCGCACGATTTCCGAAATCATCGCGGCTTCGAAGACCGCCAGACCGATAATGGCCGAGCTCATGACCCCCAGCTTGACGCCGACGTCCGGCATCGCGAAATAAGTGAAGAACAAGATCAGCAGCAGCGGCAAATTGCGGATCAGCTCGACGAGCCCCCCGAGGATGCGGGATAAGACCGGAATTCTCATATAGCGCAGCGTACCCGTGATGCTGCCCAGCGCGAAGCTCAGCACGATTGCGACGAAGGCAACCCAAAGCGTGATGCCGAAGCCTTTCAGGATGAAGATGAGATTATGGTATGAGAAAGCGCCTGCAATGTCCATCCTCCGATCCTCCTATACGTTAGTAGCCGTTCTTGGCCAATTTTCGTTCCAGCCGCAGCGCCGCGAAGCTTAACGGCAAGGTCAGAACGAGGTACAGCGCCGCGACGAAGATATACGTGTCGAAGGTCGCGTACGTCTTGCCGGCCACCTGATCGCCGGAATACATCAGGTCGAATCCGGCAAACACGCCGAGAATCGACGAATTCTTCACGAGGTTGATGAATTGGTTGCTGAGCGGCGGAATGACGATGCGGATCGCTTGCGGCAGCACGACATGCCGCATCGTCTGCATGTACGACAATCCCGACGCCCTGGCCGCCTCGGTTTGACCGGACGGGACGCTCATGATGCCCGCCCGAATGGCCTCGGCGACGAAGGATGCGGTATATACCATTAGCCCGACCGTGCCGCATACGAATCCGCTTAACGTCACTCCAAGCGAAGGCAAGCCCAAGTAAAACACGAAAACGACCAGCAGCAGCGGTATGTTCCGAATGAACTCGACGTAAGCCGTCCCGAGCCACCGCAGCGGCCTGACGGACGAAATGCGGAATACGGCGATGATCGTCCCGAGCGCGAAGCTGCCGAGCAAGGCAATGACGCTTGCCCAGATCGTGTTGCCAAACCCTTTCATGTAGATTCCGAAATGATCCGTAAAAAT
Source organism: Paenibacillus rhizovicinus (assembly GCF_010365285.1). NCBI lineage: Bacteria > Bacillati > Bacillota > Bacilli > Caryophanales > Paenibacillaceae > Paenibacillus > Paenibacillus rhizovicinus. The sequence goes on from NZ_CP048286.1 coordinate 436,954, forward strand.
CGATAGATCCGGCATGCTATCCCCTCCCGCTGTTCCCGATATGCAGAAGATGGGCGGCACTTGGCCGCCCATCCTACTTGTCGCAACGCCGGCGTCTAATCCCCGGATGGAGATTGGCCGATCCATTTCTCGTAAATCTTGTCGTACTCGCCATTGTCGTGCAGCTTCTTCAATCCTTCGTTGACGCTGTTCAGCAGATCGGTTTCGCCTTTCTTGATCGCGATGCCGTATGGCTCGTCGGTGAACGGTTCGCCGACAACCTCGTAGCCCGGATCCTGAACGGCCATGCCGTACAGAATCGCGTTGTCGGTCGTCAGCGTGTCGCCCTGGCCGGCTTTAAGCGCGCTAAACGCGTCCTGATAGTTGTCGAACTCCAGGATGGACGCATCCGGCACTTTCGCTTTGATATTGTCGACAGAGGTCGAGCCTTTGACGGCCAGCACTTTCGTGCCTTTCTTGATGTCGTCGATGCTCTTGATCGCGCTCCCTTTCTTCACGAGGAGAGACTGCCCCGCCTTGAAGTACACGTCGGAGAAATCGACTTCCTTCTTGCGCTCGTCCGTAATCGTCATCGTGGCGACGATCATATCGATGTCGTTATTATTGAGCATCGGAATGCGCGTCTTGGACGTGACCTCCTTAAGCTCGAGCTTGGTCTCGTCGCCGAGAATGTCCTTGGCGAGCGCTTTGGCGATGTCGACGTCGAAGCCTTCGACGCTGCCGCTCGCCGGATCCTTCAGGCCGAACAGCTTGGTATCGTACTTGACGCCGACGACGAGCTTCCCCCGGCTCTGTATGTCGCCAAGCGCCGACTTCGTTTCCTCCGTGCTCCCGCATCCGGCCAGTGCGGCCGTGGCAAGCAGCGCCATGATGATGCCGACCGTCATCCAGCTTCTTCTCTTCATGATTTCAAACTCCTCTCCATATTGGAATTGCGCACGCGTGCAAGCCGTTAATGGCGCAGCACGCGATTGAGAAACAGTCGTGCCCTTTCTTCCCGCGGCTGCTCGAAGAATTCCTCCGGCGGAGCGACTTCGACAATCTGTCCTTTATCCATGAAAACGACGCGGTCCGCCACTTCCCGCGCGAATCCCATCTCGTGCGTGACGACGACCATCGTCATCCCTTCATGCGCCAAGGTCTTCATGACGTCCAGCACCTCGCCGACCATTTCCGGGTCGAGCGCGGAGGTCGGTTCGTCGAAGAGCATGATCTTCGGCTTCATGGCCAGCGCTCTGGCGATAGCCACCCGCTGCTGCTGACCGCCCGACAGCTGCGAGGGGAACGCTTCCGCTTTGTCCCCGATGCCGACTTTCTCCAGGTACATTCTGGCCGTCTCCGCCGCTTGCGGCTTCGGGACGCCGAGTGCCTTCATCGGTGCCAGCGTAATATTATCGATCACTTTCATATGGGGATAGAGATTGAAGTGCTGGAACACCATGCCGATTTCCCGCCGCAGCTTGTTGATATCGGCTTGCTTATCGGTGACGTCGACTCCGTTTACGGACAGTCCGCCGCTCGTGATCGTCTCTAGCCGGTTTATGCAGCGGAGGAGCGTGCTCTTCCCCGATCCGGACGGGCCGACCACGACGACGACTTCGCCCTGCGCGATCCGCAGCTCGATGCCTTTCAGTACATGAAAATCGCCAAAATGCTTTTCGACTTGCTGAAATTCGATCATCGCAATCCCCTTTCCCCGTTACTTTGCGTCTCTCGGATGGACGGGTCATGTTGGTTCCCATATGTTGTAGACAACTATAACGGGAACCTACGCAATCCTAACGAATCCGACATGAAATTCATCATTATTTTCCAAGCGCTTGTCCGGCTTCCATCCTGAGACATCCCGTAGAAGCCCGGCAAATCAAAAAAGCCGCCCGTATTAACCGGCAGCTTCAGATTGCAGAGAAACCCACGTTTTTTCAAAACGGCGGGTTTCTCTTATTTAATTCTGGTTTAACATTAGGGCTTCGGAGAGCGATTCACCCGTCGAAGCCCTCCTTTAAGGCCTGGGCAGCCTGCGGCTGCACCCAATACACTACAATACCAGAAAAGCAGTGAAACCGGAGCATGTACTGTACCCGGTACACTACATTACCGGAAAACCGGCAAATCCGGGGCATGTACTGTACCAGAGTCGCCGAATAAATACAGAAGTGCCGAAAAGTCCGCTGGACTTTCTCGACACTCTTAAGCTGCCGTATAAACCGGCAGCTTGACTTTCGTCTATTTCATCTTTTCGTTGTCTATTTCGTAAATTTCTAATCAATCCCGTGACAAGTATTGATCGTCGCTCACTTTCTCCAGCCATTCAACGGCCTTGCCATCCAAGCGTTCTTGAATGGCGATATGGGTCATAGCCGTGGTCGGCGATGCCCCGTGCCAATGTTTCTCGCCTGGCGGGAACCAAACGACGTCGCCGGGATTGATTTCCTCGATTCGGCCGCCTTCCCGTTGGACCCGTCCGTGTCCCGCGGTTACGATCAGCGTTTGTCCCAGCGGGTGCGTATGCCATGCTGTTCGCGCCCCGGGCTCGAACGTAACAGCCGCTGCAGCGACGCGCGCCGGATCAGCTGCTTCAATCAAAGGATCGATGCGAACCGTACCGGTAAAGTAATCAAAAGGTCCTTTGCCTGATGGCTGTGATCCAATTCTTCTGATTTCCATTATTCAACTACCTCCATGAACATAATAAATTCGTGAAAATGAACGGTCTTTCGCCCTACAACGTGGAAATGTCGATCACGCAGCGGTAGCGTACCTCACTGCGCAAGATTCGTCCATACGCTTCGTCTACTTGATCGGCACGGATGATTTCGATTTGCGGCGCAATGCCGTGCTCGGCTGCAAAATCAAGCATCTCCTGCGTCTCGGGCAGCCCGCCCACCAAGGAACCTGCAATGCTGCGGCGGCTCATGATCAGGGAGAAAACTTGATAGTGGCTTGGTTCCGCCGGCGCACCTACGTTCACAAGCGTGCCGTCAACGCGCAGCAGCGATAAATATTGATCCACGTCGATCGCGGCGGACACCGTATTCAGAATCAGATCGAAACGGCCGGCAAGCGTGCGAAACGTTTCAGGATCCAGGGTGGAATAGTAGTGATCGGCCCCGAAGCGCAAGGCTTCGGTTTCTTTATCGCTCGCCCGGCTTAGGACGGTCACTTCCGCTCCCATGGCATGCGCGAACTGGATCGCCACATGGCCAAGACCGCCCATCCCGAGTATCGCCACTCTTTTCCCCGGACATGCATGCCAGCGCTTCAACGGCGAGTAAGTGGTGATGCCAGCGCACAATAGCGGACTGGCCGCCTCCAGCGCCATGCCATCCGGAATGTGCACGACGAACCTTTCCGTGACGACGATGGCTTGGCTATAACCGCCATAGGTGGGTTGACCTTCATAATCCAGCGAGTTATAGGTAGCGACGAAACCTTTCGCACAATGCTGCTCTTCACCGCGAAGGCAGTATTCGCACGCTCCTCATGAATCCACGTAACAGCCTACGCCGACCCGATCGCCGACGGCGAATTTCGTAACCTGATCCCCGACCGCGGTGACAATCCCGGTGATTTCATGACCGGGCACCATGGGGAAGATCCCTCCGGCCCAGTCTCCGTGCGCGCTATGAATATCGGAATGGCAAATGCCGCTGAACTTAATATCGATCGCAACATCGTCCGGCCGTAATCGGCGCCTTTCGATGGTCGTTTTCTCGAATGCCGCTTTGGCAGCGGAAACGCTTAATACGCGTGTGGTACACATGAAGCCACTCTCCTTGTCCTTATCGCATTCGGTTCGCGTAATCAAATCGAATTGATTAATGAACACATGTCTATTATTATATTAGGAGCCGCGTAACCGCAATGGTTAATGCAGCGGGATCTGTTCATTACTCAACACATAAGCGAAATATGTCGCGTATCTTAGAAAGTTTGGTGGGTAAACGATGGCTAAAGTGGACCGGAGAATTCTTAAAACGCAGGAAGCGTTGAAAAAAGCGATGCTCGAACTGATGACGGAGAAAAATTTCGACGATATCACCATTCAGGATCTGGCCGACCGCGCAAACGTAAATCGCGGAACCATATATCTCCATTACCAGGACAAATTCGATTTATTGGATAAACTCATCGAAGCCCATTTGCACGAGCTGGGAGCGATGAACGAATGGGCTTGCGAGCTGGATTGGAAGGATGCGCTCGTTCCTTACTTCGAATTCTTCGAGCGCAATTATTTGTTTTATTCCACCATGTTAACGAGCAAAGAAGCGCCGTCATCGTTCAGAGTCCGGCTTCTCGCTTCGTTCATGGAAGGCTTCAAAGGCGAGATCGACAGGGATTCCGGAAGAAATTCGGATTTAAACGACGATGTCATGCTGCAATACTCGGGCACCGCCTATGTAGGCGTGATCGAGTGGTGGATCAAGAATGGCATGCCTTATCCGGCCAAGGATATGGCTAAGCAAGTAGGCACTTTATTGGGAAGAAGCTTATAGGCGGCGCCTGCCACAAGAATAAAAAAGCAGAGGGCAATGAAGCTCCCTCTGCTTGGCGCGAAGATTGGATTACCGATCCATGATAAGCTTAAAACCCTGTATTGCCATTCAAGACCGGCACCACCAAGCTGTTCGCATTCGTATAATTCGACAGCGCATTGCCGGAAGCCACGTTGAAATTAAACTGCGTTCGTCCGCCGCTGTCCCCGTAAGAGGTATTGTCGATGTGAATGCCTTCCGTCTCGCCGTTCGTAATCGTATTGAGCTCGACGCGAACGTTCTGCATCGGATTGACGTCAAGCCAGAACTGAATGGAAGCATGGTTATGGCCCGTGTGACCCGCTTTATTGATCGTGTTGCGCTGGAACTTGAGGCCGCTGATCGTATAAGAGGGCTTCGTCGGCTCGACCGGCTCCGTCGTAATAATCATGCCCGCAAGATAGGTGCTGTCGATGTAGTTATCCCGGTACGTCAACGAGTTGCCGCCCACATCGGACATGCCCCGCCCCCAATAGCTGGCGATGATCGTGTTGAACTGCGCCACGTTATTCTGAGCGACGTTCGCGAAGTTCATGAGATTGACCTGCGCGACGCCATCGTCGCCAAGCCCCCGCATGAAGTTGTTTTGGGCTACGTTGCCGGAATTTCCGTCGTCGCCCCAATGGATGCCGTCGAAATACGTGTTGTACAGCCTTACGTTCTGAATGGTCGAGTTCTTCCAATCGGTCCACCCTTCCAAGCATCCCATATGCTCTGCCCATAGATTCTGCAGAACATTGTTCGAGCCTGTTCCGGCGTTCGAAAGGATCGCGATGCCGTAATGCGAATCCCTCTGGGTATCCACGCTGCTGATGCGCAGATCGGAGATCGTCGTATTGTTGTTCAATGTAAAGCCGACTTCGCCGCCCCAAACGTTATTGGTCACGGTGCTGTGCAGATGCGAGTACCAAATTCCTGCTCCATATACGCTTACGCCTGACGGAACGGTGATTTTGTCGCTTTGATTATACGTTCCCGGCGGGAAATAGACGTTCTTCCCTAGGGATGCCGCAGCATTAACCGCGCTTTGAATCGCTGCCGTATCGTCCGCGACGCCGTTGCCGACCGCGTTGTACGGCGACGATTTGACCGAAATGGCGTTCGCGGGCAACGCGATCGGCGCTGCTGCCGTTTCCAGATCGATGAGGTCGATGCCGTACCAGGCCAGACTGTTTCCGGAGTCCTTCTTCAGCATGATCGTATCGCCGGCGTTGATGTCGATCGCAAAGTCCTTATCGTCGAAGCTGCGGACATACGAATTGCCCGGCGCGGTATCATAGTTGAACGTGGAGGTCAGAGAGAGATCCTGGCGCTTCACGCCGTTCACGTAGAGCGCCAGCGTGCCGCTCGAATTCTGCGGGATGCTGTAGCGAACAATCATGCGATTCGCGTCGCGGACGTTCGTCCACTGCACGGACTCGTTCGTTGCATCGAGGTGCACGTAGCTTTTGCCGGAGGACGCTTCTTTCTTGACGGTCGCATCGTTGTTCGTCGTCGCTCCGCCGCCGAGCGTGCCGCTCTCCGCTTCATACGTCGTGAATGGCACGGTCGCGCCCCGCGTGTTGTTGTTCGTCAACCGGAACCAATTGATATTGGCAATCCCCGCGCCGACAACGCCTTTGACATACAGATTATGCGTACCCGTGGCGGAGCCCGTGATCGGCCATGACTGCGTTTCGAAATTGTTCCAGCCGTCCGTGTTCGCAACCGTGAAGGTGCTGATGACCGGTCCGGTCAAGCTATCCAGCCGCACCTCGAATTTCCCGCCGGTCGCGGTATCCGCAACGCGCGCTTCCAGCGTCTTGTAGCCGCCGCTCAAGTTGACATTGTTGTAGACCAGGTAATCGTTCGTATCGAAGCTGCCCACCTGCTGCCCGCCGCCCGTATCCGTAGTTGCTGCAGCGCTTACCCCGGACATCGAATCGTAGCTTTCCGCTTCGATCTTGATCGCGGTCGTCATCGTTACGACGGGAGACCAATTGGTCTCGTCGAAGTTCATATCGCCATTGGCGTTAATGACAAAATAAAGCGCGTCCCCCGCTTCGACATGAATATTCGATACGCCGCTCGGCGTCGCGTCGGCTGCCGACGTAACCGTCGCGCTCCAAAGCTGCGTCGTGTTCTTGAAAATCTTCGCGATGACCCCGTTGCTGCTGGCGTTCACCTTGAGCACATTGCCCGTAATCGTCACATTCCCTGCCTGCGGAGCAACCCACTTCTTCACGGCGTCATTGGTCGTCTCCGGATGGAAGAAGGAATCCCTCACGTAGGGATAACCGGAAGCTTCCTTCCATTTGGCGGGAGTCGTCGCGTCATATGTACCGAGATACGAGTACACCGTCCCCGTTTTCTTCATATTGAACCAGTTGCCAATGCCTTGCGATGCTCCGAAGGAGGATAACGCGCTGTACGTTACCGTTTCGGGAATCGGTGCCGCGTCTGTTTTCCTCTCGGTTGCAAGCAAACCGCCGGCCATGAGCGTTAACGCCATGACGGAATAAACGACCTTCTTCACCTTTCTATTGAACATCGATGCATCTCCTCTACATGGGTTCTCTGCTTCGCAAACGTCTCGTTGCGGTAAATCGAAGCCGAATACGGGTTCTCTGCACCACCTCCTTCTCGCATTGAAGAGGTAAAGCCGAAACTGCTTGTTTACACACCGGTAAGCGCTTACACATTTCAAGAACGTACACTTCTACAGCGCATCCGGGAGTAACTTGGCAGGTAAGCTGCAGGTATCCGTTCCTCCGCCTCATAGAAGCGCAACGATGTATTCAGTTCGCCCATGACATTACTAGATGCACCACCCCGTATCGCCGGTGTAATAATTTCCGTCGCTGCCCCAATAATTGAAATCATCCCCCAGCAGCGAAGCAGCGACCTCGCTAATCTTAGGATCGTCTAGGAGGCTGGACGGATAGTAGCTGGAATCCATGCATGGAACCATCGTTCTTTTGCTGCCGTCATGCACGCCGAAAATGCGTTCGTAGGCTTGAAGCACTTTTTCGAATTCTTGCGTGATGAGGCTCGATTTCGTCTTGCAACAGACCTGGAAGTTTAAGAAACCCAAACACGTTGAAAAATTGGATTTGCTGCTCGGTGAGTTTCATGAATCCTAATTCTCCTTGTCATTCGAGATTTATAATTCAAGTCATATATTCGCACCTCGCAGTCCAATTCCTTCCTTAATTATCCATGATAATAAACTTTCTAGAATGCCTTGTTTAACGCCAACGGCTGCCTTTGGCCGAAGCCTCTCTCAGCTGCATATGCAGGCCGTTGTCCTCCGACCATTCGGCATAATACACGTCCTGGATGCGCTTGACGCCTTGCTCCGCGAGCAGCGAAAGCAGCCATTCCTCGCTGCGGCCGATCTCCCGGAGCTCGCCGCGCTGGAGCATGCCCTGCTCGATAAGAATGCGCGGAAGTCCGGTCTCCGGTTCCTTCGCTCGCGGTCCCGTTTGCGCCCGAGGCTCTTCGTCCCGCTTCTTCATCACGCTCAGGTTGCCGTTCGGTTCGAATATCGCGAACGCGACCTCACGCACGGTGAAGACGCCCTGCTCCCTCAACAGCATGCCGATCTGATGCATGTCCAGCCGATTCCGCTTCATCGCCCTAACGTCGATCTCGCCGTAACGGATGATGATATCTGGCCTGCCGCTCAGCGGAACCGATAACCACGGCATAAGCTGAACCGCCTTCTCCAAGGCGATCGACAGCGCCATCCAAAGCACGAGCGCGTAGATGAGCAGCGAGAAATGCGCATCGCGATCGTAAATCGTATTGCCGACCAACTCGCTTAGCATGAGCGAAGAGACGAAGTCGAACGGGGTCAAATGGGAAATCTCCTTCTTCCCGAGCAGCTTCGTCATCAGCCATAAGCCGAAGAAACCCGTGATGAGCTTTACCGAAATCCATGTATAATCCATTACAATCACGCTCGCATTCATCCGGATTTTAATAAAATATACCCTGGATGTACCCTAATGAAGCCTGCCGCAACATCGGGACTCTGTACAAACAAAGCCATTCGCCGCAAGAAGCCGCGAGAATCGCGGCTTCTTCGCGTTTGGTTTGTGCTCGGATTGAGAATAGCTAGAGGAAGAATAACTATCGAGGTGAGTCATGCCGAACTATATGCCTTATTTGCTGCTTGCCGCGGCTTCGCTCTTCATTCTGACCGGCATCCTGATCCGGGAACGCAGGTTCTATGTGCTTGTCATTCACTTGTCCTTTGCCGGAATGATCTATATCTTCGAAGTCTTTAATCTTGTCGTGTTTCAGGCTTACGAATACAGCCCGGGCATCGTGCGAGACAAGTATTTGGACAGCATGATCGGTTCGACGGTGTCGAATTTCATGACGGTCCCCGCCCTCGCCCTACTGATCGCTTATTATCAACTGCGCTGGAAATGGATATTTGCGGGAGCTTTCACCCTCGGAGGAGTCGATCTTCTGTTCGTCCATCTCCAGATCTACACGCATCATTGGTGGTCATCGAGCTATACGGTGATTACCCTGCTTGCGTTTTTTTGGATGTGCCGGACATGGATCCGCAGCGTCCGCCATGGCAAAACGCTCATTCCGTACATCACGTTCTTGATGTATTCCTTTTGCGTCGCGGATTCGGTATTCTTCCTGTTCCTCTTATCCGGTTGGCGGCGTTTCCAGCTTGGACTCTATCGGAATCCGCTGCGGGATGACGTCATGCTGACCGTCATCGTGGCCTTTTGTGTCGCTTTCATTCTTGTCAACGCCATATACTGGACCAATAAGCGCAGCTATCTCATGATGGGATTTACGTGCATTCTTATCGGACAATACGCGCTTTATCGTACGGGGCATCTCTCTCTCTATGTTTCGCCTTGGCTGTATTCGACGGCGTATGCAGCTGCTTTATTGCTTATATCTTTCATTTGTATCGCGGGTCTAAGAGCTTTGCGGGGAAATTCAAGATATCCGGACCCTGATCAATGACGTATCGAGTTCGGACGACGGCATCTTTATAGCGAAACCTGCGCATAATGAGAAGCGAATCCATTAATGAAAGGAACATCATCTATTCTATGGATCCGCTACTGACGGACGAGCCGTCCCTTAACGAAATCAAGCAGCTCGAACAAGCGCTTACGAAGCTCAAAGTTAACTATTGGCTTCATCATGACTTATTTTCGCTGCCCTGGTGGATCCTGCTCGTTACTTATATCCTTCCTTGGCTGATCTGGTGGAGGCTGGTCGACAAAGACCGCATTGCGGTCATTCTGTTCTACGGCATGTTCATGAGCTTCCTAGTCTCGCTGATGGATGAAATAGGGACCGTATTCAATTTGTGGTCCTATCCGACGCAATTGATCCGCATCCTTCCTCGTTTATACCCGGTCGATTTCTCGTTCCTGCCCGTCGTGCATATGCTGATTTTCCAATACTTCAAGCGTTGGAAGCCCTTCTTGATCGGGAATGCGATCATGGGAGCCGTATTCGCATTCATCGGAGAACCTCTCTTCGTTTGGATGGATATCTATGAGCTGGATCATTGGGAATATTATTATTCCTTCCCGATCTATATCGCCAAAGCCTTGTTCGTCAAATGGCTCGTAGAGACGATTATGGCCCAGGCAGGAAAGCGCGCAGGAGGTAAAGCGACATGACGAGGGAACGGGAGGAGCGGGCGAAAATCCGACTTAGGCAAGCAAGACGGCCGAGACTTGCGATGTCGGCCATGAACACCAACAACTTAACGGTTCAGAATCCGTATATGCCGATGTGGTGGTCTGCCGCCATGCCCGGAGCAGGTCATATCATGGTCGGCAAAATCATCAAAGGTTTCTCCTTGTTTCTATGGGAGTTCGTAATCAATACTCAGTCGCATCTGAATGAATCCATCTGTTATTCCATGCTCGGGCGATTCCAAGAGGCGAAGGATTGCTTGGATCTGCGCTGGTTCTTCATGTATGTGACCGTCTTCATCTTCGCGTGCTGGGATTCGTATCGGCTCACCTTGGAAGTGAATCAATTGGCCGTCTTATCCTACCGGGAGCATGCGCCATTATCGGCCGTGAAGCTTAGTTCGATTGAAATCAATTATCTAATCAAGACCAATCCGTGGCTAGGCGTCGTTTGGTCGCTATTCGCTCCTGGACTGGGACATTTAATCGCGCGCAACTTGTTCCAAGGCCTTTACTTCCTGATTTGCTTCATCGTCGTCGTCTACGAATCGCGATTGCTCGAATCCATCTACTTCACATCGATCGGACACTTTGGGGAAGCGACGCGGGTATTGGACATGGAGTGGGCTTTGTTCTTCCCTTCCATATACGGGTTTGCCGTCTGCGATGTCTACTTTCGCATTATAGAAGCGAATCAACTGTTCAAGCTCGAGCAAACGCGTTTCCTCGAGGGGCATTACATGGATAAGGCTTTCAAAATGCCGGTCTAAGGAGGACAAGCGTATGTACGTTTTCTCGATATTCGAGCATTCCTTGAAACTTGAACTGGCTATTTCCGAGCTTGAGCAGCATCGGATTCAGCGCAAGGAAATCTTGGCCGTTCCGATGAAGAAGCAGGCGTCCGAAAAAACCTATTTCGATCCTTACAATTTGGACGGCCTTAACCTGTTTCTCGTCTCGGCCACGGCGACGATCATCATGCTGCTGGGCGTCATTTACGGCTACTCGCTGTATTGGGGACCGATCATATGGGGGTTGATCGGACTGATTGCAGGAACGGCAATCGGCTTTATCATCGATAAAGTCGTGAAGACGCGTTCGAGAAGGAAGAAGCTCAAGACGAATATCAGCGATGTGATACTCGTCGTCAATTGCAATGAAACGAACAAAGGCGTGGTAGAAGATATCTTGATTTCGCATCAGGCGCTGAGCGTTGCTTTCGTCGGAGAGGATCGGACAGAATGAGGAACGCCGCGCAGGGCAATGATAAGGGAAATTAACCCATGGAAGAGGAACACTTGCATGAAAGCATTCCCTGCGAACAGAAGACCACAGACCTTTATCGACAGTGAACCGCTCCCTCCGTTATCTGCCAGCGCGGAGAATAATGTGAGCGTCATTCGGCAACTGCTCGGTTCTCCGTCCGACTTGTCCGTCCGGTCGTTCACGATCGGATCCGGCAAGCTTCCATGCGTGCTCCTATGCATTGACGGACTGATCGACAAGCAATTAATCAACGAGCAAGTGCTCAAGCCGTTGATCCAGCGTTTCGCCGATGAAATAACGCCGGAACCGGCAGAACTGCCGAACCTGATCATTCAAGAAATTTTATCTGTAACCGAAGTAGAGCTCGCGAACGCCATGGATGAAGTCGACAACGGGATCTTATCGGGCAATGCCGCCCTGTTCGTAGACGGCAGCGCACAGGTGGTTCTGATCGACTGCAAAGGCTGGCAAACCCGCGCCATCGAGGAGCCGCAGACCGAATCGATCATTCGCGGTTCCAGGGAAGGCTTCAACGAAAATCTCCGGACGAATACCGCGATCGTCAGGCGCATGTTGCGGGACAACCGGCTGCGTTTCGATTCGCTTAAGATCGGCCGCCGGTCCAAACGCGAAGTCGTGCTTCTGTCCATGGACGGAATCGTGAATCCGCAGCTTCACCAAGAAGCGGTCAGAAGATTGAAGAGCATCGACACTGACGATATTTCTGGATCCGGGACGGTGGAACAATTTATCTCCGACAATTTTCTATCCCCGTTCCCGCTCGTCATCACCAGCGAACGGCCGGACAAGGTAACGGGAGGCTTGCTCCAAGGGAGGCTCGCGGTCTTGGTGGACGGCGATCCGTTCGCCATCATCTTCCCGATTACGTTCTCGTCGAATATCCAATCGCCGGAGGATTTCTATCAGCAATGGTTTATCGCGATGGCCACGCGCATCCTGCGCATGATGGCCGCTTTCATCGCGACCTTCTTGCCGGCCATCTACATCGCGCTGCTCGAATATCACCACGGCATGATTCCATCCTCGCTCGCCTTCTCGATTGCCGGTTCGCGCGAAGGGGTTCCGTTTCCCGCCGTCATCGAAGCCTTCATGATGGAAGGGACGCTCGAGCTGCTGCGCGAAGCCGGCATTCGCCTGCCGAAACCGATTGGCCAGACGATCGGCATCGTCGGGGGCCTAGTCATCGGAGAAGCGGCAGTATCGGCCGGAATCGTCAGCCCGGTCATGGTTATCGTCGTGGCGGTCACGGCGATTTCCTCCTTCTCCTTCCCTTCCTATTCGTTCGCGATCGCGCTGCGGCTCGTCCGTTTCGCGATCATGCTGGCAGCTTCCCTATTCGGGCTGTACGGGATTATTCTCGCTTACATTATCATTAACATTCATTTCGTCAATTTGAAGAGCTTCGGGGTTCCTTATTCGGCTCCGTTCGCGCCTTTCTACTCGAAGGATTGGAGCGATGTCATCGTTCGGGCACCGGCCACCATGCTTAAAGAACGCCCGACGATCATTGATCCCGTAGACAAAACTCGACAAGCCGATAACAATAATGGAGACGACAATGAACTATTTTGAGTACGGAAATGACCGAATCGATACGTTGGAGATGGCCGCAAGCATCACATCGATCATCGTCGGCGTGGGCATTCTGACGCTTCCCCGGTTGATCGCCGAGACGACGCAATCGTCCGATGGATGGATTTCCATCGCCGTAGCGGGCTTCATTTTGATCGGCCTGGGCTGGGTACTGGCGAAATACTGCGGTTTGCTGCACGTCAAAGGTTTCTATGCCTTTAACGCGAAGCTCATTACAGCGCCCGCAGCCGCTCTCGTGACGATCGCGATTTCGATCTATTTCATGCTTTACGCCGCGTACGAGGTCAGGGCGATTGCCAATATATCCAAACAATACTTATTCGAACGCACGCCCGTAGAATATATCGCGCTGGCCTTCCTGCTCGTGGTCGCATACGGGGTCGCCGGCTCGCGCGAAGGCATCATCAGGCTCAACCTGCTCTTCCTGCCGCTCGTCATCGTCATTGCGCTGGCCGTGCTCATATTCAGCATCGGAATTATCAACGTCCATGACTTGAAGCCGTTTATGGTAACCGACTGGAAGGGGCTTGCCGCCGGGACCAAACAATGCATCTTCTCGATGATCGGATTCGAAGCCATTCTGTTCTACAGCACCATGATGAAGAAGCCGAAGGCCCTGCCCAAAGCGGTCGCCATCGGCCTCGTTATTCCGGTTCTGTTCTATCTAACGATCTATATCATCTGCATCGGCGTTTTCACGCAGCCCGCGTTGAAGGAAATCATGTATCCAGCGGTAGAATTGGCGAAGGAAGCGCAAATTCCCGGCGAATTCTTCGAACGGTTCGAGTCGGTCTTCTTCACCATCTGGGTGATGACCATATTCAATACGACCTGCATGGCGTTCGACGTGTCCATCCATGCGCTTGATTCCGTCCTGCCCAAAGTCGGCCGCATGAAATGGCTGTTCATCATCTGCCCCGTCATCTACTTGATCTGCATGCAGCCGCAGAATGCTTTGCAATTCAGCAAGTTTAGCGAGATCATCAGTTATACAGGGATAACGGTCGGCATCCTCATTCCGATCCTTCTGTATGCCTATGCGTTGATTCGAGGGGAGCGAGAATCGTCGTGAGAAACAAGGGCATTCGTATCGTCGCGATCGCTTCCCTCCTTTCGTTCGGGCTGACCGGCTGCTGGGACCGCGTTGAAATCAACAAGCGCGGGTTCGTGGTCGGCGTGGCTCTTGACCAAACCAGGCAGCAAGAAAGCCAAGAGAAGGACACGATTCCCGGGACCAACATGAGGGGAACGTTCCAATTCGTGGTGCCGGCCGGGCTTAAAACGTCTTCCGGCGGGACGGGACAAGGAGCCGCTGCCGGCCGGGGGTATTTCAATCTCGGCGTCGTGGAAAGCAGCATGGCTGCGTTGACGGCCATGCTGGCCGCCCGAACGAGCCGTTCGCCCTACTACGAGCATTTGAAGCTGATCATTATTTCGAAAGATATTGCCCGCGACGATTCCAAGTTCTCGGACGTGCTGGATTTCTTCCTCAGGGGCAAAGAAATGAGACGCGACATGCACGTCCTGATTGCCGAGAACGAGGCAAGCGATGTCCTGAACGTCAAACCGCTGAACGAGAATTACCCCATCTCGTACATCGAGTCCACGATTACCAACGTGGGAAATACCAATTATATGCTCCACGCGTCCCGGCTCGGCGACATCCATGAGTGTCTCCTGCGCAAGAACAGCTTTACGATCCAGAACGTCCGCATGACCCAAGGAGCCATCATGCTGACGGGAGCGGCGCTGTTCGACGGTAACGAACATCGCATGCTCGGCGAGCTGAACGGCGAGAACACGCAGGGGCTTAACTTTCTGACCGATCAGGTCAAAGGCGGAATCGTCGAGACGGCGTACAAAGACAAATCCATCGCTTTCGAGATCATTCGTGCCTCCCGGAAGATCAAGCTGGTGAATAACGATAACGGCAAATTGAAATTCGCCGTTACGATCAATACCGAAGGCACGTTCGTCAAGTCGGCGAAAGACGTGGATTTAAACGATCCCGCCGTGTTCAATACGATGGAGAAACGCTTCGAAACCGAAATCGTCCGCGTCGCGAACATTACCTTGAAGACCCTTCAACAAACGTACAAGAAAGACGCGATGGGACTGGGAATGTACCTATTCGAGAATCATTACCGTACCTGGAAGAAGGTCGAGCCCGATTGGGAACAAGGACGGCAGCTGTTCGCCGAAGCGGAGATCGAAGTGAGCGCGCATGTGAAAATACGACGGATCGGCGACATTGACGAATCGGAAAGAGGGTGAGCAGCGTGTGGGAATCCATTGCAGGCGTTCTTCCTGCGGGTTCGATTCTGATTTGCACGATCTTGTCGGCGACGCTCCCGCTTCTCGTCTATACAGTCAATAAACGGCTGCATGCAATCGGCGATCCGCCCTGGATGAAGCAGGCTGCGCCGGCGCAGGACGGTCCTGGCGACCCGAAGACCGAAGCTTCGGGAGCGAACGGCCAGCAAAACCCGTCGACCCCATAGAGATGGGAGTCGACAACAAAAACAAGCGATCATTCGAGATCACAGGTCGGCTAACCTGCTCGAAGATCGCTTGTTTCTGACGCGCGCGCATGCTAAATAGAAATTCACATGTTCACGATGCTGGACTAGACCCGAAAAACATTAATTACACTTGCTGAACCCGCAATTGCTGCACTGTTTACATCCTTCTACATTAAGAAGCGAGGCAGATCCGCAGGATGGGCACAAGTCGCGCGAGGTGACTTCGCCGTGATGAAGCGAATCATCCGCCGCGTAAGGCGATGCAGCTTGAATGGCCGGAGCGGCTTTCACCGGCTCGTAGGCGGCTGCCTGCTCGTTGGTGCTCTCGATATGAATCTCCAGCGATTTCGCTACCGCATCGGCGATCGATTCCACGCGGTTCGAGCCAAAGCCGATGGCGCCTGTACCGCCAATGCCTTTCAAATGCTTGATCAGGAGCTTCACCTTGTTGCCATGATCCCCGTAACGAAGGAACAAGGAGCATACGCGGCCCAGCGCTTCCGCCATCGCGAAGACGTCGGAGCCCGCTTTGCCTACATTTAAGAAGATCTCCCCCGGAATGCCGTTCATATCATTGATGGTAATATATGCCATACCAAACGGCGTATTCACCTTATACGTTGCTCCGCGGAGTACTTGCGGACGGCGTCTGTACTGCTTGTCGAAGTCCTGCTCCGCCTGCGGCGAAACTTTCGTGTTCAATGCCGCATTGAGCGTGCTGAGCTTGCCTTCCTCTTTGACCGCTTCAGCCGTTGCGGCTGCTTCCCCGGCAGCGGCTTCTCCAACAGATGCCTCTCCAACAGCCGAATCCGGCTTGTCATCCTTCTTCGTCGACAATACCTGGACATCGCGGCTGCCGTCGCGGTAAATCGTTACGCCTTTGCAGCCCAGGTCGAATGCGAGTTCATACAGCTCTTTCGTTTCTTCGACCGTAAAGTCGCTTGGACAGTTCGCGGTCTTCGAGATCGAGCTGTCTACCCAGCGTTGGATCGCCGCTTGCGCGCGGATATGATCCTTCGCCGACAAGTCCATCGCCGTTACGAAGTAATCGGGCAATTCTTCGCCCGGATGCGCATCCTTCCAGGATTGAGCAATAGGAACAAGCTGCTTGTCGAAGCCAAGCCGGCTTTGTCTGAAATATTCGAAAGCAAAGTAAGGCTCGATGCCCGTCGAAGTGCCCACCATCGTACCCGTGCTGCCCGTAGGCGCCTGCGTAATAACGGTCACGTTGCGAATGCCTTTGGCCAGCGCCGCTTCGCCGACTTCCGGGAACTCCGAGATCATGTTCTTCATAAAGCCGCTTTGCAGGAATTTCTCCGCATCGAAGGCTTCGAACGAGCCTTTCTCTTCGGCGATCTCCGAGGATGCAAGATACGCTTCGCGTGCCATGAAACCATATATTTTATCGAGGAACAGAAGCGATTCCGGGCTGCCGTAACGAATATGCAGTTTGATCATCAGTTCGGCGAGACCCATCGTTCCAAGACCTACGCGGCGCTCAAGCTTCTGGTTCCTCTCGTTCTCTTCAAAGTGATAAGGTGTCGTATCGATGACGTTGTCGAGGAAACGTACGGACCACCGCGTTACTTTCGCCAATTCTTCCCAATCCACATCATGCTTACCTTCATCATAGAACTTGGACAAATTAATAGCCGACAGGTTGCAGACGCCCCAGCCCGGCAGCCCCTGCTCACCGCATGGGTTCGTACAGATGATCGGGTTGAAATACCAGCTGTTCGACATTTGATTGTAGTATTCCATGAAGACGACGCCAGGCTCGGCCGATTTCCATGCGGATTCAATAATCGTATGCCATACGTCGCGCGCGCGAACGGTTTTGTAAGGCACGACGCGTTTACCGAGCTTCTTCCAGGCGTCAAGATCGCCCGTCCACAGTTCATCGTATTCCGGATCCTTCGTATCCGGGAACACCAGCTCCCAGTCCAGATCTTCCTTCACAGCTTTCATGAAACCGTTGCTGACGCAGACCGACAGGTTCGCATTGGTTACTTGGCCCATGGTCTGCTTCACCGTAATGAAATCGACCACATCCGGATGCCAGTCGTTGATCATGAGCATCAGCGCGCCTCTGCGGCTTCCGCCCTGTTCGATCAAGCCGGTCGTGTAGCTGAACAGGCCGCCCCAGGACACCGCGCCGCTCGAAGAGCCGTTAACGCCAGCCACGATCGCGCGGCGAGGACGCAGCGAAGACAAGTTAATCCCAACGCCGCCGCCGCGGGCCATGATCTCCGTCATTTCCGTTAAAGTCGTCATAATGCCGCCGCGGCTGTCCTTAGGCGAAGGAATAACGTAGCAGTTGAACAACGTTAATTCTTCGCTTGCACCGGCACCGGCAGCAATCCGGCCGCCGGGGACCAGTTTCCAGTCATCCAGAATGTAACGGAAACGCTCGGTCCACGTCTGCTGCTTGTCTTCGCCTTTCTCGGCGCCCGCCATCGCACCGGCCAGGCGGTCCCACATTTCTTCCGGCGTCTTCTCGATCGTAAGCGTTAGTTTCTCCACGCTTGTGGTTACCGTATCCCCGCTTCTGAGTCTTACGGTTACTTCCGAACCGTTGCGGCCGACGACTTCGCCGACTTCTTTGGCCGGGAATTTCGGATCGTCCTTCGTCAGGACGAGAACGATGTCTCCGATCGCCGTTTGGCTCGTATCCGCATTCTTCCAAGCGTAACGGTCCAAAAATATTTTCTCGCTGAGACCTTCCAATTTCCGCGTCATTGCCATCCGATTGGTCCTGCCTCCCATGTCCCCTTATATCGCGTGCACACCTGTTATTGTATGTGTTCGGGAAACTATATATTGTGTGTCTTATAAGTATACTACACTACATATGGGTAACACATGCCGAGTTTCACCTATTTCTACGCTTTTCCGCGCTTACATCACCTATTCTCTTTCTATAGCTTGTCCGTTCGTGCATTTTGCTCATTTTTACGCGTCCGAATCGCCTTGGTTTTCACGATCGTTCCTTGTTACTTCATTCCCGTACCGTTATTTCTCCCAGAGCTCGATCAAGCGGCCATCCGGATCTTCTATCCAGATAAACGCGCCAAATTCACTGCTCTCCGGTTGTTTCGCCAGCGGCACGCCAAGACGTTCAAGAGGCTTCATCGTCTCGTCTAGACTTTCAATACTTCGCCGTACCATTTCTTGATTTCGTCCAGATTCTTCGTTCGCCAAAATATGCCTCCGACACCCGTGATCATCTCATCCAGCTCCTATCTGTTATCAATAAGCTTCCGAGCGGCTTTACAGTAGTATCCCCCTGATCTCGGTAACATCAGCCACGATTGCTGCAGGACGATGCTGCGTTAGTAGAATTATATTGTATGGGATTCAACACCGCGCAAAAACCCGCAGACAATCAGCATCTGCGGGTAAGTCGGCACCTATTCGCTCCATCGCATCGTTCCTAGTCGATATCGAGCAGTTCGAGGATAACGCCCAAATCATCCGTACTTTCCACATAGGCGTATTTATCGCCGTTCTGAATGAGCGGGAAACCGAAGGCTTCAAGCTTGGCCGCCGTTTCCATCATGCGGTTCTTCGCTTTGAAGGCAATATGATGGACTCCGGGACCTTTCGTATCCAGGAATTCCTTCCACGTCGACGGATCCTCCGTCGGTTCGATGAACTCAATGACTGTATTCTCCATATGGAAGAAAGAGAGCCTTACTCTTCCTTGCGTAGGCTGCCCCAAATAGGTCACCGTGTCGCTGCCGTCATCATTCGCCATAATGATCGTTGGAGCAGGAACGCCAAGCAGCTCGGCAAATCGGTTGGTAGCCTTCTCCACGTCACGAACGATCATTGCGATCTGGCAAACGAAGGTTGTTCCTAGAATCGTATTGTCCACGTTGTTTCTCCTCTCATCTTCACGAAAGTATGCAGCCGATAGCCGGCCTCGATTAATCCTTCAGCCTGTAGCTTACGAAAGCAAGCTGCTTATTGTCCGGTGACCAGGAATTGACGTTTAAAGTGCCCTGCCCGCCGAACAGTTCTACAAGCGTACGGCTGTTGCCGCCCGATGCGGACAGGATCCGAATCTCGACATGCTTATTCGGGGGATGATCTCCCGGAGCGACATCATCCTTACGATAAGCAATGTAAGCTACCGATTCGCCATCAGGGGATACGTGAGGGAACCAATTATTGCTTTCGTCGATTGTCATTTGGACCTGATCGCCGCCATCGGCATTCATCCGCCACACCTGCATCAGGCCTGTCCGAACCGAGTTGAACCAAATATGCTTGCCGTCAGGAGAATATTCGGGTCCGTCGTTAAGCCCGGCTGCGTCCGTCAGCTGGGTTTCCAGTCCGCCGTTCACCGGAATGGTGTAAATATCGTATTCGCCGTTACGCTCCGCGCAATACGCAAGCGTACTTCCGTCCGGCGACCAGCCGTGCAAGTAGCTTGGCGCCATCGGGGTGACGAGGGTAGGTTCGCCGCCCTGCAAAGGGAACGTATAGATGCGGGACTCGCCGTCCTCGTAAGTATGATGACTGACCGCCACGCGCGAATTGTCCGGCGAAAGCACGTGATCGTTGTTGCATTGATTGGCGTAGCCCGATTCGATGACGATGCTGTCTCCCGTTTCAAGGTCGAAGCCGTACAGCCGGCCCTGGCTGTTATAGATGAGCCGTTTACCGTCGCTCGTCCAATTGGGCGCCTCTATCAAATAATCGAATACGGCCAGCGTACTGCGTTCGCCGCTAATGACGTCAACGGTTTCCAGGACGCTGGTTACGTTTCTGCTTTCGGCCTTGCGCGGCTCAATTAATCGCTTCATCGCTGTATCTCCTTCACTTAAGCTCTTGGCTTGATATTCAAATTAACGCCCAAATCTTCTTCGCTGTCCACGATCGTCCAGCTGCTGCCGGGATAGTAACCGATCGTTCGCATGACATAGCCCATTTCCTCCAGCTCGCCGATAACGGCGTCGCGCTTCTCGCCGACCTGGAAGCCCAGATGATGAACGCCGTTTCCATGCTTGTCGAGGAACTCGCGGAACGTGCTTTCATGCTCGTCCGGTTCGTGCAGCTCGATGATGAATTTGCCAACCTGTATATTGGCGAGTTTAAGGCCGTAATAAGCGGGCTTGCCGCGATAAGTCAAATCGGGATTGTGGGACGGTGGATGATTGTGGATCTCGGGTACGGGCACGTTGAAAAATTTCGCCCAAGTCTCGGCGGCCTTCTGAATGTCTTTGACTACAATGGCGATCTGTATAAATCCGTCTAATTCAACATTGTTCTCCATCGCTAAAGCACCTCATTTCGCCTATGTACAATCGCTTCAAGATTCGTGAACACGTGTCCACGGCCTCATCATACACAACTCGTAAAAGCGCTGTCAATCGTTTGTTTATATGCTAATATGGCATTACTAGCTAAGGACGTCGTAATTCCGTTTATGTAAACGCGCGTTAAACTAACGTTCTATCCCTTGCCATGATCCGATTTCAAGCAGCAAGAAGAGACCCGCGGCTAATTATCGCCGCGAGTCTAATGGAACGGTATGGCGTTTGCAGGGGAATCGATTTCGCCCGGTTCTCAGATTCTCCTGCACGAATCTCTGACGACCAGACTGCACTCCATCGTGATCTCTTTCATCGCCAGCGGCTTCTGCTCGATCAGCGCAATGAGGAATGACGTCATCCGCTTCAGCATCTCGCTCATATCGACGCGAATCGTCGTCAAAGCCGGATGATGCTTCTCGCTCAGCGCATGATCGTCAAACCCGATGATGGAGATATCGTCGGGGACGCGTATTCCGTGTTCTTTGAGTGCGCGGATGGCGCCGAAGGCCACGCTGTCGTTCGCGGCCACGATTGCCGTCGGCAGCCCGATCTTGCGGGCAAGCAGCGCCTGGATGGATTCGTAGCCGCTAGTTTCGTTGAAATCGCCGTCCAGCACCCAGTCCGGATTGATCGTCAAGCCGCACATCCCCATCGCCTGCTTGAACCCCTCGTGTTTGGTCCGACCCGAGAGCCGGTTCATATCCCCGTTGATCGCACCGATCTGCGTATGGCCGAGCCCGGATAGATACGCTACAGTCTGCTTCATGCCGGAATCGTTATTGAAATTGGATACGATTCGATTGGGCTCGGGATGCTCCGGCAGCTCCTGGTCGACGACGCCGATGACGAAGCCTTCATCGACCAACTGTTCAATGAATGGCTCCCGGTTATCCGCGCCGATAAAGATGCCGCCGTCGATTCTGCGCTGAAAGAAGATTTCCCTGACATTTTGGATCATCTCGGTGTCTTTCGCGTCGCGAATAATATGCGTCAAGACGTAATATCCGTGTTCGGATGCGTGTTCAATGACGCTGACGATGAGCATATTCGTCAGGATATCGCCGGAAACTCTGCCTTGCTCGATAAGAAAGAGCCCGATCGTGCGGGCACGCTTCCCTGCTAGAACCTGTGCGGAGGCATTCGGAAAATAGTTATGCTCTGCAATGACTTTCAACACTTTGTCGCGCGTCTCGGCGGGTACGTTGGAATAATTGTTGATGACCCTGCTTACCGTGCTTCTGGATACCCCGGCCAGCCGAGCGATCTCCGTGCTGTTGATGTCCGATTTCTTCATGTGACCATCCCTTTGTCATAAACGCGTGTTTATGTAGTAAATGATACCTATGCCTCACGGGCATTGTCAACTTATTCGAACAATATCCACTTGAATGAACACGCGTTTATGATATGCTAATCGTAGCTAGACTTGATAAGCATAACTAACCTTGAATACAAAGGATGGGATTCCATGCGTCTTGGCGGACAAGTATTTCTAGAACAGAAAAATCCCGAAAATTGGGCCCGTGCCCTCGTAGAGGCAGGTTTTCGAGCAACGACCTGCCCCATTAACGGCGACGACAAGGATATCGCCGAGCTTGACGATTATCTGGCCGCGGCCCGGCAGCATGATATTCTCATCTCGGAAGTAGGCGCTTGGAGCAATCCGATCAGCCGGGACGAGGCGACGCGAAGGGCAGCCATTAACTACTGCATCCAACGGTTGGAGCTGGCTGAACGGATTGGCGCGCAGTGCTGCGTCAATATCGCCGGATCCCGCGGCGAACAATGGGACGGCCCCGACCCGGACAATTTCAGTGACGACACCTTCGAGCTCATCGTGGAAACGACACGCGAGATTATCGACGCCGTCAAACCGGAGCGTACCGCCTTCGCCTTGGAGATGATGCCATGGGTGTTTCCGGATTCCGCGGAATCTTACCTGTCCTTGGTCAAAGCCATCGATCGCAAAGGCTTCGGCGTTCATTTCGATCCGGTGAACATCATCAGCAGCCCGAGAGAGTATTACCGCAACGGCGAGATGATACGCGACTTCTTCGCCAAGCTCGGCCCGCATATTCGCAACTGCCATGCCAAGGATACGCTGCTGAGAGGCAGCTTGACCGTGCATTTGGACGAGGTACAGCCCGGTAAAGGCAATCTGGATTATCGGACCTTCCTTACGGAGCTGAACAAATTGCATCCCGATACGACGCTGATCATCGAGCATTTATCGACCAACGAAGAGTATCGTCAGGCAGCGGCGTACATTTCCGGTATTGCCGGGGAGCTGCAAATTTCTCTGTGATTACGTTTGCTTGCATGATTGGTTATTACGCAAAAAGCCCGCAATCGCTGTCTGCTGCAGTCGATTGCGGGCTTTTACACGTCCATGTCCCTGGGATTAATTCTAGAGGTCCTTGTCTTGAAACTGTTCCCCTAGCTCCGCTCTACAAACCTCACTTCCGTGCGCTGCCTAAGCATCTCGCGGATCCCCTCGCCGATGGCCCGTATGCCGGGCTCTATGAGTCTATCCTCAACCTGCGAGACGCTCAGCCTGAGCACGCCTTCCTTCCGAAATTCTGGCAGATACAAATGCCGGGCAATACCGACGCGCACACCGCGATGCAGCAGGTGGTCGGCCGCGGCTTGCGCCTGAAGAGAGGCCGGCAGGACGATCGTAGTGTAGAAACCGGAATACGATCCGGTGAAAGAGGTGCCTGGCGGCAGATGCTTACGGTATGCTTCCTGCAGCAGCACCGACTTACGGCGGTATATCTTCCGCATCCGGCCAATATGGACAGCGAACATGCCGCTTTCGAGATATACTTCGAGCGCCCCTTGCGTCAGCAGAGGCGAATGCACGTCGGCTGCAGCCTTCGCTCGCAGAAACCCTTCCCGCAGTTCTTCCGGCAGCACGGCCAACCCGAGGCGCAGACCGGGAAGCATGACTTTGGAGAAGCTTTTTACATAGATGACTCTCCCGGACGGATCACAGGCAAACATAGGATCATTCTTCGGATCGCCGTCAAGGTCGCCCATGTAATCATCCTCGATGACATACACGTTATACCGCTGCGCCAGTTCCACCATCTTCCTGCGCGCTTCGTTCGTATGGCTATAACCGGTCGGGTTATGGAACCGCGAGACGGTATAGAAGAATTTGACGTCCTTGTCTCGGAACAGCGCTTCCAGCCGCGTTAGATCCATGCCGCCTTCCTCGTACGGGATGCCGAACACTTCTCCGCCATATCCCCGCAGCAATTCAATCATGCCGGCATGTACCGGTTGTTCCACGACGATGTTTCTTCTCCCGTTCGGAAAAGCCAAATCTATCAGCAAGCACAGTGCCTGCTGAGAACCAGTCACCACATAGATGCGTTCAGGAGGCGTGAAAACCTGTAATTCCCTCAGATGCCGTGCCAGCTGAAGCCGCAGTGAAGCTAGACCCTGACCTTCCGAATAGGTGAACATATCCTCCCGGTAACGCTCAATGGCCTCGTTCAAGCAATGCTGGAAATCCCGGTAAGGCATGGCGCTTCGGTCCGGACCAGCCCACTCGAAATCAATGATTTCCCGAACCGACGCTCCCCCTCTAGAATTCTCCCCTCGAGGGCTGCGGTGCGCAACATAGTAACCGCTTTGGGGCACGGCATAGATTCGATGTCTGCGTTCGAGCTCCGCATATGCCCGAATCACCGTATTTCGGCTGCAGTCGAACGCTTTTGCCGCTTCTCGAATGGAAGGCAGCTTGTCTCCCGGACGGCGCTTCCCGTCCTTCATCTCTTGCAGAAGCTCTTCCACAATCGCCTCGTACAGCATCTTCCTCCGTGCTCCTCTCAATTAACTGTACGGGTACAATGACCGCAAACGGCGATGCAACCATACCGTACATTCCTCTATACTCTGTGTTGTCGACACGAGCCTTATTGTTACGCCATTAAGAAGAAACACGAGGAGGAATACCATTTGATTACCTGGAATAAGAAAAGCCGAATCATCCTCGCACTCTCCGCCGTTCTGGCCGCTGGTACAACGTGTACGGCCTCACTTCCCGTGAACGCCGCATCGAAAGAGACGAAGCTCGCTTGCGGGAATCTGTTCCATGATGTGCAAGGCACCTTGATCATCAAAGACCTGAAGACGAATCGCGTTCTCGTCTGCAATCCCGAACGAAGCCGGCAGCGGTTCACCCCGGAGTCGTCGTTCAAGGTAGCGAACGCGCTTATTGGTCTCGAGGTCGGTGCCGTGCGGGACGAATATGACGTGAAGCGTTGGGACGGCGTCATCCGGCCGTTCGAGGTGTGGAACCGGGATCATTCGCTGGCTTCGGCCATGCGGGCATCCGCAATCTGGTATTACCAGGCGATGGCTCGGGACATCGGGTCCGAGCGGATGAAGAACTACGTGGAACGCATCCATTACGGCAATATGGATATTAGCGGCGGCATCGATACCTTTTGGCTGAACAGCACACTGAAGATATCGGCGGCTGAGCAGATCGGATTCATGGAAGATTTGGTTGACGAGACATTGCCGTTTCAGGAGCAAACCATGAAGACCGTTAAGCGGATCATGATCGATAACGACCAGGACGACTACATTGTACATGGCAAAACAGGCACGCGGCTTTCCGACATGGGCCTCGGCTGGTATGTAGGCTACGTAGAGCGCGGGAAGCGCGACTGGGTGTTCGCCGCTAACGTAGACAGCAGCGGCACGACTGCCAAGACGATCACGCTGGATGCCTTGAAGAATCTCGGTATTATGTAAATCGCATCATTGAACCCAATTGCTTCATAAAACCAATAGAATGGAAAACAGACCGAATCCAGTATAGATTCGGTCTGTTAGTGCACAGGAAACGAAGGATTCACATGGTTATCTTCTTCTTGAGCCTCATGGAAATGGAAGCGCCGCAAGCTGCAAGCCGCAAGCGCTGTACTAGTCTTCGATTGCCTGGTAGACCGTGGTCCAAAAGTCGTGGATCACCCGCGCCGAATCCGGGGTCGTCATCCCGACCTGCGTGAGCAGGATTCCAGTGAGCTGGTTCCGCGGGTCGGCGTAGGTCGAGGTGCCGCTTCCTCCATCCCAGCCGAACTGTCCGATTGGTGCATAATCACCGCGGTAGGTACGCACCGCCATCCCCATGCCCCAGCCGCCGTGCTGCCCTTGGCCGAATGAAATATGGACGTTGTTGGTGGCCATGGCGTGCCTCACGGCTTGCTGCTCAGGCGTGAGGCGATTGGTGGTCATCAGTTCGACGGCGGGCCGGGACAAGATTCGATCGCTTCCATGCATTCCGTGATTCAGCAGCATCTGGAAATAGGCGTTGTAATCATCGACCGTGGAAACCAGCCCGCCGCCTCCGCCTTGGAATGCCGGAGGCTGGCTGTGGCGTCCCCCTTCGGCTGGATCCCATACATGGAACGCTCCAGTCTGCGGGTCTGGCGCGTAGAGAGGCGGCAGCCGGTCGATCTTGTCAGCGGACAAATGGAATCCGGTGTCCTTCATACCCAGCGGTTGGAAGATACGATCGTGCAAGAACGACTCGAACGATTGGCCCGTGACTCTGGCGACGAGTACGCCGAGCAGGTCGTTGCTGATATGGTACTGCCAACGCTCTCCTGGCTGGTACATCAGCGGCAGCGTGCCAAGGCGGCGCATCCACTCATCCGGTTCGGGCATCGGCACCGGCAGATCAGGCGTGAGCCCCTGCTCGAAGATAGCGCCCATGATCGGCGTGCCGAGCGACGTCATATCCATGCCAAGCCCGAAGGTAGAGGTCAACAGATCCCTTACGGTAATTGGTCGTCGCGCCGGCACGGTGTCGTCCAGCGGGCTGTCGATTTGCTTCAGCACCTGCCGGTTGGCGAGTTCCGGAAGCCATATCTCTACCAAATCATCCAGCCGCAGCCGGCACTCGTCGAGCAGCACCATTGCCGCCGCGATCGAAACCGGCTTGGACGTCGAGGCCATCCGAAAGATGGTGTCCCGGCGCATCGGCGTACCGCCGTCATGGCGCATCGTGCCAAGCGCTTCGACATGCGTCTCGCCGTTCCGGCTGACCAGTGCGGCCAGCCCGGGAATCTTCCCGGATTCGACATGCCGTAGCAGCACATCGCGCAGTCTGCGCAGACCTGTTTCGGAGAAGCCGTTGTTGATTTGTCCCATGCTGAATCCCTCGCTTTACGATTATATCAGACTTTATGATGTAGACCTTACATCCGTATTTGTACTTCATGGCTGAGTGCCCGATGTCCATTCCCTTAAAAGCTAGCAGTATTTGCAGCATACGGCAATGTGAAGAAAGGCTTAATCGGTTTACATATATTGTCGATTAATCTTGGCGATTGGCTGCATTCACAAGGAAGAATCGCTACCTATCTCATTAGGTGAATATAAAAAAAGCCCGGCCGCTAAGCCGGACTAACATCACTATACGTTCATTGCGGTTAATGAGGGTTGCAGGCTTTGCTGCAGCGCGAGAATTTGTTCTTTCAGTTGAATGATTTGATCTTTGAGGGCAATAATCTGCTGCAAATCGGCTATGTCGGCATTGCCGGCTTTCTTGGCAGCCTTCACTTGGGACCATAACGCTTGCTTCTGCGCGCGAAGCGTTACGATCGATTGATGCTGCGCTTTGATTTGGCTCTCCACGCTCATTAGGGATGCCTTCAACGCTGCTTTTTGTTCTTTTGTCAGCTTGTTTCGTCCAGCCTTGCTGGCATCATGGAGCGCTTTGATCTGAGCAGTCAATGCTTGCTGTTCGGCTCTCAGCGTATTCAATTGCGTCTTCAGTACCGCGGTTTGTTGTTTCCATTCCGCGTGTTGGGCTTGCTTGGCCGATGCAGCCTGACTGTTCGTATCCGTGCTGGCTGCAAAAGCAGATTGCGCCGCAGATGCCGTAAGTGCTAGTCCCAATACGGCTACGATCCATTTCTTGTTGTTCATGTTTCATTTCCTCCAGTTCGTAAAATAGTCTTACATCTTCTACTCTACCGGGAAAATGTATCAAAAGTTTGTCATTCCGCTTTCAAGGGAAGTCTCACCTGGATCTCCGTTCCTTGTCCTACTTCCGACAGGACGACGATTGATCCTCTGTGCGCGTGAACGATATATCGGGAAATCGTCAGTCCCAGTCCGTATCCTTTGGAGGAACGGCTGGATTCCGCTTTGTATAACCGTTCAAACAGATGCGGGAGATGCTCGGGCGCGATTCCATTGCCGTTGTCGTGGACGATCATGCGAACCTTGTCCTTGTTGCTTCGTAAACGGATGATGACGCGAGTCCCTTTATCATTATGATTGATTGCATTCCCGATTAAGTTGATTAAGACTTGCCGGATGCGCAGCGGATCCGCCTGTACCAGGAGGGGATTTGCTTGGTTGGCATCGACCAGCAATTCCATGTCCGTTAATGCTGCATTAGGTTTGAATTGCATGACAGTCTGTTCAACAAGTTCCGTCAGATTGACCGTCGTGAACTCAAACTTGATCTGATGCTCTTCGAAAGCGGACAATTCATGGATATTGTCGATCAACGTTCCAAGCCGCAGCGATTCCGCCAAAGCTGCATCACCGAACTCCTTCTGTTCCGCTTCCGAGAGCAGGCCATCCGATAACGCTTGAAGTGTAGCCCGGATGCTCGTTAGCGGGGTTCGCAATTCGTGCGCGATTTCCATGATTAACCGTCTTCGTTGTTCCTCGATGCGTTCGATGCGCTCGGCCATCATATTAAATGACGAGCCTAGCCTCGACACTTCATCTTCCCCTTGCGTCTGGACGCGAACGGTGAAATCTCCTTGGGCAACGGATTGGGCTGCCTTATCCAGCTTACGTATCGGTTCTACGAACCGTCGC
Source organism: Paenibacillus rhizovicinus (assembly GCF_010365285.1). Lineage (NCBI taxonomy): Bacteria > Bacillati > Bacillota > Bacilli > Caryophanales > Paenibacillaceae > Paenibacillus > Paenibacillus rhizovicinus. The sequence continues at coordinate 465,741 of NZ_CP048286.1, forward strand.
GTGGCAAGCCAGAGCAGCACGATTAACGGTCCGACGGCTGCAAGCGCAACCAGCCATATGCTTCTTCGGATGGGCGCTGCCAGTTCCTTCACGTTCGTTACGGAAGAATAAACGAAGACCGAAGCCACGTTCTGATTGTTCCTGTACAACGGGAAGCCGACAATAAGCATTTTCGCGTCATCTTGCTTCCGAAACTTCGCGATCTTTTCGATGCGCGCGCCATTGTTAACGGAGATCACCCAGCTCTTGATATCGGGCCGAACGCCAACCGCATAGAGATCCTGTTTAAAATAGTTCGTTTTTTTCCCAAGGATGCTTATGGAGACTTCATGCTCTTTTTCGATCGTTTTCAATTCTTTGCGAAACTCCGGTTGCGTTAAGTTCCCTTGCGAGAGCTGTTCGTATAGCACTTCTACGGAACTCGCTTGTTTATCTAATTGATTGAAGCTCTGACGATAAAAGTCCCGTTGCACGAACCAATTCAGAGAGATGCTTAGAACAAGAAGAATGGCAATCGTAATGGCAATCGAAGCCAACAGCCATTTTCGGAAAATGGAATTCAACATGATGGAATGACCTCGAATTTATATCCTACACCCCATACGGTAGCCAGGTTCCACCCAGTCCCCGTTCCTAATTTGCGGCGTACACGCTGTATGTATAAATCCACGACGCGGTCCTCGCCCTCGTAATCCCATCCCCAGATTTGCGAGATCAGCTCTTCGCGCGAATATACTTTTCCAGCACGTTGAATCAAGAAGGCAAGCAATTCAAACTCGCGCCGGGTCATGTTGATCGGTTGCGCGTCTATGGCGACGGTAAGGGAATCCAATCGGATCGAAAGGTTTCCAATGTTTAACGGGGTCATCCGGGTCGCAGGTACATCCGCCCGCTTCCATTCCGATCTCCGCAGCACGGCATCAATGCGAGCAAGCAATTCATTCGGATCAAAAGGTTTGACCACATAGTCGTCCGCTCCTAGGCGAAGACCTTCGATGCGTTCATGGGTCTCGCTGCGAGCAGTCAACATGATGATGGGAATGAGCAGGTTCTCTTCCCTCAGTTGTCTGCAGACCGACCACCCATCCAGCTTGGGAAGCATCAGGTCGAGCACCGCCAAATCAAACTGCCTGGATTTGATTTTGTCTAATGCAGCTGAACCATCATTGGCATCTTCTACTACGTAGCCGTTTTTGGTCAAATACAGCTTTGTTATTTTAATAATCGATGGATCATCGTCGACGATTAATATTCGCTTATGAATGAGTGACGTCTCCTTTGTTTGGCGGATAGCTCCATTATAAGTGATTATGTTGATATACAAGAGAGGCGATTTCTGTTTATGCCATTCAAACAAGTTCACGCCTAAATCTTCCTCGCTGTCGACGATCGTCCAGCTGCTGCCGGGATAATGCCCGACTGTGCTCAACGCGTAGCCCGTCTCTTCCAGCTCCCCGATTATCGCGTCGCGCCTATCACCGACCTGAAACCCCAAATGATGGACCCCATTGCCATGTTTGTCTAGAAACTCGCATTCGGGACCTTTTATTTTAACCGTTTTGTACCTTGAAACGGTTTTAAGTGATCCTGTACAGTCGTATCATGCTTTTAACTAGATTACTAATAGTGTGCCTTCAACGATATTTTATTTCCGACATTTATAAGGATGGCTGTATATGAGCCAAGATGATACCGCTTTGCAAATCAACGAAATATTTGAAATCTTAAAAGCCCGGAATATTTTCCCGGATGTCGTAGCGTTTTATCAAAAGAACGACCGCATCACGGATTACTTATTAGATAACAAATACATGCTGGTTCATGGAAGGAGGGGCATCTTGAGTACATCGAGTTTTTGAGAATCGGCCTGGCTGAAATAAATATGGAGTTAGAAAGTAAAAACGCAGTTACGGCGGCATTTGATTACATCCATACTCATATTGACTCTTTGGATTATCAAACGGGAGCTAAACGATTGCATAATGATTTACACCCTAAAAACATTATTATCAATGAAGGTCGCTTAGCCGGCATAATAGATTGGGAATGCTCGCAATTTGGAGAATCGGACTTTGAATTGAGTCATTGATTTCATTGGTACATCTATTCACCGATTCCTGGCAACAAGCTTGGATCGTTACTAAAATCTATCGTTGTAAATCTACAAATTGCCTCGAGCGTACCCGATTTAGCCAAACGTCTAACCATCTATCAACGAGAACATGAGTGAAATCAGTTGATTTGGAATGGCAAGAAGCAAGAGGAAGAGCGAATACGAAGAATAAATGGATGGCTCGATGGCCAAATTAATGCTTTATTGGAAAACTGGCTGCCATTTGTCTAAAGGAGGTGAGCGAGTACGATGCTTAATGAGTTCATCAATAAACAGGTCACTATCTTCTTTATTGGCGGCCAAAATGTATCAAAAGGAACGATTACCGAAATTGACGAGAAATTCGTCAAATACAAAACGCAAATGTACGAGCATATCATTCCTCTGACCGCGATACGTAACGTACAGCTGCAGGTCGGCGAACGTCCGAGGAACAAAGCCGTATATTACGGCGGGTCCGCATAGATATTCAACTTGATTCATCGCGTGCTGTAGCCCATATTTCCCACAATCCAAGAAGAGGTTTGCCGGAATCTCCGACAAACCTCTTAACTTATCCGCTTCTTCCCTGCTTCCCCCTTATTCATCCATTGCCCAGCGATCGGTCAGTGACAGCAATACCGATACGTTCACCACGTTCTTGATCGGAACGTAGTCCACGCCTTGCTCATGCCGCATTTTCACGCGATTGTCCCCCGTCAAAGCTTCAACGGCCCCGGTCACATGACTGCCGTTCATCAGTGTGAGAACGACTCGGCTCTGCTTCTCGACTGCCTGCTTCAGTGTCCCCAAGACCTCTGCAATGTTCATCGCATCGATACCTCCAATAAGAAGATGGCCATGAATTCGCTGCTATTCAACTGTCAATTCGTCACAACCCCCCACCAACCCTGCCGTCGGCGCCGTATTTTTCCATATTAAGCGCGCACTCGCCTTGAATTCGCAATCTCCTTTACATCATTAACAACGAATTCGACAAAAGAATTGACGCCCCGCCTCCTGTGGTTCGACGTACTTTTTAGCCATAATCTTATAAAATGCAGTTATTCCCAAATAATTCATGCATTACGATAAGCGCAAAAGGAGAATTCAAACTTTCAGATGAAAAAAAAAGAATCCAATTCGCAGGCGATTTTCGAGGCACGCATTTCGCGTATGGTGATCACAGGAACGAAGAAGCAAGCGATTGAAAAAGCAGCGTACGAGCTGAATAAGTCCAACCTCCCGCTCGATTGGTTAACCTTGTATAACGAGCAAGGCGAATCGAACGAATTCCGAGTATGTCAGGTGGAGCTGCTGGAATGGCAGGATGCGGAATTCACGGATGCCTATCATCAATTCAAGGTGCACGGGCGAATGATCTTAACCATTAGTCCGCGGCAGGCTGCCTTCGAACATGGCGAACCTGAGCACGGTGTCTACCGGCTGCCACAGTCTTCTTTGTACGATAAGCCCGTTATCGTGCTTTCGGAAGGCATGAATCATTACTTTCTGACGGTCTTGCAGCAGGAATTGAAATGGGATTCTCCGATGATTAAAGTTGTTAATCCCTTAAGCAAGCTTGCATAAAGGCGAAATCATAACGACTAGGGGAGTTGGAAGCATGAGAACGATCTACGGAGATTACAGAGGATTTAAGGTTTTCCAGCAAACAAACAAATACTATGCGATTCATAACGATACGGATGTCGGCGAGCACGCGTTCGTGATTTGCCAAGGCCAACTGATCGAGGTCTTGAACACGATCGACGCTTATATGGATAAATAATAGCGCAACACGCTTAAATAAAACGAAACGCAAAATAAATAAAACGAAACATAAAATAAGCAACCCGCGCTCGGTTTCGCACCGGACACGGGTTGCTTATTCGTTATCCTATTCAGTCATGGAAATCAAGGCCTGAATGAACTTCCTTCACGTATTCCGCACGGATGCAGAAATCTCCGAAATGCTCATTCTCCAGCCGTTCCTTCGCATAGCGGTTCAGAATCGGCCGCAGCTCGTTCAAGATTTCCGTTTCGCCGATATTCTCGCGATACAGCTTGTTCAGCCGGTTGCCGGTAAATCCGCCGCCCAAGTATAAGTTATACTTGCCCGGGGCTTTACCGATGAAGGAGATTTCAGCGAGTGCCGGGCGGGCACAGCCGTTCGGACAGCCGGTCATCCGGATGACGATCTCGTTGTCCCGCAGACCCGCCTCATCCAAGATCAAATCCAGTTTATCGATCAACGTCGGCATATAACGCTCGGACTCCGCCATCGCCAGGCCGCAGGTCGGCAAGGCCACGCAGGCCATGGAATTTCTCCGCAGCGCAGAGAAGGCAGCCCCGTCCGTAAGTCCGTACGTCTGAATGAGCTGATCGATCTTCTTCTTCTTCTGGCTGCTGACGTTCCCGATGATCAGATTCTGGTTAGGCGTAAGCCTGAAATCCCCGGTGTGGATCTTGGCGATTTCCCGAAGTCCTGTCAGGAGCTGGCAGTCGTTGTCATCCTTCACGCGGCCGTTCTGGATAAATAACGTATAGTGCCAATGGTTGTTGCTTCCTTTCACCCAGCCATAGCGGTCGCCGTTATGGTCGAAGTGATAGGAACGGGCTTCTTGCAGTTCCCAGCCCAAGCGCTGCTGAAGCTCGTTAATGAACCATTCGATACCGCGATCGTCAATCGTGTATTTGAATCGCGCGTGCTTGCGTACCGCCCGATCACCGTAATCCCGTTGGATCATGACCGTTTTCTCCGCCAAGTCGACCATTTGCTCCGGCGTGATGAATCCGATCGTCCGCGCTACTTGCGGATAGGTTTTGTTATCGCCATGCGACATGCCCATTCCGCCGCCAACCGCCACGTTAAATCCGAGCAGACGCCCGTTCTCGTGAATCGCTATGAATCCGAGATCTTGCGAGAAGACATCGACTTCATTGGCCGGAGGAACGGCGATGCCGATTTTGAATTTGCGCGGCAGGTACACGGGACCGTAAATCGGCTCTTGCTCCACTCCGTCCCTGCTGTCGATGACCTTCTCTTCGTTCAGCCAGAGCTCGTGATAAGCCCGGGTATGCGGATCGAGATGATGGCTGACCTTCTGCGCCCATTCATAGACCTGTTCGTGCACGGCCGACTGATAGGGATTCGGGTTGCACATGACGTTACGATTCACGTCGCCGCATGCGGCAAGCGTGCTGAGCAGCTCTTCGTTGACTTCCTGGATCAGCTGCTTCATATTCCATTTAATGACCCCGTGCAGCTGGAAAGATTGCCGCGTCGTCAGACGGATCGTGTCATTGGCATACTTCTGCGCGATCCGGTCCATCATAAGCCATTGTTCCGGCGATACGAGACCACCGGCGGCGCGTACGCGCACCATGAACTGAAAAGCCGGCTCGAGCTTCTGCTTGCTTCGTTCATTGCGAACATCGCGATCGTCCTGCATATAGCTGCCGTGGAATTTCATCAGCCGGTTATCGTCTTCCGAGATCGAGCCGGTAATCTGATCCTTCAGCGTTTCCTCGAGCGTTCCCCGCAAATAATCGCTTCTGCGCTTAATATCTTCGACATCGCTGTGCGGCGCGCTGTTCTGCGATAACAAATGATTGTCAGACATGACGTTTGCCTCCCCTTGTCCTTCTATACCTCAGCGACTCAATAAACATCCCGTTGATAACGCTTCTCCTGCTGCATCCTCGCCAGGTACGCCGCTGCTTCTTCATCGCCGAAGCCGCCTTCAGCCTTCACGATCGAAAGTAACGCGGCGTGGACATCATGCGCCATCTTCTTCTCGTCTCCGCAGACGTAGACGGCAGCCCCTGCTTCCAGCCAGCCGAACAATTCTTTGCTCTTCTCCAGCATCCGGTGCTGCACGTATACCTTACGGTCCGTATCCCGCGAGAAGGCAACGTCCATGCGCGTCAGCACGCCTTCTTTCAACCACCGCTGCCATTCGATTTGATAGAGAAAATCGGACGAGAAATGCCGATCGCCATAGAAAAGCCACGTCTTACCGGTCGCCCCAAGCTCTTCGCGTTCGCCGAGGAAAGCGCGGAACGGCGCGACTCCGGTACCCGGTCCGATCATGATGATCGGCGTATCGGGATTGGACGGAAGCTTGAAATTCGGATTCTCCTGCACGAACACCGGCACGGTCTGACCCGATTCTAGCCGTTCGGAAACGAATGTCGAGCATACGCCGTAGCGGACCCTTCCGTACGATTCGTATTTCACGTTCCGGATCGTGAGATGCACTTCCTCCGGGAAGGCCTTCATGCTGCTCGCGATCGAATACAGCCGCGGCGGCATCTTCCGAAGAAGCGGTATGAACGTATCCGCCGAGACGCCTTTCCAATCATACGCCTGCGCCAGGTCGAGCAGGTCCCGCCCTTTCATATAGGCTCGAATCTCCTGCTCGTCGCTTGACAGGAGGAAATCATGCAATCCGTTGCCGGGTTCAAGCAAGGCCAGCTTCTCGAGCAATGGTTTCGTCAGCACCGTAATCTCGCAATGACTTGTCAGCGCCTCCTTCAAGGGACGCTCCTCCGTGCTCTTAGGGAGAAATACGAGTTCGTCCGGCTGCCAGCCCATCGCTTCGATCAATTCGTCGACAAGCCGCGGATGATTCTGCGGGTAGATGCCGAGGCTGTCGCCGGGCTCGTAATTCAAACCGCTATTCTCGAGCGCAAGCTCGAGGTGCCGGGTCTCTTGCTCCGATCCGCGTCCGTTCAAATTCAAGTTCTCGAGCACGTCCGCTTGAAACGGATTCGATCTGGAATAGACCGACGTTTGCTCCTCCAGTGCCGCCGCCGAGACATCGAGCGTTTTGGACGTCTGCGCAGCTGCCTGAGCTTGCCCGAAATAAGCAAGCACGTCTTTAAACCAAGCAACGGCCGGCTCTTCGAAATCCACGTCGCAATCGACGCGCGGAGCAAGCCGCTTGCCGCCGAGCTCTTCCAGGCGCTGATCGAAGTCCTGGCCGGTCTTGCAGAACAGTTCATAGGAGGTGTCGCCTAAGGCCAGCACCGAGAACGGCATGCCTTCAAGCTGAGGCGCCCGCTTGCTGTGGAGGAATTCATAGAACGAAATCGCATTGTCCGGCGGATCCCCTTCGCCGTGCGTGCTGACGATGATCAATAAATGTTGAATCTTCTTCAACGTGTTCGGTTTGAAATCGATCATCGCGGACGTCGTAACCTGCACGCCCTGTTCCTGCAGTTTGCCGGACAGCTTCTTCGCGAGCTTCTGGCTGTTCCCGGTCTGCGAACCGAAGAGCACCGTTACTTCTTGGGGAGCCGCCGGAGCTATGGCGATCGGCGCCGGTTGTCCTGCGCCTTGCGGTGCGGCTGCCGCCGCGATTCCCGCGGCCGGGAGCGCGGCCAGATAACCGCTCAGCCAGATTTTCTGCCCCTCCGTCAGCGAGGGCAGCAATAGATTCAGTAATTCCACTTGCTCTTGTTGGAACGGACTATTCGTAACTTGCAGCATTCATCCTACACCCCTCGTTCGCTTAGCCTAAGTGCTTTGCCGTATATATGAAAACGGTTGCTAAATATAACTACATTAAACGTATCATGCAATGCCAAGTCAAACAAGACAGATGATTTTATAACATCTATAAGTTCTTGCAATAAAGCGAGGAAAAGCGAGGTAAACCACGAAAAAACGCAATAATACGCAGCAAATTACAGTGAGAAAGTCCTATCCAACAGTCCTGCCGTGAGGAAATCCAGCCATGCCGAAGGGCAGTTGCCCGGCAGCTTGGTTGTCCAGCTATGAAATCGATACAATAAAAAAAAGCCTGATTGCTCAGGCTTGCACAGTGTTCAACGATCCGGATACGATCGCGCCTTGGAATAAAACCGCCTCGCGCTTCGCCCTTCGAGCCACTGCTTCCGAGGAGCAGCTGGCTTGTACGAAGACTGCGTCGGCTGCATCGCCAACCGCCGGCCACGTCCGTTGGCCTTTGGCATCAAGCGGTAGTACGCCTCCAGTAATGAAACCGAGCGACTCGGCTAGCGAACGTTCGTCGACGTTTCGGTACAGCTCGGCGAGACGCCCTGCTTTCTCCAAGCAATCCCCGGTACCGAACGGCGACCAATGATCGGTTATGCTGTCGTTGCCTAGTTCGACATTGACCCCTTTCGCTTTCAGCATTGGGATCGGCATGATCATGTTGCCGATCGGTACGGTCGAAGTGACGGATATGCCTAATTCGGCAAAACGCTCCGCCAATTCCGCAGCGGCTTCCATCGCGCCCGCGAAGCCGAACGCGTGGCTGACCGTCACCCGTCCTTGCCAGCCTGCTTGCGCCGTAAGGTCGGCTAGCCGGTGCATCGTCGTCAACCCGGAGTCTCCTCGGTCGTGAATATGGATGTCGACGCCTGCATTCGCTTGGACGGCGATGTCCATGATCGTCTGCAGCGACTTCTCGACATCCGCATCCACGGATGCCGGGTCAACTCCGCCGACATGGGTAGCCCCATGGCTCATCGCTTTCCGGACAAGCTCGATCGAGTTGGAGCGAAGCAATCCGTGCTGGGGAAAGGCAACGACCTCATAGGACATTTTTCCAGCAAAGGTCTGGAATGCCTGCATAGTGGCCTCCAAATTTTTCAAGCCGACGACCGGGTCGATGTTGCAGTGCGTCCGGACATGCGTGGAGCCGTGCCCCAGCAGCATGCCGAGCATATTCTCCGCCCGCTGCTGAGCCGTTGGCAGCAGCTTCGGCAGCAATTCGCGTTCTTCTTCGAAGCGTTCGAATATGCTGGATACCGGCCGCACGGCTCTCCAAGGCCCGCTGTAAAAGGTTTTGTCGATATGAATGTGCATTTCCTTGAACGCGGGCAGCATGAGAAGTCCAGCTGCATCCTGACGGGGAAGGCCATCGTTCGGCCAATTGCCGGCAGACGCGATCGCCGCGATTTTCCCATCCTCTATCCGAAGATGACAGAGCTCTGTTTCGGTTCCGATTATCGTGTCTTCTTCATAGCCGTAGCCGCTTTCCAGACGAACGTTGACCAGCCAATATGCCGAATTATTCATGGTATCGCCCTCTCTCAAGCGATCCGGAAACGATCGTTCCTTGATACATGACCGCCGGACGATTCGCTCTTCTGGCGACCGCTTCCGCCGAGCAGCTTGCTTCCACGAAGGTGATGCTCGCTTCGGCCCCCGGCTTCGGCCATGCTTGATTCCCGTCCTGGCTCAGCGGCGTCCGGCCGCCCGTTATATAGCGAAGCGAATCGGATAGCGCCTGCTCCGTGCTGAAGCCAAACCGTTCCGCCAAGCGGCCTGCGCGCTCAAGAATGTCTCCGTTGCCGAAAGGGGACCACGAATCGAAAATATTATCGCAGCCGACCGCTACCGGCACGCCTTTCGCGTGAAGGAACGGAACCGGCGGGATCGTTCGTCCCATCGGCACGCTCGTAATGATCGTAATGCCAAGCCCAGCCAACAGCTGCGCCATTTCATCCGCTTCTGTGCCTTCCATATCGCCAAGCGCGAATGCATGGCTGATCGAGACACGGCCTTGCCAGCCGGCTTCCTCGGTCAGCTCCGCCAAACGCTTGATCGTCCGGAGTCCGATACGCCCGCCGTCATGAAGATGCAAATCGACGTCCGCATTCGCTTCCACGGCTAGCTCCATCATCAGCTGCAGCGATCTTTCCATATCGCCGTCCACGGTTGCCGGATCTACGCCGCCGATTAATGCGCAGCCCCGAGCCAGCGCCTCTCTGATGAACCCGGCGGATGGCGTGCGGATGAGACCGTGCTGCGGAAAAGCGACGATTTCGACAGACATTTTGCCCTCGAAGGCAGCAATGGCTTCCTGGATCGCCTCCAAGTGACGAAGCCCGACTTCAGGGTAAATGTCGACATGCGTGCGAACATGCGTCGAACCAGCCTGCAGCAAGATGCCGAGCAGCGTTTCTGCCCGCTCCTTCATCGTCGTTGCCAGCTTGGGCAGCGTGTTCTTCTCGATCTCGAAGCGTTCGAAGATTGAAGGCGCCGGACGAACCGGCCGCCAACGGTCGCCGAGCAGCGTCTTGTCCAGATGGCAGTGCTTCTCCACGAATGACGGCAGCGCAAGCAGGCCGCGCGCATCAAGAGCGGGCCGCGCATCCGACTTTCTTTCACCTGCCGTTGCTCCATCAAGATGCAGCGTTACCGGTGTGATTTGCGCAATCTTGCCGTTCTCGATCAACAAATCGCATAACCCCGTAGTCGTCCCCGTCACGGCGCCATTGTCGGTCATATGCCCGTTTTCCAATCGGACATTCTTCAACCAATACGTTTCCTGCATCGTCCATCACCTTCCTGTACGTGTTCATTATGCGATCTGCAACATGTGATACAAATATGCTAACATGAATGAAACGAAACGAAAAATATATATTAAATTCGTTTTACTAAGGTTTTTCATATAGGTAAAGGAGTCATGCGCGCATGGACATTCGACAACTTCGTTATTTTATCGCGATTGTGGAGGAAGGAAGCATATCAGCCGCTGCGAGAAAGCTCCACCTCTCCCAACCGCCCGTCAGCCAGCTGTTGAAAGCCATCGAAGACGAGCTCGGGGCAAAATTAGTGGAACGACATGGGAAACGGCTCGAAGTGACGGAAGCGGGAAAAGCGTTGTATAAATATGCTTTGCAGCTGGATCAGTTAATGGAAGAAGCCAAAATGGAAGTGAAGGACGTTGGAAACGGGGTGAACGGCAGACTGACGGTCGGCGTGAATACGTTCTCCGTTGCGGAGCTGCCCGAAATCCTTCTTCGCTTTCAACGGCAGTACCCGAAGGTAACGTATAAAATTCAGCAAAACGAATCTGCGCATCTATGCCGTTTAGTCCGAGACCGGGAAATCGAACTGGCCTTCATTCGAATGCCGCTCGAGCTGGATGATTTTGCGGTGCTGCATCTCTATGCCGAACCGTTCTACTTGATTACATCCAATAAACAGCAGCTGCCCGAGAACGAAGTCTCGCTCGAGGACGTTCAGAGCCTTCCCCTGCTATTGCCAAGCACACAGGGTTTAGGCGTGCACTATTTGATATTGGAGGCATTCTCCCGCTTCCATCTGCAGCCCGACATGATTGGCGAATGTTCCGATGTCGTGCTGTTAATGGACCTCGTGTCGTCCGACTTCTGTGCGTCGATCGTTCCGGAAACGATGCTTAGAAGGCACAAGGGCTATGCGATTCAAGCGCGCAAAATCTCCGGTCCATCTGAATTGACGTCCCCGGTCGGATTAATCTGGCTGAAGAATCACCATTTATCCAAAACGGCACAAAACTTTATCCAGTTCATGGAACAAGGCAGGTAATCGAACAAGGAGGTTTATCGGCACAAGGTCGGGAATCGGAAATAAGTCGTGAATCGGAAAAAGCTCGGAAATCGGAAAAAGGCGAAGCACCGTGTGCTCCGCCGGTTACGGCTTCCTCTTCTACTCGTTTCGCGCCTCAACCGAAATATGCGAATATGACGCAAAATCGAACAGTCCTTTGTCCGTCAGCTTCAAGTGGGGAATGACGGGCAGCGTCAGAAAGGACAAGGTCAGCAACGGATTATACGCCCGCGAGGCACCGATTTCCGCCATCGCGTTCACCAGTTTCTCGAGCCCTTCGCATACCTCGCCATATGGCCGGTCGGACATTAATCCGGCAATCGGCAGCGGCAGAGAAGCGAGGATTTCGCGGCCGGCTGCGACCGCGGCACCGCCGCCCGTGCGTATGACTTCCTCGATGGCAGCCAGCATCTCCTCGTCGGAAGTGCCGACTACGACGATATTGTGGGAATCATGCGCGACGGTCGTCGCGATCGCTCCTCGTTGGAGTCCAAAGCCTTTGACGATGCCCACGCCGACGTTTCCGGTCGCATGATGACGTTCGACGACGGCCAGCTTAAGCAAGTCGTCGTGCACGGATGGCATGAACATACCGTCGTTCACTTCGACCTGCTCGATACGGTGATGGGTCACGAGCGAATTCGGTATGACCTCGATGATATGGCAACGATCCGCTTGCAGCGGAATGGCAAGATCCGCTGAGCGAATATCGTGAACTCGTATTCCAGGAAGATGATCTCTTAAGCTGTCTATCGTAGGATTCGGCGGCGGAAAAGATTCTTCCACTATGCGGCCGGCATCCACGACGCAGCGGCCGCGTTTATACACTTGATGGATCTTTACGTTCTCCAGGTCGTCGAGCAGTACCAAGTCGGCTTGATACCCGGCTGCGATTGCGCCATGCCGATGGAGCCGGAAGCACTCCGCCGCATTGAGCGTCGCCATCTGGATTGCCGTGATCGGGTCGAGTCCTTTAGCCATCGCGAGCCTTAGAATATGGTCGATGCTGCCTTCGTTCACCAGCTCGTCGATCAGTTTATCGTCCGTTACGAACAGGCAGCGCCTTGCGTTTCGCGCCGTGACGACAGGCAGCAGCGCATCAAGATCCTTAGCAACCGTCCCTTCGCGGATCATCAAATACATGCCCATGTCGAGCCGGTCCTGCGCTTCTTGCAAGTTGACGCTCTCGTGATCGGTTCGGATGCCTGCAGCCATGTACACATTCAGCCCGTCTCGGCTGATTCCGGCAGCATGTCCGTCTATGAGGGCATCTGCCTTATGAGTCGCCGCAAGCTTATCAAGCATATGCTTCTCCGTATTCGCAACGGATGGATAATCCATGACCTCGGCTAATCCCAGCACGCGGGAGTGGTTATAGAAAGGCGCCAACTGTTCGGCGACAAGCGTCGCGCCATTGCTCTCGAACGGAGTGGCCGGTACGCACGATGGCAGCATGACATAGCTGTCGATGGGCAGGCCTTCGGCAGCATCGAGCATATATTGAATCCCCGTCGTGCCTGCGACGTTCGCGATTTCATGCGGATCCGTAATGACCGTGGTGACCCCGTGCAGAAGAAGCACGCGCGCGAATTGAGGCGGCGTGAGCAGCGAGCTTTCAATGTGAACATGACCATCGATGAATCCGGGAACGATATAACGTCCTTGGGCATCGACGGTTTCTTTTCCCTCGTACGAACCGATTCCGGCGATGACTCCCCCTGAAATTGCAATATCGCCTGTCAACATTTCGCCTGTAAACACGTTAACAATGCGGCCATTGCGAATGACCAGGTCCGCGGGCTCCTGTTTGGCCGCGACACGGATTCGCGTACGCAGCTTGGCATGGTTCTGTTCCATCTTCCACACTCCTATTTCTGTAGGTAAATAAAAAAAATCCGGATCACAAAAACATGTAGAAGAAATACACATTTTTGTAATCAGGATTTTACGGCTCCTGGTAGAGACCCTCAAACCATATTATTGAGGTTATACAAATTCATATCGAAGTGTCCTAACTATACAACACTGGACAGCATCAATTCAAGCGCTGGCCGGAGCGGTCGAAATCAAAGCAGCGATCGTTATTTCACTTCGGAGACTGCGAAGTAATTATCTTCATGGTCAGCGAAGTTAAAGACTCTGCCGGTAGGAATCTCCATGATCTCTCCAACCTTGACGCCTTTGTTCTTGAGGTCGCTGTTCAGCGCATCGAACTGATCCGATTGGAACATAATCGAAGGCGTTCCCAGATTCATGCCCGGGTTCATTTTGGCAACGAACTCTTTATTATGAAGAATAATGCTGGTTGCTGCGCCTTTAGGAGCGACTTCGATCCATCTCATCGGACCATTGGTTACTTCCGCGATGACCTCGAAACCTAGCTTCTCCGTCCAAAAATCTTTGGATGCGTCTTGGTCATTCACATACAACATCACTTGGCCGACTTTGTTAATCATCCATCAAACACTCCTCTTAAGTTGTTAGTTAGGTATCAAGTAAGACGTATTCTACGCAGCCGAACGATTACTTGATCGATTCCAACAGCTCGCTCAAGCGATCCCAAGTTTCGGTGATTCCTTGCAGCATGCCCATGTCCATAACGGTTTGCAGCGCTTCTGCCGACGCATATTCGGAACGGTTAACCAGCTTGGTCTTGCCGTCTTGCTCGTGGAACTCGATCTTGATTAAGGTCGATGGCATCGCTTCGTTGATCGTGCCATCGGCATCCGAGAAGTAGTCGGTATAGATAATCGTTTCCGGCTCGACGATTTCCTCGTAGATCCCTTTCCCCCAGGATTCCATGCCGAAAAAATGACCTTGATTCTCATCCACGCACTTCATGCAGTAATGCCACACGCCGCCCGGACGGAAATCGATGATACAAACCGGGATCTCCCAACCTTTCGGTCCCCACCAACGCTTGAGATGCTCGGCTTCCTTAAACATCTGGAATACGAGATCTCGCGGCGCATTGAACACTCGCTCCAATACCAGCACCCGATCGTTCTCTACACTAGAAACCATTGCATTATTAGACATTCCTATTTTCCCCTCTCACTCTTACATTATGGTTCTTGCTTATGTTGTAATTCATGTAAGTAATTGTCCAAGTTATCCAAGCGATCTTCCATCACGTTCCGGAAGGACTGTAACCAGTTATCCATCGCCTGAAAAGGTTCAGGCCGAAGACTGTAAATCCGGCGATTCGCATCGACTCGCACTTCCACGATTCCGCTGTCGCTAAGCACCTTCATATGCTTCGACGCTTGCGGCTGGCGAAGCCCCAGATGCTCGGCGATTTCGCCGACGGCTAGAGGGCCGTCACGCAGAAGTTGAACGATCTTCATACGATTGGGTTCTGCCAAAGCACTCAGCGTCGTCAGGTTCATGTCGGAATTATTCATGACATGCTGCTCACCTCAATGATGGATCCCTTATTTAATCATCTCCTTCAATCAGGATAACTTTCATCCGACGACTCAAATATACACAACAGATAATATTCCTGTCAAGGAATATTCTAATCAAGGAATATAGTTTGCATTCATTCACCAACCTAATATCCATCTTCGTCGATTCGCTTCAGCAATGATCTTTCTAGTCTCACTTCGCTATAAGTCGGCCGCCACCCTAATTTTCGATTCACTGTATCCATTGGTCCATTCGTATTGCGATTGGAAGTGTAAATACCTGCATATCCCATCTTTTGTGCATATTCGATCCCTTTGACTTTTAAGGCTGTGGCTATCCCTTCCCCTCGAAATTCTTTCCTTGTTGCAGTTAGCCCTTGTATTAAATTCAGGGGATCGGATGGTATTCTCATCAAGTGACTATGTCCAATATATAAATGTCCCATCGTCGCAATAAAGTAGGCTTCTGGAATATTATCTTCGTGCGTCAGCATGTAATCATTAGGAGTCGTTGGAGGCAACAGCGATTCTCGCGGATAATCGTCCCAAGTTAAGTGGTGCAGCGCTTGCAATTTCTCGAAATAATTCGCATCGGAAACCATCTCCTCCGCTAACGTTGAAAGAACGATTTCTTTTGAGCTCAGCTTGTCTTTCGTATTAGTAAACGGAGCAAGGTCCTTATTAATTAGAGGCAAATAAGCATGCATCATCCTATGGTCTTCGTGAAATCCGTATTTTTCATATAGCTGTAGGGATTGAATTTGATCATGAATTGTTCTTGCTTGAATCGCATAAGGTCCGATAATTTCAATATCAGCGATGATTTTACTGAATAACATCTCCACGGCCTCTTGTTCAGGTTGAAATATGATTTCCACTTTGAGGATCAAGTGCGGTGAATTATGTTGTTCCTTCACTAATCCGTATCCAATGACATGATCTTGTTCATTCGTTACGACGTACTTCTTAAGCATGCTGCTCTCTTGTAAGTTAGAAACCAATGAGTACGAACCCATTCTCGTACCATAGACGGACTCACTAATCCTCAGAATTGCTTCTAAATCCGGTTCAAGATACTCGCGTACCATAAATGACATCCGCACATATCCTCCCTTACAAGTCCCTTTCTTCAACCGCCCGGATATAGTGCCCGTCTGGATCATAAAAGGTGAAATACCCGTAATCGCTCGTAAATACAGGCTCTCGATCCATTGGAACACCAGCTTGTTGGATCCGTTCATGCAAGGCGAGCAAATCATTCGTCAGCAGCTCGATCATCGTTACATGCCCCGTGCTGTTAGTGACAAAGAATGAACGAGGAAAGACAAACTGCATAGGCGTGACTTGTTCCGGTTGGGTTTCCATTAAGAAAATTCCCGGACCGTTTCCGTTTTTCAACGCAATATGGGCCTCTCCGAACTGATAATCCGCGGATAGCAACTTATAGCCCAGCACATCGCAATAAAAAGCTACCGACACTTTCAAATCCGTAACTGGAAAGCGCATGCAACAATAACCGATCACGTCCGCATCATTCGTTTTTTCATTACGCATAGGCTTTATTCCCCTTCGCAAAACATAAGATTATGACTTCATTATACCGATCATATGTTCGCATGTAAACATTTTCCTTTTGAGAAACAATCAGCTGCTTGTCGTTTTCGGAAACGCAAAAAAGCCGCAATTTCGCGGCTTACGATTGTTTTCACGGCATGCTCTGCGTCTTACGAATAAACAATCTCGTTCGAGATTGGCGAAAGCCCATGCGTTCGATCGAAATAAATAAAGGCATCATATCGCTTCGACATCACGCTTGGCACGTAGTTGCCCCGTTCGCGCTCCGGATGGTAGACGACGCCGATTGCCCGGTGACCGAGCGTGATCTCGTCCAATATAGCCGTACTTGCGTCGAAGAGGATTAATTTATCCTCTGGACCAGCTCGATGCAGCAGCTCTTCCCAGCTGTTCGGAATTGCTGGAGGAACCTTCATCACTTGCTCTCGACTGCCCCATGATCTGCCGGCAATAACGGTGCCTTCATAGGTGCCGTACCCGATCGCATAGACGTCGTCGACCCCATACTTCTCGCGCAGCAATTGTCCGACGTTGACCATCCCGTCCTCCGCCATGTCCGTGTAGCGGGCATCTCCGATATGGGTGTTATGCTCCCAAACGACCGCACGCGAGCCATCGCCATAATAATCCATTAGCTTCTCGAGCGCTTCGACCATATGCCGGTCCCGTACGTTCCAAGATTCGGCATCGTGCTGGATCATGGTGCGGTAATAGGCTTCGGCTCCTATTACGGCAAGGGCGTTCATCTCAAGGCTAAGCGCATCCTCCCGATCGACATGCGGCCCTTGCGTCTTCCATTTGTGTTGCAATTTACGAAGAAGTTCAACGATCTCGTCCGTGCAGCCTTCACCGTACAAAGAAGCGGAGACGCCGTACCGTTGTCCATCTCGGTCATGCGGCTCGAAACATTCAAATGCCTGCTTCGCCGCAATTAAGTCCGACTCTGCTCCGGGTTTCGCTTCGAGATACGTGATGATTTCATCCATGGATTCCCACAAGCTGTACAGATCAATGCCATAGAATCCAACCTTCTCTTCCTCCGGTTTCGAAGCGTTGTACTGGCGAAGCCATTCCGCAAATTCGATAATTTCGCGGTTCGCCCACATCCAGGAAGGCCATCTTCCAAAATCCCGCAATGCCTCACGAACGTTGGTTCCTGCATCGTCATAGCCTTTGACATAACGGTTCAACGTATAACAAGAAGGCCAATCTCCCTCTACCGCTATGAGTCGAAACCCGTGCTCCGTGACGAGTCGTTTGGATAATGCCGCACGATCTCTATAGTACTCCGACGTGCCGTGCGACGCTTCCCCAAGCAGCACGAATTTGGCGGAGCTTGCCGCTTTGATTACTTCTGCAGCGTGTTCCGGGCTATGGTAAGGCTTTGCTAACAGCTGGATGGTGTTTATCAAATTTTCCATGCGTCGCATCCCGTCATTGTCATTTGTCATTTGTCCAGTTGTCTCTCACGAACTGATCACGGCCGGACTTCTCGCGGTCTTCCTTATAATGCTTAGGATTCTTCTTGTGGTAGTCCTGGTGGTACTCTTCCGCTTCATAGAACGCCGCGGCCGGCAATATTTTCGTTACGATCGGTTTGTCGAACCGGCCGCTGGCTTCCAACGCCTGTTTGGATTGAAGCGCCAATTCGAATTGCCGTTCATTATGGTAGAATATGGCGGTCGCATACTGTGTTCCGCGATCATGGAATTGCCCGAATTCGTCCGTCGGGTCAATCTGCTGCCAATATAGCTCCAGCAGCCTTTCATATGGGAAAAGCTCAGGGTCAAACGTGATTTCAACCGCTTCGATATGGCCCGTCGCTCCTGTTTTGACATCTTCATACGTCGGATTTACCTTCGTGCCTCCGGTATAGCCGGATACGATACGCTCGATTCCCGGCAATTCTTCGAACGGCGTGACCATGCACCAGAAACATCCGCCTGCAAACGTTGCTTTTTGCATGTTTTATTTCCTCCCTAATAATGGATCGGCTCATTGCCTTCGCTCGTGACGGAGACTTCATCCGGCAGATGTCCGAATGTCATGCCCGGTACATTCCGCGGTTTGTATTCGATGACGTCGGAGGAGTAGATGGCTACGTACATTTTGCCGGGGACTGCTTGCGCACGGATGAGAATCGGCTGGTTGTAGCGGTTCTGAAAGACAAAATCGGGACCGTTCCAGCTGACCGTCGCATCGCGCCCCGGCCTCACGTACGGTACGTTCCTGCTGTGCGAGTAACGCTTCACGATATACAGCCCCGCACGGTCGCTCGCATTGAACAGCGTTGAAGAAACCTGGCAAATCCCCCCGCCGATTCCCTCCGACAATTCCCCTCTGACGATGATCGGCGCTTGCATATAGCCTTTCTCCTTCGTGCGCTGGCCGACGACCTTATTGAACGAGAACGACTCCCCGGGAAAAATAACCGTATTATTAATCGCTTGGGCCGCCAGCCGGATGTTATGCGAGCGGTTCTTGTTGCGGCCGTTGTAGTAGGTGACATACTGGCCGATCGGCTTTTCCTTGATGTCCGCCAGCAGCTCGCGGTCCACCCGCGGGTAGACGTTCATCAGCGGCGCATCGATAACGGACGAGCCGGTACCGTAGAAGTACTGGAAAAACTGTTCGGTGAACGCCTTCTGATCGAGCCGGTGCCCGACCACGTCGGGGACGATTCCCCCTTGATCGTTTAAGATCGCGTTGCGAGGGGCTTCATAGCTCTGCTTCTCCAAGCTCGTGACGAGCTTGTCGAATTTGTCCAAATCCACCATCGTGAACCCGGGCGACGCATACTCGGTACGGTTGATCACGACGACGTTCTGTCCCCGAAGCGTCACGGATAACCGCTCTTCCGCTTGCGCTTTCGGTTGTTCTTCTACTTGCGCTTTCGGTTGCTCTTCTCCTTGCTTGAATATGGAATCGACGATATGCCCGCTGCTGCCGCCCTGCTGAATCAGCCATAAGATACCCGTCATCCAGAACCACTTCATGATGCATGCTCCACGTAATCGATTTTCCAAGCCTGCGAGACGGAACTTCTGCGCAATTGAAAGACGAGCGTCTTCTCCGCCTTCCGCGAACCGTCACGGTAAATAACCGCCCTGGCCGGCACATCGACGGCAAGCAGATCGGAAGTGTCGTTCTCCACGATCGCCGATTCTCTGCGGATGGCAATGATCCCGGCGTTCTCCTGCTTCAGCCGCTCTAATTGCGAATGGTTGCGATACGGGAAAATCGCGGTCATAATCTCGGGATCCCGCTGATTGATCGCGATAAAATACAGCTCCACGACGCTGTTCGGCGAAGCCTGCTGCACATATTGCGAAAGCCGTCCTGCCGCCTTATGCACCATCGCCTGGTGATCCGGATCGACGTTTCCGGTCTTATGCGTGCTGCTCCCGAGAAAATGGATGCAGAAATGCCCATCGAAATCGTTGTCCGGTATGCCGTCTCCCCCGTGCGGCATGCCGTGCATGGAAGCGGCAATCGACTGGCCGTCCCGCCTGACGACGATCGCCCTTCTCTTCCAGCTCCACTTCCCTTGATAGATCCCCTTCATGATTTCCGTGTCGCGCTTCGTTAACGGCTGGACGTCGGCATGCGTGCTGCCCGCTCTTCGCTGCACCTCGAATTGCCGGCCGGTTTCCAGATCGACAACGGTCATGACGGATTTCATGGAAATGATTTCCTTAGCTTCCGGCCAGGATAACAACTTGCCGTAATGCTTGGCTTTCAGCATGGAAACTTGGGCGATCAGCTTCTGTCTCATCTCTCCGCTAAGCTGAATCGCCATGGCATTCTCCGTATCGTACAGCTGGTAGGACGAATCGATCAAATAGGTTTTATGTAGGACGGATAAATACGTATCCGTAATTGGAGCGTAGTCATCATGACGGGCGACCCCTGCTGCTATCGCATCGATCCACGCTTTCGAATCGAGCGTTATGGCGGAATCTAAAGCTGCGGTTGGCGAGGCTTTGACGATTAGCTCGACGGAAGGCTGTTCCGATTCCTTCGCCAAGGCCGGCGACGGATCGCAAGCCATTAGGAACAAGGCAGCGCCGAACAGGCGTAAGAAGACTAACCTTTTGCATTGCATGCTCTCTTCTCCTTCGAATTGGCAGTCCCAATTTTTAGGAGGTATTATGCCCGCTTTTCAATAAACTATGCTGTTCGCTCCTTCGCGTCAAATAAAAATAAACCGCGAAATTCGCGGTTTATCCATGAACGGGCAGCCTGATCTCAATCCGGGTGCCTTCGTCGACCTTGCTTTGATAGGCGATGCTGCCATGATACTGTTTAATGATTTTATGACTGATCATGAGACCGAGTCCAGTCCCCTTGTCCTTCAGACTGTAGAAGGGCTGTCCCAGGCGGTGAAGATGCTCCTCCGGTATGCCGACGCCGTGATCTTGAATGGCAATGAGGCATTCCCCGTCCGCGGTCAGCTCCAGTCCGATATGAATCTCTCCGCCGCATGGCATGGCTTCGATCGCGTTCTTGATAATATTGAGGAAGACTTGCTTTAATTGATTTTGCGCGCAAGTAACCGGAAAATAGTCTCCCTTGAATTTCCGGACAAATTCGATGTTTCGTAACAACGCTTGAGGCAAGAGAAATTCCAGCGTTTGTTCGATGACATCTTTGACGTTCACGAGGCAATACGCGACGGCCTGCGGTTTGGCCATCGAAAGCAGTTCGTTCGTAATGATTTCGATCCGTTCCAGCTCGTCCTGGATCAAATCGCCGTATTTTATTGCAGGATTCTCGGACTTGTATAAATGGAGAAATCCTTTGATGGTCGTCAGCGGATTACGGATTTCATGGGCGACGCCCGCCGCCAATTCCCCGACGATCGTGAGCTTCTCGGACTGTAACAGGAACTCTTCGGCTTGCTTGCGCTCGGAGATGTCGCGGCTGATGATGACGATATGCTCGACCCGGCCTCCTTTTCCCTCTACCGGCTTACAGAGGGAATCGAACGGGATCAGATGGCCCAAGCGATGCCGGAACCGAATTTCCATCGAGTGCGACGTCTTCTGCTCCACGATCCTTCTTACGGTCTGGTCGAACATCTTCGCGTCATCGGGGCTTATGATTTGGTCCAATTCCGCGTAGTCCTGCGCCAAACTGGGGTATCCCAGCACGATGGCGTGAGAGGGCGAAGAATACCGAATCGAATGATCCGGAGCCAGCACCATGATGAGGTCTGACGTATTTTCGGCAATGAGCCTGTACTGATACTCGCTTGCGTTCAATGACAATTCCATTTCGTTTCGTTGAACAATGGTTCGGCGCAGACGTTCATGGGATTCGATGAGCAAACCGCCAATTAAGACTCCTAATAGAACGAAACATACATACTGCAGATGAAAGAGCGGATTATTCAGCAGAATTCGGAATGTAACGACGGTGCACAGGTAAATCACGGTATAAGCGCTGGACAACGCCAGGCATCTCTTGAACGGGGGCAGCTTCCGACGGGAGAAATACGTATGCAGGATGAGAAAGACCAGCATGATCATCGTCCAGCCGCTTATGGCGGGAAACCAATTTCCGCTTGAAAGCAATCGGATGGATAAGGCAAATATGCCGGTGATGATGCCCGAAACAGGGCCGAGATAAGCAAATGTTAAAATGACGGGCGCATATCGAATATCGTAGACATAGCCTTGCTGCTTCACGGCTAATAACACGAGGACGATCGAAACGGCGCCCGCATAGAGACCGCTCCACAGCGGCGGATACTTGAGCGGCCTGAGATTGACAAAGGAACGGATGACTAATGGCATACTGACCAAGAGCGAAAAAATTGCGAGATTCTCGATGTAATCAATAAGAAGCAAGAATGATCACCTACACCTCGTAAGCTTGCTATACCTTTCGACTGACCGGCTGCATTTAAATCATCTGTATTAATGAATACTATATTTAATATAGAAATCCTTGTTGTTTTGGTTGGAAAAGATTTATTTCTTCTGCCCAAGGTGTTCGATCTTTTAGAAATGTCGGCTCTCCGTTCACATGCTTGCCATTCTTTAAACAATTTAAGATAAGAAGAAACCTGCCTCCTACTAGGAGACAGGCCGGAGCATTACAAGATTTCGATATATCCTTCCGTCCCATGCACGCGAATACGCTGTCCGTCTTGGATCAGCTTGGTTGCATGCTCTACGCCAACGACCGCCGGCAAGCCATACTCGCGCGCGATCACGGCTCCATGCGTCATCAACCCGCCAACCTCGGTCACGAGCCCTTTAATCGATACGAACAGTGGCGTCCAGCCGGGATCCGTGAACGAAGTAACTAATATATCCCCCTCTTCAAGATTCGCGTCTTCCATGTTTAAGATAACGCGTGCGCGTCCCTCGATTACGCCCGCCGAAACAGGCAGGCCCAGAATAGCATCGGCGGGAAGATTGCCCCGTTCGTAAGTACCCGCAATTATCTCGCCGTCGGACGTCATGACGCGCGGGGGAGTTAATTTGTCATATACCTTGTACGCGTCTCTTCGTTCGTTGATTATTTCGTAATCCAGCGTATTCGTGCGCACGACTTCGCGAAGTTCTTCGAACGCGAGATAGTAGATATCGTCTTGTTCGCGAATAACGCCTGCTAGCACGAGTCGTTCGGCTTCTTGCAGCAAGGCTTGCTTATACACGAAGTAGCGGCTAATCATGCCGTACTTGGGATATTCACGATAACCGATGAAATTCCGAACGAGGCCGATCATCCGTTCGGTCTCCTCGGCTTTGCTTTCGCCGTCCGGTATTCGTCGCAGACGAGCTAATAGGTCCTGTTCTTTGTCCACAGCTTCCTTAAGACCTTGCTCGAATTTCCGTTTGCCGGCATTCGGCTCGAAGTTCTTGACGTTCCCCAGGATCAGAGGCACGAGGGTGAGCGGTTTCTCGCTCCAGCGCGGTCGCGTCACGTCGATTTCCCCGGCGCATCGCATTCCGTATTGCTGGAGATAAGCATGGATGGCATCCGCCGTTTCCTGCCCGCCTTCCAGCTTGACAAGCTCGTCCAAGAAGCGGTCGTCTTTGACATGCTGCAAATAAGCGACGACTTCGTGATACGGTCGAATCACATCGGCGACTTCCAACAGCGCCAAACCCATTTCCGATGTTATATTATTGGACACCGATTGCGTAAGCGTATCCGCTGCGTTGATCTCGCCTAACCACTCGTTCATTTTCTCATTGATCCAAGTTGAAGCGTTCATGGCTGCCATAAACACGCTCGTGCTTTTCGGGTCGAATAGAATCTTCTTTAATTCTTGAAAATCTTCCTGAATGAAATCCATCAATGCCAATCCCGATTTCGATGCGATGGCTTGTTTGGTCGCTGCTATCGATGTTTGGCTGCGTTGCATCAACGCAGCCACGATCGCCGGATCGTTATCGGCTTGCGCTGGCTGCTCAGCGGCAGGGCTTCTGCGGGGACTCGGCGCTTCGCCGTCGGCAGGCAGCGGTTTGATAAAATCCGCCCGCTCGATGATCGTCGTGAGCGCGCCTTTGATCAGCGGATCGGATTTCCCCAAGGCCAAGAGCCTGTCTCTGCCGGCAGGCGACGCCAGCATCGGCGTGATATCCACGAACAACCGTCCGCCAGCCGTGCGCATAGGCGCAGCCGTCGTTAACAGATAGAAGGACAAGCCCAGCGGCTTCATGGCATCAGTCATCATTTGCTGATGTCCGACCGAGATATAGACGTGATTGTCCGGGTCATTCGCTTCCGGGATAGGAAATAACGTCGTGATGGGACGACTCTGGACCATGTAAAAGGTATCCTCGGCCAGACACCATTCGATATCCTGCGGGGTGCCGAAATAAGCTTCGATCTGTCTTCCGAGGCGTGCTAATCGCAAAATTTGCTGTTCCGTCAGCGTCTGCGCCGTTTGCTGATCGGGGTCGAGCTGCTTGGTCTCGGTTCCGCCTTCCTTACGCCCGTAGATGGCTATCTTCTTGGCAGCGATCCGCTTATTGACGATCTCCCCTTCCTGCACTTGATAGCAATCGGCAGATACCAAGCCGGAGACCAGTGCTTCCCCGAGTCCATAACTCGCGTCGATCGACAGCAGCTTGCGGTTGGACGTTACCGGGTCGGCAGTAAACATAATCCCGGAAGCATGCGGGAAAACCATCCTTTGCACGACAACGGAGACATGAACCAGGCTATGGTCATATCCATTTTGCATCCGGTAAATAACCGCGCGATCCGTATATAAGGAAGCCCAGCATTTGCTTATATGCTTCAGAATGGCTTCCGTGCCGATGATATTCAAATAGGTATCTTGTTGGCCGGCGAATGAAGCATGGGGCAAATCTTCGGCCGTCGCGCTCGAACGCACGGCATAAGCATGCTCGACGCCAAGCTCGGAGAGATAGCGGGTAACCGACTTCACGACGTCGGCAGGAATGGCTGCTTCCGTAATGAGTTGCCGGATCTCGCCGCAGATGCCGCTAATTTGATCGCGATCTTCTGATTGCAGCTTTGATAGGCGATCGACTAATGCGAGATACGATTCATTCCCTTCGATGGCCCGGCGATATCCGACCGTTGTGACGCAAAATCCTTCGGGTACGCGTATGCCTTCCAGCTTGGATAATTCCCCTAATTTCAATCCTTTGCCGCCAACGAGTGATAGCGGCGTTGATTCCATTTCATGAAAACCGATGACCCATGCATCCATTCCATATCGCTCCTAACCTATAAATTGAGAAAACATTTGACAACGTTTCAGCGGCATGGTACGATATACATATAAGATGAAATACTTATGCAAACATTATTTCACTAGTCGTGAATTGATTATAGCATCGTGCCTATATGGATGCAATGCGAAAGAACCTGATACGGATATCAGGTTCTTTTTTTGGTTATGGAAGATGTCCTCTCGCGCCCGCGCTAGCCCCTGCTCACCATGCGATATTCTGCCAGCCCTCTTGTCGTTCTAACCGGAAACGCTGCACCCAGCTTTCAGCGACATCGTCGGCGATCGGATCGAAGAACGGAGCCGCTACTTGAACAGATTCCGTCGGCAGGTTCAGAAACTTCAATACGTCCATGACCGTATCTTCGTACTTGAGGATAAAGTCCTCGTAGACGATCGTCATGGGCACGATCCGCTCCTCTGCGAAGAACGCTTCCATGGCAGCCTCGCGCAACATGCACTCCACAAGCAAATGATTGATTGCATCGAAAGAATACTTGTCCGCGATCTCTTCCCGATGCGGTGCCGAACCATGCTCCCGATGCCATTCTCCGGAAACGATCGCTCTCCACCACGATACCGCGAGCCGTACTTTATTGCGGCGGGTCATGAAGATATGTTTGCTGCCCGGAAAAGCCGCTTCCCAAATCTGCGGACCTGACAGCCCTGCCGGAAGCTGGAGCTCTCTTTGAAACGCTTGCAGCCAATCATTCAATTTATAAGGAGAGATCTTGAGTCCGAACATACCATTTGGCGTCGTGCCATTGCGCCACATTTGCTGTATATCCTGAAAGCTGAATGTTGCAGGATCCGGCTCCGTCAGCCACTCTCTTGGAATGCCTGCTACCCTCGTCGATTCGAGAGCTTTATATAACAGCGTGCTTCCTGTCCGCTGCGAGAACCAAATCGTATAACTGTTTACTGGCTTCATAGATCATTCTCCTTAGAACTTTATTTTTAGTTAATGATATTAAACGCCGAACGATAATCGCAAAAAAAATAGGGAATGGAACGGAAAAAGCCGCGGATGAACAATCGTTCACCCACGGCTCTTATCCGACGAATGCTTAAACAAGCGCATGCCTTGTCTTAAGCTCTCCATACGGAAGCCGTGATGATGATTAGGTTCATGACGTGTACATGAACGACGACGCAGCAAGCTATCCCTACCTAGATCAGTAGAGTGCCCCGGTCACGCTCATGTGCTATGAGGGTAAATTAACCTCGAGCTTCCGTCAGAAACACCGTCATCATCATCACTGCACATTCCCACCATTCGCCTATTTATTTCCAGTATAACCCGGATCTTGAAGTAGTCAATCCTTTTTTCGCTGCTCGTTCGGGCATGCTGAATCATTGTACATAATACTGCGCCTGCGCATTCCACAATTCGTAGTACATCCCGCCGCGATTCGATACAAGCTCGTCATGGCTTCCGCGTTGAACGAGCGTGCCTTCGTGAAAGACGGCGATATTGTCGCAGAACCGGCAGCTCGATAGACGATGGGAGATGAAGATCGCTGTTTTGCTGCCGACGATTTCGTTGAACTTGGAATAGATTTCGAATTCGGCGATCGGGTCGAGCGCTGCCGTCGGTTCGTCGAGGATGATAAACGGCGCATCCTTGTATAGCGCGCGGGCAAGCGCAAGTTTCTGCCCTTCGCCTCCCGAAATTTCGACGCCCCCTTCTTCAAAATCCTTATAAAGATACGTCTCGGTTCCGTCCGGCAGCTCGCGATATCGTTCTTCCATTCCAGCTTCCGCAACCGCGGCTTCGACTTTGTCCCTATCGTAATCGACGGTCGCCGCGACGTTCTGACCCAAGCTGAACGAGAACAACTTAAAGTCCTGGAAGACGACCGAGAAGATGGACATGTACTCGGCATAGTCGTATTTCTTAATATTAATGCCATTAAGTAAAATCTCGCCTTCTGTCGGATCGTATAGGCGGCATAACAGCTTGATGAACGTCGTCTTCCCGCTTCCGTTCATCCCGACGACGGCAAGACGCTCGCCGACCCGGAACGTCAACGATAAATTTCGAAGCGTATAATCGTCGGCGGCCGGATACTTGAACGAAACATGTCGAAACTCAATCTCGTATTCGTTGTCGCCATCCTCGCATATCGCCCGCTTCTCGATCGGGAGCGTGGTCGATGCGGCCGGACTGCGTCACGATGACGACGGTATGCGCAAATGCTTCGACATAGAGAATGTCTTTAGCAGGAAGACGCATGCTCTCTCCTCCGATCGTCAGCAGAATCGTCTTCTCTGTCTTGTTCGCGAACCGCGTCGCCTTGTCGAGCACGTCGAACAATTTCGTATCGCCGAGCGGCTTCATCAAATAATGGAGCGCCGACACCTCGTATCCGTGCGCGATGAAGTCCGAATAGCCCGTAACGAAGATCATCTGGATCGCCTCATTGTCTTGGCGAATACGATGCGCCAGTTCGATGCCGTTCATCGCACCCATTTCGATATCGAGCAGCAGAATGTCTATCGCTTTGTTATCGGCATAATAGAATAGAAACGCTTCAGCCGAAGCGAATGTATGGATGGTCACCGTATGGTTATTCATCAAGGACCATCTGGGCCTAATATCCTTTGTCCACGCAATGAACTCGTCTTCCAGATCATCAATCAGACTGCCGATTTGGTCGGGTTAGGAGGAAGAAAGCATGAATTTGACCTCAGATCAACAAACCGTGCTGCGAGCGCTAACTACGGAATGGCAGTCGCCAATTCAAGTATCCGAATCGCTTCCCGAAGGATGGGGAGATCTATCATCGATGAATCAATTGCTCAAAGAATTAATAGGCCTCAAATTGGCGCAAACAATTCCTGTCGTAATCGGTCTGTATCGACTAACGGCAGATGGGCCGCTTCCTCCTAAGATGTGATCGCGTGGATCGTTATGCGTTTCGTCCTCGAATCGCGAATCAACCTTGCTCCATAAACGCAAAAAGGCCGCGCAGAACGCGGCTCAGGCTGTCGAGAAAATCTCGACAGCCTAATAGTTAAACCTGAATTTGCACGAGAGGCTTCTCCGCAGGCCCTTCAATGACGTCCCCCGAAATGGAAAATCGCGATCCATGGCAAGGGCAGTCCCAAGTCCTGTCCCCGTTGTTCCATTCCACTTCACAGCCCATATGCGTGCAGGTCGTATCCACAAGGTAAAGCCGGCCATCCCGATCCCGGTAACCGCCCGCCCGTTTTCCATTAACGTGAACGACTGCCCCTTCATCGTTCTCTAATTGTTCGGGACGCCGGGTCACATGCTCCAATTTACCGCTGATTAAATGTTTGGCGACGTCCACGTTATCGGAGATGAAGCTTCCGATCGTTTTGAGCGATACCGCGCGTGAGGGGGCATACAGCTCTTCGTATGAACTTGGATTTTCCGTAATCAGATCTTTTATCAATAAAGCAGCGGCCGTTGCATTCGTCATTCCCCATTTTCGGAATCCCGTCGCGATATAAACGTTTGGCGAGGATGCCGTTATGCGGCCGATAAACGGTATTTTATCGCCGGTCACCAGGTCCTGAGCGGACCATCTGTAGGAAATCTTCTTCATCCGAAAATGGTTCTCGGCAAACTTTTGCAATTCCTCGTAATGATGAATTGTGCAGATACCTTGGCCTGTCTTATGGCTTTGGCCGCCGACAATGATTAGGTTGGTGCCATTAGACATTTCGGCAGATCGAATGGAACGTTTCGGGTCCTCCGCACTAAGGTACATGCCGCCGGGATAAGCTTCTTCGGCTTCGAGTCCGAGCACATACGAACGATCCGCATGCATTCTGGAGAAGTAAAACCCATGCCCGTCATAGAACGGAAAATGGGTGCAGGAAACAACGTGCTTACAGATCAACTTACGACCATCGCTTGTAATGACGACGGGTCTGTCCCCTGGACTCACATCCACCGCCGTCGTATGCGCATAGACTTCCCCGCCTTTTTCCACGAACAGGTCCACGAGCTTACTTAAATATTGTAGGGGATGGAACTGCGCCTGATTGCTCATCTGCACGGCAGCCAGCATGGGAAGCGACAACGGGATCGTATCCACATAGGCTCCGGAAATGCCTAGTTTCTCATAGGCTTTTGCTTCATTTTCCAATTTCGGTACATACGTATCGTCATTCGTGTAGACGTAAGCTTCTTGTTCAGCAAATCCGCATGAAATTCCATGCTCTTCTACGGTCTGCTTGATGAACGAGATGGCGGCGGCTGAAGCTTGATAGTATAACAATGCTTTCTCAAATCCTGCAGACTTAATCAGCTCATCGTAGATTAAATCATGCTGAGCGGTTATTTTGGCCGTGGTGTGGGCAGTCGTTCCGTTTAGAATTTCACCTGCTTCCACGAGCACGACGCGAAGTCCTTGCTGGATTAATAAATAAGCGGTCGTAATGCCTGCGATGCCTGCTCCTACTACGACGACTTCGGTTTCGATATCTTGTTCAAGCTTCGGGTGACTGGCCCGTTCCGGCTGGGACGATTTCCAATAAGATGCCGGATATTGCGGCAATTGCATCTGTGTCAAGGGAATTCTCCTTATTATTAAGACTGACTGTCACGATGCTCATTAAGCTCAAACGACCTGATTAGCGTTGTGCATGGCATGGGATATTATTCATTAATCCTCCGTTTTCTCCCCGGTCCCCACCAATTCCAGCTCCCCATCATGGTCATTAGCGAAGGTACGAGAAGCATCCGAACGACGGTCGCGTCGATCAAGATTGCCGTGGAAATGCCGATGCCGAGCTGTTTAACGCCTTCGATTCGTCCCCCTGCGAAAGGCAAGGTGACCGCGATCATGATTGCGGCGGCAGCGGAAATGATTTTACCGCTTTGGCTGGTTCCCTCCACGATCGCAAGCGCATTGTCCCCCGTCCTGTTGTAAACCTCGGAAATCCGGGAGATCAGGAATACCCCATAATCCATGCTGATACCGAAGACAAGTCCGAAGATAAAGACTGGAATCATGATAGCTATGCGGCCGCCTTCCATACCGAACAACCCCAGCCGTGCAGCCAATGCCAATACTCCAAATGCAGCGCAAATACTGATCATATTCATAAGTAAGCTCTTAAGAGGAATAAGGACAGAACGGAACGAAGCGAATAACAGTATGTAATTGATGACAAGCACAAACCCCAGCGCTAGCGGGAGATGCAGCACTACCGCATCGTAAACTTCCTGTTCGTATGTTGCTTCTCCTCCGGCATACAAGATCAGCGATCCCTGCGTCAGGCCGCCCTGCCAATCTCTGACCCAATTTCTCGTTTCCGCGGAAGCAGAATCTCCATCCAGGATCACACGAATCAACCGTTCGTCGTCTCCTCTCCCGCTCGCTGTGCTAAAGGTTCGATGCTGCTGTAGTTCCGCCCCCGCTTGCCGCTTATTGGGAAGCGGCAGCTGTGCAATGGACGCGAAACGAACCATGGGATCTCTCTTCATGTTGGCGAGAAAATCGCTTAGTTCTTGCTGCTCTCTTCTGTCCCATCGTCCGTCCGCCGCTCGTGCCAAAAGGTCGACTTCCGCTCCCGTGTCAGAAGAAAAGCGCTCGCGATAGGTATGAAAGGCCTCTCTCGCCGCCTCTCCGCGCGGGAGCGAGTCCGCGTCGGGCACAGCGACGCGCATGCCGCCCAGCGGCAGTAAACACGCCAACAGCAAGCCGCCGCAGAACAAGCTTGTCCCGATTGGCCGCTTGATTGCGAGGCGCGGCAGCCTCTCCCAGCTAAGATGCGGGAATTGGCTGCCTTGCCTTTTCGGCTTTCGGCGCAGACGCGGTCCGACTATGACCAGAATGGCCGGAAGCAGCGTCGCATTGATCATCAGCGAGACGAGCGTCACCGCGATTGCACCCAGAGCAAGGCTCGTGAACATCGGCAGCGGGATGAACAAGGTGCCCGCAAGACCAACTGCGACGCAGGCGCCGGAGTAAAGGACCGCTCTGCCCGATGTCGCCATCGTTCTGAATACCGCCCGGTCCGGAGGATGAACGGCAACTTCTTCCCTGAATCGGCTGACGATCAGGAGCGCAAAATCCAGGCATAGCGCAAGGCCCGCCATAGGCACTACGTCCAGGATGAATACGGACAGCGGCTCTAGCTTGCCCGCGAAGTAAAGCATGCCCATCGTTCCGGTTACCGCAACGATGCCCGCCACGACCGGAATAAGCGCCGGCAGCAAGCCGCCAAACGCAAGCCACAGGAGCAGACAAGCAGCGGGGATGCCGAAACGTTCCGCTTTCGCAAGGTCTTCGCGGCTGGCTTCGTTCACGAGCCCTTGTACGACGGGCTTACCCGTCATCGTGATGCGGTAAAGCTCCGCTCTGGGCATTCGGCTGTTCAGCCTGTCCGTCATATCGGAAGCAATCGCGGACGCATTCCCATTCAAGGCGAGCATGGCATATGCGACGCGTTCCTTCATCATGTCGGCATGTTCCAGCGGCGAAGCGACGACGGAGATGCCGGGCACTGCATGGGCGCTTTCCAAGGCGATCTCAATAAACGCGCGAAAAGCAGGCATGGTGCCCCCGTCATCGGATTCGAACACGAGGATCACGGGATTGGGAGGGATGCCATATTCAGTGGCTATGTGCCGTTGAACGAATTCGGCATCGCCTTTCGGCGTTAATCCGTGCCCTTGCGCGACAGTCGGCAGTTTGGAAGCAAAACCGCCGAAGAAGGCAATGAACACGAGCCAGAGGAAGACGATAGCGGACGGATGCCGAACAGACAGTCGAACAAGCGGCTCCATGATCGGCGGCATGCG
Source organism: Paenibacillus rhizovicinus (assembly GCF_010365285.1). NCBI lineage: Bacteria > Bacillati > Bacillota > Bacilli > Caryophanales > Paenibacillaceae > Paenibacillus > Paenibacillus rhizovicinus. Next base: position 497,679 of record NZ_CP048286.1, read on the forward strand.
AGTTTCGCGGAGGTCTATTACCATGGGAGAATGTCTGTATTACGTAACCGGGTTGCTTTCATCAACCGATTGACGATGCCAGGCAGCCGACTTGCAGCCACTGTTCCCAGCGTTGTTATCTGCTGATTGCCCAATGCACGCTGAAGTACTCTCCCCCAGCGAAGCGGACCGCGAAAATGCCGAGTGATGGCTTTCGTATAGTCGAACTTCCATTGTTGCAGCGACGTATCGCCCCTCAAATAGCGATCAGCCGAAACCGCACAAAGTTGGGCGGAACGGATCGCCATCGACATGCCGTCCCCGCACAAAGGCGGTATCGTCACGCAGGCATCGCCGATCAATGGGATGCCGTTCCAAGTGAGCGGATCGTCGAAGAGCCGCACGGGCGCGACGGCGGTCTGAGTTCCCGTTACAGGCCTGGCTTTGGATATCCTTCGCGCTAACTGCGGATGACGAGCCCCGGCCGCTTCCAGCCAATCGTTAACCGCTGCCGGTATAGGCCGGAAAGAACTTTGGTCTAGCAGTGCCGCGGCGTTGACGATGCCCTCCCCTATAGAAGACAACCCCAAATAACCGCCTTTAAAGAAATAGAGCTCCAGCTCTCCGTCTGCCTCGATGCAGGATAGATGCGACTTGACGCCAATATACGGACAAGGGGCCGGACGGCTGCGCTGCACGCCGGGGAAATTCAGAACATGTCCATTTCCTCCCCATGCTCCGATTACGGCCCGAGACCGTATCCACGCTTGCTTATCTCCTCTTTTCGTCTCCAACTCATATTCCGTGGCATATTTGTCGCCCCGTGTGTGAATTGCGGCAACGGCCGTTCCCGTCACCACCTCGGCGCCTGCTAGCCGAGCTTCTTCGTGCAGCGCCTCATCGAGGCTGAATCGGCTTATTCCCCAGGCTGCGCCAGGCAATTGCACGGGTATTGAAGCCCCGCTTTCGAAGACCAGCCGCGCTCGTTGAACGACGGCAGGCCGAAGCGCTTGAAGACGATCTCCTAAACCGAGGGCGACCAGCGCATCAACCGCTTCCGGCGAAAGAAATTCGCCGCAGACTTTATGACGCGGAAACGTCCGGCGATCGATGAGCGCGACCTTCCATCCCCGCCTTGCGAGCAGAATGGCCATACAGCTGCCAGCTATGCCGCCGCCGAGAATCGCCGTGTCTATCATTACGCAATCACTCATGAGCGCTCACTCCGGTTTTGACGGGAATGGTAACGACATAGCGAAACAAAGGCCGCCAATTGCAGGTCATCCCCGGTATGCCGAGCGCTTCGTTCAATCGCATCCAATCCTCTTTTCGAAAGCCTTTCGCAACAGATAGCGGACCATCGTTTCGAATGTATCGGTTGCCCGATACGAGCCGAGCAGCGAGCCATACGGCCGCCCACGCCAGCCAATGCCTGTGAATATCCTGAATGACGATGCCCATCCTGGAAGCCCTCAACATTGCGGAAGCAGCGTCCGGCAGTTCGGCGGATTCGAAATGATGCAAGAATTGCGATCCGGTCACGATATCGGCTCCTTGCTCATCCAGTTCCGACAAGTCACGGCAGATGACCGAGATCCGTGGTTCGTTCGCGAAGAGAGCAGCCGCTTCCGCACAAGCCTCTTGCGTTCGGTCGACCAGCGTCACGGTCAGCTCGATTCCCTGCGCATCGGCCCATCGCAGCAAGGCTGCATTGACGTCGCCGGAACCCGCTCCAATATCGAGCATGCTCAATCGGCGAGGCTTGCCGGCTCGTACCCATAATCGGTTAACGCCGTACAAGGTCGGGGCCGCCGCTGCGAATAGACGGTTCAACCTGCGAAGATGCCGCAGCGCCTCCCTTAACTCTTCTCCGCCTTGCGTCAAGTCATCCATGAGCTCGGGCAAAGAAGAACGTTCGCGGAGCAGCCTACGCATGAGGAATCATCCCTGCACCGGTGCCAACTTGCTGCTTGCTTTCCTTATTAGGCAGATAGGCGATCGGTACGATTTCGCAGGATAGTCCGGGTCCGAAAGCCAGGCAGAAGCCCTCCGTTCTCTCGGCGCCGTCCCGCTTCAGAGACTCGCGAATGTCGGCTAGAACGAACAGAATCGTCGCGGAAGACATGTTTCCGTAGACGCGGAGCACATTGCGGCTGAAGCCGGTATGCTCCTCGGACAATCCAAGCGTATCTTCGAGCGCGTCGATAATGCCTTTCCCTCCGGGATGAATGGCCCAGATTCCCGGATCAGGACCGCCATCTCGCAAGAGCGGCGTAAGATGACCAGGAATCGTGTCTCCGATTAACTGGGAGATGCGAGGGGATAAGAACAGGTCGTAACCGTAATTACCGACCTCCCATATCATCTCGCCGGCCGAGTCCGGCATCAGGCCGCTGTGTGCCTTTCCCAGCGCGAAGACGGGGCCGTCTGACTGCTCCGCGCTCCCAATGACGCATGCTGAAGCACCGTCACCGAAGAACGAAGCCCCGAATAAGGCTTCTCGCTCTGGTGACGATTGCATATGAATCGTGCACAATTCGACGCTGACAATCAGCGTAACGGCGGCCGGATGCGCAGCGACGAGATCCCTCGCAATGCCAATTGCTTTCAACCCTGCCGCGCAGCCGAGAAACGTGAGCGGAATGCGGTTGACCGAACGGGATAACCCAAGCTGCCAGACGAGCACTGCATCAAGGCCAGGCAGAAACTGCCCGGTACAACTAACCGTTAACAGGTGGGTAATGGCTTCCGGTCCGACGCCGGCATCCGCGAGAGCCTTCTTAGCCGCCTGAAGCGCCAGCGGCGGTGCAGCTTGTTTATAAGTTGCCATTCGTTCTGCCGTAGTCGGTACCGGCAATCCGGATTTTTGGGCGAAGTAACGGTTGTTCTCAGCCGGCTCGAGCAAACCAGGCTCGCATGTATAGCGGGTTTGCACGCCGCATTGCTTGAAGATCCGTTTCGCCCAACGGGCGGCGTCAGGCGTATTGCTTAGGGCATGTGACAATCGCTGCGTCGTTTCTGCCTGGTCGAGCACATGGTCCGGTACAGCCGTGCCGATGCCGAGCATCGCGATCGTTGCCTCGTAGGATTTCATCGTGGTTCAGCCCCTTTTCGAAACGAATGAGACATGCTTTCCTTATATGTATTCTTCTTCCAGGGGCATTATGATGAAGGCCTTACTATCGCTGCGCTAAAAGCGTTGACTTCATGATTTCAAACGCGAAAAAAGCCGCGATTTACGCGGCTGACTTTCGTCTGAGCACAAGACTGCAATCATAGGGCATGCATTAGGGGTTGTTCGTATGCTGTACATTAGACAGCTTCGCTGACGGCTTGCCTTTCCCCTTCTGGGCATTCTTGCGCTGCTTCTCTTGCGTATCGTTAAACTTCTGCACAAACTCGCTCGTGGAATCCATCTCGATCACTCCGTTTCATTTATTCAGCGCGCAAATCTGTCATGCCCGGGCCCTGTCTTTACATTTTCCAGCGGAAGATTAACCTATTCGAAGGAAAGGAGACAGTTTGTTCCAGAACGCGCATGGATAATCCCGAGTAAAGCGAGAGACATTATATCCGTTTTCTCTTAAGTATCTCTAGTGTCAGTCGTAAGTGCGGAAGAACCGATGCAAGAAGGAGCGCCAATCGTGAAACATAAACAGAAAAAGAAACTGGATTTGGCCGCACTCTCGACCATTCCGTTAATTATGACGCTTGCCAATTCCATGCTCATTCCAATTCTTCCCATAATGCAGCGGGAGCTAAAGATCTCGGATTTGCAAACAAGCTTGATTATTACCGTGTATGCCGCTGTATCGATCGTGTGCATTCCTTTGGCCGGGTATTTATCTGACCGGTTTGGCCGGAAGCGGATTATCGTCATCGGCTTAGCGGTCGTGGCGTTAGGCGGATTAATCTCTGGACTGGCGGCATGGCTAATGGACGCACATGGCGGATACGATGTCATTTTGCTGGGGCGGTTTGTCCAAGGGATCGGGGCTGCAGGAGCTTTTCCGATCGTGCTCCCCTTGGTCGGCGATATGTTTGACGATAAAGAAGAAGTAAGCAGCGCTCTGGGCATGATCGAAACCTCCAATACGTTCGGCAAAGTGCTCAGTCCGGTATTGGGCTCGGCCTTGGCGCTGGTTTTGTGGTTTCTGCCCCTTGCCGTTATTCCGTTGATCGCGGTCTTATCCATCCTGGCTGTCATCTTCTTCGTGAAGTCCCCTGATACGAGCAAGAGCGCTCCTACGCTAGATCCAAACACGAATAAACGTTTTCGTACATTCGTCCATCATACCGCCGTATTGCTGTCCCAGAAAGGACACTGGCTGTATGCGATCTTCGCCATCGGCTGCCTTGTCATGTTCATTATGTTCGGATTTCTCTATTACTTATCTTCCGTATTAGAACAGCATTATCATATCGAGGGCATTAAGAAAGGCTTACTATTAGCGATTCCGTTAAGCGGGATCTGTATATTGTCGTTTATAACAGGGAAAATCGTTGGCGAGAATAAGCTCCGCATGAAGGTGTTCGGCGTTATCGGGCTGATTGCTCTGACTGCCGCTATGCTGACTTGCGGGATTGTCAACACGAAGAGCTTATGGTTCCTGATTTCACTCATGTTCATCAGCGGTGCGGGAATCGGTCTCGTGCTCCCGAGTCTCGATGCGTTGATTACGGAAGGTATCGAGAAGAAGCAGCGCGGAACGATCACTTCCTTGTACAGCAGCGCCCGGTTCATTGGCGTTGCCTTAGGCCCGTTAATTGCCTCCGTCATGTTGAAAAGCGAAGAATGGTTATTCTATTTATTCGCGGGCAGTGCGCTGCTTTGCTTCATTCTTGCTCTGTTTACGATCAAGCCGAAAAAGTCCGAATAGCAAAAAAGCAGCAAGAAAAAGCATTACGAAAAAGCGGCATGCTATGCTGCTTTTTCTGCGCTGCTTTTTCTGTGCTGCTCCTTGATTGTCTGAATCTGTATGGAATGGATCTACGGCTTCAAAATGATTGTCATCGCATTGTCCTCTTTCTTGCTAAAGATCTTGTACCCGTGCTCCGTCTCGTCCCAACCGATCCGGTGACTGATGATATCGGTCGGATCGAACACGCCTTCTTTGAGTTGACGATAAGCTCCGGCATATAATGGATGACCGGTGCTTGTCCCAATTTCACGGTAATGTTGCGTGCGAACAAATCGCCGAACGGAAAGGCGTTATAATTCGTTCCGTACACAATTCGGTATTCGCAATTCAAAATATAAAAGACCGTGACTGACTGCCACGGTCTCTTCGTTTAATCGAAATCCCTCTTGATCAGGTACGTTCAGGATTCCGATCATGATTACGGCTTCTCATTCCAGCTAGCCCGATTAAACCTAACAGCCCCAACCATCCCCAATCGAAATCATTGTCATCGTTGACGGCGTTCGTCCGATAATTGCCGCCGGTCGCGGTTGAGGTTGCATTATAATTATTCATTGAACGATTGTCATAAGATGAGTTATTCATGGTGTTAGGCGACGTTATGTTGTTTACATGATTTGATCCTGCAGCGCTCGATATTCCGGTCCCCAACAGTATTGCAAAGCAGCTTAACAGCGAACATGCCAATACATATTTCAATTTCCTCAATGAAGTCAACCCCTCGTGTATATTGTTGAATCGTTGTTGGTTTTCCCTTTAAGGAATTACAATATGTATTCACATTCAAATTCACTTTGGTTTTCTTATTTTCAACTTTTCAATACTTTCCGTCACATCTTCATTCGTTCATTAACCATGTTGGATTTTTTTATTTCACGCGAAATAACCCTGACACAAGGCTGTCAGGGTCTATGAGCTAAACTTAGACATGTAAGCAAGTGAATGATAACGAACCCCAAATTCGAGGAGGCCATTAGAATGACAATGAGTAACGCAAAGACAAATCAAGCAAAACAAGAAAGCTCCATGAATGCCGACATTCATCCGTTCCGCATCCACATTCCTCAAGCAGACTTGGACGATTTGAAGCGGCGATTAGCTCAAACGCGTTGGTTCCATGGCACTTCGGACTCGGAATGGAAATACGGCGTTTCCAAGGATTATCTGAAGGATGTCCTCAGCTATTGGCAGGAAGGTTACGACTGGCGAACTCACGAAGCACGTCTGAACGAATACCCGCAATACGTTACGACTATTGACGGAGCGAACATACATTTCATGCATATTCTCTCCCCCGAGCCGGATGCCGTCCCGCTGATCCTTACGCATGGATTCCCTAGCTCGATCGCCGAGTTCCTCGATCTCATCGATCCGCTGACCAATCCGCGCGCTCACGGCGGAAACCAGGCAGATGCCTTCCATCTCGTCATACCGTCCGTGCCGGGCTTCGGTTTCTCAGGTGCTAACCTTGAAGCAGGCTGGAATATCGCACGCATCGCGCAAGCCTGGGATGAGCTCATGAACCGCCTAGGTTATGGCTGCTATTGTTCCCACGGCAGCGACCTCGGCGCGCTCGTCTCCAGGGAACTGGGCATGATGAAGCCGGATAAACTGCTTGCCATTCATGTGCTTCAGCTCTTCTCTTTCCCTTCCGGCGACCCGGCAGAGATGGCCATGTTGACCGAGGAGGATGGCAAAAGGCTGCAATTCCTGGCTAATTTCCAAGAACGTGCCGGTTTCAACGCCATTCAGTCGACTCGTCCGCAGACGCTGTCTTACGGTCTCGCAGATTCTCCGGTCGGTCAGCTTGCTTGGATCGCCGAGCTGTTCAATGGCTTTGGCGATCATGTCGACTTCATTCAGCGGGAGTCCCTGCTTACGAATACGATGATTTACTGGTTAACCAATACAGCTGAGTCGTCTGCACGCCTGTACTACGAGAATGCCCATCTTCCTAATCCAACCGCTCGGGAAGTAAACACCTCACCGACTGGAGTTGCCGTATTCGGCAATGATTTCAAGTCGATCGAGCTCTTCGCAAGACGGGATAATACGAATATCGTGCACTGGTCGGAATTTGAACGCGGTACGCATTTTGCAGCCTATGATGAGCCTAAGCTGCTAGCTGCTGAACTTAGAAGCTTCTTCCGCCGCTTCCGCTGATAAATCAGGGAAGATTATCAGATTTCCATAGTCGCAGAGATTTAAAATCCATTTCATAAAGGCATTCGCACCCGGTTCGTAGAATCATGGTAAGTAGTCAATAACCGGAATCATGATTCGAATCCCAATACGGAGGAGGATGCCGATTGAAGCTAGACCGATTGCTGGCGATTACCATGACCTTGCTCAATCAATCTCGCGTCAGCGCGACTGCCTTGGCTGAACGTTTTGAAGTCTCTCTGCGCACGATATACCGGGATATGGACGCCATCAATCAATCAGGCATCCCCATCGTGTCCTACCCCGGTGCGGACGGGGGGTATGAAATCATGTCCAGTTACCGCATCGACAAGCAAATATTGACGCTCGATGATTTCTCGACGATCTATTCAGCTCTTCGCGGCATCACAACCGCGACGGACCAGTCTGAGGACCATGAACTGCTCGACAAAATCGGCGCGATGATTCCGGGTATATCAGGAACGGCCTCTTCCGATATTTCGCGCATCGATCTCGACTTTAAGCCTACGCCGAATGACAAGCAGAAATTCGCCCCGCTGCATGATGCAATTAAGCAAATGCATGTGGTCCAGTTCGCCTATTTAGACAATAAAGGCCAAGAATCCGAACGTGCCGTTGAACCGATGGGGCTCTTCCTGAAAGGCTATGTTTGGTATCTCTATGGCTACTGCCTATTACGTTCCGAGATGCGCAATTTCCGGTTATCCCGCATTCTCCGACTTCAGATGCTGCCGGAGACATTCGCTCGGCGGAATTACACCCTTCAGGATGTGGAGAAGCAGTTCATGGACCGCGCGGATTTCTCCAAGGTGAAGGTGAAGCTTCATTTTGACAGCTCTGCAAGAACGAGGGTGCTGGATGAATTCGGTTTCGATCAGATTCATAACCACGAGGATGGTACATTATCCGTCCATGCCCACTATTCCTCCGTAGAACGCGCCATGCAGACGGTTCTAAGCTATGGCAGCCAAGTTACGGTGACCGAGCCGGTTGAGTTCATTGAGTCGTTGAGGAAACAAATTCAATGGATGGCCGAGAAATATGGCGTTTAAGATTACGAAAGAGGGCTATCCGATGCGGATAGCCCTCTTTCGTACCTGATTGCGAGCCGTACTCGTCGTTATTCGTAGCGACCGTCTACAGCAGGATCGCTTTCGATTCGGAGAACGCCAGCACTTCCTCGGCCGTAACCTCGCGTCCGAGTCTGTCTGAAATATAGATGCCTTCGCTGATCAACATCGTTTGCAGCGCAATCTCTGCCGTTGGGAGCAGCGGCACTCTGCCTTGGAGGACAGCCGCCCAGTGATGTTGGGAAGAATCATACGCATGTTCGTTCTCGCGCAGCTGATGGTGCCGGAAGCTCATCGCCCCGAGATCGAAGGTCGCATTCATGTCGAGATCGCAAAGCGTGGCGTGATAACTGAACGGATTCAGCCGCACCCCGCCTTCCGAGCCGACGATGCTGCTTCCCTCCAACGAGCCCAGTTGAACCGCCCATGCCTCGATGATATCCAACGTGAGTCCGTCTTCGAAGCGAACAAAGCCAAGACCAAGCTCCTCTACGTTGTAGCCGCTTAGCTCCTTGCGCGCTTCGTCCATGCCGATCTCCTGATAGGTCTTGCCGCTCACCCGAGCCACCCTGGGATTGCCCATTAAGTACAGCAGCTGAGAGATATGATAGACGCCCATGTCGAACAAAGCTCCGCCGGCAGCTTCTTCCTTCTTGACAAAGGTAGGGCTGCCATACCCATCCACATAAGGTCTGCCTCTGCGGCGGTGACCGGCGGAACGAGCATGATAGACGCGGCCCAGCTTGCCTCCTTCGATCAGCAGCTTCGCGGCTTTCGTCTCGGCCGTGTACAGCTGCGCAAGCTGAACGTGCAGCATGCGTTTGTTCGCGGCGGCGGCTTCCAGCATCGCTTTCCCGTCTGCGTAAGAACCGGCGATCGGCTTCTCGCAATAGACGTGCTTGCCGGCCTGCAGCGCTTCGATCGTGACGGGCGCATGGTAATTGTTATGCAGGCAGACATCGACCGCTTCTATATCGTCGCGTTTCAGCAGTTCTCTGAAATCGGCGTAGCGGTTCGGAATATCGTACAGGTCGCTTACCCTGTTCAATTCCGCTTCATTTAGATCGGCTGCGGCCACGACCTCGATTTCAGGTATTTTAGCATAAGCCTCTAGATGGCTTTTCCCGATCTGACCGACGCCGATAATTCCTATTCGGGTAGGCTTCAAGTAATCTCCTCCTTCAAGGATGCTTACACCTGCAGCGCCGGGGGCACGCTCAGCACCTGTTTGATTAAATCCACCTGCTCCTGCGTCTCTCGGTATTCTTCGCTGCCTTTGCCATGCTCGATGCCCCAGCCTCCAACGTAACCTGCGTCCGTCATGGACTTCAGCTTCGCGCTCGTCAGCGTCTCTGCATTCACATGGACATGAGCGGCGTGAGGAGCAAGACGCTCGTCCGCCGTATCTTTTCCTGTGGACCAGCGCTGCACGTGAAGCAGAATTTTGAAGGACGGGTGGTTGATGGCTTCAATCAATCGAAGCATCAAGTCCGGATTCAACGACGCGCCAAAATGGTTCTCCGGCCCGACGACGATCCCGATCTCCTCTGCCAGGCGGCAGTATTCGGTATACCGGTTGACCAAGAACTCGAATTCTTCGTCGGTCACGGTCTCCCGGCTGATTCCCCAGTCGATTCGCAAGCTCTTCGCGCCAAGGATTTTCGCCGCCTTGAAGTTTTCCAGCGCATTCCGGTACTGTTTCTCCCGTTCGGCTTCATCGTCCGCCCAGACAGCGCACCAGTCGCACGCAAGGCTCGGCAGCGTCATCTGCTTCTCGTCCAACGCCTGTCTGATTTTGGCGAGATAAGTATCTTCCGTGGAAGTAAGGAATCCATTCCAGATGCCTACTGCGTTAAGACCGTAGCGGTAACGTATGCTCTCGAGCTGATGGAAAATATCCATCGTCCCTTCCTTCAGCATGCCGTGAAACGAAAAGCCTTCGATCGATAGATTTTGCACAGTCGTTTCCTCCTTATGCCCTCGGGCGAGGACGGTTTAGATTTGAACCGCGACGTCGAGCTCATCGATGGTCAACGGTTGGAAAGTCGTCGTAAGCTCCTGCGTTTGACCGGTTGCGGCTGCACGGTAGCCGGATTCGATAATGTCGATGACATGTCTCGCATGCTCGGCGGTTACGATCGTCGGCTTGCCATCCGCGACCAAATCAACGAGCTGCATGATGTCCTCATAGACATGGGATTCATCCAAGTTGATGTGCAGGTCATTCACGTGGGGCTGCCGGTCCGCTGGATTGCGGAGTGCGACATCTCCGAATTTGGCGCCGATAATCGCGCCGCTTGTGCCGTAGACGTTAGGCAGCCAGTCCGTAATCGTGCCCGCGATCGTCGTATATACGATAACGTGGAAACTATTGCCGAAATCCAGCAGCATCGTCGTAGAATCATCCATCTCGTTGATGATCGTCTGATCCCTGAACTTATGCTCCGGAATGCCGATACCGGACATTGCCGTGATCCTCTTAGCCGGTCCGAGAATGCCGGTGAGATTGTGAAGGGCATACACGGATACGTCGTACATCGGGCCCCCGCCGGGCTTCTTGTAGTACCACTCCGGATTGACCGTCGTCAGAATGTCGTTGCCAGTACGGTACTCCTCGTTCAGGTGATAGGTTCCGCTGCCTGCCGAGGTTCCCGTAATGGCCCAGGCAAGCTGGCCGAGCGAACCGTCCAGCAGGAGCCGGCGCATGCGGCGGTTGACCGGGTGAAGCATCATGCCGGGCGAAGCGACGATTTGGAGATTGCGCGCCGCGGCCTTTTCGATCAAATCCGTCGCCTCGGACACTTTCGTCGTCATCGTTTTGTTGAAATGGATATGCTTGCCGGCTTCGAGCGCCTGCAGTCCTTGCTCGTAATGAAGACCGATCGGCGTGCAGATCGTAACGATCTCGACCGCAGGATCGGCAAGCAATTCTTCGTAAGACTCGTACGCCTTGTCGACACCGAACTTCTCCGCCGCGGCTTTGGCGCGCCCCGGAACCGGATCGCAGATCGCGGCCAATTTCACTCTTTCCTGTGCATCCGGCTGGCTAAGATGGGTTAGTGCACCTCGAAGGCCGATCGCCCCTGCTCCGACGACTCCAATACCAATACGTTTCGTCATGGTAGAACATCCACGCTCCGATCATTGGAATGATACGACTAGTGACGCTAAGAATTGGTGACATTCGGTAAGAGCCCGTCGTTTATTAGGCTAACGATATAAGTTTGCTGCCGTTAGCAGCGCTCTCCCATGCCGCTTCCGTTAAACGTGCGATTCTTAACCCGGTGCTGGACGGTGCGGCTGCCTCGCTCACCCTGCCAAGTACGAGGTTAACGAAATCGATGTCCGGATCGCTCGAAGAAGGAAGATCCGCTTCAGATACTTCCGTAAGGGACTTTTCCCCTTCCCTGGCGACCAAAATCTTGTTGTTGCGGTAGAGAACCGAACCTTTATCCCCGTGGATGGACACGTCCTCATGCCAGCCGATGCTCGCGCTGCCGACCACGTTGAAGGTCCCGATGGCGCCTCCATGGAATCGGACCGTTACGGCGGAATCGATGTCGACCTCTCTGCCGTGGTTCTCGATCATAGCAGATACGCTCTCCGGCTCGAGTCCCGTTACCCACAGCACGATATCCAGCAGATGGCTGCCAGAATCGTTCAATTGTCCGCCGCAGGATAAAGCCAGATTTTGCCTCCAGGTGCCGGTTGCGCCTTTCAGCCAGCTTTGCGCTTGGTACGCGCAAATGTAGTTGATGTTGCCTAATTCTCCGTTCTCGATCAAGTCGCGGATATACATGTACGGGCCCATCAGGTGACGCTGGTACGCGACAGCCAGATGCTTGTTCACTTTCTCGGCATGTGCAATGATTTGCGCTGCATTATCGGAACCGCTTACGAACGGCTTCTCCATGAGTACGTGAAGGCCGCCGTCAAGGCATGCCATTCCCTGTTCGAAATGCATGCTGTGCGGCGAAACAATAACGGCTGCGTCAGCCCCCGATTGGGCAATCGCTTCCTGGTAATCTGTATAGACAGCTATGTTGGCAAGCTGTGGAAAATTTTGCTTCACGAGGGTGATTGCTGCTTCAGACGGATCGGACAACGCGACGATTTCAGCCTCAGGCACATTCAACAGTCTGCGGATGTGCTCCCTTCCCATTCCGCCAACACCAATCATTAGAAAACGAACTTTTCCCATTGTAACGCCTCCCATAAATGAATTTTGCATTACGAAATAAAGCGCTTTCACACCCTGTTCAAAAAAAGATTGTTGTTGCTTTGGAGATAAAACACGCACGCTCACGAACGTTACATTATCGTCATTTTGCACACCAATCTTTTCAGGCAAATTATAACACCGGAGCATTTATGTGTATATTGTTTATTTGAGTCCGTTTTTTGTTGTTTTTAGCCTTATTTCTTTCTGAATTGTTACGACTGCCTGTTGATTGAAGTGCGGCGAAGTCACGTGAGCCATCGCTGGGAAAATGCTGTTCAAAGCTCCGGGCATCATGAAGTACTTCGCCGCCTTAGGTTAATCGATGCATGGACCATACGTTTGCAGAGGCCGTTGCTCCGCCCAGATTGATGTTGACGGTAAGGCCATTGTTGACGTAGAAGATTCCGATGGTGTCGCCCGCATCAAGCGAGACATCCCCGGTCAGGGTTACGGTCGCGCTGCCAAGAATGACGCGCAGGGTCAATAGAAGCAGAATATTTACGTCAAGAATCGGAAATAGCCCGGTAATCAAGTCGGTCACGGGGGCACTTGTTCGCCGGATGACGAAGCTCGGATTGACTCCGCTTCCGATTTGAACTGAAAGTGAAGCTGTAGTCGTGTAGGTAAGTGTCGCCTTAATCGCGTAGCGGCCGGTAATCGGAACCGTATACGTGCCAGTCGCGGCGTTAAATCCCGTACCCGTGTAATACGGAGATGTCACCGTCCAGTTGGTTAGCTGCGTACCCGTTGTTGAAGTAGTAGGCGTTCTTGTAGCAGAAAATCCATCGGCAAGTACGCTGGGGCCAGTGGCTCCGGTCTCACCGGTTGCACCGGTGGGGCCTGTAAGGCCTGTGGAGCCGGTTGCTCCGGTTGCTCCAGAAAGACCCGTCGCTCCGGTTACACCAGTGGCTCCCGTCGCTCCGGTAACACCAGTCGCTCCGGTTGCACCAGTTAATCCGGTAACTCCAGTTTCTCCAGTTGGACCGGTCGGTCCGATCTCGCCAGTAATACCTGTTGTTCCAGTCGCTCCGGTAATGCCATTGGCTCCTGTGACTCCAGTTGCCCCGGTCTCACCAGCTGCTCCGGTTGATCCTGTTGATCCGGTCACCCCATTAACTCCTGTAATTCCAGTCTCGCCTGTGGCTCCGGTTGATCCGGTGTCTCCAGTCGCTCCGGTCGCTCCTGTGGCTCCGGTCGCTCCAGCAACTCCAGTTGTCCCTGTTGGTCCTGTCGGACCTGTAGGACCTGTTGCTCCAGTCTCACCAGCTGCTCCGGTAATTCCGGTAGCTCCAGTGACTCCCGTGACTCCAGTCGCCCCGATCCCGCCTGTGGCTCCGGTATCTCCAGTGGCTCCGGTCTCACCTGTTACTCCGGTAACGCCAGTGTTACCGATTGCTCCAGTAGCTCCAGTCACACCGGTAACACCTGTTACTCCGGTAATGCCAATTGGTCCAGTGACTCCGGTCTCACCAGTAATGCCTGTGACTCCAGTTGCACCACTCTCTCCAGTGGCTCCGGTAGCTCCAGTGACTCCAGTTGCTCCTGTAATTCCTGTCTCGCCAGTTTCTCCTGTTGCTCCGATGTCTCCGGTCGCTCCTGTTACTCCAGTTGACCCTGTTGGTCCTGTCGGACCTGTGGCTCCGGTAACTCCAGTATTACCGGTTGCTCCTGTTTCGCCTGTGGCTCCGGTCTCACCAGTTGCTCCGTTGTCTCCAGTCGCTCCTGTTGCTCCGGTAACTCCAGTCGCACCAGTCTCGCCTGTTGCCCCAGTGACTCCAGTTACCCCAATCTCACCAGTCGCTCCGGTAGTTCCGGTTGCTCCTGTTGCTCCAATTGCCCCGGTTTCGCCAGTGACTCCGGTGTCTCCAATAGCACCAGTGGCTCCAGTTGCGCCCGTGCTTCCAGTAACTCCGATCTCTCCAGTAACGCCGGTTGCACCCGTACTCCCAGTAGATCCTGTTACTCCGGTAGTTCCAGTCTCGCCAGTAATACCAATGGTTCCAGTTACTCCTGTTGCTCCTGTATCACCAGTCGCTCCAGTGATTCCAGTCACTCCAGTCGTTCCGGTCCCGCCAGTTGCTCCTGTTGCACCGGATACGCCAGTTAATCCTGTAACTCCAGTCGCCCCAATCTCACCGGTTGCACCAGTTACGCCAGTGGTCCCAGTTGCTCCCGTGCTTCCAGTAATGCCGGTTGGACCAGTAAGCCCAGTCGGTCCTGTTACTCCGGTGGTTCCGGTCTCGCCTGTAAATCCTGTGGATCCAGATGCTCCGGTAGCTCCACTCGTTCCGGTAGCCCCAGTGGCACCAGTTGCCCCGGTCTCACCAGCAACTCCGGAAGCTCCAGTGACTCCAGTTACTCCTGTTGCTCCAGTTACTCCTGTTGCGCCTATTGCTCCGGTCTCACCAGTCGGTCCAGTGACTCCGACAACTCCAGTTGCACCAGTGTTACCTGTGGCTCCTGTGGCTCCTGTGGCTCCTGTGGCTCCTGTGGCTCCTGTGGCTCCTGTGGCCCCAGTTACGCCCGTGCTTCCAGTAACCCCGGTAGCTCCTGTGTATCCAGTAACTCCGGATTCGCCAGTAGAACCCGCAACTCCTGTTGCACCAGTCGGTCCTGTAACTCCGGTTACCCCTGTAGCACCTGCACCGGTTTCGCCAGTGGCTCCAGTAATCCCCGTTGCACCAGCTCCAGTCGCTCCTGTAACTCCGGTTACCCCTGTAGCACCTGCACCGGTTTCGCCAGTGGCTCCAGTAACCCCCGTTGCACCGGCTCCAGTCGCTCCTGTTACCCCAGTAACACCTGTAGCACCAGTCACCCCAGTCTGTCCAGTTGCTCCTGTCACTCCAGTTGCACCTGTATCTCCTGTAACCCCAGTCGCACCAGTTCCTGTTACTCCAGTCGCACCAGTATTGCCAGTCGCACCCGTATCTCCTGCAACTCCAGTCGCTCCTGTCACCCCAGTAACACCAGCAGCACCAGTCACCCCGGTCTGTCCAGTAGCACCAGTCACTCCGGTTTCTCCATTAACCCCAGTTGCTCCAGCAGCACCGGTCGGTCCCGCAGCTCCCCCAGAAGGTCCCGTCGCCCCGGTATTGCCCATTATGCCAGGGTCGCCTTGCGGTCCCGTCGCGCCAGTCGCCCCCACATTGCCAAAAGGACCCTGCACCCCCGGTATGCCGCGCATACCTTGAGGTCCTTGCGTCCCCCTGCTCCCTGTCATTCCAGCAGGTCCGACCGGTCCGGTCGGCCCCGTCGGACCTGTCACGCCGGACGGTTTGATCGGAGGCACGGGTTTGTGCTTTTGATGATGTTTCCGGTGATGTTTGCGGGAATGCTTCTTTGGGTTAGGTTTGCAGCAGCATTTATCGAGCGCCATTTGGCAGGCACCGCAAAGACGTATCGCTCTCTTTCGCTTCAACGGCTTCACCGTACCTTTCCTCTGGAACGCGAAGTAAGACAACACAAAAAACCTCTCGACGGAGGCAAGGCGTTGGTGGACATCCTCTACAAACGAGTCAGCATCTTGGGAGCTTGCATTCATCTCCTATGCACCTGTCACACAATATTAATACCTTCACAAGCTTACGTACTGCATGCAAAGCCCCTGTTTAGATCCTATGGAAGTTTTGCATCATTCATGTCTTCGGTCGGTCTATATGAAAAAAGCAGACCATCCCGAATTTCGAATGGCCTGCTGTTCTTTATGTTCTATGGGCCGCCAGCCACGTTCCTCATACCTTCGTCGCCTGCAGCGAGAACGTCAGCGGGATATCGTTGGATGCGTCTTTCCACCGCCATCGTCCGTCCTCGCCTTGCTCCATGAACGGAAAACGTTGATTGCTGCCGTGGGTGAACTCATGCAGGTAATCCAAGCGCAGGCCAGCACCGATTAAGGCATTCAGTATATCGCTGAAACTGTAGCTCCAGACATACTCGACACCCCGTTGATCGGCCGCCGGATCTGAATGCGGCAGCAGACCCTCGATCTGAAGAGGCTGTTCCGTGTGAAAATACGGATATCGCGTGTGCAAATCCGTCACTTCGCCGCCATCATCGAAAACATTGAGAAACGGATGCTCCTCCTGCAGGTACAAGATGCCGCCAGGCTTAAGGAAATGCGCAATGATTTTCGCCCAGCGGTCGAGATCGGAGAGCCAAAACAAGACACCGCCTGACGTATAGACGATATCGAACTTGTCATCAAGCACCTGCGGCAGCTCGTAAATATCCGTGCAGAGAAAACGCGCGTCCAGCCCGGTTTCGTCACGCAAACGTTCGGCGAGCGCGATCGCATCCTCGGAGAAGTCTACACCGGTAACATCCGCACCGAGGCGAGCCCAGGACAGCGTATCCAACCCGAAGTGACATTGGAGATGCAGCAGCGACTTGCCCGCCACATCGCTCAATTCCTCAAGGTCAATCGGGGTCAAGGTCGTTTTGCCTGCCTTGAACCCTTCGATATCATATCTGGCTGTACTCGCGGCATTGACAGCAGTACGTGCGTTCCAATGCGCTCGGTTGCTCGCGGTATAATCGGTCATGGATGAATCGCCTCCATATCCTCATGCTATTGTCCCCGCATAAAAGGTCCACCATATAAATAAAAAGCCTGATTCCCTCAGGCTTTCGCATTGATGCCGCATTATAGTCTATGAAGGCTATACCAACTTAAGCATACCTGTATAGATGCCCGGTTCCGGCTGCTCGATCTCCAGTGCGCCGACGGTGTGTTTGTAGAAGTCGACAGGGCCAGCGGCGCCTATAATGGCATACGCGTAACCGAAATCCCGCATCGCGAGAAGCGCTTCGAACAGCAGCTGCTTGCCGATTCCTAGTCCGCGGGTCTGCTCGTCTACCCCCGTCGGTCCGAAGAAACCTCTGCACGTCGCGTCGTAACAGGCAAATCCGAGCAGCTCGCCATCCTTCACCGCGACGAGACAAGCGACGGGCTGCCTGCTGAATGCAACCTCGCACTCGCTGCGCCAGCCTTTGCTAAACCGTTTCTCGACCCATTCGGCAACCGTTATCAGCTCAGGTCCGATTGCTCTGCGAACCGTAATTCCTGTACGAGCTGTAAATTGTTTGGGCGATTCGGATTCCGGCAATTGATATAGTTTAACCAACATATCTCCCATCCGTACTTCTTCCCTTCACCGTCTAATGTGGGTATTGCATCGTTATGATTCGAATTGCAGGTTCCCTATCGAGTCCCTATTGAGTCCCTGCCGATTCCCAAGGAGTTCCCCTAGATATCGTACCTTAACCAATGCCGGATGACAATCGCTCCCAATACCAATCCCAATTCCCTACTTAAGTTCTACTCATCATCGTCGGCATGGCGTTTGCGTTCTCCGACAGCTCAGTTTTACGCTTCGGCTGGAATTTGAATAACACCAGACCGGCAATAAGCGCCGTGATGCCGATAGCTTTCTGCCAACTGAACGGAACCTGCTCCAATCCGAACCATCCTGCGGAATCCCACCATAACGCGCATAACAGCTGGGAGGCCATGACGATCGCTGTCGCCGCGCTCGGGCCAAGAAGACGGACGCCCTTAACCACGCTGGTGACGACGCCGATTCCTAATAGTCCGCTGAACCAGAACCAACCCGGCATCGCCTGCCATTTCAGAAAATCCGCGCCCTCCATCAACATGCCCATGCCGAACGACGCGATGAATCCCATACCCAGCACGAGGGCAGTCGTCGTATGCGAATGTAACGCAGCGCTCGCTTTGTTATTGAATAAGGTCTGCACACTGACAAGCATCCCTGCCAGAAGCGCTAATAAAATGCCGGTAATCAACGCAAGTCCCTCCGTTCACCATTCTCGTATATGTTTCGCCCAGCGACGGCTTCGAGGCCTGCTCGGTCTTTGATCATGAGCGTGCCGCGACTTCGTTCTACCAGCTGCATCCGACAGAAGTTGAGAATAACCCGGTTCAAGTGCCGATAACTGGTGCCGATCAAGTTCGCCATGTCTTTCAAATTGGCCGTACTGACCTTTGCTTCTCCCGGACTCGTCACGGAGAGCAGATAACTGGCAAGCCGGATTTCAACCGGATACAGCAGATTGAAACTCAGCGCTACCGATTTCGAGTAAAATTTCTCCGAGATCATTTGCAGCATGAACTGCAGGAACGGTACTTCTTCGCGATAGAGCCGCAGCCAGCGTTTATGAACGCCAATCGCTTCCACGGCCGTTACCGCCGTTACCGTATTCAGATTGTTCAATTCGCTCAGGCACTCGATTTCGCCAAGAACGCCAAGCGGCGAAGTGAAATTCAGCAGCAGCGTATTCCCTTCTGCCGATGTCGTATAGATTTTGACTTTACCTTGCACGAGGTAGAAAATATGCTGCGGTTCTTCGCCCTGCGTGCACAGCGCTTCATCAGGCTCGAATCGGTACAGCACCAAATGCTGTCGCAATGCGGATGGGAAGATTTCTTCTAACGCATACTGTACAAGATAGCCTTCTAACCGATCGGCAGCTGCGATTTCCTTCATTCCAGCATCCCCTTCCTATTGGATAGTGTAGCCGCTTAGAAGGATAAACATAAGATTCCCGTGATCATAAGCGCAATGCCGATCCATTGCGGCGTGCGCAGCCGCAGCGTGCGATTGCCGAACCATCCGGCTTTCTCCATCGCTAATGTCGCCAGGATCTGGGCAATCAGGACCGCCGATACGGTGACGGCAGCACCATTGTGGTGAAAGGCCGTGATGTTGCTGAAGATGATGAAGGCCGCAAGCGCGCCGCCGAAACGATAGTGCAGCTTCACCTGCCTCAGTTTTCGCCAAGATCGATCCCCTGTGATCCATACAATAAGAAAAGCCGCCACGAACCCCGTGCCTTGCGTTAACGCTGCAGCCTGCCAAGTCCCAAGATGTTCGCCGATTGCCGCATTGGCCGTACTTTGCATCGTTAGAAATACGCCGCCCAATACAGCCAAAATAATCCCTTTCATTCCTTGACTTCCTCCTCGTTCATTTCTGCTCTCCCCATTAAACGACGAGCAGCTGATTCCGAAAAGGACATATGTCCTAAACGATGAAATCTCAGTTCGCGAGACCTTTCTTTCGAACACAGGATACGCGGTAACCTCGGTGTACACACAAAAAAACGACGGCGATTTTCGCCGTCGTCACTGACTGACGTGAAACTTCAAGGTCATTCAAACCGCTCATGAATGATGATGCAATCTACCTAACAAGTTATAAGTCGGGTTGACTTCCCATGTTTCATACGGAACCATTTCCTCAGCTTTCATCGCATCAAGCGTGCGGGATTTTTGCTGTGGACGGGTGATCCATTGGCCAATGTTGTGTTCATCCAACCGGATATATCTTGCTTCTATAATTTCTTCGGGTTGAATTTGTATCTCACCGCTGACGTACTCTGCATGAAACACCACGGATATAACCTGTTTCGATGCATTGCAATACACGCCTGTTATGCCGATAGGACGGATTACAATGCCGGTCTCCTCTAGGAATTCCCTGCGAATCGCCTCATCTAACGGTTCTCCAAGCTCAACGTTTCCGCCTGGCATTTCCCATGTATCTGAACGCCAGTGCGTCCTCAATAACAGAACTTCTCCCTTTGCATTCTTTACTAAAGCGGAAACAGAAATGATATGTTTTGGTGACTGAACTCCTCGTTCAAAGTCTTCATTTCGAGGGAGAACTTTTATGGCATATTGATGCAATGCAACCGGGAGACCTCTGAATCCCAGATAGCCATCGCTAATTAATGTCCAGATTCTATAATTGATGAACGCATCCCCGACAAGTTGGTTGATATGCTCGAATACGTTCGTTACGACGCGCCCCGCTTTGACGAAGCCGTCCTCGTCGGACATTTCTTCACATTCGGTGACCGCCTTTAAGATGCTAGCGTCCAGTCTGTCTTCCTCGCAGCCAATGACCTCGCCTTCCAGCCATAAGCGCAGCGTATGATCTCGCCCCGACAACGCTAACCATTCTGATTCATATTGCCGCCTTGTGCTTGCATCCAGAAGCTTCAGCCGACTGCATCGTTCGACCATTTCGCGATACACGTTCTTCTCGATTAAGCCTTGCGCATACGGCGGCACCAGAACTTCCGCTTCCGGTCGGAGTTCACTGAATAGCTCAGACACGTTTGCGATTCTAATCGGCTGCTCTCGTTGCTTCAACACGTGCAAAACGAATCGCAAGCCTGTCTGGTCATGGGCGTTATCGCCGCACCAAATCGTGATGGGCTTGGTTTCGGGAATTCCCGCGAGCGTTTCAAGCATATGCTCGAGCTGATGTTCCTCGTTAAGAACGTGGTTGAGGCTATAATCAGCAAATCGCTCCATGAACCAGCGCTGCCTCATCTGCCGGCCTTCTCTGCTGTCCAAATTCTTAATCGGACCGATCGAGAACAGATCGTTAAACGCGAGAACCAAATTCTCTCGACGTTTCCCGATTTCGCTGAACGTTACTTTCAAGGACCCCGCATCCGAGAGGCTGAACACGAGGTGGACGTCGCTTTGGATTTCAACTGCTTGATTGCTCATGTTCTATATCTCCGAACCGTCGGTAATGGTCTGCAAACGATTAGCTACCCACTCTACGTCATAACCTGCCTCGTTCATGATCAAGGTGTTGTACAGTTCTTCCAGACCGATTCGAAGCATATAGCAACTAATCGTTCTCCGATCTTCGGCCGTATTCATATATTGCACGCTTAAGTGCGCGATCAATGGTTGAAGCTTATCTTCGTTCCAGAACATGAAATTCGCGATGTCATATAAATGATCCCCGTACATGGACAAACTCCAATCGATCAAGCCGGTTATTCTTCCCCGGTCGGCGATTAAGTTGAATGAGCCTAAGTCGCCATGAATCAATTGCTTTTTGCTTATCTTGATATGAGGAGCGCCTTGCTTTAATTTGTGAATCGCCGCATCAATAACTTCAGCATCGATCTTCTTCAAATCCAGCCTGGACCAGTCATAAATAGATTCGTTATCAATCGCTTCAATGAAGTCATTCCAAGTCAGATAAGATGCCTTGCCAGTCTCGTCAAACCGGCCGTACCCGTCAACATCGGATACATCGACGGACTGGAGGGTTGCGAGTAGTTCGAGTATGGAAGCCATGACATCAAAAAGCTCCTTGCTGCTTAAATCGAATACCTTCACGCCTTCGATATATTCGAATACGGCGTACGGCTGCTGCTGCGATGTCTCGGAATTCCCAATCATGCGGCGGAGCGGCAGGAGTTGATGATACTTGTTATAGACCCATTGTTCTTTCTCGTGTACTTCCATGCGCGTCCCCGTCTTAAATACACAGCGTTGCCCTTTCACATCGAAAGAAAAGGTTTGCGAAGCAAGGCCGCCCGTTAGCTCTTTCAGATCGGCCGCTTCCGGAAATTGACTCCGAATCATGGCATGGATTTCATCCTTCGTTCGCTTAGGAAACATCGTGAGCACTCCCTTGAAAAAGATTTTACTCAACAGCAATTCGTCCAAGGAGAGATTATAGATTCGGGCAAGCACGATGATCGAGTCGATGTCAGGCATGTTTTTTCCGACTTCCCAATTGGACAGCGTTTGCCTCGCGATGTTCATTTTAGCGGCAATTTGTTCCTGCGTGAACCCGGCCTTCAATCTTCTCAATTTAAGTTTCTCGCCAATGGTCATGTTCATCTTCTCCTTGATGCTATTGTCTCATCTTCCGGAAATAAAGCTAGCAAGGATCTGTTGCGGGGCGAAGTTAGTTATGAATATAGAACAGCACTTTCTCTATGTAATCGTCCAAGGGTTGCGAAGTGTCTACTTTCAGACATTCCAAGTGCGATGGTTTTTTCGCTCGGTTGATTACCTCCTGCCATCTTTCTTCGGGAATATCGACTGGCCCGATTTGGGTGATCATCCGCACGCGATTGGTCAACCGGCGATTAAGTTCAGCAATATCGTTCAATACGCACTCTACATATTTATATTTCGCATGATGCTTCTCAGCCACAGCCGTACCTTTCTCGACCAGCTCATCGTACAAACAAGGACTATCCAGTATAACGTTATAGCCCTGGGAGAGATGGAAATCGACTAAAGACCACTCAATATGATACGCGATCCCTCCGGCACGCTTGGGATCCACTTCTAGTTTCGCTACTTCCATTCCCTCAACCAAGCCTGTTTTCACGATATCATGATCTATGATGACGGCTTTCGTGAATTTCGCGATTTCCCTGGCAAGCGTCGATTTGCCCGACCCGGGAAATCCGGACATTTGTACGAAGAACATGTCTATCGCCTCCGTTATCAATTTGTAGTCGGTACTAGATTGCTAACCAAGCTCTGCAAATTATCTCTCGCACCAATAAAATAATGCAGCCCATCTTCTAGCTAATAACGAAACCAAGCCAAACCAAGTTGCAAATACTGGGAAGCAAAATAAAAAAAGCCGCTCGTGAGGCGGCTGTAATCGGTCGTTACTTCTCTATTGCGAGCGATGTCCTTGACTGCACTAGGTATGGACGGGCTCAAGCGGCTCTTCTTTTCTCCAATCGCGGACGCCATTATCTTCAATGATTCCTAAAGTGACATCGGATATTTCCGGCATGGCGAGGAGCTTGTCCCGGATCCGAAACTTAATATCATCGGCATCCGCAAGCGTCATCCCTTTGCGCAGTTCGATTGCTCCTTCTACGTGGTAGAAACGTCCTTCTTGGATGACCCGCATCTTGTTAATGTCGGTCACGTAGGCATCGGCAAGAATGATTTGCGCGATTTTATCTTCGACGACACGAGGTGCGGCGACGCCGATCAGACCGACCATGTTGTCGTACCCGACCTTGAAGGCCACTCCGACCATTAATAAACCAATGATTATCGTCGCGATCCCGTCGAAGACCGTAAAGGAAGTAAATCGGGATATGATAACCGCGATAAGCGCGAGCGCCGCGCCGCTGGTCGCTACGATATCTTCGTAGAACACGAGGCGCGTAGGCGGGGCCGCGCGTCCGACGTTCCGGATGGCGGCGCCAACGACAGCGAAGCCTTTCGCTTCGTCGCGCGTCTCATGGACGATTTCTTTCATCGCTTTGATGAGGACGACGCCGTCAACCGAGATCGAAATGAGCAAAACGATGAAATTCAACCAGAAATTCGTAGCATGCGCAGGGTGCCGGATGAGATGAAATCCTTCTATGATCGTTTCATACGCCATGATGGTAACGACGATAACCGCGACCATGCAAAATAGATTAATGACGCGCCCGAATCCGGTCGGAAACCGTTTCGTAGGCTCGCGCTCGGCAAGAATACTGCCGGTAAAGACAAAAGCCTGGTTCACTGAATCCGCAACGGAGTGCATCGCGGATGCGAACATCGCGCCGCTTCCGCTCACTCCCGCTGCTATTCCCTTCAAAATCGCAACGCCCGCGTTTCCGAGTGCGGCTGCTAACGAAGAGGTATTTCCTTTTTTCATCATGGCCAATAAATTAGACAAAGCCTGCTTTCCCTCCAATGAATTCGAAATCCTTTAGGTTGCTATACGTTAGACGTAGTCATTGGTTACAAGGTTTTCTATGATTGGCCATTGTCGATTTCAAATGCGACTCGTTTCATAGTATTTCATTGCGATTTCATGATTCCAGATTTGCGCTTCCACATAGGGAATGGTGCCTGTCGGATGCATGGACGCCAGCTTGTTCAGTAATTCGATCGTTATTGAAGCCCTAGCTTCTGCAAGCGTAAAAACATGGCCATGATACCGAGGGTCATAATACGCCTCAGGTTTGTCTCGTGCAATCCAGAAGGAAACCATGCTGTCCGGGAGCGTGAAGCTTACATCTCCTTTTTGAAAGATGGATAAGGGAATTTGAATCTTTTCCATGCCGATTCCCATTGCTAATGAATATTGCTCAATCCAATCGGATGTGCCGAGCACGGAATAGATGGGATAGTTCGCCTGCGGCGTTCCGCCTTTCTTAATGAACGCCTCTCTCAGCCAGTTCTCCGTCTCCAGGCGGCTCTCCCAGTATTGGAGCGGTTCTTTGAAACGTTCGAAGAATGGCGTGTCGTCACATAATGCGGACATCGTGTTCAAAGCCTCGGCTTTGGTTAACGCAGACAGGCTTCGGAATGGCACAGCGCTAAAGTAATGCGTAATATGTTCCACCATCATCTATGAACCTCCATGGGAAGGCGAATGACCGCCGTTTTATTTCACGCGCCAGCTTACCATGCGGTTTACCAGGACCAGCGTAACCAGCGTAAATCCCAGCAATACGATGCAATCCAGCAGCACCGCTCCCGTCCATCCTTTGAACAGCACGATCCGCATCGCATCGGCTGCATACGTCGTCGGAAGCAAATAGGATATCCATTGCATGACGGGCGGGAAGCGATCGGCCTCCACCATGACCGGCGTCAAGAACGTGACCAGCATCATCGCCGTTTGCCCGAGAATGTTCGTTAGATTGTGATTCGGAGACCAGAATCCGAGCAGCGTTCCGATGCCGACGATGCTGGCCAGCGAGAGGAGAATGACAATCGGCAATCCCCACGTCAGCTGCAGGTCGATATGGAACAAATACTTGCCGATCACGCCTAAAATGACTAACGACGGCAGCGTATTCATTAACCCCCGCATCAGATTCGCTGCCACGAAATTCAGCTTCGAAATCGGCAGCGACGCATAGAAAGTGAAATGCTCTTGGTGTTTCTGCCAGGAGATGTCCTGCGCCAAACCGTTCAGACCCATGAAGATAACGCCGAATATCATATTCCCTGCGATAATCTGCACCATCATTTTCTCCGAAGGGTCGGGTACGAAAATGCTCATGAACAACACGTTCGTCAGCGGGAACATCGTCGCCATCAGAACGACGAACACCCAGCTGTCCCGAATCATCGCGAACTGAATCTTGAAGAGAATATTCAGCTCCGTTCTGATCCGCGGCAACCCCCTTAATCGAGTCATTCGTTCAGCATCTTGGACGGTCATCGCAAGAGGCGACGCTTCCGATAAACGGTTCATCATTCGATCGCCTCCTGGCCTTGGACTGCGGAAGACGCAGCCACGGCATCAATATGAAAATACACGTCTTCCAGGCTTGGCGGCGTAATCGTATAATCCTCGATCGGCAAGGCGGGATTCTCCATGATGAAGTCGAACAGCCGATGCGCCTGCTCCTTCTCGACGAGAAGCCGCAGCCGATTTTCGCTCATCGCCTGAACTTCGCCCCACAACTGCAGCACGGACTCCGCTTCTTCTCGCTTGCCGTACGCTGCGGTCAATTCGAATTTCAACCGTTGGTCGACGCGCTGCTTGAGCCGTGAGACATGATCCAGCGCCAGCAGCCTTCCATGATTGATTACCGCCACGCGGTCGACCACCTGTTCGGCCTCCAGCACATTGTGCGTGACGAGGATGACCGTCGCTCCTTCGCGGTTACGTTCTTGGATCAGCGACCAGACGAGCCTTCGTTTCTTCGGATCCAGCTCGTTCGTCGGTTCGTCGAAGATCAACACGGGCGATCTTCCGATCAACGTCGTCCCGATGCCGATCATCCGTTTCTGCCCGCCGGACAGCCGCTTCATCAGCTTGTCGCCAAGATCGGACATCTCGAACCGTTCAAGCAGCTCGAGCGCCTGTCGTTTCGCTTCCCATGCAGACATGCCGCGCAGCTGCCCCGTATACACGAGCGCATCGATGACTCGCAACGACGAGAGGACATGCGGTTCTTGCGCGAAATATGCCACTAATCCAGCTACCGTGTGCGTTTGCTTATGAACGTCCTGTCCGCAGAAGAGCACCCTGCCTTCCGTCGGTTTCAAATGCCCGACTAACTGCTTGATTAAGGTCGACTTCCCCGCGCCGTTCGGTCCGAGTACGCCGACGATTTCGCCTTCGCGAATATTCATCGTGATGTGCTCGTTGGCTAGAATCCGGGTCTTCCCCTTCTTATACGATTGACTGACCTGCTGCACGTCGTACACGAATGCACTCATGTTATCCCTCCAGCAATTTGTCTGTCCGAATCCATGCGCCGCACACCGCTCGCCGCGGCTCGTTATTCGATTCCTTCTTTCATCGCCAGCAGCTGGTACATCTCTCCTAACATGTCTGTCGCGTCGTCAATGTCGAGCTCTAGCGAATTGGTGTTGATCATCGTGCCAATGCCAAGCCAATAGGTGATTATTTTTCGAAACATTTTCTCGGCCTTGCCCGCTTCGATCGCCTGAAGGCGGCTATCCACCTGCAAGAACGCGGCGTACAATTCCTCATGGAGGATGTCGTTGTTTCTCCGCAAGAATTCCACCTTATAATCGGAGAGATATAAGGTTCTGAAGAGCTGCTTCTCATTGCGCGCGAACAGCAGACATCCGATCGCCCAGTTCATGGCGGGCGCATTGTTGTCATCATGGTATTGCTTCATGCTCTCGAGCGCAAAATCGGTTGCCCGGCGAAACACATCCTCCTTGACCTCTTCCATATTTCCGTACACGCTGTAAATGGGCTGCGTGGAGCATTTCAATCTTTGCGCGATGCTCCTGGCGGACAATACGTCCAGCCCTTGTTCCCGCACCATTTCAAAAGCGGCGTTCAGTATGATCTCCTTCGATATTTCTGCCTTCGGGGGCATGATGTATCATCTCCATAAGTGTTAATAACACTCGTTATATTACATATGTTATATAGAAGAAATTGGCATGTCAAGAGGTGTTTTCAACTGCTTGGCCGCACCTCCCCTTCGAAACGAGAAAAAAGCGGAATCCGGTTGGATTCCGCTTGATTACTTCCACGTACACGCACGATCGGTCAATCGACTTGAACCGGGTTAACGCAAGGTTTTCAACGCGCCGCTCCAGGCGATAACCTGGTCAAGCATCGTGTTGACCGCCTGCTCTTGATGCGCGCCGGGCTTGAACACGCTATAGTTCTCGAAATCCGTCATCAGAGAAAGTCCGACTTGGGCGCGAACGTCTGCGATATGCAGCTCGCCGGCAATGAGCCTGAGATTCTCGATGGCGCGCGAGCCGCCGCTGCCCCCATAGCCAACGAAGCCGGCCGCTTTGTCTTTCCACTCCTTGTAGAGAAAATCAATCGCATTCTTGAGGGCGCCTGAAGTGGCGTGATTGTACTCTGGCGTTACGAATACATAGCCGTCAAAGGAATCGATCTTCTCGGACCATGCAATCGTATGCGGCTTGCTGTATTGTCCCATCGATGCCGGAACCGGCTCGTCCAGCAAAGGCAAATTGAAATCCGCCAGATCGACGAGCTCGAAGGAAGCATCGCTGCGTTTGTTTGCGATCTCCGTTACCCAGCGTGCGACAGCTTCTCCATTGCGGCCAGGACGCGTGCTTCCAAGAATAATCGCTATCTTCAACATCGTCATTTCCTCCTTGAAGTCATTTTTCCACTAAGGTAGCATTTCCCATTCCTCTTCCGGATACAACAGAGGCAAGAAAGTTTGTTTGGCGTTGAACAAGGTGCGGCTTAAGATAGACGGTATAGATGATGCGACGAGTACAGAAATGACAAAAAGCCAGAAGAAGAATCATCTGCTGGCTTTTTCAGGTCGTGCTTATTTGCTAAACATACGAATGCCGACCCCCATTACTGCCAAACAACCAAGTCCGATCGCGATGATCCATCCGGTGCTTAAGTTGCTCTTGGCCGTTGATACGGCCGGATACGCCGCCGCAGCTGGGTCCGCAGCCGTTGCAATCCCCTGACTATTCGTCGCGGCGTCGGCAGCATTAGTAGTATCGGCAGTACCTCTGCTATCGGCATCGGCAGTATCGGCAGCATCGATTGCACCTTCTGCAGCTCCCGCATCGGCAACGACATTGGCATTCGCATTTGCCGCTCCATCGTTCGCGGACGATGCTGTTGAACCCTGCTGATCATTGACAGGCTGATCCGGTGCCGGAGTCGGGGCTGCAGTATCATTGCCTGTTGAAGGTTGTGCTTGATTAGGAGGTACGGCAACCGTAAACGAGTATTCGCCGCTAATATTGTGGCCGTCCTCGCCAATGATACGCCATGCGACCTTATACTTGCCATTCGTTAAAGGCGCTTTGAACGCACCTTTGATATCGTTATCCCCGTTAATGCTCGTTACCGCGATTTCCTTCCCATCCTCGCCCGTAACCTTCAAGACGCTCAACGGCTCGATTGTTGTCGCGAACGTCAAGTCAATCTCTGTTAAAGCCTTCGTAACTGTGTCTCCATTAGCCGGCGTCGAGCTCTTCAAGCCGGTATGCGCCGACACCATGTTCGGCAGCATGAGCAGCGCGACGAGAATGAAGAATATCCCTGTGTAGATTTTCAATCGCTCAATCTCCTTTGTTTCCATATGAACTTGGTCTAGTGTAACAAAGGAAATCCAGGCTGAGATGACTCTTTAGGGCTATGAGCTTTGAAATTTCATTGAACGCGGGCTGGCTGAAACAGCTCTAAGTTACACAGTTATGGGCTTATGCCTGTTGAACTGCGGGAATATAACAATGCTGAACTTCTAGCGGGCCTGCCGCGAATCCAAGATTGTAATACACCGCTTCTGCATCATTCCCTTGCATGACATAGAGGCGAAGAATAGGGTAATCTTGCTCCCTTAACACGCTCAGTGCCCTTTGGATCATCTTGGTTGCAATGCCTTTGCCCCTATGGGAAGGCACAACCGCAATATTAAATAGGGCTGGCATTCCATCCTGCAAGGAAACCAGACAGGCGCCGACTAATTGACCGCTAGTGTTGTCATAGATCAGACTCGATGCGATTCGCAGATTCTCATTGGATTCCTGAGCAAATTGCTTCGTCCATGCGGAGAAGAATTCCCGCGAGGTCCACTGTCTACGAACTCCAGATAACGTGCCGGAGTAACTGCTGTAAGAGAGCTCGCTTATTTCTTCAGCGTTGTTAAGGTTAACCTCGTCATCCATCGTGCAGAATTCGGGTACGGCAATCCTCAGATCGTCATCCCAATCGATTGAGAATGTCTCGGTAGGCCGCTGCATCCAGCGGCATCTAAATTCACCCGGCCAGAAGCCGGCTCTCGAGAAAAGGTCGATTTGATTCGGCAAAATTTCGTAGGCAAGGATAGCTTTCGTCCGATCCGATCCGTTCAGCAGCGCTTTCTTCAACAGCTGAACGACCTTCATTTCATCATTGAACGGCGGAATGAAAAACAAGCCAAAAATCACGTTTGGCGCCATCACGACCCCGCCGATTTTCGCAGGTCCTTGATGAATCCAAAACTTTCTCCTCCAATGATTCATCTTCAAACCTTGATCCTTAAAAAATCCGTTATAGGCCATGTTATAGTAAACGGAATAATAAACGCCCCAGTCCGTTGAATCCGCTTGCGACAACGAATAACCGTCCGTTAAATCAACGATTGTCGAACCTTCAAACCAATCACGCATGCGGAATGCCCCCTCGTCTCCATTAAATGCCGCTAATCATGTTCCATCTTACCGGTATCTCCCACCGTAATAATAGGGAAAACAGGAGTATAAAACGAGATCTACACTTCCGGAAGCTTATAAAAAAAAAGCGCTTCCGCGCCTACTCGATCTGAATAATCGTAAGTATATTGCCATCGAGATCGAAGAAATCGAATCGCCGCGGTTCGCCTTCGCGATAACCGGTCATGACGACACCGCGTCCCTCCAGCTTGGCCCGTACGGAATCCAAATCCGCCGCGGCAAAATTAAACGGGCAATAATTCTGATTCGCCACGTAATCCTTCACTTCGACGAGATGGAAACCTACGTTGCTGCCTACGATTAGCCCCGCGAATCTCTTATTCCGCCAAGCTGTTTCCAGCCCGAATATGTCCGAATACCAATCTACCGCCTTGCCCAAATCCCGCACAGGCAAAAATACCGCATCAATGCGCTCAACCAATTTCTCGCTTTGCTGCTCCGTCATAAGGACCACCTCTTCGAATGAATTAGGATTGCAGCATGCTCGCCATGCTGCGAAGTCGTTCGATTGCTTGCTCCTCTCCTTTCCAGGCCTCAATCATATAGATGCCAATCAATCAAAAAGGCTAACAAAACAAAACGAGAATCATATAAATATAAAATCATGAATACGGAGCGTGAACGTGCATGCAGCCTTTAGTATCCGTTGTTATCCCGTTCTATAATTGCGCATATGTAGATCAGGCGATCGAAAGTGCATTGAACCAAACCTACCCCCATCTTGAAATCATCCTTGTCGACGATGGATCTACGCGGTTCCTAGAAACCGTGGAGCCCTATAAAGGGACTGTCAGATACATCCGACAGAGGAACGGCGGCACGGCGTCCGCGCTGAATACCGGCATCGCGCACGCATATGGCGACTACTTCGTCTGGCTAAGCGCGGACGATGTCTTCCAACCGGATAAAATCACGAAGCAAATCGGTCTCCTGCTCGAAAACAAAGGTAATTTTTGTCATACGTCGTATGCCCACATGGATCATCATAACCAAATCACGGACACGCTGAAAGGCTTTGATTTCCCGGAGAAAATCCACCTTGTAGACACATTAAAGTTAGGCTGCATCATCAACGGTTCCTCTGTCATGATCGGGATGGAAGTCTTCCAACGCTTAGGCTTGTTCGACGAATCGCTGCGCTATACGCACGATTATGATATGTGGCTGCGAATACTGCCGCATTACGAGTTTTACTACATCCATGAAGATTTAGTTCATTATCGGATTCATGCGGACATGGGATCCAACAGACATGCCAAGAAAATTCAAAACGAAGTCCTTCTTGTGCAGCAAAAGCATCATGGCAGCATGACTGAACTCGCACGGTTCTTGCGCCAAGCTTCGAACCCCTCATAAAAAATCCAAAATAAGGTAATGACTCTCCGGGTAAACGCATAGGACAACCTCATTCCGATTTCATAGATTAATAGAAACGATAGGGAGGAGTGAATCTGAATGCCCTTTACTACAGGATGGATTACCAACACGCGCGATTTCGGCACCGCCGCAACGAACATCGTGGTCAATCTTAAGAACGCCGATCAGGCGAATGGAGCAACGATCATTCTAGAAATACTTGGTTCGCCGGATGGCTCTAGTTTTGCCCCAATTTATGCGCAATCCGTTATTTTGGCTCCGAACAGCAACCAAGCATTGGTTTTTTTCATCGCCGGCAACGTTTCATATGAAGTTCAATATGAAGTCATCGTGTCACAAAGCAATAATGTGGTCATAACCGTATTCGGAATTAACGAGTTCGGGAATCTCGTTACGAACCAGCGTTACGTACCGTCTGAGTTTACTTTCATTGACCAATTATCGCCATTGGCTTAACAATCAAAGCAACCGAGAAAGCTTGCTCGTTCAAGCTTCTCGGTTCTTTTGGTTTATCATTTTCCTTCTGGATGATATAGAAAGCCAACTAAAATTCATATACGTCAATATCGGGATGGACAGCAATAATGTATAGCGCTTCTC
The DNA here is from genome assembly GCF_010365285.1 of Paenibacillus rhizovicinus. Taxonomy (NCBI): domain Bacteria; kingdom Bacillati; phylum Bacillota; class Bacilli; order Caryophanales; family Paenibacillaceae; genus Paenibacillus; species Paenibacillus rhizovicinus. Next base: position 529,512 of record NZ_CP048286.1, read on the forward strand.
ATAGTCAATGCCGAACCTTCTCGATTTCTCATCGTGATTGTAGAGCTGTACGTATGCGATCACCAAGACCAGTACGTTGATCGCGATAGCCGCTAACATACCTGACCATCTGCTACCTCTATTCCGCATGATCATGATCGATACCATCATTGACACTAGGAATGTCAAGACAACGATAATGACGTTTAGCAACGTTCCGCCTCCTTGTTTGAATAGGACATTTCAATTGTATTAACGCAGGAATTTGAGAAAAGTTTCCATTTACGCCGAATATTATCTTAAAATCCCGAATTCTTTTGCTGCAGCTTTATGAATGGCCCACTCCATAGTCTGAAGCCCTTCATACGATATAACGTTCCACATGCAGGATGAAGGCTTCATTACTCGCTCAAAGGGAGTTGGGATTTGTTGAAATCCAAGACGAAACTTACCGGGCTGGTTATTTTCAAAGGTGATCCCGGATACGATGTTGCTCGTAAGAATTGGGACCCGCATACTGACAGATTCCCCAAAGTGTTTGTTTTTGCGAAATGCACGCAGGACGTGGCAAATGCCATCCGCTGGGCCAACGAAAATAACGTCCCTGTTCGTCCGAGAAGCGGAAGGCACTCCCTAGAGGTCAATCTATCGCAGGTCAATGGCGGCATTGTCATTGACGTAAGCAAAATGAAGAAAATAACGCTGAATAAAAAAAGAAGCACCGCGATTGTCGGATCAGGCAATACGGTGGGAAGAATCGCCAAAACGCTTGCGCCGCTTGGTTATATTGCTCCGTTTGGCGACAGCCCGTCCGTTGGGATCGGCGGCATCACGCTCGGCGGAGGCATCGGACCTCTTCAAAGGACGGTCGGTCTCGTCAGCGATAATCTGATCGCGCTCGAAATGGTCGATGCGAAGGGCAGAGTCATTCGCGCCAACAAGAAACGCAACTCGGATCTCCTATGGGCTTCCAAAGGAGGCGGCGGCGGCAACTTCGGCGTATACACCAGGTACAAATTCAAGGTCCATGCCGCTCCGGAGAAGGCAACGGTATACCGGATCACCTGGCCGTGGGAGCAATTCCCGGAAGTGCTGAAAGCTTGGCAGAGATGGGCGCCCTGCGTTGACGACAGACTCGGCAGCGAGTTATCCATCGGCCCTAAGAAGGGCGGCAATGTCACCATGAACGGACTCTTCCTCGGATCGAAGACGGAGGCCCTCCGCCTGTTGAAGCCCATGACGAGCATCGGAACGACGACAAGCAAGCTCATTCGGTTACTGCCTTACCCGAAAGTCGTGGATTTTCTGCTGCCTCCCGATCCTGTCCTTACGCAAAGGGAAAGCAACCAATTCTCCAGCGGCTTCGGCCGGCATCCGTTCCCCGATAAAGCCATTAAGTCCATGCGCAAGTTTCTAGAACAGGTTGAAGGCCAATTCGCGGGATTCTTCTTCCTCAACTGGGGCGGAGCCGTAAGCCGCGTAGCCCCTAAAGCGACGGCGTTCTACTGGCGTAAAGCGAAATTTTACGTCGAGTGGAACAGCTCTTGGGTCAAGAAATCCGATGCCGCCAAAAATATCGCCGTCGCTCGCGAAACGCGCCGAAAGCTGCAGCCTTATATTGTGGGCTCCTATATTAACGTTCCTGACCAAGGAATCCAAAACTCCGGACCGGTCTACTATGGCGCCAACTATCCTCGATTGCGGCGAGTGAAGGCGAAATACGATCCGGGTAATGTGTTTCATAATCCGCAAAGCATTCCGCCGGCTGGCAGGAGAAAAGGCTAATCGGGAAATAGCAGTCCGCTTTAGTCCTTAAGACTCTTCAATCGACAAAGGAGACAGCCGACGTCGGCTGTCCCCTTTGTGATCGTTCCTTATGCCGTGATTCCCACGGAATCAGGCTGCTTCTTCCCTGCAGCCTGCTGATCTTGTTTCTTCGCCATATTGCGCTGCGCGTGAATCAAGTTATAATAAATGCCTTGCTTCTCGAGCAGCTCCATATGCGTACCGACTTCGGCGACTTCGCCTTTCTCCAGCACGATCAGGCGATCGGCGTGGCGAAGCGTGGACAGCCGGTGGGCGATCGCAATGGTCGTGCGATTCTTCGTTACCCGCTGCAGCGCTTCTTGGATCGCCGTCTCCGTATCGATATCGAGCGAAGCCGTCGCCTCATCCAGAATGAGAATGCGCGGGTTGTTCAGGACCGCCCTCGCGATCGCCAGCCGCTGCCGTTCGCCGCCGGACAAGTTGTTGCCGTTCTCGTCGAGCATCGTGTCGTATCCGTCCGGGAAATTAATGATGAACTGATGCGCATTGGCGACCCGCGCGGCTTGGATGATCTCTTCATAGGTCGCGTCCGGTTTGGCGTAACGGATGTTCTCCATGATCGTTCCCGTGAACAGGAATGTCTCCTGCAGCACGACGCCGATTTGCGATCGGAGATCCGCTTGCTTAATCGTCCGAATATCGACGTCGTCGATCAGGATTTCGCCGTCCGTCACGTCGTAGAACCGGGAGATCAGATTGATGAGCGTTGATTTCCCGGAGCCCGAATGACCGACAAGCCCGATCATCTCGCCTTGCTTGACATCGAAGCTCACTTCCTTGAGCACGGGTTCATACGTCTTATAACCGAAGATAACGTTGCGGAACGAGATCTGACCCTCGATCGTAAGCTTCCCGCTGTTCTCCTTATCCAGCACCTCCGGCTGCTCGTCAATGACCGAGAAGACGCGATCGATGGAAATGACGGCGTTGGCTACCCATCTCGGCATGAACATTAACCATGCGATCGGTCCGAAGATCATAGCTGCATAAGAGCTGAATTGGATGAGTTCGCCGATATTCATTTGCTTGTCGAGAATTAAGTTGCACGCGATCAACAACACGAAATATTGCCCAAGCTCGATCAGATAATTCGTGATCGGCGACAGAATGCTGAACAGCTTCTCGCTGTTCACCGTGGCTGCGGCAAATTCGCTGTTGTACGCCCGGAATTTCTTGATTTCCCGTTCTTCTTTCCCGAACGCCTTCACGACTCGAATGCCGCTCAGCACGTCATGCAGGAACGAATTCGCTTTATCGAATACGCGCCATTGCTTGTGGAACAGTTTCCACAGCACCGATTTCCAAATATAGCGATGGAGATAGGCCACGATAGGTGCTGGAATGAGAACGACGATCGCTAAACGCCAATCCGCGTGGAAGAGCAAGTAACTGGCGCTCAGCAGCATGATGAGCTGGAATATCGCGGTCGTGCACAGCTCTTGAATGAGCTGCCGGATCCGGTCGGTATCGGAGGTCACCCGGTTCATGATATCTCCGGCCCGCTGCGAAGTCAGAAATCCGAGCGACAGCTGCTGCGTCTTGTCGAACACCATCTTCCGCAAATCCGCCGCGATGCCCGAGCTCACGCCGGCCATGATGCGGTTCTTCGAAATGTTCAGCACCTCTCCGAACACCAGTACGGCCAGCATGCCTGCAATGCCAAGGAAGAACATGGCTTTGTCCGCGCTCTGCCCGTCGATCGGCTGCAGGGCGGAGTTGACCAGCAGCTTCTGGAAGTACGGTCCAGCGAGCGTAATCCCCGAAGTAGCGAACAATACGAGGAGACCGAGCGCGAGCGTCTTCCAGTGCGCGCGCGATACCGCGAAGAGCCGCTTGATCGCCGCGGATTTGTTCATGCAGACCGGACACACCCGGGTGCCGCGAATGAGCGGGCCGCCGCACTTGGCGCAGATTCGTTCTTCTTCGGTATTGAAGATGCGAATCGGCCGCTTGGCCGACATGTCGTTCAGAATCTGCGCGATGAAGCCGTACCTCGCCGCATGCTGCATCGTAACGCGGACGATGATCCGTTTGGTCTGGTTCACTTCGGCTTCCAGCACCGCATTGCCGATGAGCGGAAGGATTTTATAGTTGGTCGCTTCCCCGATGTCATGCTGTTCCTTGACGCTGCCGTTCTCGATATAGGCCCATTTCTCTTCCCCGATGACCAGGTATCCCGACATCCTCCGCCCGGTCAGCGACAAATCGGCAGGCACGCAATAAAGAACGGTTTGCCCGATGGCCTGCTTTGCAGCTATGAGATCCTGCTCGGCAAGCTTGAAATTGAGATTCATTTCAGCCTTCTCCCCTTTTAGCAAGCGCTGCCTTGCTTACATGCACATTTCGACCATCCGGTATTCCTTGTCGCTTAAGCTGCTGAGGTCCGGGATCACGAATCTATTGCCGTCCACGTCCGTGACCAGCAGGCGGGTCGCTGTGATCAGCTTCGTATTGCCGCCGCCTCCGCGAACCGTAAACCGGCATAAGCCTGCCGTCGTCTCCGTCTCCCAATACGCATAGCCGAACTCTTCTTTGACCCGGAGCACCTTGGTAATCTCGGGAGCAAAATAACGGATGCGCACCTGTTCCTCCAAGAGCTTCGCCGTTTCCTCGGGAAAATCGTCCAACGAGCGGATCATGCCGATTTCCTTGTTCTCGATGTTTCGCACCGACAGATAGATGCGCTTGTTCGTATGCGGGAATGAGCAATGGACGTATACGGCCGGATGCTCCGCGCCATCCACGGTGACGGCGAGCATTTGACCTGCCGTCTTCGCGAAGACGGCGTTGGAACGCGTTAAGTAATTGATATTCGCCGCATCCGACAGATCGGAGGTCGGCTTCGCGGTATCTGTCAGTTTCTCCATTGCATCGGAGGAAGCTGCATGCTGGATTGTCACGCTGAGATCACCTCATTCATTTTGAGCGCCTCGTCATGCTTCTTCACGAGGCTGAAATACGCGCCTTCTTGGTTCATAAGCTCTTCGTGCGTGCCGTTCTCCACCACTTTGCCGTTGTCCATCACGATGAGATAATCCGCGTTGCGGAGCGTCGATAGCCGATGCGCGATGGCGATGGTCGTCCGGCCTCGGATCAGGGAATCGAGCGCCGCTTGAATTTGCAGCTCCGTCTCGGTATCCAGCGAAGCCGTCGCTTCATCCAGGATAAGGATACGCGGATTGTGCAGAACTGCCCGCGCGATAGAGAGCCGCTGCTTCTCGCCTCCGGAGAGACTATGCCCGCCGGTGCCGACGATCGTGTCGTAGCCATCCGGAAGCTTCTCGATGAAATCATGCGCATGGGCGATATTCGCGGCATAGATGATGTCATCGACGCTGCACTCCGGATTCGCATAGGCGATGTTCTCGGCGATGCTGCCGGAGAATACATAGACATCCTGCGAGACGATCCCGATGTTATTGCGCAAGGATGCCGAAGTAAGATCCTTGATATTGATGCCGTCGATCCGAACCTCGCCTTCGGAAACGTCGTACAAGCGCGAGATGATATTGACCAGCGTCGATTTGCCCGCGCCGGAGTGTCCGACGACGCCGATCATTTGGCCGGGCTTCGCGCGCATCGACACCTGTTTGAGGATGGCTTTATTCGGCTCGTACCCGAACACGATGTTGGATACTTCGATGTCTCCCTTGATGTGGTCCAGGTGAATGGCATCCGCCTTCTCCGTCACGTCCGGCACCGTATCCTGAATTTCGAAGATGCGCTGCGCGGCCGCCATGCAATACGACCACCAGCCCACGATATTGTTCATGAACTGGATCGGCCCGTAGAGCATGTGCATATAGCTGACGAAGGTCAGCACCTTGCCGAACGAGATACTCCCGCCCATGACCATCCATCCGCCGCATGCCCAGATCAGAATGCCGCCGGTTTGCGTCAAAATATTCAGTACCGGAAACATCGTGCCGCCGAACTTGTTAAACGACTGATCCGCATTGGAATAGGCCATGTTGGACGTATGGAAACGGTCGATTTCCTTCTGTTCTTTGCCGAACGCCTTGACGACCCTGGTACCCCGGATGGTGTCGCTGATAATCGCGTTCATCCGGCTGATCGTCCGGTGCCTTCGCCATGACAGCCGCCACAGTCTAGGAAATGCTTTGCGAACCAGGACGACGACGATCGGCAGCGGAATAAAGCAGAGCAGGGTCAGCTTCCAGTCCAATACGAGGAGGATCGCCGTGATGCCGATAATGTTCATCGCATTGACGACGAAGTAGGACATCCCGTCCACGAAGAAATATTGCAGCTCCGTCGCGTCGTTGTTTACCCGGGTCATCAGCTGGCCGGTCTGCTTGCGCTGGAAGAAGCTGAGGGACAGCCGCTGCATGGCGGAGAATACGCTCGTCTTCAGATCGAACGCGATATTCGCCGACATCTTCGCGTTGATGACGCCATAGAGCACGCCGAACAAGAGCGACAGTGTCCGGAATCCGATGATGAGCGTCACGATCCAGCCGATTTGATGGGCGAACGTCCCTTTGCCGCCAAGCCCTTGATCAATAAGGACGGATCCTTGCAAATAAGGGATGACAAGTCCTGTTCCCGAATTAAGGAGCATGAAGACGATAATGAGGATGATCGACTTCTTGTACTGTCCGGCAAACGAAAGCAGCCGGGTGAAGATCGCATGCTTCTTCATGCACTTCGGGCAGATCTGCCTGCCCTCTTCGGGATAGATCATCCCGCACTTCGGACATGTCGCCTGCTCGCGATCCTCGTTCAAGTTCAGCTCTTCTAGCGATTCCTGTTTCTTCATCTTCGTGAAGGCCGAGGCTAACTTGGATGCCCTCCCCATCTCCCCGTTGGTGAAAGCGGCAATGACGCGTTCCTCTCGTTCTTTAATGACGACCATCCCGGACGCAACCAGATTCACGATGAAAACGGATTCAATTTTGTCCAAATCAATCGCCTCTACCGACCAGCTGTCCGCGGTTCTGGACTTCGGCCGAGCGGAGGTCGAGCCCGCTTGCCCCCCGTATCCTTTATACGTTTTCTCTTGCGCAGGTTCTTCTAAGCTTGTTGCAATGACGAGCTGTTGACCGGTCAAGATCAGATAGGTATCCAACAACTCGCCGTCGGTCGTACGGTCGCACAGCATGCTGTATACAACCTCGTCTTCGGATACGTGACGCTGCCGTAATACATGCTTTAATTCTTCTGAAAGCATCGTGATCAGCTCTTTCGAAAATAAAGTTTTGGTAACGTTCCCAATTTATAGGGGGAGCGAAACGGCATAGATCATGTTAAGTGTCTCTGCCTGTTTTGTCAACAAATTACTTTTCACTATTCGGCATTTTCAAACCTCCCGGGCTCCGCGGCCTTGGAAGCGTCCAAAAAAACCATCGTCCAGTTCGGACGATGGTTTGAGGTTGATCGCGAAACCATTTACCTGCGCTACTAAAGCCGCATGCACGCCTTAGTCGTCTAATCCTTTGCCGTCGAGAATGTGCTGTATATATTTCTCTACGCGCGCCACTCGGGTTTTCGATTGTTTGGGCGTTGAGAAATAGAGCAGATAGCCGCGCTGGCGGCCCGGCGTCAATGCTTCGAAAGCCGCTTTCAAGGCATCGTTCTCTGCGCAGACTTGTTGAAATTCTTCCGGTATCGGATATTCTTCATGCTTCTTCATAGGAACTTCCTTGCCGGACTTCTCGATCTCGATGGCTTCATAGATATAGGCTTTCAAGGTGCTTTCCATATCGATGATTTGCTGCAAGCTGGTGAACCGGATCTGGCGCGCCGCTTGCACGTTCTCCGTTTGCTGGATCAGAATGCCGTGCGGATCGCGCAGCAAGACGCCTTTGTGAAACAGCAGGGCGCAGTATTCTTTGAATCCGTGGATCAATACGATGTTCTTGTCATCCAACGTGTAACAGGGATGCATCCACTTGATTTCTTCCGTCAGATCGCAATCGAGAACGATCGCTCTCAGCTGCTCGAATTCCGCCTTCCACTTCTTGGCTTTCCGCATAAATCCGTCAACCTTCGGATTCGTTCTGCTGTTGCTCGTTGTCACCAAGATTCCTCCTCTCGCCAATGTAATGATTTAAGACAAGTACTTTCCCGTGATCGACCGATCGGCGTTGATGATCTGAGATGGCGGGCCTTCGAACACGACTTGGCCGCCTCTGCTGCCTCCGTCCGGCCCCATATCGATGATCCAATCCGCCTGGCTGATCACGTCGAGATTATGCTCGATGACGATGACCGTGTTGCCGGCATCCACGAGGCGGTTCATGATCTCGAGCAGGTGGCCGATATCCGACATATGCAGACCGGTCGTCGGCTCGTCCATGACATAGATGCTGCCCTTCTTATGCAGTTCGCTCGCGAGTTTGATGCGCTGGCATTCCCCGCCCGAGAGCGTGCTGAGCGGCTGGCCGAGCGTAATATAATTCAGTCCCACGTCGCTCATCGCCTGAAGCTTGCGGACCACTTCTTTGATTTGGAAAAATTCCAATGCCCGCTCGACCGTCATCTCCAGCACGTCCGCGATCGTCTTGCCGTCCAGCTTGTACGCGAGCACCTCTTCCTTGAACCGTTTGCCTCCGCACGCTTCGCATGGCAGCTTCACGCTGTCGAGGAATGCGAGGTCCGTATAGACGACGCCCAACCCTTGGCAGTTCTCGCAGGCTCCCTTGGAGTTGAAGCTGAACAAGCCTTGATTGACCTTATTCGCGGCAGCAAACGCCTTGCGGACATCGTCCATAATGCCCGTATAGGTGGCGGGATTCGAACGCGTGGATACGCCTACAGCCGATTGGTCGATGACGATCGCATCCGAATGCTGGCCGAGGAAGATATCGTTGATCAGCGTGCTCTTGCCCGAGCCGGCAACGCCCGTAACGACGGTCAGCACGCCGGTCGGAATATCCGCGCTCACGTTCTGCAGGTTGTGCAAGGTGGCGTTCTTGACGGACAGCTTGCCCGAAGGCTGCCTGCACGCCTGCTTCAGCTGCAGCGGACGTTTCATATAATTGCCGGTCAGCGTGCCGGACTCCAGCAGGCCTTCGAAGCTTCCTTCATACACGATGGTACCGCCGCGGCTTCCGGCATGAGGCCCGACGTCGACGATATGATCCGCCACTTTGATGACATCGGAATCATGCTCGACGACGATGACGGTATTGCCTTTATCCCGAAGCTTCTGGAGCAGTTCGTTCAGCCGATGCACGTCACGGGGATGCAAGCCAACGCTTGGTTCGTCGAAGATGTACGTGACATCGACCAAACTGCCGCTTAAGTGCTTCACCATCTTCACGCGCTGCGATTCCCCGCCGGACAATGTATCCGTCTCGCGATCCAGCGTCAAGTAGTCCAGTCCGATGTCGACCAGATGCTGCAGTCGTTCGGTCAGCGACTTGATGACGGGTGCCGCGACGGCATGGTCGATTTCACGTACGACGCGGATGAGCCGGCCGACTTCCATGGCGGACAGCTCCGCAATGTTGTGTCCGTTGATTCTGCAGCCGAGCGCGGCCTGACTGAGCCTCGCGCCATGGCAGCTGAAGCAAGGTCCCTCCGAGATATATGGCGCAACCGTGCGCTGCGTACGCTCGGACATCGTCTTCAAGTCCCGCTTGATATATTTATTGGTGAACTTCTCGATGACGCCTTCTACGGTAATATGGATCACTTTGCCGCCGAACGGCATCTCGACCTTCCGCGCTTTGCCATACAGCAGCTGGTCCAATTCCGCTTGCGAATAATCGGAAAGCTTCTTGTCGGCATCGAAGGAGTCCGCCTGCATGATGATCGTCCAGTCCATGCTGTCCACCTTGTAATCCGGCAGCATGATTGCTCCTTCGTTCAAGGACTTGGACATATCGACCGCTTTGCTCATATCGATGCCCAGACTGCGGCCGATCCCGCTGCAATCCGGACACATGCCGAGCGGATCGTTGAACGAGAACATATTGGCCGTTCCGACATAGGGCTGTCCCACGCGGGAGAAGAGCAGTCGGAGAATCGGCGAAATATCGGTAATCGTGCCCAGCGTGGAATGCGAGCCGCCGCCGAGCCGCTTCTGATCCACGATGACGGCCATGCTCAAATTCTCGAGCGCATCAGCCTCCGGCTGCGGAACGCGCGGAAGAAACGTGCGGACGAACATGCTGAAATTCTCGTTCAGCAAACGCTGGGATTCGGCAGCGATCGTATCGAAGACGATCGATGACTTGCCGGATCCGGATACCCCGGTGAAGATCGTGATCTTCCGCTTGGGAATGCGTAAAGACACGTTCTTGAGATTGTTCTCCCTGGCACCCGAGATAACGATATACTCCTGATTCGATTCGCTCATGCACAGCATCCTTCCGATCCTCATAATTTCTATTCTGTCATGCCAGCGCCTGGTCAGGCTGATCCATCGATACAGATCAGCTCATTCTTCTTCCGCCGCCAGCTACTGGTTTATACGAAGCCTATTCGACTGCCAGAACTTACTGTAAGAGGCCGCCCAATCCTGCACTTCTCTGAGCGGTGAAGCGTTCAGCCTGAATCGCGTCTCCCTGCCGACTTTCCGGTCCATGACCAGTCCGGCTTCTTTAAGAATGGTCAAATGCTTAGAAACGGCCGTACGGCCCATCGGAAACTGTACCGTCAATTCATGAAGCGGTATCTCCTCTGCCTCGGCTAACAGACGAATCAATTGGCGCCTGGTTGGATCTGCGATCGCGTCGAACACATCCCTAAGCTGGTTGTTCTCTGTCACAGCACTCTCTCCTACGCTACTCCGTTGACTTGCTAATCAGACACCATTCGGTGACGCGATTATCATATGACACTATTCGGTGTCTTGTCAACATTATATTCGCCCGTGAACTGGTATAGCCGCTAGCGGTAAAATTATAGCTCGCCCGTCCCTTAAGCGGCGTTCCGTCCGAATGGTATACCTGTTGCCGTTGCCGTTGATCGCGGTCCAAATGCGCGGTGACAAGTGGAGGTCCGATGACGATGCAATCCTATTTATTGCAAGCGAAGCTCTCCTGCCAGCTCGTCACGATTCAAACCGATGACGGGGATTGGCTGACGGGCATGGTTGAGGAGATTACCCAATGGACGGTCACGCTGCGGAGAAGCGACGGGATCAAGATGGTGCTGGTCGGCGAAATCGTTCATGCGTACCTGCTGCCGCAGCTGGGCGAAGGCGGTATCCATTCATGAGGCCCGGAATCCAACGGGCCAATCCGGAACAAGCTGTACGTTCGGATCAAGCTGCAAGTCTGGAACAGTTAAAGCAGCTCCCGCTGCAATAGAAAAACAGGATCAAGTTCTTGTCCGTGGCTTGCGACAGGAACTCGATCCTTATGGGGTTAGAAGCCGTGCGGCTTACCCTTGTTTCACCAAGTTATCCGCTGTACGGAAGGCTAGGGCAAGGATGGTCAGCACCGGGTTAACGCCGCCGTTCGTTACATGCACGGAGCCGTCGCTTACCCAGAGGTTGTCGTAGCCGTGAATACGGCCCGTCGGATCGGTGACCGACGTCTCAGGGTCGTTGCCCATGCGCAGCGTACCCGATTGATGCTGCCCGCCGCTTAGCCCGTTGCCTGCGCGAGTGCGCCATACATGGCGCGCTCCCGATGCCCACAGCCACTTCTCTGCCTGTTCCGCCAACAGGGCCGAAGACCGCAGCGACTCCGGATGCACGTTCCCCGAGAGCGCGGCAACCGGAATGCCGAAGCGGTCCTTGACCGTCGCCGATAGCCGTACCCGGGAATCGGCGTTCGGAATCTCTTGGATCGGTCCTTGAATTTGGCTTGTCCGCAGATAGGAATCGCGCATCGTTTCCTTGCCTGCGCTCCCCCACCTTGCCGCATCCGGCGCAAGCGCGCGATACCAATGAACGAGCGGCAGCCTGGTGAAATCGTTGGCCAGCAAGCCTCCCCCGATAATCCCGGATTCGCTGTTATGGTCGAAGCGCAATGTGGCGATGCTTACCCCCGGGCCGCTGCTGTCATGAATCGGCTCATCGAAGACGCCGTAGGCGCCGGCGTAGACATGGCCCTGCAGATTCCGTCCAACCTGGCCGAACCGGTTACCGATACCGTTCGGCTCCGCATCGGATGCCGAGTTAAGCAGCAAGCGCGCACTTTCGATCGCTCCGGCGGCAACCACCACATGACCTGCCCGCACCTGACGGCGTTGGATCGCTCCGTCTCTTTCCTGCACAAGATGAACGCCGGTGGCATGCCGGCCCCCTTCTGTATCGATACGCTCCACGATGGCATCGCAGATCAAATCGCAGTTGCCGGAAGCAAGCGCTCTTACGAGCATCGTGTTCTGGCCGCCATTCTTGCTGTTGGTCGGACATGCGAAGCCGACGCACTGACCGCATCGCGCGCAAGCCGGCCGGCCGTCGCGCTCGACGGAATTAATGAGCAGCGGCACTGGCCCTGCTTCCCATCCCAGCTTCGCCGCACCTTGAGCCAATCGTTCCGATTCCTTCGTTCCGAGCAGCGGCGGCATCGGATAAGGACGATCCCGCTTCCCCCGTCCGGGGTGAGCATGCCCATCGCCGGAGACGCCGACTTCCCATTCGGCCCGCTCGTAATACGGCGCAAGATCCTGATAGCTTATCGGCCAGTCGCTAAGCGAGCTCCCGTCCGGAATGCCGTATCGAGTCGCCATGCGGAAGTCTTCCGGGTGGAACCGCCAAGCCTGCGCCCCGTACACGCGAGTCCCGCCGCCGACCGTCATGGCGTTATTATGATAGTCGCCGTCATGGGGCGCGGTAATTCGCTCTTCCCCGCCTGGCAATAGAATCGTCCGGGCGTTGCCGGTTAGCGATGGCCCGGTGTTATGACCGTATTTGCTCAAACGATGATTGCGCAGGTGATCGCGGCCAACCTCGTTATAGCGAAGCCAGCTGCCGCGTTCGATGACGAGCACGCTGAGTCCGGATTCGGCGAGCGTCGCCGCAGCGACCGAACCGCCGGCTCCCGCTCCTATGACGATCGCATCGTAACGGTCCTTCAGCTGGTCCAATGACCGCTGCGGCAATTCGGTTTCTTCGATCGGCGCTTGGTTATCCGGAAACGGTCCCGGACGGAAGCCGATCATCTCCCACGACTTGGCCCCGCGATTGCCGCCTGCTTCGGGCGTTCCATAGTAGCCGTCGATGACAGCGCTTAACAAATGATCGAAGAACGGCTTCGGCGAAACGGGCCAGTCCCGAACGATTTCATGCTGGACATCCCGAAGCAGAAGATCCTGCTCGTCCGCCGTCAATTCGGCAAACGATCGCCCGTGGCGAGCTGTCGCTTCCGCATCCAATGCATGCAGTCCGGGAGCTAAGATTGTCGTCCAAGCAGCAGGATCCTCTTGGGCATAACGTTCTAAGTACGTCAATACGCCCGCTTGGCTTGCCGACGGCCAAGCGTCCTCCGGTACCAAGCGGTCGGCAACCGCTTTCAAAACAGCCATGACTTCGTTCGAGAAAATCTTCTGATCGTCTTGCATCATCTCTCAACACCATCCAATGTCTCGTAAACTATCATCCTCGTAGACGACTCTACTACTAATAATCCGATAATTCAACTTGAATGAGCCGATTTTATCGACTCGACTCGTTACTTCATGCACGCAGCCCCTTCATCCGATCATGTCCCTCTCCTCCACACACACCAAAAAACCGCAATCCCACGCAGGATTGCGGCTTCCGTTTGCAACAGGTTCTTAAGCGATTTTCTTGTTCTTCTTCTTCCCGATTTCCTCCATGATGCTCTCGCCCTCGACATCGATGTTAGGCAGGATGCGGTCCAGCCATTTCGGCAAATACCATGCGGATTTACCCATCAGCGACATCACCGCCGGCACAAGCGTCATCCGCACGACGAAGGCATCGAACAAGACTCCGAACGCGAGCGCGAGGCCGATGGACTTGATCATCGCATCGGGAGCGAGCATGAAGCCGAAGAAGACGGAAATCATGATCAACCCTGCGGACGTCACGACTTTGCCGCTGTCCCGCACGCCGTCCAGGATCGCTTTGCGAGGATCGCCGGTATGGGCGTACACTTCCCTCATTTTGCTGACGAGGAAGATTTCGTAGTCCATCGCAAGTCCGAACAAAATCCCGATTAAGATGACGGGCAAGAACGCCAGGATCGGACCCGATGCCGGGAAACCGAATACGTTCAGCAAATGGCCGTCTTGGACAACGAATACGACGAAACCGAGCGTCGCTCCCAATGAAAGCAAGAAGCCCAATACGGCTTTCAACGGAATGAATAACGAACGGAATACGAGCACGAGAATGATATAAGCGAGCACCACGATGAGCGCGGCGAACACCGGCAGCGCATCGTTCAGCTTCTGGGCGATATCGATGTTCATCGCCGTCGTGCCGGTGACGAGCAGCTGAATATGATCGGATTGTTCCGTCTCGTTAGAGAAATTCCGGATCTCCTTGACCAGATCCTTCGTCTTCGTATCGTCGGGTCCAGTCTGAGGCATGACCGTCATCAGATACAGCTTGCCCGAAGGAGCCGGAATAGCCGGCGTTACGCTCTGCACGCCGGGAAGCTTGCCGATCTCCGCCTGGATCTTGGCAATCGCTTGCGAAGAATCCTCCGCCGGCTTGTCTACTTGCGCACCGATGATCAAGGAAGCGTTAAAGCCTACGCCGTAACCTTCTGTCAGCAAATCGTACGCTTTGCGCTCCGTCGTATCCTTGGCCTTGGTCGTTCCGTCGGAAGGCAGTCCCAAATTGATATGGAAGAAAGGAATGGCGATGACTGCGAGCAGAATAATGGATGCGAATGAAGCGAACAGCGGACGTTTGGTGACGAACAGCCCCCATTTGCTCGAAGAGGCCTTCTGCTTGTTGGCTTTCGACTTCTTGAACAGTTTATTTTCCCGCTCGGGCGTCAGCTTATGTCCCATCCAGCCCAGAATCGCAGGCAGGACGACGATCGTCAACAGAACGGTCGTAATGACGCAGAACGCAGAGGAAATCCCCATCATCGTTAAGAATGGAATCCGGGCAACCGATAGTCCCAGCAGACCAATGACAACGGTAACGCCCGCGAACAGAACGGCGCTTCCGGCCGTCCCATTCGCGATGGCGACGGATTCTTGCACCGAGAAGCCTTTGGCAAGCTGCTGCTTGAACCGGGTGATCATGAAGAGCGCGTAATCGATGCCCACGGCCAAACCGAGCATGGCCGCCAAGGAGAGGCAAACGCTCTGAATCTCGATAAACGTCGAGCAAAGCACGATGCCGAGCATCCCGCCGCCGAGTCCGATCAAAGCCGAGAGGATCGGCAAACCCGCCGCAAGGAACGAAGCGAACGTGATGGCGAGAATAATGAAAGCGGCAATGATCCCGATGACTTCAACCGGAAACTCGCCCCCTTTCGAAAGCTCGACGTCTCCTCTCGTTTCCGTTTGGAGTCCGGCATTCCTGGCGATGTCCACTTGATGCTTAATCGTTTCCTTCGTTGCTTCCGTAACTTCGCCGGCGGCGGTCTTGAAAGAAACCTCTCCATAGCCGATCCGTTTATCCGCGCTCAAGTTCTTCAACTGCATCGGATTGGTCACGCCGGCGACGCCGGAATCTTGTCCGATGGCGTCAAGCGTATCGGTAATGACCGTCTGCAGTTCCGCGGACTCCAAGGTTTTGCCTTCTGGCGCTTTGAATACGACTTGGATCTTGGCGCTTGGATTCGCTGCCGCGCCAAACGCTTCGCCGATCACTTTGCCCGCCTTATCCGCGGGCGTATTCGGGATGGTTAGTTCGCTGCTGAAGGAAGGCCCTAAACTTAAAGCGGCGATTCCGAGCGCGATCAGAACGACCAACGTGCCGAGCAGTACTTTCTTGCGGCTCTTGGCTGCCCAGAGCCCCAGCCTGTATAAATATTTAGCGATGACAATCTCCTCCTGCTCCATGCAAAACCGTTATTTCTCTGTCTCTGTATCTGTCGTGCTTTCTTTCGGCCAAAACACAATATCGAAATAGTCGTCGCTGCCTGCGCCTTCGGCTTTCAATTTCTCCTTCACGGCCGTTACGAACAGCAGCATGCCCTGCTCCACGATCTCCTGCTCGGCAGGCTGCAACGAGCTCAAGACATCCCTCACGTACTGATTCAGCGGCTCCGGCGATAATTCGCGAATATCCTTGATTGTTTTATCCGTTAGGGAAATTTGAACGGAACGCTTGTCGTTCGGATCAGGCGTCTTCATAAGCAAGCCTCTTGCGGTTAATCGTTCCACGATATCCGATACGGTGCTCTGCGTCATTCTAAGATTTTGCGTAAGCTGCTTGATGCTTATGGATTGATGGAACAGCACTTCGGCGATGACTCGCGTCTGCGGAACGGTGACGCCATGCTGCTCGGCATGCTTCTGAAGATTCTTCATCATGAACCGATGCAAATAATCAATGGATTCGCGCAGAAAGTCGGCTCTATCTATTAGGGTATCCTCCTTTGTAACATACTAGGTCCAAAGTGGTGCGAAGATGTTCGCTTCGATTAGATCGTATAAGATACATCGTACACGATACATCTTGTCCGATTTATCATATTGTTTTCAATTTCACTTGTCAACTATGCAGGAAACGGTTCGATTCGCACTTGATTTCTCTCCGATCCTGTTTCCCTCCCTATGATTTGTGGTAAACTATAAGTTCTAATTGGTAGACTATAGTTATAGGTAGACAGATTGTCCCCGAACAAAGGTAAGGAGAGATTCAAATCATGGAAACGAACATCCAGACGACGGCAACACGTACTGTCGAAAGATCGGCCCGCAGGTCTAGGTCATCCGTTCCGCTGTTTCTGGCAGCCTGGGTACTGTTGATCGGCGGCGGCGTTATCGGCACCGTATGGTATACCGGGCAGGTAAAAGCCAAATTGACTCAAGACATCAGCGTGCAGACGGCGCAGCAAATTACGGCGATGCAGCAAAATTACGATAAGCAGCTCAAAGAAATGCAGACGCGGTTCACGGGCGAGCTGACCACGGTGCAGGGCAAGGTCGACGCGCTCAACGAGCTGCTGCAATTCACGAAGGATAACGCCAATTCCAAAACCGACAACAGCAATAAGCTGTTCTCGCAGCTCAACGAGGTCAAGAAGGAACTGGCCGCGCTGCAAAAGAGTTTGGACGTGTTGAAATGACGCTGACCGCCGTGAAGCGAATCAACCGGTTCTGTCTGATCGCCTGCGCGCCGTTCATCGGGCTGGTCATCTGGCTGATGGCCGCGGATCTGTCGATCACGCTGCCGGACAGCGCATTTCCGGAACTGGCTGTGACGCAGGTGAGCGTTTCATCGGATACGACGAAGCTGACCGCCGGCTTGGATCAAGCCAAATCGACGGCGCTTGGAACCGCCAAGTCGCTCAAGAAATCGATCGAGCTCTATTTGGCAACAGGCAAAAGCATGAACGCCATCGTCTCGCTCGCCATCGCGCAAGCCGACAGGCCTTATCATATCTATGACCGCCGCATTACGCGGAAAATCGGAACGCCTGCGCAGCAGATCGAGTCCGACATCGTCCGCGCGCAGCTGTTTGCGATCAAGGCGGAGCACTTCAACGGCTACGCGCTGAAGGTGAAGCTGAAGTCGCCCGACGCGATGAAGATGGTGCTCGGGCAGGATAAGAACGGCGGAGCCGAGACGACGCTCGCGGCCGCCAAACGCTACCATGCGATCGCCGGGGTGAACGCCGGCGGATTCGCGGACGACGGAGGCAAACGCTATCCGCTCAGCACCACGGTCATGAACGGCAATTATTTGAACGGCTTCGAATCGTCGTATAAGGATTTGTTCTTCGTCGGGCTGAACGACAAGCTTGAGCTGATCGGAGGCAAATATACGAGCAAGGATCAGCTAAACCAGGAAAATCCGAGGTTCGGCGCCTCCTTCGTGCCGGTACTGCTGCAAGACGGCGCCTTTCAGCCGATACCGCTTAAGTGGCAGACGAGTCCAACGCGCGCTCCGCGTACGGCGATCGCGAATTACAAGGACGACCAGCTGCTCATTCTCGTCATCGACGGCCGCAGCGAGAACGGAAGCTCGGGCGCGACGCTGCAAGAAATGCAGATTCTGCTGCAGCGGTACGGCGCGATCGATGCCTATAATTTGGACGGCGGAGGCTCGTCCACGCTCGTCTTCGACGGCCGGGTCGTGAATCATCCGTCGGACGGCCAGCTTCGTCCGGTACCGACTCATTTTCTCTTTTTCGAGTAATGTAGCGAATAAACAGTTGAACGGAAACTCAAAAAGAGCCAATTCATACCATGCTTAGGGGCAGGTGTGAATCGGCTTTTTCAATGTCTTCATGGCCGGCACACGGCTTACACCGCGCCGACTACCCGATGCGGTACATACAGCTCTTCCAACGACGTCACTTCATCCGCCGTTAAGGAAATCGCGAACGAGCCTGCCGCCTCTTCGAGCTGGGCAATGGACGTAGCGCCGATGATCGGAGCGGCGACGGGTTCTTGCTGCAGCAGCCAGGCCAGCGCGATTTGAACGCGGGGAACGCCGCGGCTTGCTGCGATCGCGGTTACCCGGTCTGCGATCAGGCGGTCGGCATCCGCTGTTGCATCGTATTTCATCTTCTGCGCTTGATCGGTTTCGGAACGCGGCGTCGTGCTGGACCATGCGCGCGCCAGCCTGCCTGAAGCCAGCGGGCTGTAGGGAATCACGCCGACTTCTTCCGCTTTGCATAGCGGCATCATCTCCCGCTCCTCTTCGCGATAGATGAGGTTGAGGTGATTCTGCATCGCAACGAACCGGGTCCATCCATTCCGTTCGGCTGCGTGCAGCGCCTTCAGAAACTGCCATGCATACATCGCGGAGGCACCGATATATCGTGCTTTCCCTGCCTTTACCACATCATGCAAGGCTTCCATCGTTTCTTCGATCGGCGTATTGTAATCCCAACGATGAATCTGGTATAGGTCTACATAGTCCGTGCCTAATCGCTTCAGGCTCTTATCGATTTCGCTCATAATGGCTTTCCGCGATAAACCGGCGCCATTCGGCCCCGGCTGCATCCGGAAATGCACTTTCGTTGCCAGGACGATTTCATCGCGATTGGCATACTCCTTCAATGCTCGTCCCACGACTTCCTCGCTGGCTCCGACCGAATAAATATTGGCCGTATCGAAGAAATTAATGCCGAGATCGAGCGCCTTCTTAATGATCGGGCGACTGTTCTCCTCATTAAGAACCCAGGGATGCGTCCATCTCTCGGCTTCGCCAAAGCTCATGCAGCCCAGACACAGTCGAGAAACGTCCAAGCCCGTATTTCCGAGTTTCGTATATTCCATTTCAAGTCCTCCGTTTCTATTCAACTGTCGTCTCGGTTCTCGTAAAACTTCTTTCCTTCTTGCCTATGGTCTGCTCATACCTGGCGATCTTATCGTTCAGCCGGTCCACCGTTGTCTTCATCTCTTCCATTCGGAGGAGGAGTTCATTCCGCTGCTCGATCAGTATCTCTTTTCGATTCTCGACGGTTTCATCGCCCTGCTGGAATAGCCGGACATATTCGGTCAAAGCCTCGACGGGAAGTCACGCGCCGCGCATGCATTTAATGAATTCCACCCATTTAAGGTTGTCTTCGGTATAGTCCCGTATGCCGTTGCTGCTGCGGTTAACGGGCGGAATGAGTCCGATTCGCTCGTAATAGCGAAGCGTATCCTGAGTCAGCTCGAAATTCGCGCTCACTTCAGCCATCCTCATGCGGTCTCGCCCCCCTCTGAAGCCATTATCGCACTTGGAGTTAACTCCAAGTCAAGAGTCAGTGACAGTAACGTGAAAAACCGTGCAGGATCCGGCGAGAAACGGGGATGTCTGCACGGTTTTCGAATACAACCGCCTATGTAATCGCTTTTTTGCGCTTGGCAAGTATAAAATGGGCCGTGATTCTAATGTTTTTCTAATAAAACGTTCTAAACCGAGTCTTTCCGCCATGAAGCCGAATCGCTAGTAAATGCTGGGCATTTTATCCGTGGTATAGTGTTTTCAGGCGATCAGCGCCGAACACAAACCAGCTTACGGGAGGACAACATGAACAACATCAAACTTAATGGTCGTGTCGGCCAAACATTCGCAGGTATCGCGCTATCCGTAACGATTGCTTTCACGGGAAGCTTAATCATAACGCCTCAAACTACGCATGCAGCGACGGCTAGCTCCAAAACAACCTCGACTGCAAGCAAAACTACAACTACAAGCGATACTGCAACTACAAGCGATACTGCAACTACAAGCGAAACCACAAACACAAGCAAGGCTGATCAAATCATTGAAACGGGTAAACAATTCATTGGTATTCCGTATCATTTCGGCGCGGTATCCGGCCGAACGAACATGTTCGATTGCTCTTCGTTCACCCAGTACGTGTTCAAACAGAACGGGATCGATCTTCCGCGTTCGTCGAGAGAGCAAGCGAAGACCGGTAAGGCGGTAACCAAGGATCAGCTGCAGCCGGGCGATCTGGTCTTCTCGGATACGAATCACGACGGCGTTATTAACCATGTCAGCATCTATATCGGCGACGGCAAATTACTGCACACTTACCGCGTAGGCATCGGCGTAACGATTTCCGAATTCGACGGCAGCGCTTGGGACCGTTCGTTTGTAACCGCGCGCCGCGTTATTGCGGAACAAGACCAGTCGGCCGATACGCCGGACGATTCCGCGACAACGGATCAGCAAGATAATGGGGATGCACAAGGAACGAACTCCGGTTCTGATAATCAAACAGGATAACGAGTAGCAGCTGGTGCTTTGCAGTTTCGCATAGCTCTGCACGATATGTAGTATGATGCTCGACACTGCGAATCATTCGTATACCGTTGAATCATGCTGCTTCACCAATGATGAAGGGAGCCCCGTAATTCCGGGGCTCCCTTCATTGCATTTGCTCGCTGCCTTAGCTCGCTTAATAAGCACCGCGAATGTGGTCGTGAACCTGTTCCGCGTAAAATCTGCGCAGCCGCTCGTGCTCTTCCGCACTGAACGGATTCGCGGACCTCACACCCAGGTTATCCTCGACTTGGCGAACATTCTTAAATCCCGGTATGACGCAGGTGATTTCCTCATAATCCAGCAGCCAGCGAAGCGCTGCGCGCGTCATGTTGCCCCGGCCTTCCGCGATCCAGTCCAGCTGGGACGCAAGCTCGACGCCTTTGGCAAACGGCAGACCCGCGAACGTTTCGCCGACATTGAACGCCGCGCCGTCACGGTTGAAATTCCGATGGTCTTCCGCTTCGAAGGACGTATTCGCCGCGAATTTGCCGGTCAAGAGGCCGCTGGCGAGCGGCAGCCGGACGAGCAGACCGACGCCGCGCTCGCGAGCCCGGGGAAGAAGCTCCGCTATCGGCTTCTGCCGGAAGATATTGAAAATAATCTGCAACGCCTGCACGCCGGATTTCTCCAGACAGAACAATCCTTCTTCCACCGTTTCCACGCTTACGCCATAGGAGCGGATTTTGCCTTCCCGCTGCAGCTTGTCCAGCACTTCGAATACCGCGCCCTGCTTCAATATTTCAAACGGCGCGCAGTGAATCTGGTACAGGTCGATCGTCTCGCGTTCCAGTCGGCGCAAGCTGTCCTCGCACCACTGTCTCACCTGCTGTTCCGAATAGGTTTGCGGATCGCGGATATCTCCCTGACGGCAAAATTTCGTCGCGATGCGGATCTTGTCTTCCTTGCCTTTCGTGGCGCGGGCAAGCAGCCGCTCGCTCCTTCCGTCACCATAGACATCGGCCGTATCGAAGAAGTTGACGCCCTCCTCCATCGCCTTGTCCAACGCACGAAGCGATTCGTCGTCATTCGTCTGCCCCCAAGAGCCTCCGATCGCCCAAGTTCCGAAGCTGACTTCGCTGACATCCATACCCGTTCTGCCGAGCGGACGTTTATTCATCAATGGATCCTCCCTATTCGAGTCCTGATTTCCCACCGAGAATATTGTAGCAAACGAAGCCATTGCTCTACCAGCATCCTAGCAGCCAAATTCGAAACGTTTCTTCTGGCCAACAGAAACCCTCACCCGACAGGCCCTGCTAATTCAGCCAAAACCTTCACGGCAGCGTCGGCCACTTCCACGTCCTGCGCGCTAGTTCCGCCGCTGACACCAATTCCGCCGATCAGTTTATTACGGCAAAATAGCGGGATTCCCCCGCCAATATCGTTGCCCGTCCTCGATTGGTTGTGTCGATACCGTACGCGTCGCCGCCGCGGCCTGCGGTTCTGGTGCTGCGCCTGGCATTCGAACTTCAAATGCTCTTGTCCCGGCCGGCCTTCACGTGCTTGAGCTGGGCAACGATGATGACGCTGATAATGACGAGAAGGAACCACGAGCTGATTTTGCTGACGTGAACCAGCTGCCAGGCCTGATCCTGGTCCGGATATCTCCATCCGTTGAAGAACGTCGCGATATTCTCGGCCAGCCATATAAAGAAGCCTACGATCAGGAAAGCCAATGACAGAGGCATCCGATACGTGCTGCTCCGCACCCGATAGATGATCCATGTCCGCCGGAAGACGAGAAGCACCAGCGCCGTCAGCCACCATCGGAAATCCGGTATGAAATGATGGGTGAAGAAGTTCAAATAGATCGCGCCTCCCAGCAATCCCGCCGATACGATCCCCGGCCATCCGGTCATGTCCATCCGCAGCCTGCGCCATACCTGACACATGTAGCTGGCTACGCTTGCATACATAAACCCGCTGTACAGCGGTACGCCGAACAATTTCGTCAGCCCGGGCTCAGGGTACGACCACGATCCCATCCTTACCTTATAGATTTCGAGAAGCAAACCAATGATATGGAATACGCCAATGACTTTCATCTCGTCGATCGTCTCCAGTCCGCTGCGGTACATCAGATATTGGACGAGAAGCAGGACGAGAAGCACGAAATCGTAACGGTACATGAATGGCGGCGCGACGATGCTGGTCAGCGCTAACGTTCCGAAGATTGCAACGGGGAATAAGCAGCTCATGCCCTGCTGATAGGCGAAATGCAGAAGCTGACTAAGGGGTTTCCATGCTGTACGCACACGATGCACCTCGCTTTTCTTCGAAAATCATTCTTTGAATATAGCATAAATATATCGTTTTACAATATATTTTAGTTGTTTTGCGTATATTCCAATTCGTTATCGCCTGAAAGCAAAGGCAGGCTTATGTTATAATGTGGACGGTTTATCATCATCCGTGGAGGTTAGCTATGACAAGACAGAACGGGGCGGCAATTACCCCGCATAGAAGCAATCGATTGCTGATTTTGCTGGTCGTTTTATTTCTCTTGATCACGATTGCCGGCTTAAGTTACGTCAAATGGTGGCCTTATTACCATAAAGCAATCAACGCGATCAACACGCATACCATAGGATCGTCCATCCTGACGAACGGCGAGCTGAATCCGCCTACGCCTTCGTGGTCCGCCGCCTGGGACTATGCGGTCAGCTACTACAAGGCAGTCTGGAAAGCCGCCGTACTGGGCATTGTGCTTGGCTCGCTTGTCCAAGTGCTCATTCCGTCGGGGTGGCTTCTCCGCTTGCTTGGCAGAAGCTCGTTCAAAAGCACCGTCATCGGCGGATTAGCCGCCGTGCCTGGCATGATGTGTTCCTGCTGCGCAGCACCGATTGCCGTCGGCCTGCGCAAGAAGAATGTTTCTGCCGGTGCCAGCCTGGCCTTCTGGCTCGGGAATCCGCTCATTAATCCGGCGACGCTCATCTTCATGACCGTTGTGCTCTCCTGGAAATTCACGCTGATTCGGATCGTTTTCGGGCTGATCATCACTTTCGGCGTCAGCTATTTTGCAGGTCGTCTGGCGGGGAAGGTCGAAGTACCGGAAGAAGTGTTGGAGAAGACGGCCCAGCATGAAGAAGCAAGTCCCATGTGGAAACGCTGGATCCAAAGCATGTGGATGATGATCGTCCACCTCGTGCCGGCGTACTTCATTTCCGTATTGGTACTGGGGGCAGTCAGAGCGTGGTTGTTCCCTTCGCTCGGAAGCGGAACGTGGGACGGATTTCTTATGCTCGTCATTTTCTGCATCGCGGGCGCCTTGTTCGTTATTCCGACCGCTGCCGAAATTCCGATCATTCAGACGTTTCTATCGCTCGGATTCGCGGCAGGACCCGCAGCTGCGCTGCTTGTTGTCCTTCCGGCAATCAGTCTCCCTTCGATGCTCATGATTCGCCGTTCGTTCCCGGGTCGCGTTGTAGCCGTCGTGTTCGTTTCGGTCGTCGTTCTGGGCCTAATGAGCGGAATTGTCGGCGCGTTGATTTTGTAAGTTGAAGACTGAGGACATGCGCAGCGCAACCTAAAATAACCTAAGCGAATAGCAAAACAAGAAAAGGCAGCCTGCCATTGAATCGTCAATGGGGTTGCCTTTCTTGTTTACTTCGGAACGCTCGTTCGTTTCGACCGGTCGATGGAGAAAGCCAAGCCACGATCCAGCTTCTCGGCAAGCTCGTCCAATGCGGCGCTAACGTCGGCTCCGTCATGCAGTATGCGAGCCAAAGCCGGGTTCGCATGTTCCCGGAGCAGACGTACCGCCTCGCTCGATGCGGAATGCGGGAGCGGCCCGGCAAAGGCCAGCTCGGCAAGCACGCGCTCGCGAAGGGGATGCCGATGATGGCCCGCTTCTTCGTAAACGGATTTAAGCGGAGCGATGAAACCGTCCGTCACGAGCCGTGTCAGCTCGTTGCTCGAGCAGGTCAGCTCCGTCAGCAGCTGGAAGGCTAATGCCGGCTCGGCGCTTCCGGATGCGATTCCGAAGCCGCTTATCCACGGCTCGTTGGTCCTTTCCGTTGCCGGATCGCGCGGAAGCGAGGCAATGCCGAGACGCCGGCCGAGTATCGGCTCGATTTCATGCAGCATGATCATATAATCAAGAATCATCCCCGTCTTACCCTCGGTCAGGTCGCCGTGCGTGAACCAATCCTGCGTTGCCGGGCTCAGCTTATGCTCGCGTACCAGCGCTGCCGCCATCTTCACAGTCTTCACGGCAGCTTCGCTGTTGGCGTAACCCGACGCCTTGCTGCCTTCCGGCGACAGCCAGCTTGTCCCTGAGGATAAGAGCAATAGTCCGATATACTCCCAATCGAACGAAAGCCGCGCGGCGAAACGGTCCTGCCCCTCGCAGGCATTCGCCGTTTGCAGCCACTGGGCGGTTGCGATAAAGTCCTGCCACGTCCATCCGTCCGCCGGATCTGGAATGCCGGCACTGCGGAACCATTCCTTGTTATAGAAAATACTCTTCACCGTCGCACTGATCGGCAATCCGGCTAGTCGTCCGTCCACTTGCAATAGGCGCCATAGGGCCGGATGAAATAGCAGCTCCAGCTGATGCGTATGCGCCCATGCCGTTAAATCCAGCAAACGCCCATTGCGGCTGCAGTCAACAAAATCTCCGTTCGCTAATTGCACCAGATCGGAGCCGGAGGTACCGTCTTGCAGCCCTTCGCGAATTTCGCGATCCGGCAGAAGCCGCACCTCAACGCGGACCCCGTCATGCGCTTCTTCGAATCTTCTTGCCGCTTTCTCGACCGCCTCGAGCTGCCAATCCTCATAGATGTCAATTCTAAGCTGAACGATGCCATTGCTATTGTCCATGCTCGTCCTCCTTAAGTTTAGAGACATCAAGAAACAGCGGCGGTTATTGACTGATGAACGAGTCAATAACGGCCGCTGTTTCCTGCCCGCTTACGCTCTATACCGCCTTGGATGAATGGAAAGGAATATGGTCGATGAACCGGCTCCACCAGGCGTATCCTAGATCCTCCGCTAGGATGATGACATCCTGCAACACGACGGATTCTTGGGTCTTGAACGTATTCCACACCTGCTCGGACCAATCCTCTAACAGTTGGTCTAAAATGTCGTCCGCATCGGAAGCCAAGGCGTCCTTACCCGTACATTCACTCATTCGAAGTCCTCCTTACGCCGATTGGTGCCGATTCAAGCAGCTTCAGTTTCTCGGCAAGAAGCCTGCGCGCTTGCGCGATTTTGTACCGTATCGTTCCGGGCGGCTGGTTCAGCACGATGCCGATTTGCGCGCTGCTTAATTCGCCCAGCACTTTCATCAGCAGAATGCAGCGCAATTCTTCCGGCAGCCCGTTGATATGCGTCTCTATATCCCTCAAGCGCTCCCGCCCCGCAAGCACGCCGGAGAGATCTTCGGCGCTTGCGCCGTCTCCGGCGGATGCTGCCTTCAGCTGCAAACCCACCTTGTTTCGGTGCGCGCTGCGCCGATAATGATCCTTGAGTCCATTGGAAGCAATCGAGAATATCCAATAGAGCCGCTCCTCCGGAGGGATTTTCGCAACGATTTCGATGCGGTTCCATATTTTGAGGAAGCTGTCTTGAAGCAAATCCGCGGCGAGCTCCTTATGGTTCGTTCGGCCGAACAGATAGGAGTAAATCGCCTTCGAATGCGCGGCATACAATTCCCGAAACAAGTCCTTGTTCATCAGGCACCTGGCGCGTCCGCGTCATCTTTCCCGGTAATATCGCCGAGTTTGACTTCAGCGAGCAATTGAAGCAGCGGAACGAGCGGTTTCGGCGCCGTCAGGTTGCCGATCAAGATCAGTTCGCTGACTTTCTGTTTCATCAGCGCGATGTCAACGTCCTGCTCGATTTCGTAATTGCCCACAAGCGCCATCGACATCGGACTGTCGATCAGCTCGAAGAAGGATCTGGAGAAGCTGTCGTTGCCGATGAAGATACGGGGCGCATCCGACTTATAATAAATAATTTGGCCGGTTAACCGCGTGAGTTTGGCGCTAAGCAGCGCTTCGGATCCTTTCGGCGCCAAGATTTGCCCGGCTATAATGATATCTCCGTACCCCACGTTTACGATCGGAGACGAAATAACGACTTGACCCGCAATGACGAGAATATCGTCGGGAGAGCCGCCCGCATTGGAGAAGACCTCGCCGCTTAACGTGAGCTGACCGGTATACAATTTCATTTTGGCATCGGGGTTCGTCGGTTCGGGCAGCGATACGGTCAGGCCGACATTTCGTTGAGGAACCTTCATCAGCGCATCCGACAACGACTGCGGTACGAGTATAAGTCCGACGTTCTGAATGAGCGCGATGCCCGACAATTCATCCGTTTTCTTCCCCGTTAGATCGAGCATGCCTAAATTTTCAATGGTTACGCCTTGGCCTTGCGTGATCGATTCCATTTCTAATTCCTCCATCCGTTAGTGGCTTACAACTAGAATAACGTTTACATCGGCCAACTGTTGGCGTTTTTCATTAAAAAAACAAAAAAACCCTGAAACGTCATGCAGCATGAACGCCTCAGGGGTATCTCTTCCTTATTGTTGCAGCAAGTAAAACTCGCGGTAGAGCTGCAGCAGCTCGGACTCTTTCTCCCCAATAAGCCGGGAAAGCTCCTCCAATCGATACGCTGCAGCGTTGCGGCCGCCGTTCGTCCCATCGTCATTCGCATGATCGGTTCCATCCGGGAAGGCAGCAGCCGAATCAAGTTCCCGTTCATTGCGCAGCTTCATGTTGTAGCCGAACGTAATGGTCACCCATTCATCGGCTTCTGCCCGTCCGAGCGCGCGATAGATTTCGATATATTTCTCAAATATGGAACTGACGGTTTGCCTGCGCTCCCAGCCCATCATCCCCATCGTATCTTTCGCGTGGTATACGGCCTGCATCAGCTGAAAGTCGTTCAGCTTGCCGCGCGTGCGCTCAATCTGCTCCATCTCCTGAATGAAGACAGAGAAGATCTGATAAAATAGCTCCGATTCTTTGATCATCTCTTGTTCCGTAATGATAGGCCGGTCCATAGCCGCTCCCCCTCCCTTACGTCCTATCCGTAACCGTTGCCCGCTCTCTATTAACCCGTTATATAACATTCGCAGCATTTTCGAGATTTCAGGTCATTCTCGACGGTTGGATGAAATTGGATGCGAGGAAGCGATAGGACGAAGCAGCTTTTCCGCCTCTCTATCAATGACGCAAGGCCCGCGAATAACGCGGACCTTGCGTTAGA
Organism: Paenibacillus rhizovicinus; assembly: GCF_010365285.1. Taxonomy (NCBI): domain Bacteria; kingdom Bacillati; phylum Bacillota; class Bacilli; order Caryophanales; family Paenibacillaceae; genus Paenibacillus; species Paenibacillus rhizovicinus. The sequence goes on from NZ_CP048286.1 coordinate 557,329, forward strand.
CTTCTTTATTTGGCGCTGTTCTGGCCGTCTTGCTTGTACGCATGCGCCCGCATGGCGACGACGACTGCCATTTCGCGGGTAACGGATTCGCGAGGGGCAAAGAGGTTATCCGATCCCCGCATCAATTGCAGTGCCGCGATCGTCTGCACGTCGGATTTGGCCCAAGCGGATATGAGGTCCGTATCTTTAAGCGGCGCGGACAATGTGGCTGGCGGGTTGAACGGCACTTTGCCCGGCATAAGGAGCTAAGGCCGTCAACGTCATGCCGGTCATGTCCGGGTCGCTCGCGCTAGGCGTCCAGTTGAAGCCGCCGTCGGGGTTTACTTTGGACAATACGGCTTCAACGAGCTTCTCCCTCGTCCATACCGCATTGTCGGGTACCGCGTAATGGCCGCTGTCTAATGCAAGGAGTGCGAAATCCAATCCGTTCAACGTGCTGATCGCGGGATAGGAATAAATTTGTTCGACCAAATTGTAGCCGGCGAATTTGGTCGCATCCTGATGCGCCGCGGTCATGCCGATCACCGTACGCTCGTAGTCGGTGGCCGACGTGAAAGTGCCGTGATTGGCTGCCAGTTTCTTATAGAGCGCAGAGCTGTATTTGCTCGGGATCGCCTTGCCGGCGGCAGATAATCCGGCAGCCTGCCAGTCATCCAGATTGGCGGTACCCAGCACCGCTTGCGAGACGCTAGCGATGGCGGCTTCTACTTGCTGAAGCAGCGAGTCATTCGCGGGTTCCGGATCATCGGCATACACCTTGTACGCGGGACCAATGGCAGTCATGAATAATACAGCCGCCAGCATAATGGTCAACCATCGCCCGTTTATTTTTCTTGCATGGTCATTTGTTGCATGAGTTCCCATTCCCATCCTCTTCTCTACTCGATATAGCTAGTCTTGCACACGGTTTGCAAACCTTCGCCGACAAACAAAAAAACCGCCCTGAATAGGGCGGTTCAAATAAATGCAATACAAAGAGAACCACATTGGCAATGAAAGCTCTACCGCTTCCATTCCGGCGCATGCGTTTCCAAGATCATTTCCAATTCCCACCCCCCGGAGAATTAAGAAACATTCGCGTATAGGCAGGTCTCCTGGCTTATGAATCATCGCTTCTCCAGCCTTCCCGGTTCTTCAAGAACCAGTGGCACCGTGTGGAGTCGCTCCTCAATTACAGTGGCGGGACCGCGCCGGATTTTAACCGGACTTCCCTTTTAAGCAGGCTTGTCAGCTGACAACCTGCACCTTTACGGATCGAAAGTATTCAATTTTCCTGATAATCATAACGGCTTTTGAGAGAGATGTCTATCTCTATTATCAGGACCCTCCCGTTGGGAGAGTCCTGTCCGATACGTTTGCGCTAGATTCGGCTGCCTTTGAAAGGCGCCATTCCGTTCGACGGACCGAAGGTAACATTCGGTTTGACCTCGAAGACGATGTCGCTGCCGTCCAATCGGCAATTCAGCGCGTGGCAGAACGGCGTCTCCAGATAACGGATCGTTAATTCCAGGGAATCCGCGTCGATCCACGAGAAACTGGCTGCGATTCGCTGTTCTACGCCTTGGTTCATCCGGGACACTTGTTCGATCCAAAGTTCCCGGCCGCAACGAAACTGGTGATCCCCGTCCGGTTCGCGCATCTCGATCACGGCTTCGTTCTCTTCGAAGCGAATGTCGAACGTCTCCCATTTGAACATATTTTCGTCCAACCGGTAACTTCCGGCGATATCGCTTTCTCGCGGAGAAGAAGCCGCATGTATGGGAGCTGGAATAGCCAGCTGCCGGATCTGCTCGGCTAGCCGGGCTGCCGCTTCCCCATCTTCCGCCAACGGCGCCGCATCCATGGCTGGCAGCAGATGCGTCCATGCGGCGTTCATGACGCCTTGCATGTCGTTGGTTCCGGAAGTGATGGCCAAGACGGCTTGTTGCTGCGGCATGACGATGCAGAATTGTCCGAACGCTCCGTCCCCGCGATACGATTCATGCCGGCATTGCCAGAATTGATAGCCGTACCCTTGCGCCCAATCGCTCTCGCCGCCATCTCCATTCTCGATTTGCTTGGAAGTCGCTTCCGCGATCCACTCCTCGGAAATGATACGTGCTCCGTTCCACAGCCCTTTCTGCAGATACAGCTGTCCGAACTTGGCGATGCTCTCCGTGGTCAGACTGAGTCCCCATCCGCCCGAGGCAATGCCTCGCGGGCATGTTTCCCATGTCGCGCCGTAGATCCCGAGCGGATCCAATAGGCGAGGCTGCAAATACTCGAGAAGAGATTGGCCGGTCACTTTGTGCAAGATGGAGGATAGCATATACGTGGCTCCGCTGTTATACACGAAATGCGTTCCCGGCTCATGCTCGACCGGTCTCGCCAGGAATGCTTCCGCCCAATTACCGTTGGTTTGCTTGAAGAGCGCATCGGTCGTATCTTGCGCGTGCCCCGTGCCCATCATCAATAAATGGCGAATGTTCATGTGCAGCAAGTTCGGCGACGCATCGCCCGGCGTTTCGTCCGGGTAGTACGACACCACTCGATCGTCCAGCGACAGAAGTCCTTCCGATACGGCGAATCCGATCGCCGTGGACGTGAAGCTCTTGCTTAGCGAGAACAGCAGATGCGGCAGTTCGGCCGCATACGGCCGCCACCAGCCTTCGGAGACGACGAATCCGTTCCTGACCAGCATGAAGCTGTGCAGCTCGAGATTTTGCGTGCGTATCGTTTCCAGGAAATCCGAAATGGCCGACGAGGGGATGCCTTGCGTTTCCGGCTGGCTTCGAGGTAAAACAACTTCGTCCTGCGTGCTTACGCGCATGTTATGCCGCTCCTTCCCATGAACAAGTTATGGTCTAACGGAAGTTCCATCCGGCGTACGGGCCAGCGTCCATTCTGGCAGACGGTTGTGGCACGGGTAGTCGGCTGCCTTCTTCTCATCGATATCGATGCCGAAACCAGGCTTATCGTTCGGGTACGCATAGCCGTTCCGGAGTTCCGGGCAGCCCGGGAATACGTCTTGGATTTTCTCCGAGAAGCCGTACCACTCTTGAATGCCGAAGTTGATCGAGCTGACATCGAGATGCAGATTGGCCGCGTGTCCGACCGGCGATACGTCGCCAGGGCCATGCCAAGCGGTGCGAACGCTGAACGCTTCGCATAAGGTGGCGAGCTTCTTCGCCGGCGTCAGCCCGCCGATCGCGCTGATATGGCAGCGAATGAAGTCGATCAGCCTGTTCTGGATAAGCGGCGTCCATTCCCGCGGATGCGTGAACAGCTCGCCCATGGCGATCGGGGTCGATGTCTGGCTGCGCAGCGTCTCGAACCAGTCCAGCTGTTCGGGCGCCAGCGGATCCTCCAGGAAGAACAGCCGGTACTCCTCGAGCTGTCTGGCCAGCCGGACGGCCTCGATCGGAACGAGCCGTTCGTGAATATCATGCAGCAGCTCGATCTCCGGGCCTACCGCGCTGCGGATGTGCTCGAACATGCGCGGTACGCTGCGAAGATAGGCGCCCGGATCGAAATACGCGCCTGGCAGCGCATTGTCCGGCTGGTGAAGCTGATGACCCCGGCCGCCATAGCCGCCCATCTGAACGCGAATGTAGCGAAGTCCCTGTTCCATGAACTTGCGCACGTTGTCTTCGACTTCCCGCTCGTCCCGGCCGTCGGCATGCCGGTAGACCGCCGCAGCTTCCCGGCATTTGCCGCCCAGCAGCTGGTAAACGGGCAGTCCTGCGGTTTTCCCTTTAATATCCCATAGCGCCATGTCGATCCCGGACAATGCATTGTTCAGTACGGGCCCGTTGCGCCAATAGGAGCTGACCATCGCGGATTGCCAGATATCTTCGATGCGGTGCGGATCTTTGCCGATCAGGAACGGTTTCAAGTATTGCTCGATCGCCGTAGCGACCGCAAGGTAGCGCTGCGTGAAGGTCGCGCAGCCAAGTCCGTACAGGCCGGGCTCGGAAGTTTCGATTTTGACCACGACAAGATTGATGCCTTCCGGCGCCGTCAAGATTACTTTCACATCGCGAATCGTTAACTCAGACATGCACAAACACGCTCCTAGTATTGGATTATTGGATGATTGGGAGTAGATAGATAGATAGATAGATAATAGATAGAAAATTAGATGGATAGTTAGATAATTAATCGTATGATTTCGGCTTAATTGTTCCATCCCGTACTGCTGCTTCGTTCCGGCATGCCAGGCAAAATCAATCCGCCGTCGACGCGAATCGTCATGCCGGTCACGTAGCTGGATTCCTCGGAGGCCAGCCATGCGACGGCGTTGGCGACATCCGCCGGCGTACCCATGCGTCCCAGCGGGATTTTCTTCCCTAGCGCCTGGTAGCCTGCATTCCATTCCGGAATATCCCGGACTTGCGTGGCTCCCGGGGCGACGCAGTTCACGCGGATACCGTGCGCGGACAGATCAAGCGCGATCGATTGCGAAGCGCGCGTGTAGGCCGCTTTCAACCCGCCGTAAATGGCATCTCCCGGATAAGCCCGCTCGGCGCGTGACGAAGTGATGTTAATGATCGAGCCCTGCAGCTGCCGTTCCACCATATGGTTGGAAATCGCTTTCATGATTAGCATCGGAGCGCGGAAATTGACGCTGTACAGGCGATCCATTTCCTCGGCGTCGAGCTGCGTAATCGTTTTGAACCTCGTGAAGCCCGCATTGTTGACCAGCACATCGATTTCCCCGAGCGCTTCGATCGCGAACGCAGCCAGCTCGCCCGGCAGGTGAGGTTCGGCCAGATCTCCTTGAAAAACGTGGCAGGCTCGGCCGAATTCTTGCGTAATTCGCTCGGCTACTTCCCCGGCTTTGTCCGGTTCGGCAAAATGGCCGAAAGCGATATCATACCCGAGCGATGCCAGCTTCAGCGCAACGCCCGCTCCGATCCCCATGCTTGCGCCCGTGACAAGCGCCGTTCGATTCCGTGTGGGTTGCTCCATTCTCGTCCTCATCCTCCTGTTCGAAACACGCCGCTGTCTTGCTTCGTTGCTTATTCCTCAAACAGTTTCTCGCCTCGGTAAAGTCTCCAGGCAATTCTCGCGGTGTGAGGCGTTTCGCGGGCTGTCGGCGCATGGGCCGCCAAGTAGCGCGTCGCGGCGAGCAGCAGCGTTTCCTTGGCTTGCTCGGCATAAGGATCATTCCGGTCGCTCCAGCTATCGTAGGCGGTCATGGCCGCTTCATAGAGCTGGAACGTATGGAATTCCGCGTCCTCTCTCAGCAGCGCGTGACCAAGCGTATTCATCAGCGCCTGGCGGTCTCCGCCCGCATGCAAATAACGAGCGACCCAAGCCGCCGCCTCGTTCACCTGCTGTCTCTGATCCATCAGCTGCAGCAATTCATCCAGCGCCGGAGGCTGGTCAGCCGGAGCAGGCTTCGGCCGTGCCGCCGGAGGCATGTTGAGGAAGCGATCCAGATAGACGCTGATGGCGCCATAGAATATCGCCCGAGGCTGCGGCCGCCGCCCCCGGGAAGCGGTTTCATGAACGGCTTGGGCATACGTGAACGTATGTAGAACCGCGATCCAATCGCCAAAATCATTTTGCGTGTGAAACCGTACGATTCGCTCCCCGGCAGCCAGTACGACCAGGCGCGCCAGCTGAACCGGATCTTTCCCGTCCTTCATCCATTCCAGCAGCGCGTCGATCGTCGTCAGAGGCTGATCGCCGAGCAGCACGGCAACCATCTTCTCTTCTTCTTCCGCGGTTACCGAAGGATAGGCAGGTTGTTCTTCGAGATGAGCGGGAAGCTGACGGAACGCATCGCGAAGCGGCTCGACCAAATTGATCGGGGCTTGCCATTGATGCAGCTCTTCGCTTCTGGTCGGATTGCCGAGCAAGGGAACCAGCGAAGCGAGCACCTGCGCTTTCTTCTCCGGACGAACAAAGCGCAGCGACTCGAACGCTTTATTATGGAAATCCAGCGTATGGCCGCCATCCAGATAGAAGTGATCCGTGACCGCCGTGAACATCATATCCGCGAGCTCCTCGTCGGAAGCGCCCTTCGAGATGGCGGTGAGCAAGATTCGCTCTGCTCCCTGCGTATCCCTCACTTCGATGCAATTCCGGTACCAGGCCGTCAGCCTCTCCTGGGATACTTCCCCGCTCGGAAGCTGGCCGAGCAGCGGGCGCTCGGCCCGGCCGCTGCTGCTGCGCGCCGCATGGTGCAGCCCTTGGTACAAGGCGAGCAGCTTGCCCATCTTATCGAGCTTCGGCAGGACGCGCGTCATCGCCGTCAGAATCGTAAGTCCCGAATTCCAGCCGCCGCTTAAGCGCGTTCCATGCTCAATGCCGATCCGGGCGATCTCGACGGCCGGGACGCCGGATTCCAGCAAGCCGACGATCGCTTTCGCGATGACGATGCCGATGTTCTGTTCCAGTCCGCTCTTCAACCGGTCCAGCTGCTTGTCCGAATCACGGACGGTCCGGGAACGCGAGTGAACCCATACGTCGTCCTCCTCGATTCGCACTTCATGCGAGGGGACATCATCTGCCCAGGGGTCAAATGTTCCGCCGCTGCATACATCGAATCGCGCATGATGCCAATGGCAAGTCAGAATGCCGTCGCATAAGCTTCCGACATGCAGCGGAAACCCCAGATGTGGACATCGGTTATCCACGGCGTAAACCTGGTCTTCATGATGGAAGACGGCGATGCCGCCTTTAATGACAGTTGCTCGCTCTTGTTGAATTTCTTGCAATGTTCCAGCGAATATCCAATCGGACTTCTCCGCTTCGGCAGGCATTGACAACAAACTCCTTTCGGCTCGCATAGGATAAGCGTTCACCTATATTGTACCAGCCGAAAGCGCTTTCGGAAATGAAAAATGACGCCATAATAACAAAACTACGTTTCCTTCCGAGGACGTTCTTCGTTAAATATGCGGGCAGCGATAGCTGACCTATGATTCTTTACGGGACGATATGCTCCTCCGTCAATAAAGCGGGCACGAATTCCTGTTCGAAAAGGTAGGACGAGTCGTAGCCGAACGAGCTTTTTGGGCGTTTGCGGCGCCGCATTGCGTTGGCACCTCCTCGCAACCTAAGTTGTAAGAGATTTCGTACAAAACGCCAGCGTTGGACTTACTCGGGCGCTGCTTTGTACGATTTTTCGTACAAAATACCAGCGTCGGGCTTCCTCGCACGCTGCTTTGTACGAGTTTTCGTACAAAATTCCAGAGTCTGGCTTTCTCGCACGCTGCTTTGTACGAGTTTTCGTTCAAAAGCCTGGCGTTGGGCTTTCTCGCACGCTGCTTTGTACGAGTTTTCGTACAAAACGCCGACGTTGGGCTTTCTCAGGCACTCCTTTGTACGAGTTTTCGTACAAAATGCCGGCGTCGCGCTTTCTCGCACGCTGCTTTGTACGAGTTTTCGTACAAAATGCCGGCGTCGCGCTTACTCTCACGCTGCTTTGTACGAGTTTTCGTACAAAATGCCGCCGTCGGGCTTTCTCGCACGCTGTTTTGTACGAGTTTTCGTACAAAACGTCGGCGTCGCGCTTCCGTGGGCGCTGCGTTGTACGATATTTCGTACAAAACGCCACCGACGCGCCACCTCGCCAGGCTGCGTTATCAATCGCCGCTCGGATCTGCCCGTCCAATCACTTGCGAACAACAAGGCTATCTTGCCGGAAGTCGGATAGGAGAACGTTAAAGTGAATACCTTTCCGTACTTGTTCATAGAAGCCTCCTCTGGCCGAAATCGCTTCGGGAAAAAAATAAAGCCCTTGATTCATATCGAATCAAGGGCCGGCGCTGCCAATCTACGATTGAGACAGCAAAAAAAAAGCACTGCCCCCATCATCCGCAGAGTCCGTGAATACAAGTCAAGGCAGGTCTCCTGGCTATGCGTCATCGCTCCTCTATACCTTCCCGGCTTCGCTGGCCAGTGGTAAATCATAGATCGGCTCTTCATTTACAGTGGCGGGACCGCGCCGGATTTACACCGGACTTCCCTATTAAGCAGCGCCAGTCTTGCTCCGGCGTGCACCTGGACTTACGTTATTCAATTATTATTCATCAAATAGAAGGATAGTGTCTTTGTCTATCAAACGAACCTGAAACGAATGTGAAACTGGCGCCAGCCTCAAAAAAAAGAATCCGCGGCATTCGCGGATTCCTTGTCCTATCAAATCATATCATCGCTAGCAGCTGTTGCCCGCTCGCTATTAACGAGGCAGTTCGATCGACACTTCTCTGCGGGCTTCCGCGGAACGAAGCACGCCGTCGATGATGGCTTGTTGAATCAGGATTTGCTCGCCCGGAATCGGAGCCGGTTTGTTGTCCCGAACCGCTTCGGCGAAATCATGCACTTTCTGATCGAACAGATTCAATTGATGCTGCACGAGCGGAATTGGCGTTGCCGTTTGACCGCCGAATTCATCGTGGAACATCGTGATGGAGCCGACTGCGCCGTCCCATACGCCCGACCAGTTGCCCGAACCCGCAGGCGTTACTTTCAAGCCCGCATCCGTGCCGAGGAACATCGTCGCGCCAAGCGTATCCATGTGCATCGCCCAGGAGATTTTGAACTGCAGGACGAGATCGTTCTCGAAGCGCACCATCGCCACGCCGAAATCTTCGACTTCGAACTTGCTCGCTTCCGGGTGATACAGCTTATTCGTACCGAAATGGTTGGACGTGAATGCAGATACAGTGAGCGGACGCGGATAGCCAAGCGTGTTCAGCGCCATATCCAGCGAGTAACAGCCGATATCGGCCATCGCCCCGGCTCCTGCGAGCTTCTTGCTGATGAACGTGCCTCCCGGCATGCCGCGGCGGCGTCCGCCGCCTGTCTCGACGTAGAACACGTTGCCGAGACGTCCGGATTGCACGATCGTTTGCAGCAGTTTCATGTTCGGATCATAACGCGGCTGGAAGCCCAGCGTCAGCATTTTGCCGCTCTCCTTGGCCGCCTGCGTCATTTCAATGCCTTCTTGAAGCGTGACGGACATCGGCTTCTCCAGCAGGACGTTCTTGCCCGCGCGCAGCGCATCGACGGTTGTCACGTGATGCGAAACGTTCGGCGTGCAAATGCTGACGCCGTCCAGCTCCATGCCGAGCAGCTCCGTATGGGTGTCGAACGAGGCCGCTTCCGTCAAACCTTCCGCTACCGCAAACGCGGACGCCTTATCCGGAATAACGTCAGCCACGCCTACGATTTCGACGTAAGGCAGTTTTTTGTATGCGGAAACATGCGCTCTCGCGATGCCCCCGGTTCCGATGATTCCGATCCGAAGCTTTTTGCTCATGGTTCGATCCTTCTTCCATATGAATGTGTTTGAATGAATAATGACTCTTATAGGATACAGAACGACAATAGCACATCGAAGGGACAATGTTTACTTCAACTTGATGTCACCAAACTAAGAATTTGCGACAAAGCAGCATCATGCATTAATCAGCAGTCCATTCGACTTGCAGCAGCACATGCTGCTTCATGAGCTGCAGGATGAAATCGGTATAGTACTGCGGCTTAACGATGACGCTGTACCGTTGATCCGGATAGGCATAGAACAAAACATCCGTATAGACGTCGTCCTCGTCAAAGAATGCGCGAACGGACTTCACTCGCGGCAAAAAGGTTTCTGTATCCTTCACTTGAATATGAAACTCGATGTCGTCCCCGTTGTTCGTTTCTTGAATCTCGATCCGACTGCTGTCATAACGATAAACCAGCATTGTCCTCGCCTCCCTATTCTGCTTACATCAAATAACGAAGATAGATATATGCACTCGATAATAGAATCGACAACAGCATCAGCGGAAATGCGATTTTCAAATAGGCCATGAAACGAATCGGATAGCCTTCCTTGGCGGAGAGACCCGCGGCAATGAGATTGGCGCTGGCTCCGATCAACGTACCGTTGCCTCCGAGACAGGCGCCGAGCGCCAAGCTCCACCACAGCGGCTCCAGATTGCTGACGCCCATGTTCCCCATTTCTTGAATCATCGGAATCATCGTGGCGACGAACGGAATGTTATCCAGAAACGCGGATGCGATCGCGCTCAGCCACAGAATCAGCATGGAGGTTGCGGCGACATTGCCTCCCGTAAGCTCGATTGCTTTGGCAGCCAAATCCGCAATGACGCCGGTTTCGACCAAGCCGGATACAAGCGAGAAGAGACCGATGAAGAAGAAGATGGTCATCCACTCCACTTTGCTGAACGCCTCTTCCATCCGGTGCTCGCCCGTTAACAGCAGCAGGATGAAAGCGCCGCATAAGGCGACGGCAGCGGATTCCACATGAAGCTGCTGGTGCAGGAAGAAGGCGGCGATCGTCAGTCCCAGCACCGACAAGCATTGGATCAACAGTCTGGAATCGGTGATGATTCCGCTTTGTTCGAGCGCCATGATGTCCTTCTTCCGATCCGGCGTCGTTTGAATTTGCTTCCGAAACAGCAGGAAAAACAGTGGGATGTAGGAAGCCATGATGATGATAACTATCGGCGCCAAATTACTGATAAACGCCATGAACGTCAATTCCTTCACCGCGCTCCCGATCATGATATTCGGCGGGTCGCCGATCAGAGTCGCCGTTCCGCCGACGTTGGAGGCAAGGATCTGGGTCATCAGGAATGGAATCGGCGTGACCCGGAGCTGCCTGGTGATGCTGAAGGTGACCGGAACCATCAACAGTACCGTCGTAACGTTATCCAAGAAGGCCGAGCCCACGGCCGTGATCAGCGACAGCAGAATCATGATTCGGACAGGCTCTCCTTTCGCCTTCTTGGCCGCCCAAATCGCAATGAATTTGAAGAGCCCCGTATCGGCCGTAATCGAGACGATGATCATCATGCCGATCAATAGGCCCAACGTATTGAAATCGATGTGATGGAGCACCGTATCCTGATCGACGATGCCGAATACGACGACGAGCAGTCCTCCGAGCATGGCGACGATCGTCCGATGGATTTTCTCCGAAATCAGGAGCGCGTACGAAACCAGAAAAATAAGAATCGCCCAGATCGCTTGTTGTTCCATTATTGCCCTCCCCTTCCTTCTACTCGCATAGGTTTCCCGAAAAAAGACAAAAAGAGCCCGTCGATGACAGGCTCCTCCGGAAAAACGATATGCGGTTTGTTTCTACTAGCGTACACGCAGCAGCGGATCTTGTAAAGTCTAGAATCGGACTTGGAACAGCTTTAATGAAGCGTCGTAAGCGGAGGCCAAGGCAAAGTTAACCGTTCTTCGCCCGCCATGAATCCTTCAACGGTACGATACGGTGAAACACTAGCGGGCCATCGGCGCATGCCATCCGATCCACGGAGAAGTAACCATGCCGCAGGAATTGGTACTTCTGTTCCGGATCCGCATGCCGGACGGACGGCTCCACCAGTACGTCCTTCAACGTCACCAGCGAATTCGGATTCAGCGAAGCCGTCCAATCGCCGTCGTCCTTCGGAATTTCCTGGTCAAGCAGCAGCGGCTCGTATAGATGGACATCAGCTCTAACGGCATGATCAGCCGATACCCAATGGATCGTCCCTTTTACTTTGCGCCCGGCAAACCCGGTGCCGCTTCTCGTTAGCGGGTCGTAGGTGCAGCGCAGCTCCGTTACCTCGCCGGTTTCCGGGTCCTTGACGATGTCCTCGCACTTGATGAAATACGCCCCTTTCAGCCTGACCTCGCCGCCCGGGACCAGCCGGTGAAATCCCTTGGCAGGCTGCTCCATGAAGTCATCCCGTTCGATATAGAGCGTCTTGGCGAAAGGAACTTCTCTTATGCCGAGTGCTTCGTTCTCGCTGTTGTTCTCGATGCCGAGCAGCTCAGCGCCATCATCCGGATAGTTGGCAATGACCACTTTCAGCGGATGCAGCACGGCCATCACGCTTGGCGCCGCAGCTTTCAATTCTTGCCTGAGGCAATGATCCAAGAGCGAGATGTCGACGGTGCTCGAGGTTCGGATGCTTCCGATTTCGTCAATAAATCGGCGTATGCTCTCCGGCGTGAAGCCCCTTCGCCTCAAGCCGCGAAGCGTCGGGAGCCTGGGATCGTCCCAGCCGTCGACATACCCGCCTTCGACCAACTGACGCAAGAACCGTTTGCTCGTTACGACGCCCGTCAAGCTCAACCGCCCGAATTCCCGTTGCCGCGGCGGCTCCGGGATTTCAAGCTCCGTCAAGACCCATTCGTACAGCGGCCGGTGATCCTTGAATTCGATGGAGCATAAGGAGTACGTGATCCCTTCGATCGCGTCTTGAATCGGATGGGCGAAATCATACATCGGATAGATGCACCAGTCCTTCCCCGTCCGATAGTGCTCGGCGTGCAGGATGCGATAGAGCACCGGATCGCGTAGATTCATGTTCGGCGAGCTCATATCGATTTTGGCGCGAACGACTTTCGAGGAAGCGGGGAAATCGCCGTTCTTCATTTGCGCGAACAACGCCAAATTCTCTTCAACCGATCGATTGCGATATGGGCTGTCTCGGCCCGGTTCCGTCAGCGTTCCCCGGTATGCCGTCATGTCGTCCGGCGCGAGATCGCAGACATAAGCCTTCCCTCGTTCGATCAAGGTTACGGCGGCGTTATAGATCTCGTTCGAGTAGTCCGAACCGTAGTAGATGTGCCGGCCCGGATCGAAGCCGAGCCATCGGATATCCTCGATGATCGCTTCCACGTACGCGATATCTTCCTTCAGCGGATTCGTGTCGTCGAAGCGCAAATGAAACTGCCCGTTAAAAGCCTGCGCCATCGCATGATTCGTTTGAATCGCATAGGCGCTGCCAATATGCAGATAGCCATTCGGTTCGGGCGGGAATCGCGTGCGCATGGCTCTGGCGAACGGATGCCGTTCCAGTTCCTCAGTTATCGTTTTGAATAAGAACTGATCTGCGTGCCGCTCGCTGCTGGTAAGGTTACTCATAGTCGGCGCCTCCTAATGAACGTGATCGACGTACCTGCGAAAACAAAAAAAACTTCACCTCCAAGACCAGTTGTCTTGGGGACGAAGAATTCGCGGTGCCACCCCAGCTTCATTAATATGTCGCCATATTAACCTCTTCAAGTACGGCATGGTCATCCATGGTTATACTCTAGCTCTGTAACGGGAGCTCCCGTCATGCCATCCCCTTCGGGTTCCGGCAAGCTGCTCAGAGGCTTGTTTCGGGAAACGTCCTTCGCTCCTTCCCACCTGCCGGAGCTCTCTGTGCAAGAACTTGTTCCCCTACTCTTCTCTTCATCGCGTTTTGAATATTGCAAATAGTGTAACAATTAGAATTCGTCCTGTAAACCTCCATTCATCCAATCGTTCGAAAATGTTCGGAATAATTGCCGCCCGCGTAGGTAAAAAAAGGAGAAATAAGGCATACTACCCCAAATGCGGCTTGTCTTGAACTTTGATGCACGCGGAGGTGCGAACGCCATGAAGACGCGATCGGCAGCATTCGGCAAGGCCGGATCCAGCAAAGGAAGCGACGAGCTCGAACTCCCGACAGGGAAGCTCGATCCGGATTTGGACGTCAACTTAGCGCGATTAAAATCCGAACTCGTAGCAAGTCCCGATCTGATCGTGCGCAAGTTCACGCTGCGGACCGGGCAAGCGCTTCACGTGGCAGCGATCTATCTAGAGTCCTTAGCGGACAAGGCAATGGTGAACGACATCGTCATGCGCTCGTTAATGTCGCCGTTCCTGCCCGAAATACCGGAAGGAGCAGCGACGCCCGAGGACGCGTTCCGCTATATCTGCGATAACGCGCTGGCTGTCGCCCAGATCGAAATCATCGATAATTGGACTTCCCTGCTGCTGGAGCTGTTGACGGGCAAAATCATTCTGCTCGTAGACGGTTGGGACCAATGCATATGCGGCAACACCATCGGCGGCGATAAACGGGAAGTATCGGAAGCGAGCACCCAAGTCGTCATTCGCGGACCGAAGGACAGCTTCTCCGAATCCATAGCAACGAACATTACGCTCGTACGACGCCGAATAAAGAGCCCGAAGTTCGGCTTCGACTCGATCAAGATCGGTTCCGTCACGCAGACAACCGTCGCCATGCTGTATATCGACGGCATCGCCAAGGAGGAAATCAAGCAAGAGGTTCGGGCCCGCCTGGAGAAAATCAATACGGATGCGATCTTGGAATCCGGGTACATCGAGGAATTCATCGAAGACAATTGGAGCTCGCCTTTCCCTACCGTGTTCAACACGGAGCGGCCGGACGTGATCGCCGCGAATTTGCTTGAAGGGCGCATCGCGATCTTGGTCGACGGAACGCCCTTCGCCTTGGTCGTCCCCACCGTGCTGTCGCAGTTTTTTGCCGCAGCCGAGGACTATTACCAACGGTACGACATCGGGACCTTTCTCCGTTTGCTGCGGTATATGGCTTTCATCATCTCTTTGTTCGGTCCTGCCTTCTACATCGCCTTGACGACGTTTCACCAAGAGATGATTCCGACGACGCTCCTGATCAACTTGTCGGGCGCCCGGGAAGGCGTGCCCTTTCCGGCGCTTCTCGAGGCCTTCATCATGGAAATGAGCTTTGAAATCCTAAGGGAAGCCGGCATTCGGATGCCGCGGGCGGTCGGCCAAGCCGTATCGATCGTAGGAGCGCTCGTTCTGGGCGAAGCGGCCGTCCAAGCCGGCATCGTCTCTCCGATCATGGTCATCGTCGTGGCCATTACCGCGATCGCCAATTTCTCGATTCCGGCGTACAATCTGGCAATTACGGCGAGGCTGCTCCGCTTTCTATTCATGATCGCAGCCGGATTTCTCGGGTTCTACGGCATCATGCTCGGCTTGATCATGATGGTCGCGCACATGAATTCATTGCGGTCGTTCGGCGTATCGTTCCTGTCTCCGCTCGTGCCGCTTAAGTATAAGCAAATGAAAGACGTCTTCGTGCGTCTCCCGCACTGGAGCATTCTGCAGCGACCGGACGATACGGCGGAAGCAACCGTTCGGATGTCTCCGGGGCAGAAACCGAAGACCTAGTCCTGGCGAACATGTAAAGGGGCTCTTATCGGATGAAGAATCATAATCGCTTATCGAGGCTGATCCTCGTTGCGTTCGTTCTCGCTTCGACCTTCTTGGTGTCCGGCTGTTGGAACAGCAGAGAACTGAATAAATTGGCGATCGTAACGGCAATCTCGATCGACAAAGCGGCAAACTCCGATAAATACGAGCTCGCTTTCCAGGTCGTCATGCCGGGGGAATTGTCCAGTTCAGGGAAGAGCAGCAAAGGCTATGCGCCGTTCACCGTATATAGCGTCCAAGCTTCCACGCTGTTCGAAGGCATTCGCAAGGCATCCAAGCAGGTTCCGAGACAATTGTTCTTCTCGCATATCCAAGTCGTCATTCTCGGTGAAAGGCTGGCTAAGTCGGGAATCAAAGACATTTTCGATTTCTTCGAACGCTCGCACGAAGTGAGGCTGACCTCGATGCTGCTGCTCGCAAGGGGCAATTCTCCCGGCCAATTGCTCAGCGCCCTCATGCCGCTCGAACCGTTGCAGGCGGAAGCCTTGATCGGGACCGGCTTAAGCTCGGGACGGATTTGGTCCGGCTCGCCCGTTATCGGCATCGATGAAGCGATCCGCAAGCTCGTCAATCCGGGCGCGGAGCCCTCGATCAGCGGTCTCCGGATCGTAGGCGACGAGGAGTCGGTCGACAAGAAGCAGAGCCTGGAGCAGACGCATCCGCCCTACCATCTCGAAATCAGCGGCGTCGCCATGTTCCGCGAAGGCAAGCTTGCCGGATGGCTGGATCATGACAAAGCGAAAGGCTATATGTTCGTCATCAATCAAATGAGGAGCACGATCATGAATTTGGGCTGCGAAGACATGAAGAACGGTCTCGCGCTCGAGGTGGTCAAAAGCAAAACGAAAACCGCGGTCACCATGAAAGAAGGCAAGGCCATGGTGAACATCGACGTTTCGGCGGAAGGCAACATCGCGGAAGTGAAATGCGGCATTCCGCTGACGGATCTCTCCGCGCTGTACAAGGTGGAGCAGGATTGGAGCACCAAGACGAAGGCGAATATGATGGCGGCCATCCGCAGCGCGCAAGCGCAGCAGTCGGACGTGTTCGGCTTCGGCGAAATCTTGCAGCGCACCCATCCGAAAGCATGGCGGAAAGTCCAGGATAACTGGGCGGAAACGTTCGCGGAGGCAGAGGTCCATATTTCCTTCCGGGGACAGATCTTGCGGTCCGGCATGCGGGGCAAATCGTTATTGGAAGAATCTTGACTAAAAGGAGGCATGGCAGCATGAATAAACCGCTCGAGGTCATTGGCCCGCTGCATTTATTCGCATGGATCACCTTGTTCGAGCTGGGCACGGCCGTCGTAATTTCCGTCGGCATGGATGCGAAGCAGGATGCGTGGCTGGTGATATTGATCGGCTGTTTAATCGGAATCGCCATGTTTGCCGGCGTATACGGGACCTTGTACAAGCTGTATCCGGACAGCAGCATGACCGAATACGCGCGTAAAATCATCGGACCGGTGCCGGGGTGGCTGCTCGGTTTCGTTTATCTGCTGTATTTCATCTACATTGCCGGCCGCGATACCCGCGATTTCATCGATCTGCTGTCCGCGGCGGCCTACGATGCCACGCCTATGTTCGCACTTGCCGTATTCATGCTGATTGCCGTCAGCTATACCATTTACTTGGGGGTCGAGGTATTCGGGAGAACGGCTTTCTTGTTCTTTCTGCTCAGCTGCGGGATATTCATGTTCATTATCGTGCTGGTCGTATTCTCGGACATGTCGGACAGCCGCAGGATGCTGCCCGTGCTCGGCGATGGCTGGAACCCGGTCTTGAAAGCCCTGTTCCCGACCAACCTCACCTTCCCGTTCGGCGAAATGATCGTGATGACGATGTTCCTGCCGTATTTGAGCAAAACCTTCAAAGCGGTGAAGATCGGCAGCGGCGCAATGGCGCTGAGCGCACTGATACTGTGCGTCGTGACGTTCGTGAACATCTCCGTGCTGGGAATCGAGATCGCTTCCCGGGCGACGTTCCCGCTCTTCACTTCGCTCAGCCGGCTGCGGCTCGCGGAGATCGTGCAGCGCATGGACGCCCTCGTGCTGTTCATGCTGATCATCTGCAGTTTCTTCAAAATCGGCACGTTCATGTTCGCGGCGATATTGGCAGCCCGGGACTTGTTCCGCGTAACCAATCATACAACGCTGATTATGCCGGTCGGCTTAGTCATCTTGATCACGACGCTTACGGTTTCGGGAAGCTTGACGGAGCATTTGCAGGAAGGGCTGAAGATCGTGCCCTATTACCTCCATCTGCCCCTTCAATTCGCGATTCCGTTATTGCTGCTGATTATCGGTTTGCTGCGGCGCGGACGGCGTTCCGCCGCTTCCTCCTGACGGTTCGCTCGAACCCGTATTCGGCCATAATCGCCGGAGCATGGCAACGAGCGGTTTTCGCACGAAGAAGAAGAGGAGAATCGCAAAAATCGTTTTTTCAACGGAATCCAGCATTTTGAAAGGGAATAGAAAGTTTCGCATGATTTGATCCGCGGGAAGCCGCTGCAGGAAATCCATCACGAGATCCAAAGCGAGAATGCAAGGAAGAAGCAAAGCGAATATCGCGTACGGTTTAACGCCGTTCATCGTTCAGCCCACCTGCCGTTTCTGGATGCTTGTCGATCGTATTATTTCCCAAAAACAGAAAAAACGACCGCTCCCGATGATATCGGGATGCAGTCGTCTCAAGCCGGATGTCCATCATTCGTTAACGTTGTACGGAGTTGCAAGCATCCACACATGTCCAAACGGATCTTCGATTTTACCTACGCGCTCTCCGTGCGGCAAATCCTGAATGGGTCTCAAGAGGACAGCTCCTTCATTCACGGCCCGCTTCACGGCATCGTCCACATTGCTCACGTATAGATAAATAATGACAGGTGTCCCGCCGAGCGATTTTGCCGAGCGATTGTGGCCTTGCCATTCATCCGCGATCATGATGCGGGCCTCGCCTACCCTGATTTCAGCATGCTCGATTTTCCCTTCGTCCGTCGTCATGCGGCTTACCTCCACGGCATGAAAGGTATTTTTGTAAAACTCGATTGCCCTGCTTGCATCATCGACCGCCAGCATAGGGATGGCAAGCGAAGCGCTGTTGCTCATAGCGTCGTTCCTCCTTAACCGTATGTTAATCCACTCCAGAAACTGCCGAAGCGAGAAATTGAAGAATCGTATCGTTCACCAGCGTTGGATTTTCCCTGACCATATGAGGCCGATGACTTCCGCTCGGAACGACGAGATACGCGGACCCTGCGACGAGCGAAGCCAGATGCTTGACCCTCTCTTCGCCGGCGAACGGATCATGCTCCCCGGTTATAAACAACGCCGGACACGAAATGCCGCCGAGCTGGTCAGGCGTCAGCTGCGGATACAGCCGCCAATCCTGCGCCGATTCCCGCATATGCGCCTGCCAATCGCCCCGGTGCGCTTCCGCATGGCGCTCCGTCATTTGATCGATCATATCCTGCTGATCGTTGGCAATGAGCCATTCCGGTTCGAATTGTTCGACGCCGGCCGGATCGCAGAAGCCGCTCGTACCGATGGTCGTTAGCGACGTGACGCGTTCCGGATGCAGGACGGCGAGGTATAACCCGACGTTCGCTCCCAAGCTGTAACCGATCAAGTGCGCCGTCGGAATATCCTGCTCGTCCATGAAGGCCAGAATATCGTCCGCAATTTGAGGCGTCGACCATGCCAAGCTCTCGCATCGCGTTCGGCCATGCCCGCGGAAGTCCGGAAAGTAGCAGTTATACTTCTTTTGAAAATCCAGCATTTGACTCGCGAAGGCCAATATCCCGCGGGAATAGCCGCTGTGCAGGAAGATGACCGTCTCGCCTGCCCCGAGTTGTTCGTAAAACATATCCAGGTCCTTTACTTGTACATGAGGCAATCGAATCTCTCCCTTCTTAACTGTGATCCGCGATAAATTGAAGAATGGTATCGTTCACGAAGACCGGCTGTTCGCGATTCATATGAGGGCGATGGCTGCCCCCGGGCACGACGACATACCGCGAGTCGGGAATGAGCGCCGTCACTCGTTTCATATCCGCCTCAGGGGCGAGCTCATCCAGTTCGCCGGCGATGAACAGCGAAGGACAGCGAATGGCTCTTAACTGATCGTCCGTAAGCTGAGGGTAGGAGCGCCAATCCTTGAGCTTGGTTCTTAAGAACGTCTGCCAATCGCCTCGATGCGCATCCCTATGCCGCTCTTCCATGGATTGAATAAAGGCGGCATTGTTCGTTTGCAGCAGCCGTTCCGGTTCAAACTCTTCCGAGCCCGCGGAGGCGACAAAACCGCATTGACCGATCGAAGTCAACGATGCAATTCGCTCGGGATGATTCAAGGCGCAATAAAGTGCCACTCCTCCGCCCATGCCATACCCGATGAGATGAACGTTAGGAATGTCCAGCTGATCCAGGAAAGCAATCATATCTTCAGCATGCTGCGGCGTACTCCATTCGAGGCTGTCGCTCCGTGTTCGCCCATGTCCCCTGAAATCCGGATAATAACAGGCATAGCTTGTTTGAAAATCGAGAATTTGACTGGCAAATGCCAGCAGGCCGCGCGAAAATCCGCTATGCAAGAACAAGACCGGACTTCCGATGCCAAGCTGTTCGTAATAGAGATCGATGCCGTTGCATGGAAGATAAGGCACCTTGCGCCAGCTCCTCTTAAGGGAATGGTATTCAGAATATTCGACCGCGACTATACAAATCCTCCCCTCGACGCGCTGATCGATTGCAATACGACCTAAAAAAAGACTGCCGACGGAATGATCGGCAGCCTCGCTGACTTATTGACTGGACGGAAGACTACAGTCTCGTCATTCTGTACTATCATTCTGTACGATACGAAGTACATCGAGTCTGCAACTACTTCTTCACCGTTACCTGCATCGTCACGCTGGAAGCAGCTCCTGCGTCGTTCACAAGTTCGCAGCGATACGTGTAGACGCCAACCGCTCTGCCGGAGATGGCCGTTACCGCGGATTGAGCTTGCGGGGTATGCGCGGCAAGCGATTGTTCATCGATCAGCACATCATTCTCGTACAGCCGGTACGCGGAGCCGTTCGTACCCCAATACATATTCATGCTGACGTTGAAGCTGCCGTCGCCATCCCAGTTATCGTTGGACAGGACCGGTTTGCCCGGTGCCGCATCCTTCACGGTGACGGTCATCGCTTTGCTTCGCGTCGTGCCGAACGAATTGCTCAGCTCGACATAATACGTATACGTGCCGTTCTTGCGGCCGCTGATGGAGGTTGCCGCGGATTGGGCTTGCGGCGAATTGTCCGTCAGCGTCTGCGTATCGATCAAGACATCATTCTCGTACAGCTTATACGTATTGCCATTGTTGCCGTACCAGACATTCATCGTCACCTTGTAATCGCCGTCCAGCAGTCCGGTATCATAGCCGTTGTCATTCGATAAAACAGGTTCGCCCGGGGCGGCCTTGCTCTTGGTTACGATGTTATTTACCTCTGCCACTGCCGTCCCGGCATTGCCTGCTGCATCGATGAATTCGAACGTAAAGCTGCCATTGGACGAGAACGAGTACTTGTCGGATCCGCCATTATTCGTGACGGTTACAGGTTCGTTCGCCGTGAGCGCAGCGACTACCGGTCCCGAAGTCGAATCCGTGCTGCTGTACTGAATCGCCCCGGCGGGAGCCGTTTGATCCAGCTTGAATGCGAGCGTCTTCGGTTCCTCCGTTTGACCCGCTGCATTCGTCGAGCGGTAGGTTACGGTGTACGACCCGTCTTGGTCGAACGTAACCGGCGCTGCATACGGCAGCCAAGTCGATCCGCCGTCGAGGCTGTATTCGGTCTTCGCAGCATCCGAATCCGGCGTTAAATTGAGCATTACCGGATGCACGTACCAGCCGTTCTGGCCGTCCGGCTGCGCCGGCACTGCAGCGGCGTTCGTTACCGGAGGCTGCGAAGGCGGGGTATCTTCCCCGAGCGACGTCCTGTCCGTCAGAATCAAATCCCCGTATAAATTCGGATCTTTCGAGAAGCCGATGCCGCTCATGTACTCCATCCAGCCTCTTCTGCCTGCGCCGTCGTTGTCGTTGACAAGGAAGGAGAAGCCGACGTTCGTTCCGGATGCGGCCGTCATTCCTGCCGGCAGGATATCGGTCCATTTGATCGCCAATTCATAGTTGGTCCGGTTGCCATCCCGTTTGATTTCGGCGAGCGAATTTTCCAGATTGCCGGCTCCGTAACCGCCGCTCTTCATGATGACGCCGGTGTCGGTATTGAGCGCGAAGCCGTTCTCGCTGCTCTTGATCGTGCCGGGACCTTGCGCCCGTCCAGGATCGATCGTAAATTGAATGCCGTCGCCCTGCCAGCTAAGGCCAGGCGCATACGGATTGTAGTCCGTATTATCCGTGACGCTTACGGCCAGATACAAGTAATTCGCATCCCATTTGGTGTAAGCGGTCGCGCTCAAGTCATCCGTTCCACCCCAGTCGGTCATCAGCTTGACCTGCGACGCATCGTTCAGCTGGAAGGATTGCGCATGATTCCACTCGCCGGCATCGATGACGCCGTCAATGTCGATCGGGGCTTCCGCCTTCACCGAGGTCAGCGAAGTCAAATTCCGTTCGATCACTTGCGAGCTGCCGTCATTACGGTCGATTCGCAGCTTCACGTTCGTAGGCGCGTAAATGTCGAGCGTAGGCGCATCGAATCTCACTTCGCCGACCGAATTCGGCGCAATCGTATCGAACGCCGCGCTGCCTGCCATCGACTCCGGCTGCAGGATCGTAACCGTTCCTCCGCTCAATGTGCCTTTATTGCTGAGGTTCGTGATTTTGACCGAAAGGTCGTATCCCGTCCCTGCATCGTTGACTTGCGGAGACATCTCGACTTTCGACGGCTCGGACATTTGCGTCTCGACTTTCAGTTTGGCATACAGATTGCCGGATTCGCTTGTCGGATAGATCCGGATTTCGCCCGTGGCATGATCCGTCGTTTCCGGCGCGGTGAACGTCAGCGTATCCGTCGTTTGGCCGGCGCCGAACTGTCCGCCCGAGGTCAATTCCCAGCCTGCCGGCAGTTCCACCGCGTACGTGCCGGAGAGATTCTCGGCACCGGCAGTTCTCGTAATATGGATGGATGCCGCATCTCCAGGCGCTACGCTGATCTTCGGCGTATCTGCCGAGAAAGCCGGCGTTGATCCGAGCGTAGGCGCCTGCGCGAAGCTGCCTTCGATATAGATCGGCTGCTCGGATGCCGTTAACGTAACGGCGCCGCCGATCGTGTCGTACTGCTGTTGATTGCCGAACAAGTCAGCGACGCTTAGCGGGCTTCCGCCCAGGTTCAAATTAATCGCTTGGCTGTTCTTGTTCGCCCACAGTACGAGAATATCTTTGTTCGCTGCTGCCTGATGGAACTTATAGATGCGGATATTGCTGTCGAGCGTATTATACGATTCGACGAAAGCGGCGCCGGCCAACAGGTCCGATGCCGCGTTAAAAGCGACGAAGGACGGCTTGGCCGTTAGATCGGAGCGCACGATACCGCCGTTCGTTTCATAGAACGTCGGATCCGTGCCGTCATTCATGAAGTCGTACCAGTAAATTTTCTTGATCAAATCGTTGTTTGCCAGCGTGGTCACGTACAATTGCGCCGCGTAAGCCGCCGACGTGCTCTCCGGAAGGCCGCCGTAACCGGTCTCTTGCGTGGCATAGCCGGTTTCCGTCAACAACAGGTCGATATTCTTCGTAATGCCCTTGCCTTGAATATAATCGCGCAGGTCTTGGAAATTGCCGACGAGTCCTTCGTTCTCGGGATTGTTATTGCTGTACACGTGGAAGGAAATCGCGTCCGCGTAATCGCATGCGCCGAGGTCAATGAGTTGTTTCAGCCAGTTGGCGTCGTATTGGAAGGCCACGCCTGCGACGACCTTCATGTCCGGCGCAACGCTCTTCACGGCTGCATAGGCAAGCTTCAGAAACTTGAAGTATTCCGCTGCCGATCCGCCGGAGTTGTATTCGTTGCCGACTTCCATGTACTCGGCTTTGCCGATCATCGAAGTCGCATACGTCTTGGCGTAGCTGCTGAAATCCGCATAATACTGCTCCGACCCTGCGGCCGCTTGGGAGAAGCCGGAGAGGCTGAGGCCTGTCAGCATGTTGATGCCGTAAGCCGCCGCTTTATCGGACACGTCGGCATGCGCATCCCTGATGTTGGTCGCGCCGGATTGCACGATGAGCGGCAAGCCAAGGTCAACGTTGCTCCAGCTGATGCTGTAATGACTGTTCATGCCGAGGAACGGAGCGACTGACTTCCCGGTAAGATCCGCGATCACGCTGAAATAGTAGCTCTCGTTCAATTGCGTCGAGCCGTCAGGCGTCCCGGCATGGACGGATAAGGTATACGTTCCCTTGGGCAGCGTGCCGAAAGACAACGGTTTGATGAATCCGGGCTCATTCGGCTCCAGATTGACGTCGAATTGACCGCTCTTGACGATGCTGCTGGAATAGTCGAGCACGGAGTAGTCGACGTTCAAGTCTTCGCTCGTATCGAACTGATTGCCGAAGGAGAGATTGATCGTCGGCGATTCATCGGACTTGAAGATGTTGCCGGTCTTCGCGCTGCTGCCTTCGATCGTCAAGATCGGGAATTTCTCCATCGTGATGCTGTGAAAAGCAATCGGCGCGCTCGTGTTGATTCTGAAGTCGGCGCCGTTGTTTTCCCGACCTGCGAATTTAACGTCGTCCAACGTATACGTTACGGATTTCCACGTGTTCGTACCCGTCAAGTACGTCGTCGTGTTCGGACCGCCGGACCAATTATAGAGCACGGAGTCGTAGAGCAAGCTGAAGCTCTGCTTGCCGTCCAATAATGCATCGTAATAATTAATCGTGACGGTGACTTTATGCTTGCCGTCGTAGATGTACTTATCGCTTACATTGCCGTAGATGCCAAATGCTCCCGTGGCCGGATTCGTCTGCAATCCGCTGATGCCGTCGTACGTGACAGCCGTCGCGCCGGGGCCGTCTCCTGGCCACACCGAGATACCGCGATTGATATTGGTAGCGCCAAGTACTGCGCTGATCGGGCCGTTATTAATCGTGACCGGAATCGCGGCGGACAATCCGTTATAAGACGCAGTAACGGTCGTCGATCCTGTGGAGACTGCCGTGATCGTGCCGCTGCCATCAACAGTCGCAACTGCCGGGGTACTGCTAGTCCAATTGACGTTTCGCTTGTTCATGACGCTGTTATTCTGATCGCGGACGGTCGCGGACACTTGCTGGACGCTTTGCGCATTCATGGTGACTTCCGCGGGATCGACGCTGATCGCAGTCGGTTCCGAAGGCTCCGCCGCCGTTTCGACCGTGACTTTATGGATGGCGATCGGCACATTGGTGTCGAGGCGAATGTCCGCGCCGTTCTCCATGTTCGCGAATTGCGCATCGCTTAACGTGTAGGTCACGGTCTTCCACGTATTGCTGCCTGTCAGGATCGTCTTCGGTACGTTATAGTCCCAAGCCGTACCGGTTGAGTTATACGAGAAGCCGAAGCCTTCGCCGATCAATCCGCTGTCGTAATACTCGAAGGAAACATTGACGTGGTTGGTGCCGCCGTTAATAAAGTCATCCGACACATTCAAATAAATATAATGATTCCCGCTTGCCGGGTTCGTCTCCCAGCCTTCTTGACCGTCGTAAGTGACCTTGTTGACGCTTCCGCCGTCCCCTGCCCAGGCGGAGATCCCGTTCTCCACATAGGCGGATCCCAAGGTAATGTCAACGGGGCCCGCATTGGACCCCGCTGCCGCGTAGGCGCGTTCGTTCCCGGCGACCGCTGCGAAAGTTCCCGCAATGAGCGTCAAGCTCAATAGCGCGGCAAACCCTTTCTTAACCTTCCTCATAGAACGTCCTCCCACTTGTGTTCGCATAGTAATGCATGCTTCTCACTCGAATACGATCCGGTTGTCAGGCTTGTACACGTACAGCGACTCTAGGTCCTCCTCTCGCGGAATTGTAGAAATATGGAAACCCCTCGCAAGTAACAGCGTACCACTCCCTATGTAAGTAATTACATGGGGTAATCTTCAGGTTTCTATGGTAATTTTCAGCATTAGCCGGATTCGGGCGCTGGCGGCGACCATGACGGATGGGAATCATCTTTATGTTCAGAAGCGCGCTAAATACACCTCGAGCGTAATTCCCGACTTCTGAATCTCCTTGGCTGGATCGACGCCAACGTAGCGGACATGCCATGGCTCGTACATGTAGCCGGTTTCTGTTTCCTTTCCCTTTTCGTACCGCACGATAAAGCCGAACTCTGCGGCGTGCGCCTTCAGCCATTTACCTTCCTTGGTATCTCCGTAACGATCTTCGAGCCGGTAATGGACGCTGGCGCTGGAGACGTCCATAGCAAGGCCCGTTTGATGCTCGCTTTGGCCCGGATGGGCGCTAAACGTATTGGCTTCTTCCTCCCCGTGCGTACGAGCATAGGCGTTAAAAATCGCCCGCTGCGACTGGTACGAGCGGTAGCCGGACACTGCTTTTAGCTCGATGCCCTCCTGTTTGGCGCTGGCGAACAGCTGGCCGAGCGCGTCCGCGGCGACTTTGCGCATTTCCTGCTTCGGACTGCTGCCGCAGAAGGAGAACTCTACCGGTGCCTTGACGAGATCGGGCGGCACATAGCTGGAATCCAATTCACGCTGCTTGTTTACGAGCACGAGCGTGCTGGTTGAATTCGTAACGTAGTCAATGCCGTCTTTCTTGCTGATAGTTCTTGATGCGGCATTGTCGTACAAGAACTGCTGCATCTCCGTCTTGGACATGGTTGTTTGACTGCCCGCATTCGGTTGTGTAATCGGCGTGCTCCCCGCGTCTGAATCCGCTTTGGCACAATTGCCGATGGCAGCTTGGAAGAGCGGGGTTTGAGTCGATAGGATGCCCGCACCTAGAGAAACGAAGATCAAGACGATAAGAATAAGTACCGTTTTTTTCAAAGCATTCATGCCTCCTTTGCATCGCCGCCTTGCGTTCAACATGTAAGACGACGCCTGCTTCGCGTTTCAGTTGTATTTGATCCGTTCGAAAAAGAGAAAGCAGCCCACGATGCGGGCTGCATTCAGTCCTCTGTTATTCGTTTAATAAAGTCGTCACCTTGTTCTGGATCAGCTTGGCTACCTCTTCCGCAGACTTTTGTCCGCCGAAGAATGATCTGACCTCGTCTCCGACAATGAAAATCACTTGACCGTCTGCATCCGAATAGTTATCTGCTGTATCAATAAGTTGTTTGAACTGAGTGAACTCTTCATCCGATACCTTCGGCACTTTCCCGTTTGGAAGCTTATAAGTCCCGCTTTTCACTTGTTCTTGAATGTCGTTCAACTGCTTCTCATTCACGGATTTAAGCAGCGAAAACCCTTCTCTCCCTTGCAGCGATTGCCCTTCTTCGGATAATAAGTAGGCAATGACTTTCCAAGCCTCCGCTTTAGCCGGAGATTTGGCATTTATGGCGAATTGGGACGATACAACGATCCTCGTTCCGCCTTTTTGTTCCGGCTTTTGCAGCAATTTCGGATTGGCGAAGAGAAGATGAGGACCATTAATTAGTTCAGCCGGCGATTGCAAGACAGTCGAATAAAACAATTGCTTGCCTATGTCCGCAGGTCCCGATGTCATCACGTTATCATCGAACATTTTTTTGATTCGTTGCATCGTTTCCAAAAATTCGGGCGAATCGAATTTAGCTTTTTTTGCCTTAGCATCAACAAAATCCGCGTATTTATCAACAATCATCTCTTGAAATATAAGCTCTGGGGGATCATTCGCTAACGCGTAGCGCCGCTGCGGGCCGCTGTCTCCCAACTTCTTCGAAATCTCCTCGAATTCCTTCCAAGTCCAATTCTTATCGTCGACATGCGCGTTCTTCAGAATGTCTCCATCCCCGATGAATGCCCGCAGGGTGAATCCTAAGGGCATGGCGTAGGAACCGCCGTTCAACTTCAACGCATTCAACACGTTCGTTTGCAAATCGCTTTCATTGATCGTTTTGTCTTGCTCGATGAGCTCGTCCATGTTCAGGATAAGCTTTTTGTTCGCATAATCTTGGATAGGCAAGTTGCCAATTTCGAAGATATCGGCACCTTTGCCCGATAACAAAGCCGCATTCATCGTCTTCTGGTATTTTTCGGAATCATCTGAAATCTGAAGCTGCAGATCGATGTCAGGATACTTTTCTTCAACCTTTTTTTCGATCGTTTTATAAAATGCGTCCGATTGTGAAGGCCATAGCTGCAACGCCAAAGTAACGATTGTTTTCCCTTCTATTGTGTCGGGCTTGACCGTGCTTGCCGATTCATTGCCGTCTCCAGAACTGCATGCGGTCACTGATAACGACAGCATAGTAATAAATAAGAGATACAAACACTTTTTCATGGATTGAATTCCTCCTGAATTTCATCGTCTATATGCGTCACTATTGCAAACGAACGCGGTTTCCGTCTTGTAAAGGCTCACTGCTTTCGAGAATAATCAAATCATCCTCATAGAGACTGTCCGATTGAATCATGGTTTCCTTGCCGCTCGCTTCGCTAGCTTGAATTTGGATTTTACGGGCAATGTATACATTGCCTAACGCCCCTCTCTGTTCTTCGATTCGATAGACGAACGCGCCGTCGCGATCGTGATGAATAGCCTCATTGGACACGAGCAATCCCTCTTGGCGCGAGCGGTTCTCGAGTTTGATCTTTGCCTGCTCGCCTCCTTTCAACCCGGAGTCCATGATCTGGATACGAAGCGTCTTCTGCGGAATCGAGAGTGCCTGATCCGTTTCTTCGTCGCCCGTCGGGCTACCGGGCCTCGGGTCCGTATTCGCGATTTCATCAATCGTGCCTTGAACGATGCGGGTTTGATGATCTTGGCCCGTATCGACTTCAACCTCAATCTTTGCTCCGATTGAAATGCCCATCTCGGCTACAAGCGCCGAATCGGCGGATATATCCAAGCGATACCCCCGGATGCTATTCGTAATCAGAAGATCCGGTTGTCCTGCCGATACCAATCCTTCAACGGCATTCAAGCGGGTTATAATGCCGTCAAATGGCGCGTTTATTTCCTGTTGGCTGACAAGCCGGTCTCTCAGCTCGGCAATTTTACGTTCCTGCGTGCCCAGATCAAGCTGACTCGTTTCGATGTCGCGCTTTAATTTCCGAATCTGGAGTTCGTCTCCTTCATGCATCGAAAGGATGTACTGATCCTGAATGTTCCGCAGTCCGATGTTTTGTTTGTTCAGGACGGTGACCTCGTCTTTCAGTTCGCTTTCTGCAGTTCTGCTGTCGTAAAGGATGAGCTTCTGCCCCTTCTTCACGCGATCTCCTTCTTTGACGAGAATCTTATCCGCCTTCCAGCCAGCTGTATTCGATAGTTTCGCTTCGACGGCCGGCTGCAGCATACCGCTTCCTGCCAGCGTAACGACAAGACTCCCTTTACTCGGCTTTTCCGTCCTCACTTTCGGTAACGTGAGCGACTGCAGCGTGTTGCTGAACAAGGTAAAAAACAGCAGCACGCCCATGAACAGAAAGAATGCGATTTGAATGATTCGCTTGCGCCTGCGTTCTGCAGGCACGTTCTCAGATTCCATCCCCCGTCTAATCCTCCTATCCTTTGATGCCCGACAATTGAACGCCTTTAATGAAATACGTTTCCGCAAAAAGAAACAGCAGCACCGCCGGGGCCATGTAGATCATCGATGCGGCGGATGCAATCCCCTCGCCGTCAATGCGTGATAAGAAAACCGAGAGCGGCTGCTTGAACGGATCGTCCAGAAATACAAGCGGCTGCTCGACCATGTTCCAATAATCGACGAACAATAGGATAACAAGCGCTGCCAGGCCCGGTTTGACCATCGGAATGATAATCTTGCAAAAAATCCGTACATGTCCGGCTCCGTCCATCTTAGCCGCTTCGATATAGGCATATGGAATTTCCAGCATGAACTGCCTGAGCATAAACACGCCGAATGCCGCGAATATGCCAGGTAAAATAATGGCATTCGCACTACCCAGCAAACCAAGCTTATCGGCGATGATATAATTCGGAACCAGCGTCACTTGGAAGGGCATGAGCATCGTCAAGACATAGACCAGAAACAAGAATTCTCGCCCGCGAAACTTCAGCTTGGATAACGCGTATGCAGCGAGCGCTGCTACAAGGACTTGTCCCGCAATAATAGGCGCCACTAGGAATACGGAATTCCAGAACATCGCCAAATATCTGGGGCTGTCCACTAACACCTTGCCATACTGCATCAGGGTCACTTGATCCGGCAACAGCTTCAAATTCACGAAAGCATGCTCTCTCCCCGCGACCGCTTGATTCATTTGTCCGATCTGTCCGTAATTCATCCCGATTTCCTGGTCTGTCATGAGCGAATTCGTGAACGTGATCACAATGGGGAATAATAACAGGATTGCTATAGCGCACATAACGACCGTTAACGCGCTTTTTTTCATAACGGCAGCCATCTGCTCGACCTTCCTCCTCCTATTCCATGAATCGCCGATATTGGCGTTCGAGCGTAAACAATGCCAAGACGATCAGCAGAATGCATCCGGCCATTAAGGTCGCCGCAGCCGTTAGCTTCTGAATATCCAACGATGAGAACATGTTGTTCATATAGTGCTGCATGCCGTAGATGCTGTCATGCGGATAATCGCCCGCGATCAAATACGTCTCCCGAAATACTTTAAACGAATTAATAATCGACATGATGACCACAAAAAACATCGTAGAGGTGAGATAGATGAGTGTAATACCGCCAAACTGCCGTAATCTTCCTGCCCCCTCTATTTGGGCGGTTTCATAATAATCCTTCGGGATTTGCTGCAGCCCCGCCAATAATAAAATGACGTTGTATCCGATGTTCTTCCATAAATAAACGACGAGAATGACATATCGGGCCGCATCGGTTTTCATCCAATCCACGCGATCGAAGCCGAAGCCGCCGCTCAGCCAGGCGTTCATGGAGCCGTTCCAGTCGAAAAGGATTTGCCATACGAGAACAACCGAGGCGACCGGAACGACAAGCGGCAGCACATAGGCCGTCCGCAGCCATTTTCGCAAGTACATATTTTTGTTCAAGATCACCGCTATGCCCAGCGACAACACGAGAATAAGCGGAACGCTAACCGCGCTGAAATAAAACGTATTGGATGCCGCCTTCCGGAAAGAATCGCTTGCAAGCAGCTCGCGGTAATTATTCAATCCGGTGAAATGGTTGTCTACCGTATTGTCCATAAAGGAATCGAACACCGACATGGCAAACGGTATCAGGTAAAACAGCGCGAATCCGCAAGCGCTCGGAGCAAGAAACATCAATGCCGCCGAAGCATCCTGCCGGATCCATTTTTTTATCGTTGTCGCCTTTAGGTAACCATGCCAAAAACCCCGCTTCTTCATTTACTTTTTCCTCCCCCCACTCCATAAAGAATAGGTTAGAAAAATAAAATCAGAAGTGGGGTTATTTTAAAAGATTCCTTAAATGACTTATATAGGCAGCTTGATTTCAAAGAGCGTGCGAACCGAATTGCTTTGAGCTGTAATTTCACCTTGATGCTGCGCCACGATATTTTGCGCGATGAACAGGCCAAGACCGGTACCGCCCTCCCGGTAAGCCCGAGCCCGATCTCCGGAATAAAAGACATCGAATATATGAGGAAGCTCTTCCGAAGGAATGCGATCTCCATAATTAATGATTTCGATTACCGCATGATCGCCTTCAATAGCGCCATGAACATCGATAAACCTGCCGTCGCTTCCATAGCGGACGGCATTCGACAGCAGATTTTCGAATACGCGCGCCAATGCCTCCCCGTCTCCGGAAATCATCATATGCGGCGCCAAGTTCAATCGGGCCGTTAAGTTGTTTTTCTCGAAAACGGGGTACAATTCCTCGTTCAGCTGCTCGAGAAGCTCGCTTAAGTCGATCGAATTAACTACGATGGCAAGTTTGCCATAGTTCAATCTAGTGATCTCGAACAGCTCGTCGATCAGTTTCTCCAACCGTTGGGACTTCGTGAATGCAATCATCGCGAAGTGATTAATTTGTTCCGCAGTCAGTTGATCGCCTTTAAGAATGAAATCCAAATAGCCTAAGACGGAGGTCAGCGGCGTACGCAAATCATGCGCCAAGTTCAATACCAATTGTTCCTTGCTGTTCTCCGCGAAATCCCCTCTCTCCAAAGCTAGCCGCAATTTTTCGCTTGCCAGATTGATGTCTCTCGCAATGTCTTCGAATTCATCTTGGGAAGCGATCTCGACGCGCTTATCGAATTCGCCGTTTGCAAGTTGATTGATCCCCAAGGAAATCGCATCGAAATATTGAACGTAACGCTTCGTGAGCAGGAAGAAAAATAAGATCGAGAGCGGGATGAAAATAATGAGAAAAAAATTGACGTCACCGATATCCCGGATGAAATAGCGGATTCTTGTCGAAGGATCTTCAAGTTTCGTTGTATGATAATAAAGCGATAGGGATTTGTAGATCAAATACGTTATCGTTCCAGAGAACAATAAGCTCAACCCGGAAAACTTGATCATCTTGAACCGAAAGCTTCGGAACGTTTTAGCCATTGCATGTATCCCCCGCTCCGCCCATTCTTATTGGTTCATTCCCATTCTTCTCTATGCGATTCATGCGTCCTGATCGCGAAGCACGGTCACAATGACGCCGTCCGTATTGTTGCCCGAGATCTCGTAGCGGCCATTCTCTGGCACCGTGATCGTCGTGTTATTGCTGACGGGATAGTAATGAATCTCATAGGTTTGATGATTTACAGTCGCCGTAATGGTCTTCTTCTTTTTCAAGTAATCCAAGTATTCTTCCAAGACCATATTTTTCGCTTGCATAATCAAGCTGTGCGGCAATCCCACATAACGAAAATGCCAAGGCTCGAATTGAATCCCTGTGATTGCCGTTTTATCCACGGGATAACGCAAGATAAACCCGTAGCTCCATGCGTTATTTTTCAGCCATTTTCCTTCTGGCGCCCGATTCATTTCAGCTATCGAAGATCCTATATCGAGCGATAAACCCAAATTATGTTCGCTGTAGCCCGCAGGCAACGCATAATCAGGTCCCATTTGTTGATAAAGCTCATCTTGTTTTTCTTCGTCCCGATACCCGCTGCTGATGATAAAGTGGTTCACCCCATCGTTCGCCGCGGCTCCAATCATGGTAGCGAATTTCTTGACCAAGCTCGGCGACAACCGAATGGAATTATCCAGCAACGCGAATCCTTGCACCAGTTCTCCATGCCGAGACAGGCTGGCCTCTTCGGACTCTTCTCCCCCTGAAGGTATGGGATGCTCCTTATTTACCAATAATAAATCGCCTTTGTAAATCTGGGCTTTTGTTACGGCAATCGTATGTCCGTTCTTTTGAGGCGTCCCCCCTTGAACGGGATGATTCACTTTCGACGGTTCTTCGATAACGACTTTCGGCAACTCTGCAATAACGACTTTCGGTTTATGCTGCGCAGCTCCATAACCGATCAGTAACAGTACGACAACAAACCCAAAAACCCACTTTTTCATTTATCATTTCTCCTTATCAGTCTCAGTCGCTCAAGGATAAGGAAAACTAATTAAAAAGAGTGGGGAGAGAATTAAAATATTTCTTAATATAAGAAAGAGGTGCCGCTTCGCCCTTCGAGGATGCCTAAACTATGATGCGGCGAACGAAAAGCCGGGATGTCCAGTTGGACGCTCCCGGCTTGATGGTAACTCTTTTGAAAATGCCGCCGCGGCGGCATGAATGCAAGGGCGAACGGCAGCGAGAGACACTGCCCTCCTACTCCCCTTTGAACCGAGGCGGCCGCTTCTCGCGAAACGCTTCCAGCGCCTCCAGCCGATCCTTCGTCGGCAGCAGTAATTCGTAGGCCTCTGTTTCGATCGTCAGCGCCGTCGTCAGATCGGCATCCATGCCGGCATGGATCGCGGCTTTCGCCTGGTATACGGCAAGCGGCGCATTCGCCAATATTTCATCCGCCAGCATCGTGCACATGTCCGACAGATGACCCAAGTCGTCCGCGACGCCATTGACGATGCCCCATTCCAACGCTTGATCCGCGGTGATACGCCGCGCCGTCAAGATGAGCTCCTTCGCCCGAGCCGGGCCGATTAATCGCGGCAGGCGCTGCGTTCCGCCAGCACCGGGAATAATGCCCAGGCCCGCTTCCGTCAGGCCGAGCATGGCCCCCCTGACGGCATAGCGAAAATCGCAGGCCAGCGCGAGCTCAAGGCCCCCGCCGAACGCATACCCGTTAATTGCCGCGATCGTCGGCTGGGGCAGCCGTTCGAGCGCGGCGAACACGGCTTTGATTCGCGACAGGCTCTGACGGATTTGATTCAGCTCGCCGTTCGCCAGCCGTTCCTTCAAATCCGCGCCTGCGCTGAACGCTCGCCCCTCGCCTTCGATGATAACCACGCGGATGCCGCGCGTGTTATTCCTGGTTTCATCGATAATGGCCCTCAGCTCGTCAAGCATGGCCCCATTGAGCGCATTCATGCTCTCCGGACGGCTCAGACGTATCCTTCCGATATGGCCCTGCCGCTTCCACTGCACCAGCTTCTCCGCCACGGCGTTCACCCCACGATTGCCGCCGCTCCGTCACGAGCGTTCCCGCCTCGCCTGCCGCTAATCCGTCATCGGCGTTCACTCATCTTAAGCCGCGGCTTTATTGTCGGTTCGCATTCCACCTGCCTGCCTGCCTGCCACCTGCCCGCCTCGCCTCAAACCGGATATACCGGATGCTTCCGTTCCGTGAAAACGATGCTTTTCGACGCATACGCCTCAAACCGTTTGATCAATTCCTTGCGCAAGCCATGCGCGGGAACGATTCCGTCGATGACCATGTCCGCCGCGAGCTGGTACAAGTCGATATCTCTGCGGTACTCCTCCCGTTTGCCTTCGATATACTGGGCGCGCTCCGCTTCCGGCAGCTCGGCGATCTTGTTCGCGTATACCGCGTTCACTGCCGCTTCGGGCCCCATGACGGCGATTTGCGCCGATGGCAGCGCGAGGCAGCAGTCCGGCTCGAACGCCGGTCCGGCCATTGCGTAGAGTCCGGCTCCGTAGGCTTTGCGGACGATGACGCTAATCTTGGGCACCGTCGCTTCGGACACGGCCGCGATCATTTTGGCGCCATGCCGGATGATGCCCGCCTGCTCGACCGCCGTGCCGACCATGAACCCCGGGACGTCCGCCAGGAACAGCAGCGGAATGTGAAAAGCGTCGCATAAGTGAATGAATTTGGCCGCTTTATCGGCGGAATCGTGGAACAGGATGCCGCCTTTCGTCTTCGGCTGGTTGGCGATGATTCCGACCGGCTTGCCGGCGAGCCTCGCCAGTCCGGTAATGATTTCTTTGGCGAAGAGCCGCTTGATTTCGAAGAAGGAGTGCTCGTCGATCAGTCCGTCTATGAAGCCGTACATATCGAACGGCGTATATTGATCGTTCGGAATCAATTCGCTCAGCGAACGGTCGGCGTCCGCAGGCGCCCGGGCTTCCCGGACGGGCGGCTTCTCGGTGAAATTCGAGGGGAAATAGGAGAGGTATGCCCGGGCGAGCGCAATCGCTTCTTCCTCGCTCTTCGCCAGCACGTCCCCGCAGCCGGAGACGGAACAATGCATTTTGGCTCCGCCGAGCGCTTCCAGCGTGGCCTTCTCGCCCGTTACCATCTCCACGATGCGCGGGGAGCCGAGGTACATCGATGCATGGCCCTCCACCATGACGACGATATCGCAAAAGGCCGGAATGTACGCGCCGCCCGCCGCCGACGGACCGAACAGGATGCAGATCTGCGGCACTTTGCCCGACAGCTTCACTTCGTTGTAGAAGATTCGCCCCGCTCCGCGGCGTCCGGGATACATGAGCGCCTGATCCGTAATCCGCGCCCCCGCCGAGTCGACGAGGTACAGCAGCGGGATACGCAGTTTATCGGCGGATTCCTGCATGCGGATGATTTTCTCGACGGTACGGGCGCCCCATGAGCCGGCTTTGACGGTGGAATCGTTGGCGATGACGCCTACAGTCCTGCCGTGAATCCGGCCGATCACCGTGACGACGCCGTCGGCGGGCAGCCCTTCTTCCATGCAATTCGCGAACAAAGCATCCTCGATTTCAAAATCCGGATCGAGCAGCAGCTTCAGCCGGTCGCGAACGAACAGCTTGCCCTGCTCCGCATTCTTCGCGTGATATTTGGCGGCGCCGCCCTGCTTGATCCCCTTGATCTCTTCCTGCAGCCGGTCATTCCCGGCTTCGCGTCCGTTCTCCATCGGCCGGAACTCCCCTTTGTCAGGCATCGCTTAACATCCGATCTGGGCCGCAATGACCATCCGCTGAATCTCCGAGGTGCCTTCGCCGATCTCGAGCAGCTTCGCGTCGCGCATGAACCGTTCGACCTCGAACTCCTTCATATACCCGTAGCCGCCGTGAATCTGGACCGCTTGGCTGCACGCGTTCATGCACATCTCCGAAGCGAACAGCTTGGCGATCGCCGCTTCTTTCTTGAAGGATCGCCCTTGGTCTTTCAGCCATGCGGCCTTAAATACCATGTTGCGGGCCACTTCGATGTTCATCGCCATATCCGCAAGCTTGAACTGGATCGCCTGCATCGAGGAGAGCGTCCGTCCGAACTGCTTGCGCTGCTTCGCATAGCGAAGCGACTTGTCATAGGCGCCTTGCGCGATGCCGACAGCCATCGCCGCGATGCCGATCCGGCCGCCGTCCAGCACGGCCAGAAACTGCTTGAAGCCATTCCCCTCGACGCCCAGCAGATTTTCCTGCGGGACGGCGACCGCATCGAGCACGAGCTCGGTCGTATTCGAGGCGTGAAGTCCCATTTTCTCGTAAGGGTTCCGAACCGTGAACCCCTGCGCGTCCGTCGGTACGATAAAAGCGCTGATGCCGCCCGTGCCTTGCGTCCGGTCCGTAACGGCGGTGAGCGCGAGATTGCGGGCATAGCTCGCGTTCGTGATGAAGCATTTGGCCCCGCTGATGACCCAGCGACCGCCTTCCTGCACCGCCGTCGTCCGCGTTCCGCCTGCATCCGAACCGGCATCCGGCTCCGTCAAGCCGAAAGCGCCCAAGTACTCGCCCTTGCAGAGCGGGGTTAGATAGCGCCGCTTCTGCTCTTCCGTGCCGAACAGCGCAAGCGGCGCGCCGCCAAGCGACACATGCGCGGAATACGTAATCCCGGTCGAGGCGCATACCCGGCTCAGCTCTTCGACCGCAATCGCGAAGCTGATCGTATCCGCGCCCGCTCCCCCATATTCCTCGGGGAAGGGCAGCCCCATCAAGCCGAGCGCAGCGAGCTTCTCGATAATATCGCTAGGAAACGTACGGGTCCGGTCCCGCTCGACCGCTCCCGGCGCTACCTCCTGATCGGCAAAATCATGAAGCAGCGCCTGGATCATCGCCTGCTCCGCCGTTAATTCGAAATTCATCCGCGATCGCCCCTCTTTTGTCCAGACATGGCGAGTTACCCGGAATCGTCGCCGATTTCGATCTCCAGCCGCATGAGATTGGACGCATAGCATTTGCCCAAGTTATCCATGCGGAGCGTCGCGGAACCCCCTCCGCCAAGAGCCTCCCTGCAGACGAAATTCATCGCGCGGAGCCGCGGCAGCAGATAACGCACGACTTCTCCTTCAATGAGGCCGTGAAAATGCGCCTTTACCCGCTCGGGCGTCACTTCTCTCGCCAAGTCCTCGTATACGTCGTCGCTTGGCGCAAACAGCGCAATATTCACGGTGTTGCCCTTATCGCCGGACCGGGCCATGGCGATCTGCCGAAGCTGTACGCGTGCCATCGCTTACACCTCCGTCAAGGTAACTTGGACGCCGCGCTCGACGAGCTCGCGCGGAACGAGACAGGACCACATGCCGAGCAGCTCGCGCGGCTTCATCATCCCGAGGAATGCCCCCATCGCCGGCGGACCGCTCAGCATCAGCGGCGGAACGAGCCGTCCGAGCTTGGCGGCGTCCTCCCTGCTATTCGTACGCGCGGCCAGCCGCACATAGATTTCATTGGGCTCTTCCGTCGGCTGCGCCGCTAATGCGCCATGCAGAGAGTTGTAGCCGATGAAATCCGTGCGGATTTCATCGAACTGCAGCCCGGCCTGCTCGATCTGCTTTCGAATAATACGGTCGGCGGTCCGCGCTTTCGCCAGCGCGTCCGGCCACGAATACCCCCAGATCGCCTGCCCGAGCCAGCCGTCGGAATACCCCATGACGATTTTGAACGTATCCGGACGTTTCGTTCCGCGTGCTCCGGTTACTCTTACCCGGTTGGTGCCCAGCTCTTCCAGCTGAACCTCCGTGACGTTCAACACGACATCCGGCGTCACGTACGCGAACGGATCATGAATCTCGTAGAGCAGCTGCTCGCGCACCGTATCGACGGATACGAGTCCGCCGGTTTCTTCCGTCTTCGTCAAGGTGAATGCACCGTCTTCTTGAATCTCGGCAATCGGAAACCCGATGTTCTCCAGCTCCGCGACCGACTGCCAATCCCCGCTGAAATTGCCGCCCGCCGCCTGCCCGGAGCATTCCAGCAGATGGCCCATCAGCACGCCCTGCGCAAGTCGATGCCAATCCTTCGGACCGATATCGAACTCGTAAATATAGGGAGCCAGAAACAACGCCGAATCCGTCACGCGGCCCGTAATGACGACATCCGCGCCTAGACGAAGCGCTTCGACGAGCGGTTTGGAGCCTAGATAGGCGTTGGCGAAAACAATCCGCTCCCGGATGCTTGCGATATCGCTGCCATCTTCAAGATGGGCCAGCGCGGCGCCTTGATCGCGGAACGCATCGAGCTCCGATTTCACGTCGTCGCCCGTGACGACAGCGAGCTTCAGTCCCCGCAGCCCCAGCTCCTGCGCGACCCGCTTCACTTCCCGCAGCGCTCCGGCCGGATTCATGCCGCCGGCATTGGTTATGATTCGAATGCCGTTCGCATGGGCGATCGGAAGCAGCTCCTTCATCTGCCTTGCAATGTCGGACGCATACCCTTTGGCTGGATCTCTCCGCCTGTCTTTCTGCAGGATCGCCAGCGTCAATTCCGCCAGGCTATCGAAACAGAGATACTGCACATTGCCTCGTTTGGCCGTTTCAACGGCAGGCATGATCGAATCGCCATAAAAGCCTTGCCCTGCTCCAATGCGTATCGTTTTCATTCGATCCTCCTTCCGATAAACGGGTATCGTGAGGGTTCGCAATGCCTACGGAACATGTCGCGTTATAGTACCATTGTATGGCGCGGCAGAAGGGGCTATTCGGTTAACCTCGTAAAATAGATGGCTGACAGGCCTCGCCGGTCCGTCCGACTATGGCCGACAAGCTTGTCCCGCTTACATTTCGCTTGCCAATTCAGCATCGAATTCCGTCCGCTTCGCAGGCGATCCGCCGCGGAACGCGACTAATGCCAATGTAGTAGCTCATCCTCAACCCGTCCTAAAACGATTCTTAACATTTTCTTAACGGGGATTAAAGTTTTGTTTCCTCCGGACGAGCCAAATCAGCCAATCCCAGGACTGGCTTGATGTTCGCCGTTAAGAGGTTTTACGGCAGGGCTGCAATGCCCATAAACTGGGAATTATGCATATGTGCATGAACGGTGATTTTGTGTATGATGTCTGCAGGAACGTTATGCTGCATGCAAAGGAGAATCCGCTATGCCGGTCATCAATATGCTGTCCTCCGCCCACAAGGTGAAAGGACAAGGGGTCTTATCCGCTTATATCGAGCAAGTGAAGCTCGTCGAAACCGGGCTGGCGGATACGTACCGAGTCAAGAAGAACCGGTGGCTGCCAGGCGCGATCAATCACTACCATACGATCGACTTTAAGTTCTATCTCAGTTTGCTCTCTGCCAAAATATTCGGCGCGACGACGGTCGCATACGTTCATTTCGTGCCCGAAACGATAGAAGAAAGCTTGAAGCTTCCCCCGGTTATCAAGAAACTATTCTATGCCTACATGATCCGTTTCTATAAATCGGTCGACCGCATCGTCGTCGTGAATCCTTATTTTATCGATGTGCTGAAGAAATACGGGATCGACGACCGGAAAGTAACCTACATCCCGAACTTCGTGTCGGAGGAGCGTTTCTACCGTTACTCGGGCGAGCAGATCGCTGCTTTGAAAATCAAGCATGCCGTACCGGACAAGGCATTCGTCGTGCTTGGCGTCGGACAAGTGCAAACGAGGAAAGGCATTCTGGATTTTATCGAGGTTGCGAAGCGTCTTCCCCATATTCGGTTTATTTGGGCTGGCGGATTCTCGTTCGGGGCGCTCACGGATGGGTATAAAGAGCTGAAGAAAATCGTCGAGCAACCGCCCGGGAACGTGACGTTCACCGGCATCATCGGCCGGGACGAGATGAACGACTTATACAATATCAGCGATATGATGTTTCTGCCTTCGTTCAGCGAGCTGTTTCCGATGTCCATTCTCGAAGCGCTGGCGCTGCGAATTCCCGTCCTCTTACGGGATCTGGATCTATATCCGGCCATCTTGTTCGACTGCTATCTGAAAGGCGGCACCATCGAGGACTACGTTCGCATGATCGAGTCGCTGCAGGACAAAGGCGAGGTTTACGAGACCTGGAGCGACAACGCCTGGCATTGCCATGAATATTATTCCGAGCAGCGCGTCCTGGGGTTATGGAAGCAATTCTATGACAGCATGGGATCCTAGCTACGACCGTGTACAGGAGTTGCCCGCATGATCAATAAACGATTCAATCTCATTATCGTGACGATTACGTTCGGCGTGTTTATGACTTTCTTTCTGTTTACCCAAGGATTAGGCTCGATGCTGCGAGCAATTACAGCCTTGCATCCTTCTTGGCTGCTGCTGGCCGTCGGCATCTTGTTTCTCAGCTGGATGTTCGAAATGCTCGCTTTGTATACGATCATCAACAGCAAGCATCGTATCGAGCAGGTGCTGCTGCGATCGTTTAAGTTCCAGATGATCGGCCAGTTTTTCGGCGCGATCTCGCCCTTCTCGGCCGGCAGTCACCCTGCCCAGCTGTATGCGATGACGAAGAACGGCATTCCGGCGGGCGAAGCCGGATCCATCCTGATGATCAAGTTTATGATCCATCAAATCGTCAATATCGTTATCTTGATCATTTCATTCCTCTGCATGTTCCGTTATTTCAATGAGAAGGTTCATTACTTCTCGTATCTATGCGGGATAGGATTCACCGTCCATCTCGCCGTTCTGATGGTGACCATCCTGTTCTCGACCCATCAGCAGCTTTCCAAACGGTTGCTCACGATCGTTATGAAAGGCTTGCAGCGGACCCGTCTCGTGAAAAATGCGGATGCCGTACTCCGGAACATGGAGCTGGAGCTTGCGCATTTCCATGAGAATGCTTCCTTTCTCTCGAAACGGATCAAAATGTGCTTATTGGCATCGCTGTTCACGTTTCTGCAGTATGCGGCTTATTTCAGCATCCCGTATTGCATTTATAGAAGCTTCGGCTTGCACGCGGCGGATCTATGGACCTTGATCAACGCCCAGATCTTCCTGTTCAACTTCATGGCCGTCATTCCCCTCCCGGGAGCGGCAGGCGGTGCCGAGGGCGGATTTTATTTCATCTACAGTTTGTTCTTTGCCTCGAATTCCATTCTGCCGGCGTTATTCGTATGGCGGGCACTATCCTATTATGTTTCGATTGCCGTGAGCAGCCTCTTCACGCTCGTATTGCCGAATGCCAATAAGAGCCGCTGAGCAAGTCAAGTAAGAAAACGCTGCAGTACAACGCTCGCGTGCACCACGACCGCCTTAATAAAACAAAAAAAGAAACCCGACGTGTCCTAAAGTCCTAAACACGTGGGTTTCCTCGCTCGAAATCGGCTGCAGCCGGGAATGAACCTCTTCTTCGAACTTACATCCATGGGTTAATCGTCCTCGGCCGCGACGCCCCGAACTTATCTCCTTCTAACGATAAACTTCAAGCGCTGCGCGAACGGAACGCGGGCTTCCCTACTGGCGCGCAGCACGCTGGTGTACGTATCCAGCACATGATTCGCGAACACGCTGCTGGAGTACTCATTCGCCTTGGATAGCGCGTTATCGCTCATCCGTTCCCGCAGTTCGACGTCGGATAGAATCGCATGAATATACGGGGCGAATTCGCTTGGCTTTCGATAAGCATAACCATTAAAGCCCTGTTCAATGACGCCGTCGATGCACGGATCGTACTTGCACACGACGGGACAGCCGCTGCTCAATGCCTCGATATACGTTAGCCCCTGCGTCTCGCTGGTGGAGGCATTCACGAAAATTTCCGCTGTTTTGTAGTACTTGTACACATCCGCCGGAGGAACCATCCCCGTCATGATCACGTGCTTCTCAAGTCCGAGCTCCCGGATCTGCTCTTCCAGGATCGCTGCGTACGGTCCTCCGCCGACGATCAGCAGTTTGACGCTCTCATGCTTCCGTATGACCTCCGGTAGCAGTGTCAGCAGCTCGCTGATGTTCTTCTCTTCCGCGATCCGCCCGACGAAGGCGATGAGGCGGTCTTGCTCCCCGATGCCGAGGTCCGCCTTGATTTGCCTGCATTCTTCCGGCGACATGGTCTGTTGGAATTCGCGTAAGGCGATTCCGGTCGGAATGACGTGAATCGGTTTGCTGACGCCATAGCCGATCAAGGTCTTCCTTGTCTTGTTCGTTGCCGTAATGATGCCGTCCAGCGGATTCAGCAGCTTCCTCGTGATGATGGCCGAAACGTTCTTCGAGATGATGCCGAACCACACATAATCCAAGTAATTCTCGTACATCGTATGATACGTATGCACATGCGGGATATTCAATTTATTCGCGATGGACCGGGAAGCCAGCATCATCGAAAATTCGGTTTGCGAATGAATCACGTCCGGTTCCCACGCGATGACTTCGCGCAGAAGCTTATTGAAGAACGGAATTTTGACCCTGGCATCCGGATAGATGCCGGTTCGAATCGACTTGACATAGTAGATGTCGCCAACGGTCATGTCCCGCCCGGTAGGCGATAAAGTCAAGATACGGACATCATGTCCGGCCTGTTTCAATTCGTTGTATAAATGGTTGACCGAAGTGACGACGCCGTTAATGACAGGAGAATAAGTATCCGTTGTAATTAATATTTTCATGATTCGATCCTCCTGCAAACTGTCGAATTAATCATGCGTTTGTGTTGGTTTCCCGGGATAGCGGCCGTTCCCGTTCCTTGGCGCGCGCGAACTTGCCGGTCAATCGGAAGACGAATTCCCCGATCGCAATTCCGGATACGACGTCCGCGATCACATGCTGCTTGATGAACATGGTCGACAAGATGATCAACCAGGCCATGGCGGCGACCGCAAACCGGACACGCTTGGACAATATTCCCGCGGCACGCAGCAATACATAGCTCGTAATCACATGAATGCTGGGAAAGCCGTTATACGGTTCGTCCAGCTTATAGGTGATCGGGACAAAATAATTCCAGCCTTTGCCGAGCGTCGGCCGCGGAACATGCGTCGGATAAACCAGGAAAACGATATTCGCCAACAGAATGCCGATGCATACGGCTGCGAGCGACCGGTAATAAGCCGTACTGCTCTTCCAGAACACCAGAGCGAGAACGAGCAACAGAAACGGATACCAGAAGAAATAAAAGACGGAGAACACCGGCACGAACGGCGTAATGCGATCGAAATGCGTCGACAGCACATGCTCGACCGGTTTCTTATGATCCTGCAAGGCATATAACAGGCTGATCAACGGAATGGACAGGAGCCATAGAAGCGGTGCTTGCTTCCTCAGCAGTTTCAAGTAAATCCCCCCTTCTATAACATGTATGATGGATGCAAAGGGGTTAGTGCCTCCAATCGCCGATTCATACGGGAATAACGTAAAAGGGCACCCGTCTGGGTGCCGTATTCGACTAAAAGCAGCCTGGCAATCGCCTTGATGTGATAACTCTACTGCCGAGATATTAAAAATGTATAAACAATCGATTAATTTATAAATAAGATTGCTGCGCTAGGGTCGGAAACGGTTTTCATAGCGCCAGGAGACATGTCAAAAAAGCCTGATCGTCATCAGGCTTTCCGCTGCTGCCATTATTCTTTGAACCGGTATCCCGTGCCC
This sequence comes from Paenibacillus rhizovicinus, assembly GCF_010365285.1. NCBI lineage: Bacteria > Bacillati > Bacillota > Bacilli > Caryophanales > Paenibacillaceae > Paenibacillus > Paenibacillus rhizovicinus. The sequence continues at coordinate 600,474 of NZ_CP048286.1, forward strand.
CAGACCGTCTCGATATACGCCGGATTGGCGGCATCCGTCTCGATCTTCTCGCGTATTTTCCGAATATGCACCGTAACGGTTTGCAAATCCCCCATCGCGTCGATGCCCCAAATACGCTCGAACAGATGGTCCTTGCTGAATACGCGGCCGGGATGGCTGGCAAGGAAGTACAGCAGATCGAATTCTTTGGTCGTCAGCACCGTCTCTTTCTCGTTGACGAGCACCTTGCGCGTATCGGGATCGATGAACAAGCCGCGAATTTGGATGTCGTTCTTCGCGTCCTTCTTCCCGATCAACCGGTCGTAACGCGCGATATGGGCCTTGACCCTCGCAACAAGCTCAGCCGGCTTGAACGGCTTCGTAATATAATCGTCCGCTCCCAATCCCAAGCCCCGTATAACGTCGATGTCTTCACGGCGGGAAGTCACCATCAGGATCGGTATGTCTTTCGTCTCCCGAATCCCCTTGCAGACTTCGAAGCCGTTCATGCGCGGCAGCATGACATCCAGCACGATCAAGTCGTACATGCCGGATAAGCTCATATTGAGGCCCGTTTCACCGTCCGGGGCCATATCGACTTTAAATCCGCTAATTTCCAAGTAGTCTCGCTGAAGCTCCGAGATGGTCACATCGTCTTCGATCAGTAATATCGTTTTCATCGCGCAACATCATTCCCTTGGCATAATGGGGATCGTAAGTTTAATCGTCGTTCCTGCATCCGGTTCGCTCCATGCGGTAATGATGCCGCCATGCCCTTCCATGATCTGCTTGGCAATGGCGAGACCGAGTCCGGTTCCGCCCGTATTGGCGCTTCGCGATTCGTCAACCCGATAGAATCGTTCGAAAATATGCTCGAGCGCTCCCGGTTCGATGCCGATGCCGTTATCCGAGATTTCAACGATGGCGGCATCGCCTTCGCGATATGCTTTTATCGCGATCATCTGCTCCGGTTTATCCATGTATCGGACGCTGTTCTGGACGATGTTGTTGAGCACGCGTTTGAAGTGGTCCCGGTCCATGGAAACGTTGATGCGGGGTTCGAGCCTGACATCGGCGCGGATAGCGATGTGCTTCTTCTCGAGCTCGAATTGCAGCTCTTCCGACCAATCGCCCAGGAACGGCGCGAGCGGCACCGATTCGAATTGAAAGGGAAGCCGGTTCAAATCCAGTTTGGAATACAAGAAGAGCTCATTGATCAAATGATCCAGTTCATCCGCTTTGTTGGCGATCGTGTGCATGTACTTCAAGTTCTTCTCCGGCGTATCCGCAACGCCTTCGATAATGCCGTCGATATAGCCTCGGATGGCCGTCAGCGGCGTCCGCAGATCGTGCGAGATATGCGCGATAAGCTCTTTGCGATTGTCTTCGTATTGCATTTGCACGCGGATCGATTGCTGCAAGCGGGAGCGCATCTCTTCGAATGCGACGCCGAGCTGACCGATTTCATCCTTCCCGGCGACCTGAAGGTGGAAGTCCAAGTTGCCTTCCTTGATCTCGCGAGCCGCATTCCGGAGCGCTTGCAGCGGGCGTATGATCCGTTTGGACATGAAGGTCGTCAGCAAGATATGCGTCAATACCAATATGAGCAGCAGCGATACGAACAAGGTCGGGAAATATTTGCGGATAAAATAAGTAAAGGGATCAATCTTCGAAATGACGAACACGGTGGCCTGTTCTTTATTCCGATAGCCGAAATCGAACTGCAAGAACAAGTAATTCGCATTCCCGATCTTCCGCGCCGGATATTGATAGAAGCTGTCGACACGCTTGAACGGCGGCAGTCCCGAGGTCAACGCCGACACCTGTTGAATCGAAGGCGACAGATAGATGAGCGAGCCGTTAACCCGGACGGCCAAGCCGGAGTCTTTGTGCTGCAATTCCGTCGTCATTTCGTCGAGATACGTTCGATCCATCAGCAGATCGGGCTCGCGCTGCACCGACCGTTTGATTTCTTTGGCGATATGCTCCACGTCCTCGTGATCGAACCGTTCTTCGGTCGTTTCATAGAGGCCTTTGATATTTTGCAAATCCCCTCGGAAGAAAACGACCATGAGCAAAGAGATAAGCAGGATAGAAACAAGCGGAATGACAAGCATTGCCGCATAAGACAACAGCAGTTTGAATCGAATGGACATGCGGGAACTCTCCTCCGCGATAACGCTTCTTGACGTGGCGTGCGACCCCGGGTACGTAATTCCGATAGTCTGCTTCAACAGTATAAGCGAACTTTCTAAATAAAGGGTGAACCAGTCCTTAAAATTCTCTTAACTTCCCCTTCCTGTTGCGCAGCCAATCCACGAGGCAATACAGCGCGGGCAGCGACGACTTCAGGATAAGAATGGAGGATTCGCTGTAATTCGTAATGCGCTCGATATCGGCCATCGTACTGAACATGAAGACGGAGAGGAAGACCATGGCGCCTGCCATGCCGTAGGAAAAGGGCTTATGGTCCTTCAGTCCGAATAGATGCGCGATCAGCATCGTGCCGACGAGCAGGAATAGCCCGATCTTCAGCAGCATGCTGAACAACCAGAATACGATCAGCATCGGATCGAGATTATCCAAGAAGGAACCCGCCCTCATGAATCGGATCATTTCAAGCGTCGGGTACGTTAGATTAGACGTCAGATCGGAACCGAATAAGAGCAGAGTTGCGATCATATTCACGATCGTTACGATTACGGCAGTCAAACCCGACCAAATGAGTGTTCGGAACGTCTTCTCCTTATTATCGAAGAATGGCATCAAATAGATAAGGAACGCCATTTCGCCGAAGAGCGCGCCAGCGAGTATGGACCCTTCCCATATCCCGTGCGGCTGGTAATCCGTCACTAATGCGATTAGCTTGTCCGAATCGACGTGGGCCGCGGTGAACAGCGGAAACGTGAAGACGGAAATGACGCTGAAGAGGAACAACCCCTGCGCGCTGCGAAAGAAGATGACCGCTCCCGAACGCGTGCCGCGCGCGACGCAAATGCCGAATAAGGACGCAACCGCCCAGCTTGGCGTTCCCGGCAGGTAAATCTGAATGATGAAATCGGTCAGCTGGCGAAGAATAAAAGCAGCGAAGTATAAATTTACGAGGATGGCAAAGCCGACAATGATATAATGCGGCCATTTGCCCAAAATATCTTTGCCGTAGATGCCGAGAAACTCATTGGGTCTGCGCAGCGCCAGCCGATAGGAGAAGTACCCGAACAGCAAACCGATCGCGCAGCCGAGAATGACGCTGATCCAGGACATGAACCCGGCCATCCGGACGATCGGACCGATGAAGAACCCGATCGCCGTCGAGAAGAGAAACTGCGTGAACATCGTATACATCTGAAACTGCGTAATGCTTTTCAATCTCCCGTTCTCCCTCCTTCGTCAAATCATGAATAACAGCCGCTGCAACGGTTCGAACAGGCTTGCGAACAAGGAGCCTACCGAGATGCGTTCCCGAAACATGGCGACCGTGAACGTGATTAGCCACAGCAGCGAAAGCATGCCGAAGACGATACGAACGGTGCGCTTGCTCCGATCGTGACGGCGGAGATAGTGCCATTCGAAATAAGCGATGCAACCGAATACGACGGTAGCGGCGATCATCCGCTCCCCTCCTCCTTGAATAAATCGATATTCCAGACTGGTTTCTGCGCGCCGCCGAACCATTTGATCGCGATCGAAACTTTCGCATCGACGGCAATTTGATTCTGATAGATATCGCTCCAGTTGCCTTTGATCTTGTTCCACTTGCGCGGCGATTGCCACCGGATGCGCTGACCGAGAAGGAACGCGTCCGAACGCTGCGATTGCAGATGCGCGATCGTTTGGAGAATGCGAGTCTTCAATGACTCGTTAATCCGCTGCTCCAGCGCAGCGATGTTCTTCCGGTCGGTTACGTCCAGCGTGGATTCGCTTGCGATGATCTTCGCCGAACCATTGCAGGTGATGTCGAACCGGATCCGATCCCCTTTCAGAACCGGCCGAATTATCGTTTTATGGCCGTACATCAGCAAGCTGATCATCTTGCCGTCCGATGGGGACGCGAACCGCATGACGCCTTCCTTCATTTCATTCCTGATCCACTGCGCTGCCCTTAGTTCCTTGGAATCGAGCTGCGCTACGAGCTTGCCTTGATGGAATACGGCAGCTCCGTCTGTTCCCATCCACTTATTGCCTCCCTTCTCCGACTCCGCGCCCATCACGCCGAATACCAGCATGGGCAGGACGAAGTCCCCGCCTGTCATCGCGGTCACCAGCACGTCCTTCGCGGTCACTGCCAACGTCGTTTGCTGTTTCGCATAGGACGTCAAAATATCGGTCAAAAACCGTTCGAAGGTTAACGGAATATTGCCGACTTGCTTTGCGTTTCCTTCGGTCACGTACACGTTCGCGTTAATGTGAATGCTCGTATCGCGCAGCAGGAAATCGACGATCGGATATATCCCGTCCTGTGCAAATGCTTGGCTGATCAGAATATTCCGCAATTGACCGAATGTGATTTGACGCGACAAATCGCCTTGAATGAGCCGGAACGCTTCGCCCACGTCGCGGCCGGTCTTCGTGACGAGCGCGAACGACGGCTGGGTCGACGTAGTCGCCCCGCTCGTAACGCCTCCGTTTAAGCGGTTCGGCAGCGGAAAGCCGAGCGTAAGCTCAATTCCGTTCTTGGACTCGTCCAGCATCATGATTCGGGCGAAGGCCCTTTCGTTGAGCTCGACGCTTGACCAGCATCCGCCGAGCGCCGCGGCCATGCTGAGGACGAGAAACATGCAGCTCCATTTGCGAAGTGCCGAACCTATCACGCTTCATTCCTCCTCTTCGTCTTTCACGTCCCAATTCCGTCCGCCGGAGCGCTTCCCGTTCTTATAGGCGCCCGAGAAAGACGGATTGGAACGCATCGCCCACCATGGCGTGCGGACGAATACGTCTTTCAGATCGCTTTTGTTGCGCGGCGTGAGCGGCTCCAGATAAGGAAGACCGAACGAGCGCAGCTCGATGAGGTGAAAGTACAGCAGAATCATGCCGCAGGCGATGCCGAACAAGCCGAATAGCCCGGCCAGCAGCATGAGCGGAAATCGGATCAGGCGGAAAGCAAGCCCCAGATCGTAATGCGGAATAATGAAAGAAGCGATGCCCGTCATCGAGACAATGATGACCATGCTGGCAGATACGATGCCTGCTTGCACCGCGGCGGTTCCGATGATCAGCGCCCCAATAATCGAGACGGCTTGTCCGATGACCTTCGGTATGCGCAGCGATGCTTCCCGCAAGGCTTCGAAGGACAGCTCCATAACGAAAGCCTCCAGCAAGGCGGGGAAAGGGACGTTTTCCCTTGCGGCCGCGACGGTCACCAAGAGCCGCTCCGGAATAATGTCGGGATGAAACGTCGTGATCGCGATATAGAAGGATGGCAGCGAAATCGAGATCAGCAGGAAGATGTAGCGAATGAACCGAATCCAAGTTGCCGCGATATACCGCTGATAATAATCTTCAGCGGATTGCATGAGCATGAATAACGTCACCGGCGCAAGAATGACGATCGGCGTGCCATCGACGATCAGCGTGAATCTCCCTTCCAGCAGCGCGGCCGCAGCCACGTCCGGACGCTCGGTATATTGCATTTGCGGAAATGGCGAATACGGATTATCCTCGATGAATTCTTCGATGTAACTGGAACCGAGCACGCCGTCGATCTCGATCGACGACAACCGTTTCTTTGCTTCGTCAATCAATTCTTGCTTGCAGATGCCAGTCAGATAGATTAGCGCTATGCTAGTTTTCGTTTCCTTGCCGAAATGCATCGTTTCCACCGTAAAACGATGGGTTTTCAGCCGTTTTCGAATCAAGGTGATGTTCGTTTCGAGGTCCTCGATAAACGCTTCGCGCGGACCTCGAATGACCGATTCATTCGGCGGTTCGCTGATCGAACGCTGCTTGGTCGCGCTCAATGCGAGGGTGAGCATTCGCTGCTCGCCGTCGGCCAGCAGGACGGGATTTCCTTCCAGAATGCTGCTCTCCGCTTCTTGCAGCGAATTGCAAACCGTCTGCTTCGCAACAGGCAACTGCTTGCTGTCGAACAGCATCGCATAGAGCTCTTCATTCTTCATTGACGGGGCTATGCCAGCCAGCGCTTTAAGCACATGCTCGTCCACCGCGGGCTGCTCGATCATGCCTTGAATGTAAACGAGCGTTAAGTCTAGACCGGACGGCGTCGTCAGTTTATGGTAAATGACATCCGAACTATTCGAGAACCGCTGGCGTAAATAAGCGATGCGAGAAGCAATGTCGAAGGCAGTCTCCATCTTCTCTTCGCTTGGCTGCGATTTGTAGTTAAGCACAGGGGCTTGCAGGGGAATGATTTTACGGAGCCACTTTATTCTGGACACGGCCAGTCCTCCCCAACTTCTTTCTTGCTAGTGTGCCGCCTCGATGCGGGGAATATGTATATGTTTGGAAATTGCAGCTGATAACGGTAAAACAAAGATGACCCCCGTATATACGGGAGTCATCTCCTGGCTGCTTATGATCGTAGTTCGTGCTCATAGCTCGTGGTCGCGCTCATCTGACAGCCAGCCTAAATGGAGCCGCTTCTCAGCTGCTTCAAGATCCGTTCGACTTCCCGATAAGCCTCTTCCGCGTTCTTCGCTTGGATGACATAGTTCGGCTCACCGTCATACTGCAGCGCGCTATACTGATATTTCGGATCGTAATAATGAATCAAGAGCAGCTCGATCGCCGCTTCGTACGATTCTTTGTCCAGACAGGCCTGGATCTCGTTCGCGATTGGCGAATGCAGCTTGGATTTAATGAGCTGAAACGCGCGCTTGCATGCGTCCGGATGATCCCATGGCTTGTAGTCCTCCACGATTTGCCGCACGCGTTCGTTTATCGGAAGTTCAATGAGAATCGCCGTGCCGGTCTCCTTCTTGCCCATGACCAGATCGGGGAGCATGACTTTCCCGATCCTTCTGCTTTCGGCTTCGAAGGCAATAAGAGGCTCGTGCTCATAGGCGCTCAGCGCTTCCAGCAGCAAGGCATCGAACATTTTCTGATTATTGGCATGCAGACCGATCTCGCCGAATATCGACCCGCGATGGCCGGCCATTCCTTCAAGATCGAGCACAGGGTAGCCTGCCGCGCGCAGTTTGCGCAAGATGGCCGTCTTCCCGGTTCCCGTATTCCCGTGGAGCACGACTGCGCCAGGCAAGTATTCCATGGTATCGAGCTGGCTGACGACCCATTGCCGATAGGCGCGGTAACCGCCCGTTATGCGATCGGCATCGACCCCCATCAGCGCAAGCACGGTTGCCGTCGTTTTGCTCCTCATGCCGCCCCGCCAGCAGAACACGGCCTTCTTGCCGGGAATTTCGGCGAATTGCTTGATGAAGGCCGGAAGCTTGGCCGACACGATTTCCAATCCACGCGACTTAGCTGCCTCTACGCTGACTTGCTTGTATAACGTCCCTACCTCGGCCCGTTCGGCGTCATCGAACAACGGAATGTTCAGGCTGCCCGGAATCGTGGCCAGCCGATATTCCGAAGGCGATCTGACGTCGACGGTCGTTACCGCGCCGCGCTCCTTCAGCATCCGCCATTTATCCATTGCGATTTCTTGAAACATACGTTTGCTCCTCGCTGATGTCCGTTCTGCTTATGGCCGTACGGTGATATGCCCCTTGCTGCTTGCGGATACTTCGCCGATAATCCCTGCTTCTACGCCCGCCTTGACGAGCTCCGCATATAACGCATCGGCATGCGCCTCAGCAACGGCAATCAAGAGTCCACCCGAAGTGACGGCATCGCACAAGATCCATTGATCGATCTGATCCATCGCTTCCGGGAACGTCACATGATCGCTGATATGTTTGAAATTGTTCTTGGTTCCTCCAGGCACGCAGCCAAGCTCGGCTAATTCCCTCGTCCTAGGCAGAACGGGAACCGCAGAGCGATGGATCGTGATTTCCGCTTGGCTGCCTTTCGCCATCTCCAGTGCATGGCCGAGCAAGCCGAAGCCCGTGACGTCCGTGCACGCATGCACGTCGTAGTCATTCATGATTTCGGCCGCTGTTTTATTCAAGGTCGCCATGACTTTGGTCACGCGCGCTGTTTCTTCGGGCGACAGCCGGTCTTGTTTGATCGAGGTCGTCATGATGCCGACGCCGATCGGCTTCGTCAGGATTAACCGGTCTCCTGGCTTCGCTCCCGCGTTCGTCCGAATCCGATCCGGATGAATGGTTCCCGTCACGGCCATGCCGAATTTCGGCTCTTTGTCGTCGATCGAATGGCCGCCAAGCAGCGTTACGCCGGCTTCTCTCGCTTTATCGGCAGCGCCTCTCATTATGTCGGACAAAATCGCCTTGTCCAGCGTCGCGATCGGGAAAGCCACGATGTTCAAGCCGGTCAAAGGCGTGCCGCCCATGGCATAAATGTCGCTGATCGCGTTCGCGGCGGCGATCTGTCCGAAGGCGTAAGGGTCGTCCACGATCGGCGTGAAGAAATCCACCGTTTGCACGATGGCCAACTCGTCGTTCAGCCGGTAAACGCCCGCATCGTCGCTCGTATCCAGGCCGACGAGCAAATTGGGATTTTGCTCCGCGGGGGGCAGGTTGCGGATGACCTGTTCCAGGTCCGCCGGCCCAATTTTGCAGCCGCAGCCGCCTTTGCTCGATAGCGAAGTTAATTTGACTCCTGTTTCAGCACTCATTCGTTCATCCAATCCTCTCCGAAGCATCTATGAATTGCATTCGTTGCTAGCTTAACTATGGCATAATCCTACAGGAATTCACGGTCCGAATCAAATGTATTCCTTTCAGAAACAGGCGGAGAAAGCGTTCGTTCGGCAAGCGCCCGCTAACGCCCTCATGTAGAAATTTGTCGCTGGAACCGAAGATCGAAGTCCCGCTTAAGTGCCGGCACCTCATCGGGAATTGGTTCTCAGAATAGGGTCATGTCCCTATATACGCCCGGAAATGCGAAAGGCATAATAAACTTGCGCGCAAAAAGGAAACGTTTGGATATTTTTATCGCTTTTTATTGCATGCAATGATTAGTATTTACATTTTAAGGAAAAAGAGGAGGTTTAATCACGTGGGCATATTGGACATGCAGGCAAGAATGGCAAGCATGCGCAAGAAAGTATGCATCATAATCGCATTGCTCCTGCTGGGGCTGTCCGCGATGGCTGCACGACCGGCTGCGGCGGCCTCGGTTCCTAAGCTGGCAGGCGCGTCTCCGGGAGCGAATGCGCTCGTACCGGACAGCTTTCTCGTTACCTTGACCGTCAATTCTGCCGTTCCGATCAGGCAAGTGACAGCTGAAGCAGCGGATTTGCCGGCGATCGCCTTAACGAAACAGACCGCGGCATGCAGTACCTCCTGCGAGTATCGGGGCTGGATGGACGTCGCTTCGCTTCCATGGGGGGCCTTCTCCCTCAAGCTGTCCGCGGTAGACGTGGACGGCGCTGCGAGCGCCCCGCTCGTCCTCGCGCTCAAACATAACAATGCGCCGAAATTGGAACTGGATGCCCCGCTGCCCTATGACGTAGCCGATCCGAACATGGCGGTTCATATCCAATGCTCGGACGATGATCCTAGCGGCTGCTCCTCCTTGAAACTGAGCATCAACAATGTATTGCTCGCGCAAGGTACGACTTTGTTGGACCAAACGATTTCCGCGGCAAAATGGCTCGGAACGCAGGCTACGGCACAGCTGAGCGCCACGGATGCGAACGGTCTGACGCTTAACCAGTCCTTCCCCATCTATGTAGAAGCCGGAGACAAGCTGACCGTGCAAGCCCATGAACAAGGTCTTGTTCTCGATTCCGATGCGGATCGCACGCTGATCTGGAATGCCTACGACCATCGTCTGCGCATTCATCATCGGGATACGAATGCAACGGAGACGCTTCCCCTGCTCGTGCCGGAGATAACGCAGCTGTCCGTATTCCTGACGCCAAACGGTGCCATGGGCGGCGCATTCGACGCGACTGCCATCGGACTGGCGAACGGTTATTACAAGAAAGGATTGGACCCGCTTGGCACGTACGTGAATTTCGACTGGCAGAACGGCGAATTGCAGAAGCTGGATGTTTCGGGAATGCGCGTGAAAGGCCGGTATGCCGTCTATCACGAGCCGGGCACGGGACTTCGGGAGCTGTTTATCGAGGATACGCAGACAGGCATCAAGCAGTCCGTCGGATTCACCGACCGGTTCGATTATGCGCTGGACGACAAGGGAACGGTTGTTTTCGCGAAAGCCGGTCAACTGTACCGCTATGCCCATGGCGAAGTCACTTCGATCACGCAAGACACGGGATTCGCTTACGCTTCGCCGGTCATGGACGGCGGCACGCTCGTCTATTCACGAACGAATCATCAGACGAATGCGGCTGAACTCGTCGTCAATCAGGCAGGCATCGAGACGGCTCTTGCCGGCGCAACCGTGATTCCAGGCGATTATCTGACCGCAGGTAATTGGGTTGCCTATACCGTCGTAACGGCCGAAGGGCAGAAACAGCTGCGGCTTCGTTCCCCTTCCGGCGATGAAGAACGTTTGACGCCTACGAGCTCGAGCGACAGCCGGCTGCTTGCGATCTCCCCTGCCGGGGAGGCTGCTTATACGTACGACGGCGGCATCATGCTTACTCGGATGAATGAGGATGGCAGACAAGCCGCCGAGCGGGTCGTTAGCGATAAAGCGGCTGCCTTCTGGCGAAACGGCTGGCAGCTTTACCTCGGTACCGTCTGGTACGAGGTGACGGGGACGGCCGTCAATCCGAATCCTGATCCCGGAACGGATCCTGGCACGGATCCCGGCACGGATCCCGGTACGGATCCTGGTACGGATCCTGGCACGGATCCCGGTACGGATCCTGGTACGGATCCCGGTACGGATCCCGGCACGAACCCTGATCCGGACACCTCCCTCAAAGCGGACATTGATGGCAACGGATTGATCAATCTGCAAGATGGGATTGCGTTTCTGCGCGCTTTCGGGACGCGGGAAGGCCAGCTCCATTTCGACCCGAAGGCGGACTTCAATGGAGATGGCGCCGTTTCAAGTCAAGATCTCATCTTGTTCATTAAGCTGTTCCTGAGCGATTTGCGGCAGCATTGAAGCATTGAAACGGGACGGCCATTCCAAGGATCGCCTCGCCAACGATTCTTGACCCTCCTCAACTTATCGCTCACCGATCGACGGCCTGCCCGATCGATTCACCAAATAAGAGAAGCCCGCGAATATCGCGGGCTTCTCTTATTTGGCCGATGTTGTTCTTGTAATCCGATAAGCTTGCAGGCCAGGCGTTACGATCGGCGGGCGGAATTTCAATTTCCTAAACCCGACGAATTGCTTGGTACGTTCGTCCCAAAGCTTAAACCGAAGGGCTTGCAAGCTTAAGCGAATGCCAATCGCCGGAACGTTCTGCAAATCGGCGCTGCTCTCGTGAATGTGCTGCAAATGATAATTGGTCGCTTGGGGAACGAGATGATGAATATGATGGAAACCGATATTTCCGGTCATCCATTGCAGCATTCGGGGCAGCTTATAGTAAGAGCTGCCGTGCATGGCCGCGCTTACGAAATCCCACTCATCCGCCCGCTCGTTGTAGGTATCTTCGAATTGATGCTGCACGTAGAAGAGCCATATTCCCGCTGCGCCGGCCAAGTAGAGAATGGGGCCGTGCACGAGCAATACTTCCTTCCATCCCAGCAACAAACAGAGCAATCCGGTCAGAATGACCAACGCTGCATTCGTCACATGCGTGTTCAGCCGTTCTTTGCGTCTGGCATCCTTCCGGTTCATCCGGTACCCGATCAGGAACAAGAAAATCGGTCCGAGTCCGAACATCACGATCGGATTGCGGTACAACCGATAGCTTAAACGCTTCCAAGGCGTGAAAGCCGCATATTCATCCGTAGTCAACGTCCAAATATCGCCGATGCCGCGACGGGATAAATTCCCGCTCGTGGCGTGATGAATGGCATGCTCGTTCTTCCACTGATCGTAAGGAAAGAATGTAAGAATACCCGTGATCGTCCCTATGATTCCGTTCGCCTTCTTGCTGGCAAAGAACGATTGATGACAACAATCATGGAAAATGATGAAAATCCGGATCATGAATCCCGCAGCCGGAATCGCGAGCGCCAGCGTAATCCACCACGAGAACGACAGACTCACGTAAGCAAGCCCCCAAAGCAGAATAAACGGTACGATGCTATTGACCAATTGCCAGACGCTCTTCCTCAAGTCGGATTTGCCTAGCGAAGCCAGATCCTTCTTCAAGCGGGCATAATCATGTTGTGATTGCATTATATTCCCCTTTTTGTGTCCAACTTATCATTCACCATTCACTGTCTGGGAAATGAGCGCATGCTCCGCCTTGCTCGGCTAATGCGAAGGTTAACCTCGCGTCGAACGATGCTTAGGCGCGTTCAAAGCTTGTTTCATAGCGATTCCGGCCGTGAATACGGGTACCTTGCCTGCCGGGAGCTCGACTTCTTCTCCAGTTGCGCGGCTTCTTCCCATGCGCGCGTCGCGATAGCGAACTTCGAATTTCCCGAAACCGACAAGCTGCACCTCTCGGCCATCCTTTAAGGCTTGCAGGATGGAATCAAGCACGCACGTTACCGCTTTTTCGGCGTTCTTTTTCGAAAAACCGCCGCTTTTCGCTACTTCTTCCACCAATTGTTCTTTATTCATCATCAATACCTCGCTTTGTTAGAATCGTTTCACGACGTATGGAAAAAGATCACAATAAAAAAAGCCGCCCTAACAATTGTAGGGCAGCTTGATTAGAAAAGATTAGTATACTTTCGTTACGTTCTCGGCTTGTGGACCGCGTTGGCCTTGAACGACGTTGAATTGAACGCGTTGACCTTCGTCCAACGATTTGTAGCCTTCGCCTTCGATCGCGCTGAAGTGAACGAATACATCATTGCCTGCTTCGATTTCGATGAAACCAAAGCCTTTCTCTGCGTTAAACCATTTCACTGTACCTGTTTGCATGGTAATCCTCCGTAAAAAACATATTTCCTATTCATTAAGCCTAATCTTCCAAGACCGCTATTGCTAGAATAGCGCTCATTAGGCATGTTCAGACGATTGCTTGATGTCCGCTAATGTATCGGGTACAATTAGAATAACATGTCCGCTAATGTAAGTCAAGACGAGGAGGGTAAGCGAATGCGGCCAACTGCCGAAATTTCCGCGCGCGGCGAACAGACGATTCAAGCATTCATCGATGCGCTCGCGATCCGTGAAGCTCTCACTCCCAGGACATTAAAGGAATACGGAAGCGACTTGAGACATTTCATCGCCTGGTTTGAACAGGCCGTTCATCAAGAAGAAGACATGTCCTTCAACATGGAGGACGTATCGGAGCCGACGCTCATGCAATATCGGGAAACCGCGCAGCAAGCGATGGCTTTGAAACCTTCTACTATAAATAGGCGTTTGATCGCCTTGAAACGATTCTTCGGTTGGGCTGCGGCTGAAGCGAGCATTACCCGCGACCCTTCGAAGTCGGTCAAACTGGTTCCCGAGGAAAAGGCGGCTCCCCGGCAGATGAAGGCCGAGGAAGAAGCTGCATTGATCGCCGCGGCCGGCAACGGCGGATCGCTCCGGGATCGTACGATTCTGATCGTCATGCTGAATACCGGCTTGCGAACGATGGAAATCTGCGATCTCGCACCTGGCGATATCGAACTCGTTCCATCGCACGGCCGGCTCACGGTTCGATCCGGCAAACGGAACAAGCAGCGGCATGTGCCGTTGAACGAAACGTGCAGACTGGCATTGAACGAATATCTTGCAGTCCTTCCTTCGGAGAGCGACTATCTGTTCCCTTCGGAAAAAACCGGTGCTCGTTTAACGGAACGGGCTTTGCGGCATTTGGTCCATAAATACGTGAAAGCGGCGCATCTGGAAGGCTTGAGCGCCCATGATTTGCGGCATCGCTTCGGATACGCCATGGCCGTACATACGCCGCATCACGCTTTGGCCCGAATGATGGGTCATGACCATTTGGACTCCGCGATGATCTACTTCAAGGGGACCCGTGTCGAGCTTCAAGTCAATGAAGAAGCACAATTGCCGTGGTAAAGTCATTATTCCCTACCTTGCCGATTCCATGACACGGTTATATGCCCATAAGACATGAAAAATCCGCTCTTGCAGCGGATTTTTTCATGCATGGCTATGCTTTTTCATTCTCTCACGAGTCGATCGTCACTCACCATTGCCGTTCTATTCGATTATCGAACGAATGCCCGGCCAATGCATCCAAATATCCTTCATCGGAGCTTTCCAGTCTTGTTTATGTTCAGGGTGCGAGACGCGGAAGAAGATCGCGTAACGAGGGAACGGCGATGCGTTCTGGGCTACGCTGTGCGCGAGCTGGTAATGAACGAGGAATACATCGCCTGGTTCCCCCAGCGTTTGAATAGGTTCGGGCATATCGACAGGCGGCATCCCGTTCAGGAGCGCTTCCGGTCCGTGTTCCCGGAAATACGTTTCGTACTGCGTATGCGTGCCCGGCCATACAGTGAAATTGCCCGCATGCTTCTCCCTAACCGGGCTCAGCAGCACGCCGACCAGCATCGTAAAGTTGCCGATCGTCCCTTCCTTCACGCCGTTGGTCGGCGAATACATCCCGTCCAGATGCGGCCGGGCAACGCCTGGAGGATCCTGCAGCGAAGGAAACCGCAGCGCGACTTGTCCGTACTTCGCGGGCTGCACGTTGCCTTCGCCGATCAAGTCCTCCACCAGCGATTTGACCGGCGTATCATTGAACAGTCCGGTAATCGGCGGAAGCCCTTGCAGCTCCGGACAAAATGACTGCGCGCGGTAAATCGGCATTTGGGCGGGATCCATCCCTTGGCCGACCGAATGATTGATATTCCGAATCGCATGGTCGACCATCAGCTTCGGAATGACGCCGGGAACATGAATGTACCCGTTCTTCAGCATGGACGCTTTCTGCTCGTAAGTTAACTTCATGAATGGGTTCCTCCAGACTGGAATAGAAGATGACATACCATTGATAGATTCCACCTTCTGCCACATTATCCTGCCCTTTCATTAAAAAAAGCTGTCGAATGGTAGTCGGCAGCTTTCTTATGAGCGTTTAAGACTATATAGGCGTATCGTCATGCAGGGCATCGATCACTTTCAGCAGCCTGCCGGCTAGTTTGACGCTGTCGGCAAAGGCAGCGGACGCGAGCCTGCTCCTCTCCGCGGCGGCCTTGCTCTTCGCGGCGCGCGCTGACGGATCGTGGACGTAGTGATCCGCGTCGATATCGTCCGTATCTTCGAAATCACCTTCGTCCGACAACGCTAATCTGCCGATAGGCTTGCTCTCTGCCAGCAGCATGTGCAGGTCGGTCAAGTCAGAAGAATCCATTGTCCGGCGTGCGCCTTTGCTCGGGTTGCTGGCAAGCAAACGGTCCGTCAGCTCTGTCAGTTCCGAATAGTCGGCTGCGGACACGGGGATGGTTTGCAAATAATCGTCTTCATGCGCCAGGGCTGTTTTCAACCGGTTATATACCTTCTGGAACCTCGCTTCTAATTCTTCCCGATTCTCGCCGGGATCGGTGTCCAGTTCCGTCAGAATGTCGACGGTCGATGCTGCATCGATGCTAGCCTGATAGGCCGTTCGTCGCTCGATAAGCGCTTCCGAGAGGATAGGGAGCTTCGTGATCGGAGCAGCTTTGGTATAATGCTGCGCGATTTCTTTCGTTATACGGCCGGTAAACCGCCGGCCGTCTTCCCCTTCCAGCAGGAAGAGCTTGCCTGCGGGATTGAACGCTTGCAGGCTGCCCCTGACTCGCAAGAAGATGGACGATATCTCCGTCTCCTCGATGTAGGACACGGCATCCTGCAGCTGCTGAACGCTAAGCTCCGTTTCGCGGCACGGGCCTGCGGGCGCAGCCAGCTCGATAATAATCGCTGCGCGCAAGTTTAACAATGCGCGCAGCAGTTTGCCATAAGCTAGAACAGCCGGGGCATGAAGATGTTGTGAGCTCGCTCGCAGACTGTCGATGTCACGAGTGGACTGCATGAATTCGAACAGCTTTTGCGCTGCTTTCGTCGCCGGCGTAAGTCCGAACAGGTCCGCCGTCCCGGATGAAACCAAACGGATTCCGTCATCGCTCCTGAGCGCCACGTCAAAGTTGTTGTCCTTCCGAATCGACGCGCTTGCCCGGCGCATATTGGCGGACCAGCGGCTGTCAAGCGGAAACAAGGCGTTTCGTATCGCTTCAGCCAGTTCCTGACCGTCCAGCTTAACCGGCTCCTCGGAGCTGTCAATAGAAGAAACCAATAGACTGATCACATCGCGTCCGCTGTCGGCTGCTTCCGAAGCGGCGGATTTCCATATATGGCGTGACATTATTTCACCTCAAAGCATGACAGAAATGAGTGCTAGAAACGCGCAATGTTACAGATGACATTATACAGGTGATTTTCGTATCTATCTATATCGATAATCCTCTAGCAGCCGCCATTCGACAAGCAAAAGAAGCAGCGTCTCGCTTCGACGCTGCTTCTTTTTGCCGGCTATTCGCCGCGCGGTCTT
Source organism: Paenibacillus rhizovicinus (assembly GCF_010365285.1). NCBI lineage: Bacteria > Bacillati > Bacillota > Bacilli > Caryophanales > Paenibacillaceae > Paenibacillus > Paenibacillus rhizovicinus. The sequence continues at coordinate 617,035 of NZ_CP048286.1, forward strand.
AATCGATTTTGTTCGCTAACGCCGACAGGAAATGACCCATTGCCCGATAGTCGGCCGACTTATCCCATTGGTCAAGTTCATCTTGCCTGCCGGTGCATTGCCATAACAACGCTTGTTTGAGCTCCTTCATATAAGCGGACTTTTCGATACTTTCCGCTTTCATCATCTGTAGCAGTTTCAACCAATCCGTGACCTTGGACTCGCCAATTTCCCGCTCCGGGTACAGTTCCGCGATCGTCATGGCATGCGCGAGAGAACCCGATACATATATATCCGCGGCAAGATACGGTCCAATCTCCTCGTGGTTGTTATCTTGGGGAACGACCTCCGCCAGCAGCTCAAGCGCCTCGTCGATCTTCCCTTGCGACAATAAGGCCGAAGCGTACTCCGATTTGATATAGGCGACGCTGTCGTATTGATCCAGCCCCAGACCGAGTTCGTAATACTGTCTGACTCTATCCCAATCCCGAAGATCCCGATAATACTCCATCAGCCAATAACAATCGCTTAGTCGCGGATTAAGCTCCGCCATGTGCAGTTCATAGGGAAGCAATTCCTGCTTGCTCGTTGTATTCGACCTGTCGTCTTCGTCGAGTACGCCGTAGAGCTTGATAATCTTCCCTAAGCTATACGCATCCGTATGATCCGATTCCCAGGCTGACTTATACGCGGCCATGGCATCATCCACGCGGTTGTCAAGCAATAGCTGGTCTGCTTGCGTCAACGTCCTTGCTTTCAAACTGAAGAACGGAAGGTCGCCCATCGTATTCTTCGTTAACCGGTACCCGTTGCTTTGCGTCAGCTTGTTCCCCTTGCTGTCATAGGCCTCTACGTTCCAAGCGAACCGTTTGCCGGGATACGCGAAGGCGAGCAAGGTGAACGGATCCGGAACAAGCTTGTCATCAATCGTATTGTAGGCGAAGCCGGATGTCACATTATACAGCGTATCCATCGGAACATGGACTGCATGGCCCGGAATGCGGTCGTGAATGGTAACGCCAATGGAGCTCGTTCCGTGCATATCCTTCATATCGATCGTTCCTAACAGCTTGTAGTAGGCTGCCCCTTCGACGGGCTGCCAGCTGAACGTTACGCCGTCGCCGGTCAATACGGCATTATTCACGGGTGCCGTGACGCTCATCAGCGGTTGCAGCACGACCGGGTAGGTCACGTCTTTCCCAACGGCAACATCAATCCACTCATCATAATTGACCGGCCATACCCAGCCATCGATCTGATCGTAATCAAACCCGAGCGCCAGCTGATAGGCTCCGGGCAGCACGTCCGCGAACGAATAGCGGCCTTGATCGTCCGTCATCATCTGGTACGGCTCCGTTTCGGTCAAGCTGTGGTTGATCGCGTCCTGCGTGCGCAGAAAGACGCCTGCATGCGCCATTGGCGTGCCATCGCTGCGGATGACCGTTCCGGATACGACGGAAAGCGAAGCGCCTTTCAACTCTTCCGACCGTTCTTGGAGCACGCGGCGCAGCGCCTCCAGCTGTTCCAACCGACTTCCTCCGTCTTGCTTGGCATCCCGCGATGAAGGCCCGTCATGAGATGACGCGATTTGCCGATTCACGTCGTCCAACGCTTGGCTCAGTTTGCCTTGCCTCATCAATATCTTCGCTTTCAGCTGAGCAATACGCACGTCTAAATCGGCACTGTACAACCGCGCTTTAAGCATTTGCTTCTGAATCTCGTCCAAAAGCCCTTCCGCCTGCTCATACTCGCCCAGCTGGAAGAGCTGCTGTGCCTGCTCCACCTGCAGCTGCACGAGTTGATAGGTCTCGTTCTTCCCCAGACGCCGCTCCGCCGTTTCCAATACTTGGATGGCTTTGTCGTTCTCGCCTGTCAACGAATAATAGAGCGCCAGCTGCTTGGCCGCTTGCGATAGATACGTGCCGGCTGCCGGTCCTTCTTCCACGTAGCTGATCAGCAAGGGAAGCTTCGCATCCCAAGGCATTTTCGGTTTTATACCGGGAATGCCTGTGCCGAACGTATTATCCGGTCCGACATAAACTTGAAACGCATGTGTGAGCGTATCCGAGCCGTCGTTCAGCACATCCTTTTGAATATGCTTCCATTTCGATGCATCCGCATCCCAGCCGGACGGATCCACGCCTGCAAGATCGGCCATGATCGGCATCGCTTTATAGCCGAAGCCGATCAACAAGGAGGCAGAGACTAAGCCCATCACCAAATGCTTCACCTTAACGCGAATCTTCAGCTTCAATGGAGGCCACCGCCCTCTCGTAGTCATCCTGCCAATAGACGTTCTTGCCTTCGACGACAAGCACGCGGTTCACGGCCGAATCCGTTCGGTCGACGATCGGGTCGCTTCGCATACGTCCGAGGACCAGCGTTCCGGCAAGCACCGCTATGATGGCCGCCGCCGGGACGAGAGGAATCTCTAATTCCTTGTTCCAGATGGCATGCAGCCTGCTCTGCAAGCCTCGGGGATGCGTCTGCCCGAGCACTTTTTCCTGTCCGGAGAAAAGCAGCCGACCCAGCTCCCTGTCAAGCGCTGCCTTCACGCCGGCTCGTTCTCCCTGCTCGCGCTCGTTCATGTCCATCCCCCCTGGTCGGCTTCCAAAATGATTTTCAACTGTTTGCGTCCGCGCGCCAAACGCGCTTTGATCGTGTTCTCGTTCGCCTGCAGCTGCTCCGTAATGTCCGCGATCGACAACTCCTGGTAATAGTACAACGTAATGACCTCGCGATATTTGTAATCCAAACGGCCGATCGCCTCGTGCAGCTGCGTTTGCTGGAGCCCAAGCAGCAGCGCGTCTTCCGGACCCGGCTCGGCAAGCTCCGTCTCCCTCTCCGCCCGCAAATCCGGCAGCATATGCCGCCAGCTCCGGGTCCGCTGTTTCATGCGGCAGCGATTCAGCGTAATGCGCAGGAGCCATGCGCCCAGCTTGGCGGGCTCCTGCAGCTGTCCGATTTTATGAAAAGCCTGTATGAATGTATCTTGCACCGCTTCTTCCGCGGCTTGAACGTCCTTCAGCAGCAAATACGCCGTTCGGAGCAGCCGGTCGCCGTACATTTCCATCAGCAGCCGCAGGGCATCTTCATCTTTGTGCAATAAACGCTCGACGACATCCAACCAGCTTCTCCCACCTCTCCACTTCATGATGATGCATGAAGTTTCCAAGAAGTTGCAAGAGAAACGAAAAAAAGTATCGTTTTCCATTCTTGCATGCAAGATGCCGTAACCTCACATTTTTGGACATGCGCAACATTGTTGTACCCTGCTTATTTTTGAGGACATCGACAACACTGTTTCTCTAGACCCACACGGTTTCGGTCCTGTATTATGACAAAGCGAATGTTTCATTATTGGAGGTTGGGCATGGAAAGCGCATATGAAGACATTAAGAAAGGCGAGAAAGGCGCATGGATCAGCATCGCTGCCTATCTCATCCTATCGGCGTTCAAGCTGACGATCGGGTATTGGACGAACTCGGAGGCGCTGTCGGCGGACGGCTTGAACAATTCGACGGATATTATCGCTTCGATCGCGGTGTTGATCGGGCTTCGCATATCGCGCAAGCCGCCGGACAAGGACCACCGTTACGGCCATTTCAGGGCGGAGACCGTATCGGCGATGATCGCATCCTTCATTATGTTCGCGGTCGGCTTACAAGTACTCTACCAAGCGATCGGATCATTCCGCTCGCCGCACGTCACTTCGCAAGGCAGCATTGCCGCTTGGGCGGCGATCCTATCTGCCGTCGCGATCTACGCGGTCTACTTGTATAACTCCCGGCTGGCGAAGCAAATCAACAGTCAAGCGATGCTCGCCGCGGCACAGGACAACCGGTCCGATGCCATGGTCAGCGCCGGCGCGTTCATCGGAATAGTAGGAGCGCAATTCGGCCTGCCTTGGCTGGACCCATTGACCGCTCTTCTTGTGGGATTGATGATATTGAAGACGGCATGGGGCATCTTCCGCGATGCGACGCATGCGTTGACGGACGGTTTCGACGACCAGGAGCTGCAAGTGATCAAGCGGACCATCCGGGAAGTGCCCGGCGTCGAGAAAATCATCGATATCAAAGCCCGCATCCATGGCAACAATAAGCTGGTCGACGTGACGATCGGCGTCCACCACCTGCTTAACGTAACGGAGAGCCACGAGATTACGGAACAGGTCGAGAAGCAAATGTACGATCAGCACCAGATTTCGCATGTTCATATTCATATCGAACCCTTCGAAGCGGCACGTTAGGCCGTCAGGAACTGTGGGCTTCATTCATTCGTTTGCGTTCTTCCTTTTTCCATCCGCATGTTCGTTTTGCAGCTGCAGGTTCGTTTGTCGGTCTATCGCTCGTTTTGCAATCTATCATTCATCCTTTCAGCCCTTGCACCCGCAGGCAGCCAATGGCAGCTTGCGGGTCTTTTTGTATAGCAAGAAAATACTGGTTATATCTAAATCTATCTAAATAGATGAAAATACTACAAAATAAAATAGAGTTATGTTACGATTACTGACATTAGAGGGCAAACGATTCGAGGAGGCATTTCCATGAAAAAAACGACGGCTTACGCACTCAGTCTTGCGCTTCTGACCGCGGCTTTGACACTGCAGGTCCAACCGTCCGCAGCCGCGGCCAAGAAGACCGAACTGCTCGTATCCGCGGCGGCCAGCTTGAAGGACAGCCTCGACGTCATCGAGAAAACCTACGAGAAGAAGCATCCGGATATCGATCTCGTCTTCAATTACGGCTCTTCGGGCACGCTGCAGAAGCAAATCGAGCAAGGCGCTCCTGCGGATATCTTCTTCTCGGCCGGCCGGAAGCAAATGGATACGCTCGTGAAAGAATCGCTGATCGGCGATCATGCGACGCTGCTCAAGAACGTTCTCGTCATGGTCGTGCCTGCTAATTCCAAGTTCACATTTACGACGGTCAAAGAATTGACGAACAAATCCATCAAGAAAATCGCGGTCGGTCAGCCGGAATCCGTTCCTGCCGGACAATATGCCAAAGAAACGTTGACGACGCGCAATGTCTGGAATCCGCTCCAATCGAAGCTCGTATACGCGAAGGATGTCCGCCAAGTGCTGACCTACGTGGAAACCGGCAACGTCGATGCGGGCTTCGTCTACAAGACGGATGCACTTACGTCGAGCAAAGTGAAGATCGCGCTGAAAATCACCGATGACGTGCACAGCCCGATTCTCTACCCTGCAGGCGTCGTGAAAGAAACGAAGCATGCCGCTGAAGCGAAAGCTTTCTACGCCTACTTGCAAACGAACGAAGCGAATGCCGTGTTCGTGAAATTCGGATTCAAGAATTAATCATTGCCGTTGACAGAAGGAGTCATATGATGGATTGGAACACGTTCTTCGACCCGATCGGATTATCCGTACAAATCTCCGTCGTTGCCAGCGTCCTCGTCTTCGCGGCCTCGCTGTTGATTGCATGGCGCATGGCCAAAGCGCGGTTCATCGGCAAAAGCATTCTCGAAACCATCCTGCTCCTCCCGCTTGTTCTGCCTCCGACCGTCGTCGGATTCGTGCTGCTCGTCGTTCTCGGAAGGCGCAGCTGGGTCGGCAAAGCGTATGAATCGCTCTTCGGCGGGCCGATTCTGTTCACTTGGGAATCCGCCGTTATCGCGGCCGCTGTGGTGGCCTTCCCGCTCGCTTACCGGACGATCAAGACAGGGCTGCAAGGCGTGGACGCCGATCTCGAGAACGCCGCTAGAGCGATGGGAGCAGGCGAATGGCAGGTGTTCCGCTATGTTACGGTTCCGCTGGCCGCGCGATCACTCGCGACCGGATATATTCTCGGCTTCTGCCGGGGGCTCGGCGAATTCGGGGCTACCTTGATGGTCGCGGGCAATATTCCCGGACGAACGCAAACGATTCCGACGGCGATTTACGTGGCTTCGGACGGCGGGAGCATGACGATGGCATGGGCATGGGCTGGCGCGATGATCGGTCTCTCCTTCCTGATGCTGCTGCTCGTTGACCAGATGTCCAGGGATTAATGATCGAACTGCGTTGGACGCGCAGTACTCATAACGAATGGCAAAAAACCTTCTTCGGCCTGGTTTGCAGTGCACCCCTTAGAATAGACATTGGAAAAACCCCTAGGTTAATCCGATGAAATTCTAGGGGGTGCTTTTTTATGGCGATTAAAGGACAAAAATTTCATCATTATCCGGAATCGATTAAGGTTGAGGCTATTCGACTGCATGTTGAGGAACGTTGGAGTTACAGTCGGATTACAGCACATTTGGAAATTCAGGATAAGGATCGAGTGAAGCGTTGGATGAGGAAGTATCGCGAAAAGGGAGTCTCTGCATTCGAGGACAGACGAGGTAACCCACATCGAGATGAAACGAAGCAAGAACGTGAGCTCAAGCGGCTCTACATGGAGGTTGAGGTGCTAAAAAAGTGGTTACAAATCTTGAATCGGGAGGGCTGCAAAGCAAACACATCGTCATCGACGAGTTGAAAAGTAAACGAACTGTCAAGGAATTGTGTGCATATCTGGGGATCAGTCGAAGTGGTTACTACTCCTATCTAAACCGTAAAGACCACGATCCTGATGAAGATCTGAAGAACAAAATCAAAGCCATCTACGAACAGCGCGACAAGACCGTAGGGTACCGCCGCATACAGGATGAGCTATCTCGTCAATATGACCTCATAGTGAACCATAAGAAAGTATTACGCTTGATGCAGGAGCTTGGCATAAAAGCGATTATACGTCGTAAATATGTACATCGAACAAGCTACGAAGCAGCTGTTTCAGATGGCAGAATAGCAGCAAACATGTTACAAAGAAACTTTAAGGCGGATAAACCCAATCAAAAATGGGTAACAGATGTGACGCAATATCGCGTATTCGATGAGAGAATTTACTTATCGGCGATCAAGGATTTGTGGAACAACGAAATCGTCGGATACCACATCAGTCGTCACAATGACAATCCGCTTGTGCTAGAGACGTTTAGGAAGGCGTTTGAAAAACATAAAGACGTGACTGGGCTGATCGTTCACAGCGATCAAGGAAGCCAGTACACGTCCCATGCTTACCACGACATGCTGCCACAGGTTGGCGCCCAAATCAGCATGTCACGCCGAGGCAATTGTTATGACAATGCCTCAATGGAGAGCTTCTTCTCTCATCTGAAAGTAGAAGCACTCTACCCTTATGATATACGATCCATCGATGAGGCACAAAGAAGAATTGAGGAATACATCCGCTTTTACAATGAAGATAGGGCTCAACGAAAACTAAACAAGCTGACTCCGGTCGAATACCGGCGTCAGCTTGTTGCCTAGGGCTTTTTCCAATGTCCACTAAATGGGGTCTTGACCAGTTGGCCTGAAGAAGGTTTTTTAGTTTGTTACAGACGCTAAAGCGGCCAGGTCAATAGGTTAGTCGAAGGGCAGCAGCATCCTATTAGAAAACATTGCCTGCTAAGGCGTTAGCACCGATTCGCATCCATTATACCTTCCGGACTTTCAAATCGAACTGGCCGCGCAGCCGGTCCGCGAACAGCACCGTGTCGAGATTGTAATACTTCACGAACTCGTCCACCATCTCGTGATCGCCGTACACGGGATGCCCGCGGAAGGGTACCCAGAAATGCCGCGGCGGTCCGTCCCCCGGATTATCGTTGCGCCAAGTGAGCATATAAGCGATTTTGCTCGCGACCGGATCCTCCGACAACGTGCGATGCAGGAGGCTGAACCAGTCCGGCACCGTATTGCCGCTCGGCTTCAGCCCGTCCTCGGCGTTCCAGCGAAGCCCCGCTTCCGTCAGCGCCGCGACCTTGCCTCTGGATTCGGCGATGCCGACGAGGATTCGCGCATCCAGCATAGTCGCTTCCATCCAACCGCTGCCGTATTCCGGCCGGTCGTCGTAGATGTCCATGCCGATGAGATCGACGAAGTCGTCGCCGGGATAACGGTCGAGATAATCGGCTTCATCCTTGAAGTGACCGTTAGGAGAGTACGCGTACAGGAAGTTGCGAACGCCTCTCTCGTCCCGCAGATACCGCACCGTGAAATGCCACAGCGCTATGTATTGTTCCCGGGTGCTTGTCGTGCTGCCCCACCAGAACCAGTTGCCGGAATTCTCGTGAAACGGCCGGTAAATGACCGGCACGAGTTTGCCCGAGTCGTCCTTGAACCCGTTCGCGAAGTCGGCTGTCGCGTCGAGCCGGGCTACGAATTTCGCATGGTCTTTCCCGCCCGGCAATATATGCTCCACGCACGGCGTCATATCGTAAAAGCTGCCGCCGCTCGTGAAATTCGGCATATGATCCTCCAGCGTGACGATGCCGTTCTTCGCATGAATGTCCTTGGCGATCGCGATCAGCTCGCTTGCATTCATCCGCACGCCGATTCCGAACACCGCCGGGTACGCGCCAACGGCCGCGAACGTATCCGACCCGCCGGCCGCATTCGTGACGACCGATTCCGTCGTGTCGTTCTGATGCCCGAACATGATATACCTGCCCGCGATACCCCGGAGAAAAGCGAACAGCGAAACCGTTTCGTCCGTCGCCGCTGCGTCAACAAGCCGGACGGGGCTTAAGTCGAAGTCCTCGGTCGAGATCGGCGGACGAGCATGGTCAGGCATTATGGACAAGTCGTTATTTAACGTCATAAACAATCTCCTCTACAATCGTCGTTACGCAATCACCGCATCGGCAATGCTTCAGTCCAGCTGGAAACCCTGACTGATCAAAAAGTCGTACATATGCGGCCGCAGCAGCTCCTGACGGAATCTCGCGGTCATCTCCTGCGACCACCGGGAGGTTTTCCCGCCGCCGGAACGCACTTCATAATAATGGGAGATGGTCGCGTCATAAGCGGCAATCCCTTCCGCGAAGCCTGCATCGGAATAGGCTTCCTCGTGATAAACGACCGACACCGGCAGCCTTGGCCTCAAATCCGGCAGCTGATCCGGAATGCCGACACACATCCCGAACACCGGATAAACCAGCTTCGGAAGCTTTAGCAGCTCTGACACTTCCTGCGGCCGGTTGCGAATTCCGCCGATATAGACGACGCCGAGACCGAGCGATTCCGCGGCAACGGCCGCATTTTGGGCAGCTAACGCCGTATCTACTGTCGCCATGAGGAATGCCTCGGTATTATGCGTCAGCTCGAAGTCCGCCTGCTCCTTGTGATGTCTGACTGCCGCCTGAAGCCGGTTCAGATCCGCGCACCAGACGAGGAATAATGGCGCCTCCGCGACATGCTTCTGATTGCCGGTCAGCTCAGCCAGCCGGTTTCGCTTCTCCTCGCTCCGAACGCCGATTACGCTGTAAGCTTGAATGTTGGAAGAAGTAGATGCCGCCTGCGCCGCGGTCAGGATCTGTTTCAGCTGCTCGTCGGTCACGGCGGTTGGCGCAAATTTCCGGATCGAGCGGTGTGCTTTCATTAATGCTATCGTTTCATTCATGGGTAGTCCTCCTTGGTGAAGCTAACATTTGCCTTCTATTCAGTCCTCGTCCTCGTCATCGTCGTCAGCGAACAGTTCCTTCAACACCCGGTCCCGATTGTCCAGAAACCTTCTCGTCACGATGTAATGCAGCGTATCCTCATATCGGATTTCCTTGACGGGAGCCGAGTCAAAATCGAATATTTGCGCATCCGGGTAGCCAAGCAGAATCGGCGAGTGCGTCGCCACGATGAACTGGGCTTCCTGCTCCAAATCATGCATGATCCGCATGAGCGCCAGCTGTCTGGCCGGCGACAGCGCGGCCTCGGGCTCGTCCAGCAGGTAGATTGCCTTTTTGCCGAAACGGTGCTTGAACAGCGACAGAAACGCCTCGCCATGGGACTGCTTATGCAGCGAAACGCCGCCGTAATAAGGGAGCGACTCCGGCATGGAATCGATATGGGAAGCGAAGCTGTAGAACGTTTCCGCCCGCAGGAAGAAACCGTTCGTGATCTTCGGCAGCCAGGATAAGCGGATATGACTGCCCAGCGCGGAGCCCGATGCATCCACCTCGTAGGCGTTGCTGCGCCCGCCCCCGGCTGTATTAAATCCGCATCGGTAAGCGATCGCTTCCAGCAGCGTCGACTTGCCGGAGCCGTTTTCGCCGACGAAGAAGGTGACGTTCGACGAGAAATTTAATGACGTTAACGAACGAATGACCGGAATCGAGAACGGATATTGCCGTTTGTCCAACTCTTCTTCTCGCTCAATGGAGACGCTTCTTAAGTACATGCTAGGCTCCTTCGCCTTTCCGCTCTGTCCGCAGCAGCATGGTCGACGTAATGAGGTTGCTGAGCAGCAGCCAAATCAATATGCCGGGCGCGATCGCCATCAGCCCGGGCAGACCGTATACCTGCAGGCCGCCGACGATGCTGAAGCATGCCGCGGCTGGTAAGACGAGCCAGAATCGTACGCGGCCAGCCGATTTCCGCAAGACGGCATCCTGCCACTGAAACTGAGCGAAGAACGGTTCGGCGATCATGCCGCGCCAGTGAGAGATGACCCAAGTCGACAGCAGCAGCAGGAGCGCTATCATGACGAAGGGCTTGATCACGGCGGGCGACAAGGCGACTGCAGCGGTGGAAATGAATACGAAGATCAGCCAGGTGCGAATGAGCGGCAGCCGGCGAATGAATGCTTTCACTATCATTTCGGCATGGATCGTTTCGCCGTTGAACGGCTTGAAAATCCGGTTCGAGCGGCGCAGCATCACTGGACGGCTGAGCTTGACCCGCGGCCTCCGCTCGATGACGTTCCGCAGCAACAATTGCGTGCTGGCCAATCTCGCGTGCTGCTCCTGCTGCGCATCGGATTCGAATGTATCCCTTGCGCGCAGTTTAATGCGCAGCAGCAAACCTAATGCCGCCGCGCCGATGAGCAGCGGTGCCAGAAGCTGCAGCGGAGAGGTCCCGATCGCAATCATCGGCACGAGGTACGCAGCCGCAAGCAGCAGCGTGACCGCCGTCTTGACGACCCACTTGAGTAATCCCAAGAATCGGGCCTCGATCAAATTCCTCCATACTGCGCCGATGCACGCCCATACCCAAGTGTATAGAATCATGACAACGATGTGCGATGCCGGGAAATGATGGACCGCGATGAAGAACGGGAACAACAGCGCATACACGAGCGTTGTCATGAATAACAGAACCAGTGCGGTATACGCCGTTCCGCGCACCAAGAGTCCCCGGCCCCAGGACCGCTTCTGAATCAAGAACAGTACGTCGGCTTCTTCCGTGAACGTCCGCAGCCTGCCGATGAAGACGACGAAGAGCGGCAGTCGTTCCCCGGTCCACATCGGCAGCTGCGTCAGCCAATGCGGCGGATCATGCCACAGATCCACATACGTGCCGCCGCCGACCCACAGCATCGGCAGAATGAAGTACAGCCAGACCGTCCAGTCCAGCGCCGTGCGCCATGCTCTCCACTGCTCGATCCAGAAGCGGCCGAGCCTTCGCCGGAACAAGGTTCCGATGCGCCAACGGCCGGTAAGCTTATTCATCCCTCTTCCCCCTTACGTCAGTGCATAGAAGCATTCGGTCAGCGGCGCATCGACCGCGCAGCCCGCCTGCTCCCGCACCTGGCCGAGCGTGCCCTGCGCCACGATCGACCCGCTGTTGATAAGGATAATGCGTTCGCAGATCCGTTCGGCGGTATCCAGTACGTGCGTGCACATCAACACGCCCGCTCCCCGTTCGCGTTCATCCTGCAGCAGCTCGAGGAAATCCCTCGTCGCCCGGGGATCGAGCCCGACGAACGGCTCATCCACCACGTATACGTCCGGCTTGAGCAGGAACCCGATGATGAGCATCATCTTCTGCTGCATCCCTTTCGAGAAGCCGGTCGGCAGCTTATGCCGCTCGTCCGATAGCCGAAACCGTTCCAGCATCAGCTCCGCCCGCTGCAGGAACGTCGCCTCGTCCAGCTCGTACGCGGCTGCCGCGAGCTGCAGATGTTCCCACAGCGTCATATATTCATAGAGCACCGGCTGCTCCGGCACGTACGCATAACGGCCTTGTTCGCCGCCGAATTGCACGCTTCCGTCGACGTAGCGCGTGAGACCGAGCAGCGATTTGATCGTCGTGCTCTTCCCCGCGCCGTTCGGACCGATCAAGCCGACCAGCTCTCCTGCTTCAATCGAGAATGCGATATTCCTAATGACGTCCGCATCCGCCGTATATCCGGCTTTCCGGATGTCCACCTCTAGCACCGACATGTCCAAATTCCTCCCAATCGTCGGCAGCTGCCGCGCTTCGCGATGCGGCCGCCAATCGATTCCCTAATTTAAATCGTTCAGAATGGCTAATACTTCGTCCTTCGCAAGGACGTTCACGCCGATCGCGGACAATTCCTGAATCCCCTTCTCGTACACTTGGGACATCGCATCCTTCACCATGACGGCACGATAGTCCCGCTCGCTCGCTTCGTATATAGACGTACGCGGACAGTTCGGAAAATTGCAGCCGATGAACACGACCGTATCCACGTTCAGTTCGCGCAGGAAGGCATCCAGCCCCGTCTCGTAGAACGCGCCCCAACGAGGTTTATACACGATCCATTCCCGATCGCCGGCCGGCTGGAGCTCGCCGCGGAGCAGCGCGGCGCTTTGCATCGGACCTGCTCCGGCAGGCAGCAGCTCCGCAACGAGCTGTGCACCAGGGCTCTCCGGCGCAGCGACGCGCGCTCCGTTCTCGATGAGCGCCCTCCGGCACAAGTCGACATTCGAGCCGTTCTCTTCGTACAGGCGCACGACATGCACGATAGGAAGCCCTTGCGCGCGATAGGCTTCCAGCAGTTCAACCATGGCCGGAATCACGTCCATCGTTCCGGGTATTTCGGCAGGCGCGCCGGGAAGCGTGAAATCGTTTTGCGTATCGATCGTAATCAAAACGGAATGATGCCAATGCGGCTCCGTATAGCTCATAACCCGTCACCTCCGCGCGTTTTCTAAATCATACCACTTTGCGCCGGTAATGTCCTTGACCCCGCAGTTAACGACATTTACGATCAGTCCGAGCAAGACAAAGATCGGCGCGATTTAACATTGTTCGACATAAACCTTTGGCCTATACTGGTAATGCAACCTTAGCTATCCAAAAAGGAGATTTGACACGATGACATGGAGAACCGACTACGAAGAAGAACTCGCCGCCGTCTTCAGCGAAGCGGAACGGCTGATCGACGCCTATCCAGCGCCGCTAGGCGAGAAAGGCCAGGCTTATCTGCAAGCCTTTAACCCGCTCCGCCCATCCAGTACCAAGAACCACATTTGTTATCTGCTTCCTTTTTGGATTGAACCCGTGACGAAGCTGACCTCTCAGCAATACCGGGATATATCGCTTGCAAACGTTTTCGTAATGCTGTACTTCTTTATACAAGACGATCTCATGGATGACGCGCCGTCAGATTGGAAGGAACGGCTGGCTCTCGGCAATCTATTCCACTTGAGCATGCTTGATCTATATCGCTCTTTATTCGACCACGACTCTCCTTTTTGGAATTATTTCAACGACTATGTAGTGACTTGGTCGCTTGCCGTAGCCTATGAGCATCCGATGGGCAGCCTGGATCCGGCCCAGCTCGCCCGCAAAGCCGCGCCGGTCAAACTCGCAAGCACGGGAGCACTGCTGCTGGCCGGAAATCAAGAGTTGGTGCAATCTGTTTCGCATGCGGTTGACCTTGCCCTCGCCACTCTCCAATTCTCCGACGATTGGGCCGATTGGGAGGAAGATTTCGACCTGGGCAGTGCCAACAGCCTGATAGGCATGATTACCTCCGAAAAGGGCGAATTTGCATTGCCGCTAACGAAGGAAGACGTGAAAAACGCCATTTTTCTAGATGGCGTCCTAACCCGTTTTGCACAATTGGCTGCAGCAAACAGCAGTACGATGGACAAGCTTAGTCTACCGCTCCCCCACTTAACAGCCTTTCAAGTCCATCTCGCCGATCAGCTTACCGAGGCTGCAGAGAAGTTGAACGTTACCAAACGAATGCTGATGCAAGGGGGATTCGACCACTTTCTTTATACGAATATTTCTTCCATTTCTACCTTATAGCTAATCAATCGACATCATTTTCTATGAAATTGTAAAATTTTGTGGTAGACTGATCCTGCTTGGAAAAATAATCAAAAAGGTGGTTTTTGGATGAAAGCAACTTTGGAACAATCGACAACCGTCTCGTTAAGAGAACAAATTATCGCAAAAGCTTGGAGCGACCCTGCATTTAAAGCCGCACTCGTCTCCAATCCAAAAGCTGCTTTGAAGCAATACTTCGAACTTGACTTGCCGGAAGAAATGAAACTGATCGTCGCTGAAGAAAAGAAAGACCAACTCATGTTTGTTATCCCGCCTAGCCCTTCCGAGTATGCTCAAGATCTTATCGTCACCGAAGAAGCATGGTAAGGTTTTAATAACCAAATAAAAGGGAATCGTCAGAATTAAACTGGTTCCTACGTCAAGGACATATTAAAATAGAGTTAAGCAATAGACAAAGGGTGATCCCTGCACTATAAAGGGGTCATCTTTTTTATTTCTCATGTGTATCCGTGTGTATCCGTGATTTTTGTAATAGTGGATATAGCGATACAGCCACCGATTTTAAGCTTTAGTACACCCAATGTGAAGCAACAACGAATTCTCACTTAGTCTTTCATATGGCATAAAAGAGCTCCTGAGGAACAACGTCCCATCAGTTCCCTCGTCTAGACAAGGACTGACCTAGTCCCATCTTGTTGGTTAATGGTATCTGTCGCTAATGACATGTTCATATAAATAGAGAGATTTATAGCGAGGAGTCCCCTTTAGAACTATCTAAAAATAGCAACGAATATGACCAGTGCTAATGAACGCTATCCTGCTACAGGAATCGTCGCTCCCGACGGTTCCTTTTTTGATCCGGTTCAAGGCGCCTATCTAGCAACTCATTATCTATAATAGGGTAAATTGTACTGGTTTTCGACAAATTTTTCTTTCTAATCTACCAATTCATGTGGTAAGCTATTGACGTTTGGGAAAATATGACTAGAAGGTGGCCTGCATCGTTATGGGACAATCGACAAATTCTTCACTCAAAGAACAAATTATTGCTAAAGCTTGGAGCGATCCTGCATTTAAAGCTTCGCTCATCGCAGATCCTAAGGCTGCTCTCAAAGAACACTTCAACGTTGACGTCCCGGATAGCCTGGAGATCGTCGTTGCCGAGGAAGCGCCTAATCGGGTAACGCTCGTCATTCCTCCGAACCCGGCCGAATATGCGACTGAAGTGTCGAATGTCGGAGATACCTGGTAGTTTATAATCAAATGCAAAAAGGAATCGTCATTATCGACGATTCCTTTTTTGTTCGCTTTACATTCAGGCGCCTACACTTGTCTGTTGAAAAGTTCCCGCGGACGGGAAGCGAATGGTGGCTTCCGTCCCTACGCCCTTCTCGCTTGTAAAATTAATTGACCCTCTCATCGCTTCGATGATGCGGATCGTAATCATGAGACCGAGCCCCGTACCTTTCGACTTACTCGACAGATATGGTTCTCCCAGGCGCTCTAGCATGTTCTCGTCCATGCCGACGCCGCTGTCCGCGATATGGATCACAACTTCCTGCTTTTCCTCGTAGGCCCAAACGCGAACGACACCCGATCCTTCAAGTGCTTCAATGCTGTTCTTAATGAGATTAATGATCGCTTGCTTCAATTTGGAGGAGTTCCCCATTATACATAGCGATTTGGGCATTTGAATTTCCAACTTACCGCCCTGCATATTCGCGAGCGGCACGATAATGCCCTGCACGTGCTTGAATTCCTCCGCCAGGTTCAACTCGACGACGTTCTCCATCTGCGGCTTGGCGAAGCCCAGAAAATCCGTAACGATGACGGAGGCCCGGTCCAGCTCGTCGATCGCGAGTTGATAGAAATCGTCCTCTCCCGGCTTCGATTGGTTCTTCTGCCCGAGTACTTGCAGCATGCCTCGCGTCACTTGCAGCGGATTGCGGACTTCGTGCGCGACCGAGGCCGCAAGCTGGCTAATGATTTCCAGCTTCTCGGAACGCTGCAATTCGGTGTAGTAGATTTCGAGTTCTCGCGAGTAGGCGATGATCTGCTTGTGCTGATCGGCGAACCTCCGGCCAAGCACGACGATGAGCGAGATTACGAAGGCGAACAAGCCCCATTTCCACCAGAAGAACGTATAGGTTTGGTCGCTGGAATAGTAGACCAGCAGCTCCGTTATGCTCACGGCCGTAAAGAGAACGAGACCGGTCGCGATAATAATGGAATCGATGTTCCGGATCCACAACTGCCTGATCAGCATCCCGAACATGAGGATAAATTGAATGATCATGAAGAGTCCGAGATACTTAACGGAAATCTCCGAATACAAATTCGCGATCGACCTGTCCGTCGTGAGGTTGACGATTAACATCGCCGTGCTGATAAGGACGTATCCGATCAAGAGCCGGCGGAAGTGCGTGACGATACGCCGATATCCGCAACCGAACAGCTGCTCGAAGAAGAACAGCAGCGACGTCAGGAACGCCGACAAAGAAAGATCGAACAACGTTTGATACACGGTGCCGTATTGGCCGTAAAACGTGTACAGGAACGGAGAGTTCCCGATGATCAGGCCTCCGATGGATAAAATAACGATACAAAGCGCCAACCAGCTCCTAAGCTGCTGGCGTACGAGAAACGCTGCACAGATGAGCATAACGACGGCTACGCAGATATAGGCGCTGCCGATAATAACGTCGAGCAAATCTTGCTTGGCATACGCCTTCATTAACGTTTGATAGTCACCGAAACGAGACCCGTCTCCAAGTCCCAGGCGCTCCCTTTTGCTTTCGACGTGAATGTACATGTCCTTACCCGAATCCAGTGTGTCAAGAGCGAGCACGATGCGATTCGTGACGAATGAATTGTTCCGCTCGGAATGGAAGATCACCTTACCGTCCAGAAAGACGGTGACGTCCTGGCCGAAAACGTTGGGAAGGTAAGCCCCGCTATTGTCCGATAGCCGCGGAAGCTTCAAGCGTATCCATGCGGAATGCGTACCTTCCGAAGGCGCATACAGCGGCTTGTCGTCGGTGACGCCCTGCCAGCCGCCCGCAGCGGATGCTTGTTCCGGCAGCTTGGTCAGTTCAGCAGGTTTCTCCCATCGAAAATCCCACTTGTCCAATTGTTGCTGCCCAGAGGACGAAGATGCTCCGAATGCGATCGTCGGCAAAAATGCGAACACGCATGCCATCAAGATTACGACAACTGGAACGGATTTGAACTTCATTTGCTCCTGCACCCCGATTATAGTTATTTAGTCTGATGTTTCTCCCTTTATTCGACAAAATTCTCCATTTGCCTGCAAGGGGAAAGTTAAAGAATATCTAAAGATTTCTATCGGTGCAGGATACCTGTGCGCGAGACGAAAAAAAAGCCGCTTAACGGCGGCTTCCTCTCGGTAATCATTTTGATATTCGGAGCCTATTCCTCGAACTCCACGTTGTGATACACCTGCTGAACGTCTTCTAGATCTTCCAGCATATCGATCAAACGGTCGAATTGCGCTTGCGATTCTTCGGGAATCGTCACGAAATTCTGCGCGAGCATCGTTTGCTCGGCAACCGTGAATTCGGTGATGCCCGCTTGCTTGAACGCTTCCTGAACCGCTTGGAACTGATTCGGTTCGGCGTACACGATTACTCCGCCTTCGCCATCTTCCCCTTCTTCTTCGACGATGTCGCGAACGTCGACGTCCGCCTCCATCATCAGCTCCAGCACGTCGTCGACGCTCTTGCCTTCCACGCCGATGACGGCAGTGGCATTGAACATATACGAGACGGAGCCGCTGACGCCCATGCTGCCCCCGCATTTCGTGAAGGCGGAACGAACTTCCGGCGCCGTGCGGTTGACGTTATTCGTAAGCGCATCGACGATGACCATGGAACCGTTGGGACCGAATCCCTCGTAACGCAGCTCCACGTAGTTCTCGTCCGAGCTGCCTTTCGCTTTCTCGATCGCGCGGTCGATGATTGCCCGGGGTACGTTGTATGTTTTCGCGCGTTCAAGCACGAATTTAAGGGATTGGTTGGATTCCGGATCCGGTTCGCCCTTCTTGGCGGCTACATAGATCTCCAGACCGAACTTGGCATAAATACGACTCGTATTGGCATCCTTCGAAGCTTTCTTCTCTTTGATATTATTCCATTTACGACCCATCTTGGTTCATTCCCGCTTTCATTGGATTTCGGTTGCCCGCAAAACATTACGTTGTTTATTATTACATTTTCAGCCCTGCTTGAACAAGCTTTAAGCGGAAAAATGCTTCGAAATTTTAATAGAGCGGACCTCGTCGGCTTCGCGAATTGTTTCGGGCTGGAAACATTTTGATGAATCGGCTCGTCTGGAGATCAGATCGGTTCCTCAATACTAACGTCAAGAGAGTAGGTCGAACGCATGCGCAGACATGTATGGTTTCCTCTGTTTCTATGTTTGGTCGTCTTGGGTCTCGCGGGTTGTTCGTCTGCAACGAGCCGCGACGGCACGCCGGCGCCCGAATCCGCAGTCCCGGTCACCTCGGTAAGCTGGACGCCGGATCGACATCCGCCTATGCCTGAAATGACGATAAACGGCCGGCCCGCCGAGATGGATCTCGTCAGCTACTCGTGGTGTCCGCCGGAGGGCAAGGGAAGCTGCACGTCCATTGAGCTGTCGATCGCCACCGCAATCATGACACACGCATCCGCAGGTTCGAAGCTGGACGTTAAGCAGCCAGATGGCGCCAAGACATGCACGCTCCTCAATGAGGACAAAGGGTTTACGGGCGACCCTTATGTCGTACCCGGCACGAAGGGCGTCTATCATTACAGCATTCATTGCGATTGGACGTCGAATCAAGGCAAATCGACGTATTCTTTCGCGATCGAAGTCGTGTAAGTCGATGTACGGCGTGCAAAGCATAACATGGCGCAGGATGCAAACAAGGCGGCCCAATCATTGGGACCGCCTTGTCTTATGGATGCTCGTTCTTCAAATCAAGCCTCGAATCGTTCTTCAAATCCCCAATAATCTCTTGTGCCGCCCGCTCCCCGCTTTCCACCGCACCGTTCATGTAGCCCTGAAACTCGATGGATGTATGTTCCCCGGCGAAATGGCAGCTGCCGCGAATCCCTTCGCGCGCGCCTTCGATGCCGCCAAACTTCGTATACTGGCCGATCTTGCGGTACGAATACGAACCCAGCGAATACGGATTGCCCAGCCAATAGTCACGCGCCGCCTTGCCGTTCCACTTCGCCGACAGCCCCGGAAGGACCGGTTCGATCTGCTGCAGGAACTGCATGGCCCGCTCCTCCGCCGTCCCCGTAATCATGCCTTCTCCAATGATGCCGCCCGTGTAATCGACGAGCATGCCGGCCGTTCCGGGCTGTCCTCTGACCACGTCGAATGTATTCTGGTAACCGGTATCGGCTATCGTATCCCCGTTCGAGCCGAGCGACAGCCAGTGCCGGTCCGCGAACTGAAGATGCAGCTTGCTGTTCGTTCCCATGCCGAGCTCTTGGATCGCCTCCAGCTTGAGCGGCTTGAATCCGGCTTGGCTAATATCGACGGATGATCGCAGAATCGAGAATGGAACGGTCATTACGACCTTGTCCGCTTCTACGTCGACAATCGCCCCGTCGTGTTGAAAAGCAAGCTTATAGCTGCCGTCCGCGTTCTCGGTCATGCTTACGAGCCTGTGCCCCCGTGCGATGTTTTGCTCGTCCAGCTTCTCGGCCAGCCGATGCATCAACTGCTCGTTGCCGCCGCGAATATGAAACCGCTCGTCGGACAGACCGAACATGCGGAAGGCGTCCGCTTCTTCCAGCAATCCGTGCAAATAGAGAAAATTCAGCGCGCTCTGCGAACTGGATTCCGCCCCGTATTCAATCGTGCAGGCGATATCGACCAGCCTTCCGAACTTGGACGACATCCCTCCGGGAACGGAAGCTTCGATCCAGTCGGTGACAGACATATGATCCAGCTCAAACGCCCGCTTCGTGCGGCAATCATATAGCGTCGGGAAGCCCGCGAGCTGCAAATCCCGGTTCAGCTTCGGCAATACGGCCTTGAAGTCTTCCGCGGCTTCAGCGAACGTATACGGCTGACCGTCGAAATAATAACAGGGCTCCGTTCCAGGCGGTTCCGCCGCGAGCAGATCGGTCAATTTCAACCTCATCTCCCTTGCGAGCCGCCGAATGGCTCGATGGCCTGTATCGATGAGCATGCCGCCGCGTTCCGCGACCTGCCCCTCGTCAAAGTCGCCGTATCGCGTACTGCAGCGGCCCGCGGCCGGTTTATCGTCGGCTTCATAGATAATCGCCGCGTATCCGGCTTGTTTCAGCCGATAAGCGCATGTTAATCCGGCGAGCCCCGCCCCGACAATGACGATGCGCGGCGGCGATGCGCTTAATTGGCGGGAAACCGGCTGCAGGCCTTCGTTCGCCTTAACCGCGGCTTCAGGCTCTTCCTTGCTGCTTACCGATCCGTTACCAAGCCGCTCCAGCATGATTTTGCGCTTCTCCTGTCGTTCCTTAATCACTTTTTCAATCGATACTTGGTTGTATTGCGATGCCCCTGCGACGACATACATTTCTCGAAGTAATCTGGCCAATGGTGTGCGCGGCATTCTATCATCCTTTGACAACTATAATTTGCATGAAGGTGAGCAAGAGTTGTCTTCATTCAGCATATGCAGTGCGCAAATGATAGGAATTACGCGCATGTCTGTTTTTCATAGAGTTATAGATTCAGATTGATGCTTCCGCTCGCTGCCGGGAATAATTCATCGTTCCTCCACGAATGAATACAGTGGATCGTGGTAGAATATACCTGTTCATCGTAAGCCATAACTGTCCTATGGAGGTCATCTTGCATGCTGTTCACGGTTATTCTTGTTGTGCTGCTCATCATCGTTCTCGTCCCTCCCCTCGCGTTCTTCGGCTACATGTTCGCGCTATCCAAGAAACCGAAGCATTCTATTATCCGTTCCCATCCTTTCCTTGGCTGGGTTCGCTACTTGCTCGAGAAGCTCGGCCCCGAATTCCGTCAATATTGGTTCGATAACGATACGGAGGGCAAACCGTTCTCGCGGGCCGATTTCGTCGGGCTCGTCTATGCGGCGAAGTACCGTACGGATCTCATCTCCTTCGGCGGCAGGCGCGATTACGAGAAACCCGGCTATTATCTATCCAACGCGATGTTCCCGAAGCTGACGACCGAGCTGCGCGTCGATAACGAAGTCGTCCGTCCCGGGCGCAAATACGTCATTACGAATGAAGGCCTCTTCACCCGGCAGGAGAAAATCGTGGACGAACAAGTGAAGCCTTGGCTGCTGGCGGAGGAAGATGCCATCGTAGTCGGCGGCGGACGGCGGGAACCGTGGCGGCTCAAAGGCATGTTCGGCGCGTCGGCGACCTCATTCGGCGCGGTCGGCGAGCACTATATTCAATCTACGGGCAGCGGCGCGCGCATGGCCGGCGGTTCGTGGATCAATACCGGCGAGGGCGGCGTCGCTGACGTGCACGTGGACACCAAAGCCGACATCGTCGCCCAGATCGGACCCGGCCTGTTCGGCTACCGGGATCACGAGGGCAAATTCTCGATTGCGGCCTTCAAGGAGAAAGCCGCCATTCCTAACATTAAGGCGTTCGAACTCAAATTCCATCAAGGCGCCAAGATCCGCGGCGGCCACTTGGAAGGCGCCAAAGTGACGGCACCCGTAGCGAAAGCCCGTCTCGTCCCCATCGGGAAGACGGTCAACTCGCCGAATCGGTTCGAGTTCTTGACGAACCCCGAGGAAGCGCTTCGTTTCATCCGCACGCTGCAGGATGAGGGCGGCAAGCCTGTCGGCGTCAAAATCGTCGTCGGCGATCCCAAGCGCCTCGAGCCGTTCTTCCTGGCGATGCTGGCGCTCGACATCTATCCGGACTTCATTACGGTCGACGGTTCCGAAGGCGGCTCCGGCGCGACCTTCAAGGCGATGGCCGATGGCATGGGGCTGCCCCTCTTCGCGGGCCTGCTCATTCTCGATGACGCCGCGCGTAAATTCGGCGTCCGCGACCGGATCAAGCTGTTCGCGTCCGGCAAGCTGATTACGCCCGATAAAGTAGCCGTCGCGCTGGCGCTCGGCGCCGATGCCGTCAATTCGGCGCGCGGCTTCATGATGGCGAACGGCTGCATCATGGCGATGCAGTGCCATACCGGCAAATGTCCGACGGGCATCACGACGACGGATGACAAATTCCAGGAAGCGCTGGTGCCGGAGGAGAAACAATGGCGCGTCATGAACTATATCCTGCAAATGCGCGAAGGCCTGTTCTCGCTCGCCGCGGCATGCGGCTTGAACAGCCCGTGCGAGCTGCGGCGCGAGCATGTCGTCTTCACGAACGAAAGCGGGCAAAGCACGCGGATCGTCGATTTATTCCCCTATCCGGAAACCGTCTCCTAAGGCGCCGAGCTCAGAGCTTCGAGCTTCGGACTCCGGGCTTCGGACTCCGAGCGGAAACGTACTGTCGCGGACGCACTGTCGCGGACGCATAGCAGGCAAGCAAAAGGCCCTCTCCCCGTTGAATGGACGGGAAGAGGGCCTTTTTTGCCGCATGAAACGGCCGGCTGACGCGCGGCATAGCTGGCGCCGACGATACCGCGGCTCAGAACCGTATGCCGATGCTCGAGGTGCATTAGGCCGGAGCACCCGCGCCTGGCTAGCGAATCCTAATAACCTTATTTAGCCCAATTTCGTTATTACGAATTTCTAACGAACCCTACAAGCGTTATAACTTGTAAAATCTCGTTTTCCCGCCTGTTTTCGCGTATTCTGTATCACATAAGGCCGCTGAGATTCGTTAGAATAAAATTCCACCTCTCTTCGACCTATTAAGAACACCACGATTCGTTAGCGCCAAACGCTGATTGAAGCAGCGCCCACCGCCTTTTCCGCAGTAGAACCATCTCATGCCTTTAAGTTTCCAATAGTCGGAATGCTGCAAGTATTTGGTTTCAACACCGTTCCGATCTTGCCCTTTACGAGTATGAATTAAATGTGCTATTATTTGCACATATAAGAATAGAAGGTGGCTCACGACGATGAAAATGATTTGGTACGGACATTCCAGCTTTCTTCTGACCTCCGAGAACGGTACGCGCGTGCTGATCGATCCTTACGGCAAGTTTCTCGGCTACCGCATGCCGAAGGCGATCGAGGCCGATCTGGTCGTTGTCACGCACAATCATAAAGACCACAATCAGATTAAAGTGGCTTCCGGCAATTACAAGCTGATCGATCAACCCGAGGCGCAAACGATCAAGGATGTTTCGATCCGCGGCGTCCGTACCTTCCACGATAAACATAATGGCGCGAAACGCGGCGGCAACATCTGTTTCCTTATCGAAATGGACGGCGTAGTCGTCTGCCATGCCGGCGATCTTGGACACTTGCTGACAGAGGAGCAGGTTGCGGAAATCGGCCACGTGGACGTGCTTATCGTTCCCGTTGGCGGCAGAATGACGTTGAACGGCGCGGAAGCGGCGCAAGTCGTCCGGCAGCTCAAGCCATCCGTTGCCATTCCGATGCATTACAGCACGAAAGCGCTCGGTCTGCTCGGCAAGGTCATTTTCCAGAACGCCGAACCATTCATTCAAGCGACAGGACAGCCGTTAACCTCGGATGTCCAAACGTTCACGTGGCGCAAGAATGAAGGCGCCGAACAGCCCCGCACGCTCACGTTTCAATACGCCCAGCAATATGCGGGACAATGAACGACTTCCGCTACCCTGACGCTAGATAAAACAAAAGCCGCGCAGGTCCCATCGGACCTGCACGGCTTACTCGGACCGCGCCCGGCGCGGTCTTTGTTGTATTTCGCTTTAGTTCGCTTTAGTTCGCTTTAGTTCGCTTTAGTTCACAAGAATTCGTTTTACTTCGCTTTACTTGACTTCAACCATCCAGCTGAATGGATCTTCCTGCTTGCCGTATTGAATGCCAGTCAGGTTATTGTACAGCTTCTCGGAAACTTCGCCCGTTGCGCCGCCGTTGATAACCAGCTTCTCGCCGAGCCAGTTCAGCTCGCCGACCGGGGAAATGACGGCTGCCGTTCCGGTGCCGAATGCTTCTTCCAGCTTGCCGCTGCGGCCCGCTTCGTAGATTTCTTCGACCGAGAGCACGCGCTCCACGACAGGGATGTTCCAATGCTTCAGCAGCTGGATCGTCGAGTTGCGCGTGATGCCGTCCAGGATGCTGCCGTTCAGCGCCGGCGTATAGACAGTGCCGTCGATTTTGAAGAACACGTTCATGCTGCCGACTTCTTCGATATATTTATGCTCTGCGCCGTCGAGCCAGAGCACTTGCGTGTAGCCTTGCTCGTTCGCGGCTTCCTGCGCTTTAAGGCCTGCCGCGTAGTTGCCGGCCGTCTTCGCTTCGCCGACGCCGCCTACCATGGCGCGCACGTAGCGGGATTCGACGAAGATTTTGACCGGGTTAATGCCTTCCGGATAATAAGCCCCTACCGGCGACATGATGATGATGAACTGGTACTCGTGCGAAGGATGAACGCCAAGCAATGGTTCGGTTGCGATGACGAACGGACGGATGTATAGCGAATTGCCCGCGCCGTCCGGAATCCAATCCTGGTCGATGTTCGTCAATTCCTTGACCGCTTCGATCCCCAGCTCCTCCGGAATCGGCGGAATGCTCATGCGGTCGTTGGAACGGTTAAGCCGCTTGAAGTTCATGTCCGGTCTGAACAGCTGCACGCGGCCGTCTTCGGTGCGGTACGCTTTCAAGCCTTCGAATACGGTTTGTCCATAATGGAACACTTTCGCGGCCGGATCCAGCGTGATGGGCTGGTAAGGCACGATGCGCGCTTGATGCCAGCCTTCCTCGGACGTGTAATTCATAATGAACATATGATCCGTAAAATGAACGCCGAAGCCCAGTTTGTCTTGATCTGGTTTCACTTTCGGGTTCGTGGTGCGTTCGATTTGAATCGGTGTGGCTGCGATCATGGAGATCCCTTCTTTCGCTTGTTTTCATTGCCAGATTGAGTCCTAATTGCATTTTACTATGCCTGTAGATATATTAATAATATCTATTTTATCCATTTTGCATACCCTGAAGGTATGGTAAGAGGCGAATCCCATGGACTTGAAACAATTAAAATACTTCCTCGCTATCGCGGAAGAGAAACAAATAACGCGCGCCGCCAAGCTGCTTCATATGGAACAGCCGCCGCTGAGCCGCCAGTTGATGCTGATGGAGGAGGAATTAGGCGCGAAGCTGTTCGAACGCGGCCGGAAACAGCTGACGCTGACCGCTGCGGGCGAATTGCTACGCTCCAAAGCCGAATCGCTGCTCGCGCAGCTCGACGAAACCATGCTGGAGGTCAAGGAACTGGAAGAAGGCGTCCGCGGCACGCTCTCGATCGGCGCCGTCGTCTCCTGCGTGTCGATTCTGCCGAAGCCCATTCAGCAGCTGCGCACGGCCTATCCGCAAATCACGTTCAAAATTACCGAAGGCGATCATTTTCTGCTCGGCGAAATGTTGGAGAAGCGCGCGATCGAGCTCGTCGTATCCCGCCTTCCTTTCGAAACCGGCATCCTGCCTGCCAAGCTGTCGACCTTGCCGCTGCCCTCCGACCCGTACGTGACGGTCTTCCCAAGCTCGTGGGTACCGAAGTCCGACGATGGCGAACCCGGCATCTCGATGAATGAACTAGCGGAGTACCCGCTGCTCGCATTGAAGACGGACAAGACGATCCGCATGCACGAGCAAGTCGTGAACGAGTTCAGAAGGCACGGCTTGGAGCCCAACATCATCTGCGAATGTTCAAGCGTTACTGTTATTATGTCCCTAATTGCTTCCGGTATCGGAGTCACCGTATTTCCGAAATCGATCTTGTCTTCTTTCCCGTACGGCGATGTGACCATGCTTCCCATCCGGGATGCCAATTTCCAATCGGACATCGGCATCCTCTGGTTGAAAGATCATTTGCTGTCCAAGCGGGCGCAGCACTTCATCGACTATTTCCATACGAACCCCATGTAGAATCCCATGCAGAGCATCAAGTAGATCGTTGAACACGTTATAACGTCTGCACGAACGTATCGATCCGCTCGAGCGCCTCTTCCAGCTGCGACTGCGCGGCAGCGTAGCAGCAGCGAATGAAGCCTTCGCCGCCAACGCCGAACACATGTCCCGGCACGGCGACGACGCCGACTTCGTCCAGCAGCCTGGTCGCGAATTCATCCGAGCTCAGTCCTGTCCGCGCGATCGACGGGAAAGCATAGAACGATCCGAGCGGTTCATGGCAAGGGAGACCGATCTTGCGAAGTCCGGCAACGAAGAACTGTCTTCGCTTGTCGTACGATTCCACCATCCGGTCCTTCTCCTCCAGCCCGTTCACGAGCGATTCCAGAGCGGCGATTTGACCGATAATCGGCGCGCACATCGCGGTATATTGATGAATCTTGAGCATCGCCGACACCAGCTCGCTCGGGCCGCATGTATAACCGACCCGCCAGCCCGTCATGGCAAAAGCTTTCGAGAAGCCGCTGACGAGCAGCGTCCGTTCCTTCATGCCGGGCAGCGCCGCGAGGCTCTCGTGCACGCGGCCATAGGTCAGCTCGGCGTAGATTTCATCCGTGATAATAACTAAATTATGCTCCTCGGCCAGTTTGGCAATCGGCAGCCAATCTTCCCGCGTCATGATCCCGCCGGTCGGGTTGCTCGGATAACTGACCATTAAGATCTTCGATCTTGGCGTCAGCTTCTCCCGCAGCGCGTCCGCGGTCAGCTTGAACCCGTTCTCGGCCTTCGTTTCGATCGGAACATTCACGCCGCCGAATAAGGCCGCAATCGGCGAATACGCGATGAAGCAAGGTTCCGGTATCAGAATTTCGTCCCCCGGCGTAATCAAGGCCCGCAGCGCAAGATCGATCGCTTCGCTGCTGCCGTTCGTGACGAGCACTTCGTCCGCAGGGTCGTAAGCCATCCCGAACGAACCAGCCAGATAGTCCGCGATCGCTTCGCGAAGCTCCGGCAAGCCGGCATTCGGCGTATACGACGTCCGCCCTTTCTCCAGCGCCGCGATGCAGGCATCCCGAACGGGCTTCGGCGTTACGAAGTCCGGCTCGCCCACGCCGAGCGAGATGATGTCCTTCCGGCCCGCCGCGTAATCAAAATACCTCCGTATGCCCGATGGCTGCATATCGCGAACCGCCGGCGACAAAAACTCCGTTAACGATGTTGTTCCGATCATCCGTTTCTCCTCCTTCTTACGTTCACCGCGAATATGAATAACCTTGGATTCTGCTATGAGTCCGGCTTGGAAAACGCAAAAAAACCCGTCCCTGAAAGGGACGGGTTTATACCCGTGTTACCACCCTAGTTCCGCGATCCGTTAAAGAAAGCGGCACTCATTCACGTATCCAACAATACGCGTCCCGTTAACGCTGGACCTGCGGCACCGCTTACTCTCATTTCAGCTGGCTTCTCGGAGATGGCTTCGGTCAGCGCCTGAATGTTGGTTTGCACCTGCCCCAACTCTCTGTGAATCAGACGGACGACGTACTCTTTCTCGTCAACGAATTTCATGGTTCATGTGAAGTTTGTAGTCATTATAGCCATACTTTGGGGAATGCGTCAATAGGCGCCTGTAAATGTTGATTGACGGAACCTGGCCTGTCAATTAAAGTTTGGGATAGGAAAGCGTTTCCATGCCGGATGCTTGATGCCGGAATCATGACTCGCCCATCTTATCATCGAACTGAAACGAGGCTGATTCTATGGAACAACCGACCGCAAGCGTGAAGAACCAATGGAATGAATGGTCCGAAACCTGGTACCGCGTCAAACGCACCGAAGAAGTGATCGCCAAGCTCATCGCCAAGCCTGAATCCGCTTTCCCGCCGGCAACGTTCGAAATGATTAAGCAAGCGCTGCCCGATCTGCGGGGCAAACGCATTTGCGTCCCTTCGAGCGGCGACAATCACGCCGTATTCGCCTTCCATCTCCTCGGTGCCCAAGTCACCTCTTGCGATATCTCGGAGAATCAGATCGCTAACAGCGCCCAGATCGCCGAGCAGCATGGCTGGGATATCGAATTCGTCCGCGAGGACACCATGCAGCTGAGCAGCATTGCCGACGGGGAATACGATCTCGTCTTCACTTCGAACGGCGTCCATGTCTGGATCAGCGACCTGCACGGCATGTACCGCAATATCCATCGTATCCTGAAAGACGGCGGTTCGTACGTCATGTTCGACATCCATCCGTTCATGAGGCCCTTCGGCGGCAATGAAGGCGGCGTGCTGGAAGTCGTCAAACCTTATCATCTTACGGGACCGTTCGAAGACGTGCCAAGATACCTGTGGCGGATTCAAGACATGGCGAACGCCATGCTCGCATCCGGCCTGCGAATCGGGCAACTGGAAGAACTGTATGCGGACAGCTCGTTCTGGATCGATGACGAAGACACTGCGCCGCGCTCCCAGCAGGAACTCGACGATCTGGGCAATTGGCAGTTGAATCCGAAAGCGGCATTGCCGCAGTGGTTATCCATTCTAGCGACGAAATAGCAGCTTCGATATAACTGCGCGTTAAACCGCGAGCTCGTCCAGCAGACCGCGCAGCTCGCTTAGACGCTCGATGGTTCTATACGGCGTCACATCGTTCGGAGGCGCCTGCCGCTTCGGATTGACCCAAATTCCCTTCATCGACAAGGATTGCGGCGCGACGATTTCCCACTCGAAATTGTCGCCCACCATCCAAGTCTCTCCGGCTTCGACATTCAGCTGCTGCAGCGCGTGCAAGTAGACCGCCTGCTCGGGCTTGCCCACCCCGAATTCGCCCTCGACAAGGATAATATCGAACAATGGCGCCAGCTCGAAACGGTCAATCTTCCTCCTCTGCGCGCGAGCGCTGCCATTCGTAATCATGGCTAGCTTGATGCCCAGCTGCCTGATGTAGCGAATCGTCTCGGCTGCTCCCGGATAGATGACGATGGCGCGGTCGCGTTCCTGTCCGTAATCGATCGCCACCTGCTCGGCAAGCGAAATGAGCGCATCATCGTGTCCCGCCTCCGCCAACGCGGCCGAAATGATTTCCGCGCGCGCCTTATCGAGATCTTGGCGTCCGGCGCGATGGCGTTCAGGGTCGCTCCAGTACCAGTTGGCCTTCTGCTTGAATTGTCCGATAAGCCCTGCTAATTGTTCATCCTCGAATTGAAAATGATTACGGCAAGCCTTCTTCCAGCATCCATCCACGTCGAGCCCATGGTCATAGGCGATTATCGTGTCGTCCAAATCTAACAAAATGGCTTTCGGGTACATGTCCTCACGCTCCTTGCAAGAGTTAAACGCAATAACCACTATGAATATACCAGTGAACGATCAAACCTGTAAATCGGTGCCTATTCGCGCCAATGACAAAAAGCGCGGCTCCTTCCTGGGAAGTGAGCCGCGCTTCATGATTATTTATTATTGGACAACCGAGTTGAACGACATGATCCAGACGGATCCGGCGACGATCACGACGACGATGAACAACCCTACGATGAGCGCCATTACGTTGTATTTCGGTCCGTCTCCTTCGCGGATGTGCATGAAGAAGAAGAGCTGTACGACCAGCTGAATGACGGCCATCGTAATGATGGTGATAATAACTCCGGTCTTGTTCATGCTCGTTTGGAAGACGACAAGAAGCGGAATGACGGTGAGGACGATGGAAATGATGAAACCGATGACGTATGCTTTCAACGATCCGTGATCGTCGTGTTCGTCATGATGGCTTTGGCCATGTCCGTCCGCGTTAACGGAATGCTGGCTCATATTACATCACCCCCATCAAGTATACGATCGTGAAGAGGAAGATCCACACCACGTCGAGAAAATGCCAATACAAGCTGATAACCGTAATTTTCCGGCGCGTCACCGGCGTAATGCCCCGCATTTTCAACTGAATCATAAGGCCGATCATCCAGATCAAGCCGACCGATACGTGAAGTCCGTGCGTGCCGACGAGCGTAAAGAATGCGGTCAAGAACGCGCTTGTCGAAATTTTGGCGCCTTCGTGGACCATGTTTAAGAACTCGTTGATCTCAAGGCCGACGAACGATGCGCCGAGCACGGCGGTGACGATCAGCCAGCCGATCAGCTGGTTGACCTTCCCTTTGTTCATGGCCAGTACGGCCAGACCGCTTGTAAAACTGCTCGTGAGCAGGATAAAGGTTTCCGCGACGAAACCTGGAATTTCGAACAATTCTTTCCCCGTCGGACCGCCGGCGGTATGCCCCTTGAGCACGACGTAGGTGGCAAACAACGTACCGAACAGCAAGCAGTCGGTGACGAGGAAGATCCAGAAGCCGAGCACTTTCATCGATTCTTGATCGTGATGGCCGTGATCATGCGAGCCGGCCGCGTGCTGCGGATGGCCGTTGTCTATGGCATGCTGCATATTAAACCGCCCTCCCTGCTGCTTTTTCGGTCTCGATGACTTCTTCTAGCGGTACGTAATAATCCGTATCATACGTGAACGAACGGACGAGGAGCGAGATGCCTACGCCGGCCAATCCCGTGAACGCCATCCAATTCCAGCCGAATACGAAGCCGAACCCGACTACGAACCAGCAAGCGGCGAAGACGAACGGCACGCCGGAGTTCTTCGGCATATGAATCGATTCCAGCTTCGATACCGGAACCGGCTCTGCAGGTGCGAAATCGCGGCGCTCCTTCTCTTCCCAGAACGGATCGCGTTCATCGACGACCGGCACGACCGCGAAGTTGTACATCGGCGGAGGCGATGGAATCGACCATTCCAGCGTACGCGCGTTCCACGGATCGCCCGTCGTGTCGCGTTCGCCGTATTTAACGCTGTACAGGATCTGCCACACTTGGAACACGAAGCCGATCCCCATCAGGAATGCGCCGATCGTCGAAACCAAGTTAAGCGGGCCCCAGCCCATATCCCAGCCGTACGTATACACGCGGCGCGTCATGCCCATGAAGCCGAGCGCATACTGCGGCATGAAGCACACGTAGAAACCGATGTTCCACAGCCAGAATGCGTATTTGCCCAAACGCTCGTTCAGCTTGAAGCCGAACAGCTTCGGCCACCAGTAGTAAATGCCGGCGAGGTAGCCGAACACGACGCCCCCGATCAGCACCTGATGGAAGTGAGCGATCAGGAAGTAGCTGTTATGGTACTGATAATCCGCCGGCGCCACCGCGAGCATAACGCCCGTTGCGCCCCCGACGACGAAACAAGGAATGAACGCGAGCGTCCACATCATCGGCTGCTCCAGGCGTATTCGCCCGCGGAACATCGTGAAGAGCCAGTTGAACACTTTTGCCCCCGTCGGGATCCCGATCGCCATGGTCGCGATCGCGAAGGCGACGTTAACGTCCGCGCCTGAGCCCATCGTGAAGAAGTGATGCACCCAAGTGAAGAAGGATAGAATGCTGATACTCATAAGTGCGAATACCATCGATTTATACCCGAATATCCGTTTGCGCGAGAACGTGGCGACGATCTCCGAGAAGATGCCGAACGCCGGCAAGACGACGATATACACCTCGGGGTGACCCCACATCCATATTAAGTTGATGTACATCATCGGGAACCCGCCGCCGTCCATCGTGAAGAGATGGCCGCCCAGATAACGGTCGATGAAGAGCAAAGCCAGCGTCACCGTCAAGATCGGGAAAGCGAAAATAATAATGATGCTGCTGGAGAATACCGACCACGTGAACATCGGCATTTTCATGAATTTCATGCCCGGCGCGCGCATCTTGAGGATCGTGACGATAAAGTTGATCCCCGTCGCGAGCGACCCGATACCGGATATCTGAATCCCCCATATATAGAAGTTCTCTCCGACCCCCGAGCTGCCTGAGAGCTCCGATAGAGGCGGATAGCTGAGCCAGCCCGCATCCGGCGAACCGCCGATGACGAAGCTGATGTTGAACAGCATGGCGCCGAACAAGAACAGCCAGAAGCTGACGGAGTTCAAGAACGGATACGCGACGTCGCGCGCGCCGATCTGCAGCGGCACGACCATGTTGAACAGTCCGAACATCATCGGCATCGCCATGAAGAGAATCATAATCGTGCCGTGCGTGGTAAATACTTCGTTATAGTGATCCGCCTGCAGGAAATGCACATTCGGGAGCGCGAGCTGCGTCCGCATGAGCAAGGCATCCACCCCGCCCCGGAACAGCATGAGCAAGGAAGCGATTAAATACATGATCCCGATTTTTTTGTGATCGACGGTCGTCAGCCATTCCCGCCACAGCCAGCCCCACTTCTTGAAATAGAAGAGGACGAACAAGATGGCGATGGAGGTTAATGCGATGGAGACGTCCGCTCCGTATATCAGCGGATCGCCCGTCACAAAAAATGAGGAGGCGAAAGATTTTATACTGGCATACATAGGTTGTGCTCCTCCCTCATCTTATTGATGATTGTGATTCATTTCACTTGAATTGTCGTTTGTCATATCCATATTGCTCATATCCATGTCGCTCATGTCGTCCATGTTATGCGTGTTGTCTTTGGCATCGGACTTCTGTTCGTCCGTGTCGACCTTGTCATCCTTGTTCTCGTCCATATCCATGTCCATATGATGGCCGCCGTTCTTCTTCACGATGGAATCGAACAGTTCAGGCGGATAAGAGGAGAACGATTGTTCATCCGATTTGCCCGGTATCGCAAGCTCGTTGTACCCGGCTTCGGTAAGCTCGTTCGAGGAGCTCTTGACGGAATCGACCCATTTATTGAAATCGGCCTGCGATTCGGAGACGACGTTAAAGCGCATATGCGCAAATTCTTTACCGCTGAAGTTGGCGCCCGTTCCATAATATTCGCCTGTCTTGTCGGCCTGCAGCCACAGCGACATGGCCATGCCCGGCATCGTATATTCCTGGCCGCCCAGCTGCGGAATCCAGAAGGAGTTCATCGGAGCGTCGCTCGTCAGTTCGAAATGCACCTGCACGCCGGCCGGAATGTGAACGTAATTGACGGTGGCGATATTCTGATCCGGATATTGGAACAGCCATTTCCAGTCGAGCGAAGTAACTTGAATTTCAATCGGCTTGACGTCCGTGACGGCGGTCTTCGGCGTTCTCGCCAATGCGTACGTGTCTCTGGCCGTGTAGCCGCCCAAGATCGCGATGATGACGATCGGAATCCCCCACCACAGAATCTCGAGTACTTTGCTGTCATCCCAATGCGGCTTATACGGCGCCGTGTTGCCGGGTTTGTCGCGGTACCGCAAAACGATGAACACCGTTATCGCGAGTACGGGAATGACGACGATGGCGCACAAAATCGCCGACAAAATAATAAGCCGGTACTGCGTCTGCGCGACGGGTCCTTGCGGATCGAAGACGACGAATTTGCCGTCGCATCCCGACAAGAGGACGGTCGTCAGCAGTCCGGTAATCAGCAGCATCAAGCCGCGGAGTTTGGAACGTTTCTTCATTTGCTACTCATCTCCTAACACATCCAAGCGTGCTTATATGGCCCTTTGACGCTAGCATATCAGATGGCGAAGCAATTGGAACCGCAGTTAACAAATCCGTCATTGTTCTGTTTCTTTTCAGACACTTTTCGTTCAACAGTCGTTCACGAATGGCGTAGTTAAGGGCTTTCACTGTCATTACCGGGATCTACAGTCAGCCGCTCCCAATCCGCGCGGACGGGCAAACCCAACAAAAAAGAGAGGCAGCGAATGATCGCTGCCTCTCTTGCGTGTAAGCGCGCTTAAATCAGCGCGTTGTCATTAATGTTGAATATGTTCCAATGGTTGATGTGCAGTCATGTCAGTAGATTTGACTAATTTCGGCTGAAGGGCGTGGAACAACGATCCGAGCAGCAGCACTTGAATGCCGCCGATGATGAAACCGAATCCGATCATGAGGCCCAAATTCGTATCCGCGAATTTATAAGAAAAGCATACGCTCATTATGAAACCGATAATCATAAGCGCCAAACCGATCTTCGGCATAAGCGACGTCCAAGTCTTAATCTTCTCTGCCTGCGATGGGATCTGCATTTCAGTGCCTGCTCGTTGTTTGTTATCGTTCATCGAATAACACTCCCGTTGCTAATTTGTAAATTAAGTATATCACAAATTCGTCACGAGTCGTTCACTTTTTGTTCAAATATGAAGAATTAATTTTTTTTGCTTATGCTTCCTTCTCTTTTACACTTGAAAAAGCATCTTTAAACTCCAACAGGCCGGCCCGTTTCAATTCCTCCATATGGATCTCCGACAGCTCTTCCAATATATCCTTCGAAGTATCGGTCAAGCGGATGAAGATGCTGCGGCGGTCGTTCGGATTCGGGAACCGCTGCACCAGATTCAGCTCCTCGCAGCGCTGAATGAGCTCGATACAGGCATTCGGCGTAATTTGCAGCCGCTCCGCCAACTCCTTCGGCGTCGCATGCTCCCGCCCCGGGAAACCCATGATCGACAGCATCAGCTGGTGATATTGCGGCGTCAGTCCTTTGCTGCGCGCGGCCTCTTCGCTGAAGCGGATAAACTTGCGAATTTGGTAGCGGAAGTAAGCTAACTGTTCGTAAATTGGTTTAGGCAGTCGTTCCTTGCTCATCTTGTCGGCCCCTTCCTTTAATGAAAGCGTTCTAAAGCACTTAATGTTATATTTATTAACATAAACCATCCAATGTTTATTGACAAGGATATCTGTGTTATATAAACTAACATTAAAACTGCGAGTTGTTCGTAACACGACATACTTTCGTGTCCTTACGAACAGTTTACGCCGGCAAGGTGACCCCACATGACAACGAAACAAGTCAAAAGCGTATGTCCATACTGCGGCGTCGGCTGCGGCATCGTCATGCAGGTGTTGGACAACCGCGTCGTTAAAGTCACCGGGGATAAATCGCATCCAACGAACTTCGGCCGGTTGTGCACGAAAGGAAGCACCTGCGGGACCGCGATCGCCGCGGATGGCCGGCTGACGCACGCTCACAAGCGCACCGGCCGCGAAGAACCTCCCGTCCGCATCGGCATTCGCGAAGCCTTACGCGAAACAGGCAGCAAGCTTCGCGCCATTCTCGACGAACGCGGTCCGGACGCTCTATCGTTCTACGTCTCCGGACAAATGTCGCTCGAAG
Source organism: Paenibacillus rhizovicinus (assembly GCF_010365285.1). Taxonomy (NCBI): domain Bacteria; kingdom Bacillati; phylum Bacillota; class Bacilli; order Caryophanales; family Paenibacillaceae; genus Paenibacillus; species Paenibacillus rhizovicinus. The sequence continues at coordinate 652,161 of NZ_CP048286.1, forward strand.
CGCAATACCTCATCAATAAGCTGGCCAAAGGCTATGTGAGGACGAATAACATCGAGTCCAATTCGCGGCTATGCATGGCAAGCGCAGGCAGCGGCTACAAGCTGTCGCTCGGTGCGGACGGTCCGCCCGGCTCTTATCAAGACATGGACCGGACGGATTTATTTTTCGTCATCGGCGCCAACATGGCGGATTGCCACCCTATTCTCTACCTGCGCATGATGGACCGCGTCAAAGCCGGCGCCAAGCTTATCGTCGTCGACCCCAGGCGAAGCGCAACGGCGGATAAAGCCTCGCTCTTCATGCAAATCACGCCGGGCACCGATCTGGCGCTGCTGAACGGCTTGCTGCACTTGCTCGTCAAGAACAATGCGATCGATTCGCCTTTCATCGCGGAATTCACATCAGGGTGGGAGGATATGCCCGCCTTCTTGGAAGCTTATGATCCTGCGAGCGTGGCGCGCGCGACCGGCATTCCCGAAGCCGACATCCGCCTCGCCGCGGAATGGATCGGCCAGGCTCCGAATTGGATCAGCTGCTGGACGATGGGCTTGAACCAGAGCACGCACGGGACGTGGCACACGAACGCCATCTGCAATCTTCATCTGGCAACCGGCGCCATCTGCCGCCCCGGCAGCGGGCCGTTCTCCCTCACCGGACAGCCGAATGCGATGGGCGGCCGCGAAATGGGCTATATGGGCCCGGGCCTGCCCGGGCAGCGTTCCGTGCTCGTCGAAGAAGACCGGCACTTCATCGAGGACATGTGGAACGTTCCGCGCGGGACGATCCGGACCGAGGTCGGGACAGGAACCGTGTCCATGTTCCAAAGCATGGCGGCGGGCGATATCGAAGCATGCTGGATCATCTGCACCAACCCCGTCGCCACCGTCCCCAACCGCCGAACGGTCATTGGCGGCTTGCAAGCCGCCAAGCTCGTCATCACGCAGGACGCCTTCTTCGGGACCGAGACGAACGCCTATGCGGACTATATGCTTCCGGGCGCCCTTTGGTCGGAGGGCGAAGGGGTCATGATCAATTCCGAGCGCAACTTGACGTTGATGCGCAAAGCGGTCGATCCGCCGGGCGAGGCGATGCCGGATTGGCAGATCATCGCGCAGGTCGCCTGCGAGATGGGGTTCGCCGAAGCGTTCGCCTACGGTTCGGCCGACGAGGTCTATCGAGAACTGCAGCAGGCTTGGAACCCGAAGACGGGTTACGATATCCGAGGCGCCGCTTACGAACGGCTGCACGAAACGCCCCTGCAATGGCCGGCAGCTTCCGCGGACGGCGATGACCGCAATCCGATTCGTTACCTGAACGGCGGCGGCAGCCAGAAACTGAAAGTCAACGACGACGGAACCATCCCGCGCATCGCGTTCCCGACCGAGAGCGGCAAAGCCGTATTCTGGGCGCGCCCCTTCCTCCCGCCTGCCGAAATGCCGGACCAGTCGCATCCGTTCATCTTGAATACGGGCCGCGTCCAGCATCAATGGCATACCTTGACGAAGACGGGCAAAATCCCGACCTTGAACAAATTGAACCCCGGGCCGTTCATTGAAATCCATCCCGAGGATGCGGCCCAACTGGGCATTCGCGATCAAGACCCGGTCGAGATCGCTTCAAGACGAGGAACGGCTATCCTGCCCGCCGTCGTGACAGATCGGGTCCTGCCGGGCAATTGCTTCGCGCCGTTTCATTGGAATGATCTCTTCGGCGACAAGCTTGCGATCAACGAATTGACGAACGACGCGGTCGATCCGATATCCTTTCAACCCGAATTGAAATTCTGCGCCGTTTCGCTCGCGCTCGCTCCCGCCGACAGCCGGAAGCCGGAAGAAACAGCCGGCAGCACTCATCAAACAATCGATGCCGGAGCGCAATCGGAAGGCGATTCATTATACAAGGAGGAGATATTCATGGCTAAAGTCGATACGCTGGCTACCATGCTCGGCATCGAATCATCGTCGCCCATGTCGCTCGACAATCACGAGAAAATGTATCTGTCCGGCTTCATCGCCAGTCTGCGCACCGACGATTCCAAGGCTGCCGCCGGAATCCCCGTCCTCCCCCCGACAGCGCCGCTCGAGCAGTCCAAACGTTTCTGGCTGGACGGCATTCTAGCCGGCATGTTCTCCCGCACGTACCTTCCGAATCCAAGCACGCAGCCGAAACAAGCCGGAGCAAGCGCCGCGGAAACGGCTGCGGTAGCTCCAGCTGTGATCGAAGCCATGCCAAACGCGGCTTCGGCCGCGACCGCTTCCGCCGGGCCGGTCATGCCAACAGACACGCCAGCCATTACACCAGCCATTACACCGGTCAATACACTAGCCATTACACCGTTAATTACACCAGCGGTTGCATCCGCAATCACGCCGGCCCAAGAAGCGAATCGCACGGCAGCCGCCAAAACCGGCCTTACCATTCTATGGGCTTCGCAGACAGGCACGTCCGAGAGCGCGGCCATCGACTGCGCCAAGCAGCTCCAAGCGGCAGGCAACGACGTGCAGCTCGCGAACATGGACGCTTATCCTTTCGCCGAGCTTCCTTCCGAGCGCCTGCTCATCTTCATCGCAAGCACCTTCGGCGCCGGAGACCCGCCGGATAACGGCGCTTCGTTCTGGCAGCTTCTGCAGAGCGCTGCCGCTCCGAAGCTCGAAGAGCTTCATTACGCCGTCCTCGCCTTCGGGGACTCCAGTTACGATCAGTTTTGCGGCTTCGGGCGCAATCTGGACGAACGGCTGCAGCAGCTCGGAGCGAAGCGGCTGATCGCGCGCACCGACTGCGACTCCGATCACGAAGAACAGCTGAAGCAATGGCAGCCGGCCATGGAACGCGCAGTCCAAGCGTTCCGCGAAGCGCAGCTTGCTAGAGCCGAAGAAGCGGCGGCAGCCGACATCCGATCTTATGACCGCAATCATCCGCTCATGGCTAAACTCGCAGCCTCGAAACCGCTCAATCAGCCCGGCTCGGAGAAGGACACCCGCCATTATATCTTCGATTTGCGGCATACCGGACTCCGCTACGAATCCGGCGACGCGCTTGGCGTATGGCCGACGAACGATCCGGATACCGTGCGCGAAATCATTGCCGCCATACAAGAACGGCCTGACGCGCCCGTATTCGTCAAAGGCAAAGAGATGACGTTGGATGCTGCGCTGGCCAAGCATTTCGACATTACGCGGATCACGCCGGGACTGCTGCAGTTCGTCCAAGCGCGTTCGGGCAGCGAATGGTTGGCCCGTTTGCTCCAGGATGACCGCAAACAAGAGCTGAAGCAGTGGGTTCGGGAGCGCCAGCTGTCTGATCTGCTGCGGGAAATTCCGATCGCCGTCGATGCCAGCGGCTTCATCGGCGCGTTGAAGCCGCTGCAGCCGAGGCTCTACTCCATCTCCTCGAGCGCCAAACACAATCCCGACGAGGTGCACATCACAGTATCGACCGTCAGGTACGAGCAGAACGGCAAGCCGCGCAAAGGCGTCTGCTCCGTCTATCTCGCCGAGCGGGCGGGCGACGCCGGCGAGGTGCCGATTTTCGTCCAAAAGACGCCTCACTTCCGTCCGCCGGCAGACCCGAGCGTCCCCATGATCATGGTCGGCGCAGGAACGGGTATCGGACCGTTCCGCGGATTCCTGCAGGAACGTCGCGCCGAAGCGGCATCGGGACGGAACTGGCTCATCTTCGGCGAGCAGCGCGAAGCGTACGATTACTACTTCAAGGATGAGTTGGACGACATGAGCGCAAGCGGCCTTCTGCACCGGCTGACGACCGCGTTCTCGCGAGATCAGGAGGAGAAGATTTACGTGCAGCATCGCATGCTGGAGCATGGCGCGGAGCTCTGGTCCTGGATCAAGGACGGCGCCCATTTCTACGTATGCGGCGACGCGAGTTCGATGGCGAAAGAAGTTGAAGCCGCGTTGAGAACGATCATCCAGCAGCACGGCGGCATGAACGCGGCGGAAGCAGACGCATTCGTCAAGGAATTGTCCCGCTCGAAGCGTTATGCGAAGGATGTGTACTGATTCGTCCCGAAACGCAAAGAAGCAGTCCTTCCGGGTTGCCCTGGAGGGACTGCTTCTTCTTGTCTGCTGCGTTTATCAAGATTTCCGTTCCCGCAGCAGCTTCGCAATTTCTTCTTCAATGGCATCCGTTCCGTCGCCGCCTTGCCGCAGCTCCGACAGCGCCTCGGCCGTCAACGTTTCATGCGACAGCCGCTTAAGCCGCTCCTCCTGCTGCTTCGACGCGACCGCTTTGCCCGCTTCCCATTCGGCCGATGCAGCCAGCGTTCTCATGAGCAGCTTATCGTGTTTCGCGCTCGCTTCGTCAACGGATTGCTTGAAGAGGGCGTAGCGCGTTTTTGTCTGAAAGATACTCTCTTCCATACTCGACGCGGAACGCTGAACGGCCGCCAGCTGCTGCTTGCAGTGATGTTCGCGTTCCAGCGCGGATCTCGCCCCGTCCGCGTCACTCCGCGCCGCCGACGCCTCGGCCTGACCGCGGCAAGCAGCCGCCTGCCGTTCCAGTCCGCGCATGCGTTCCTTCACGCTCAGCAGCTCGGATTCCAGCTTGCTGATGGCGACGGCGAATTCGCGCAGCTTCTCGCCGGCAGCTTCCAGATAAGCTTCGAACGTCGGCTCGCCGCGGCTGCCGGCCGGCTCGTCGGCTCGGAACCAGCCTTTCACTCGGCCTAGTAAACCCATATTATCGCTCCCGCCGCTTTAGTCTTCGCAATATTTACGCGAATCCGCCGCTTGGAACGACGCTTGCGTGATGAATTTTCCCGGCTCGCCGTCGTCGCCGTATTCGTAGACGAACACATGGCCGCGCGGGATCTCTCTGCCCAGCACGTGGACGTACGGGGAGTTGACCCGGTAAACGGAAGGGAACGGACAGCAGTACCAATAGGAATCTTCCTTGATCATGCCCTTCGCCAGCAGCTCTTCCACCGTCGTTTCGTATTCGCGCTCGACCGGCGTCTCCACGAACAGTTCCCAGTGCTCGTTCAGATCCTCGATCGCCTGGGCGCGTTCGCCGGAACGGTTGATGTCGCGAATCGCCAGCTCCGAGGTCACTTTCCAAATATCGCGGGAATCCAGCTTGCAGGTCTTATTGGCAGGCCTGTTGCGATTCGCGTTCAAGTTACCCGGCCCCCGCTTCAACAGTTCAGGATCCTTCAATCCTTGCGCGATCAGAATGAAATTGGACAATGCGATCCAATATTGCTCTTCCGCTTCTTCATGCGACTCGGCGGAGACGCGGCGCCCGTTGGAAATCGTGCCGACGATGGAATCGCCCGCCTGTCTGCGCGTCCTCGCTTCTTCGTACAACAGTATGGCTTCCTTGTAGCGCTCACCCTCGGCGCGGGCCAGATCGATGTCGAGCTTCAACAGCTCTTCCATGTCGCCCGCGGCGCGGCGCAGACCGGCCAGATGCTGCTCCGGACAAGGCTGCGGTCCTTCAAGCTGCTTGCCGAGCGTTACGGGAAGAGCCATCCGCGCGGAGTTCGCGAACGCGCTTTCCTGCCTTGCGGCAACCATAATATCCGGCAGCGCGCCGTACCATACATCCGCTTGATCATGCGTAATAATCGGCACCGGTTTCGGTTGATTGCCGTCCAGCGCGTCTCCGATCAAGGCATCCGCCATCGTCTGCAGGCTTCTTGCCGCTTGAACGAAAGCGAGCGAGCGCGGCGATTGGCTCCCGGCCAGCTCCACGTGCAGCGAATACACTTGCTCGCCCAATCGCTTGTAAGCTTCCAAATGCTCGATCGGGCATATTTTCTGACCCGTAATGCCTTCTCTGATCCAATCCATTAATCCCATATTTACGACCTCCATTAACGATAGTAATGAATTGTACGCGGTATCGTCGATCTTGTTTCATAATTGTTGAAATTCTTATTCATCTTACCACAGAAACAGATGCGCATTTACGAAAAAACGGCTTCATGCCCGAATGCAAAAAAGACCGGGCAAGAGAGGATGGAATCCTTCTTGCCCGGTCTATGAGCGCGATGTCAGTCGCGGTTGGATGTATGAATGGTTCGATTAAAACGATTTCGCCAGCTCTTTCGCTTTCACGATCGCGTTGGCTTTGATTTCCGGCGCCGCTGCAGGGTTAGCTGCTACGCCTTCGACGAACAACGGTTCGAAGGACGGGATGCCGAAGAACATGGAGATTTTTTTCAGATAGCTAAAGCCGCTTTCGAACGCCGCAGCCGGACCTTCGGAATACACGCCGCCGCTCGCTTGGATGTGCAGTCCTTTTTTGTCCGTAAGCAAGCCTACAGGACCTTCGGAAGTGTATTTGAACGTTTTGCCCGCTACCGCGACGGAATCGACGTATGCTTTCAGAACCGGAGGGAACGAGAAGTTCCACATCGGCGATACGAACACGTACTTGTCCGCAGCGACGAATTGATCGACGAGCTGGCCAAGACGCGCGACTTTCGCTTTCTCGGCATCCGACAGTTGGTCGAAACCGGCGCCGGATTGTAGTTTGCCCCAGCCTGCGAATACGTCAGCATCGATATGCGGGATGTTCTCGTTGTATAGGTCCAGATGAACGATTTCATCCGTTGGGTTGGCTTCGCGATAAGCATCAATGAATTCTTTTCCTACCGCCATGCTGAAAGAAACTTGATGGTCGTGAGGATGTGCAGTAATGTACAGTACAGTTGCCATGTTGTGATTAACTTCCTTTCCGTTTATCTTCATTTTAAGACTTTTTCATTATCCGTCTTTTTCGCGCCGTTGTGAAGAAGGCACATTAATGTGCTCAGGTACCTCGAAGGATACCACCTGTCATTTCCAAAGTTTCCATACACGATTACAGGAAACAAAAAAACCGCCCCCAGTCCCTGAGAGCAGTCAATTTTACAGCTATAGTCAAGATCATAGTCGTTTCTATTTAACCGGTCAGAAGCCGCTTTGCTTTGCGCAGCAGCATCCATACGAAATGAATCCTCAGAGCCCGGTCATCGCGCTGATTACGTCGCAACGATCGGCGCTTTACAATTCAATAGCGACTTCCACGCCGGTCGGCACCCCGGGATGACTGACAAGAAGCGTACCGGACGAGGCATCGTATTGACATTCTATCTCCATTCCGCCCGCGGTTACCCGCTTCGGCGCCGCCGCGATGCGAATGCGCGTACGAACCGTCATGTCCGAAGGCGATTCGGACACATAGCTGAACCGGTTCGCCTCGCCGGTCTCGCCGCGAACGCGCGATGAACTGATGAGGATCGGCGACGGCGATGCCGCGATTGCCCCGTCTGCCGAAGTTCCGCCGCCTTCGTTCCCCGCAGCCGCGTCAGCTGCCGCTCCCGCGGTGTAGCTCAAGTCATACAACAAGCAGTTATCGCCCGGTTTCAGTTCAACGCTGCTGCGGACCGGCAAGTCAGCCTCGAACAAATCGATGAACGAACCGTGCATGACCGCGCCGGCGTCCGGGCCCGTCTCATCCATCGCCTGCGCGATCACATACGGACCGCGTTGAATCTGCAGGATGCCGTCCTCGTAATAATCCAGCCCTTCCCCGCGAATGTCCAACGCGCGGCGGACGCTGTCCGTTACGAGCTCCGCGCCTTCGCCGGACTGCGACAGCACGACCGGATTGACGCGCAGGTAGATAACCGCGCCGCTGCCTACCTCGTGTTCGCCTTCCGCAGGCTCGCGGCCAAGTCCCAGCGATTCGAACAAATGCTCCTCGGCCCGATTATACTTCCGGCTGCCGTTGCCGCGGTTCCACCATTCCCGCACGTCATGGAACGGATCGGAGCCGTCTCCCGCATAGATAAGCACGCCGCCTTCTCTCACCCACTGCCCCAGCGCTTGATGAATGCCGGGATGCTCCGGCTTCATAAACTCGTAGCTGAGCAGCAGGACCCGATAATCGTCGACGTAGCCCGGGAACGTCAGAATATTGTCCAGCTGCACGGGACGAAGCGGAATGCCTTTCTTCACGAGCGGCAGCGCCAGTCCGTAGAACGCGGACCAATCGAGCAGGTCGCGCTGCTCCGCAGTCAGGTTATCGGCCGAATCGGTGCCGTCGTACTTGAATGCCTCGCGTTCATCGTCCTCGCCGATGACATCGCCCCGCTGATACATGGCCGAATTGGCCAGGCAAAGGCCGATGCCCCGCGTGTATGAAGCGCTGCCCGCTTCTTCCTCATGGTTGTGCATGTCCCGCAGCACGCTCATGACCGTCAGCAGAACGGTTGCGTATTCGCCGGGAATCGTCTCTTTGCCCGTGCCGTCTTCGGTCGGATACTTGAGCGAGAACACGCGCCAAGGCCAAGGGCATACCTCGTATTGGCTCACGCCGGGATGAAGCAGCGATGCGACGACGGTTTGCCGGTAATTGAAACGATAGTCGCTCCACGTATAGCGCGGGTTATCCTCGATCGGATCGTGCAGAAACCACATCTCCCGGCCCGTGCCGCGCGTCAGCTCCTGCATGATGCCGTACTCCAGGTACGCCGTTTCGAACGTACGCTCGCGCCGAACGCCTTTGTAGACATTCGCCGTTCGCGCCGTGCCCGTCCAAATCTGGGCGATAAAGCCGTCGCACGCAGGCATCGATACCAGCATCGCCTCGGGACTGACGATCCGCCACTGCGTATAGTTGATGAGACTGTGCGTCGGCACGTAGAAGCGTACGGTCCGATCGTAAGTGACGAGCGCGTATTCCTTCATTTGACTGCAAATCCGGTCCAATGCCCGGTAATACATGGCCGCTTTCAGCTTGGACGCCCGATACTGCGCATCCGGCGAGGAATGCGGCGGAATCCAATCTTCCCCGTAATAGGTGAGCCACTCGCGCTTGAACGCCTCGGAATAGCCCGATTGCGCCCAGAACTCCGGCTCTTCCATATGAATCGCTTCGATGCCGCAATCGATCGCCTTCTTGATATAGGTAGCGAGATATTCCGAGAACGAGATCGTCGGCACCATGTACGGCACGTCTTTGCCATGCAAGATATGATTCCCGGCACGGTCCGTCTGCGCTTCGTCCCAGTGATCGCGGCCATCGAATTTACCGTACAGATAATCCTGGTACTCGCCCCATGAAACGCCCGTCATCAAGTGAATCGTATAACCCGCCTTCTTCCAGCCTTCGATACGTGCCGGCAGATCGTTTCCGATGCCGTACACCATCACGAAATCGGTGCGCAAATCATACTTCGTTCCATACGGGCGCGACTCCTGAAACCCCGTCCATTCGGGATTCGCCTTCATTCTGCGTGCCATGTCTCATCGTCTCCTATCCGTTCCATAGCTGATTGTCGATTAAAAAAGCCTGCCGGCTTGCGCCGGCGAGGCTGTGAGTGGACATCAAACTTCAATTAGTTTGGCATTTGAAGCGTGACGACTTCTTTGCCTTTCAGGTTTTCGTTGGTGTATTTCATTGCGTCCTCGTAGCCCGTTTTCTTCATTTGGTTACGCAGATCGTTGATGATTTTCAATGCGGCTTCATCGGATTTCGCGAATACCGCTTGTTTCCATACGTCGCCGATTTGATCCATGGACGGCTTGAGCGATTCGTATTCAGGCGATTTCGCAAGCACGTCGCCAGGCGCGTAAGCGCTGATTACGCTAATTCCGTTCGGACGAAGGATTTTGCGCGCATTGTCCATAGCGGCAATACGTTCTTGGTCGGCCCAGATATCGCCGCCGAGCGTGTTCGTGCGGTCAAGACCCGTCATGGATTCGAAGCCGATGCCGAAGCCTTCGTTCTTCTTCGCTTTGCCCGTCGCGTCCGCGTTGAATTTATCGAAGAAATCTTTCTTCGCGACCGGTTTGCCGTCCACCATGTCGTAGTGCACGCCTTCTACGCCGTAATGCACGAGTTTGAAGCCTTCGTCGGAAGCGAGGAAGTCGAGCAGTTTAAGCGACGCGTCCACGTTCTTGTTCTTTTTCGTGATAACCGTAACGTTGTTGCCTTGGATGCCGAGATCGACAGGACGGTTCTCTTCGGCGCCAGCGCGCTCCAGCGGTCCTACCGGAACGAAATCGGTGCCCGGATGCGCTTTCACGTAATCCTTGGATGCATCGAGAATGGCCGGATAGTGCGCTGCCAGAACAGCAATGCGTCCTTGATTGATTTTCTCCTTGGCGATCGGATCCGTCTGTGTGAACGTTTCCGGATCGAGCAGTCCTTCGGAGATCAGCTTGCGGTAGTAGAGCGTGTAATCCTCGTATTGCTTCGACATGAACGTATGCTCGAGCGTGCCGTCGCCTTTGTCGATATAATCGGATCCGTAGAACATCGTGTTGCCGATTCCGACCGCCCAGCCGTTGGAGAAGCCGCCAAGCGGGAATACCGGCATTCCGTTCTCTTGCAGATTAGCGTCTTTGATTTTCTTGAGGAAATTGTACAAGTCGTCTTTCGTATGAACGGATTGCGGGTCGATGCCGATTTTGCCCGCGATATCTTTCCGTACATAGAAGCCGTAGAGCCAATCGTTCGCGTCCTTCTCGCTTGCCGGCTGGTTCTGGTAGAGCATATATTTCTTGTCGCCGAAGGCGCCGATCGCTTTGTCGTACAAAGCCGGAGGAACGTTCTCCTTCGCGATCTCTTTAGCCAGGTTCGGGTATTTGTCCAGTTTATCCGAAATGTCGACGAGCTGGTCCTCGTTAGCCGCTTTTATGATGCCGTCGAGTTCGCCGCCCCATGCCGGGCCGGTATAAACATCGGGCAAATCCTGCGTTGCGAAGATCGTGTTCACCTTCTCGACCTCGCTGCCCTTCGTATAATCGAATTTCACGGTAACGCCTGTTTTCTCTTTGATCGCATTCGCGATCGGCGTCATGTCGACGTCGCCCGCACCCGAGCCGTTCCAATTATGAAGGATTTTGATCGTAACCTCTTTGTTGCTCGCCGTTTCGGACGAACCGCCGTTATTCGTGCTCGTATTGCCTCCGTTGCCGGCGTTGCCGGCGCTGCCCCCATTATTGCCGTTGTCGCTGCAGCCAGCGAGCATACCGCCGACCAATGTCAATGCGACCATCGAAGAAACGGTCGTTCTCTTCTTGTTCCACATACGAACCCCTCCAAATTATTCGATTATGGTATATGATAAAGTTTCGTCCGCGACGGCAGCCGAAAGGTTCAACGGGGAACCGACCGCCGGATCGCGCAGCGAGAACCGTTATCCGAACTTCATTTCTTTCACGAGCGATCAGCCTTTGACCGAACCGATCATGGTGCCTTTAACGAAGAAACGCTGCAGGAACGGATATACGCATAGAATCGGGAATACCGCGATAACGAGCAATGCCATTCGCAGCGACTCCGGCGTCGAGCCCGCCATATTGACGTTAATCGTCTGCCCGCCATTCTGGGATGCCTGCTGCGCGGCGTTCGACAACGCTTCCGCTTCCGTCAACATTTGCTGAAGCAGCGTTTGAACCGGAATCAGATCCTTATTCGACACGTAATACGCACCCGTAAACCAGTCATTCCAATGGGCGACCCCGACGAACAGCCCGATCGTCGCCAGCACCGGTCCCGACAACGGCAGGATGATGCGGGTGAAAATTTGAAAATCGCCGTATCCGTCGATCCGCGCCGATTCTTCGAGCTCCTCCGGAATGCCCTGCAGGAACGTGCGAATAATGACGATATGCATGAAGCTGAACAGCGACGGAATGACGTACACCCAGAACGTATTGATGAGATGCAGCTTCTGCAGCGTGATGAAGTAAGGGATGAATCCCGCGCTGAAGATCGTCGGCAAAAAGATGTAGAAGGTGAAGAACGTCCGTCCGGGCAGCGTCTTCTTCGACAGCGCGTACGCCATCATCGTGCTTAGGAACACGGAGAGGAACGTCCCGAGCAGCGTCCGCATGAGCGTGATTTTGTAAGCCGCCCATATCTTCGGATTGTCGAACACCTGCGCGTAGTTATCGAACGTGAATTTCCGGGGAAAGAAGTAGAGCGCGCCCATCATGGAATCCTTACCGTCGTTGAGCGAGTAGACGAGAATGTAAATGAACGGATAGATCATGGAAAATCCGAGCAGTGCCAGAACGATATAATTAAGCACATCAAATGGCGAGATAAGCCGTTTCTTCATGTCGGTTACTCCTTCCTGCGGAATTAGAAAAGGGACACATCGCTGACTTTGCGCGCTACGCGGTTGACCGTCAAAATCAAGATGAGCGCGATGACGCTTTGGAACAAGCCTACCGCGGCGGCGTAACTGAGTCGTCCGGAGCCGATACCCGCGTTAATAACATGCACGTCGAGCACGCTGCCGATCGACGCCGTGGCCGGTCCGTTCAACAGGAGCAGCTGTTCGTAACCCGCGCTCATCAAGCTTCCCGTGGCGAGGATGAACAAGATAACGGCGATATTGCGAATGCCGGGCAGCGTGATATGCCAGATTTGCTTGAACCGTCCCGCGCCGTCGATCTTCGCGGCTTCGTATTGCTGCTGGTCGATGCCGGCAATCGCGGCGATGTAGATGATCGAGTTCCAGCCGATGTTCTTCCATATATCCGAACCGATGATCATTTGGTAGAACCAACTCGTGTTGTTCAGGAATTGAATCGGCTCATTCACCAGGCCGATCGATTCCAGGAAGTTGTTGACCGGACCTCCGTATTGGGAGAGCAGCCGCTGCATCAGCGTGACGACGACGACCCACGATACGAAGTAAGGCAAATACGAAAGCGTTTGCACCGTTTTCTTAAAAGCAACGTTGCGAACCTCGTTGAGCAGAATCGCGAGCACGATCGGCGTCAAGAATCCGATACATAGCTTCATCCCGCTGATCAGGATCGTATTGCGTATGATTTCTTTGGATTGGTAGTAATCGAAAAATTGATGGAAATACTTCAAGCCGGCCCAAGGGCTGCCGGTGAAACCACCGGTGAATCTGAAATCGCGGAACGCGACTTGGATGCCGTAGAGCGGCACGTAAGAAAACAGAAAAAACCAGATGACGCCAGGCAGCATGAACAGATAAAAGATTTTGTGCCGCCAAATGCGCTTCCAAAGCAATGATGCGGTCATATCGCGTTTCCTCCTTGCGAATGGTGTAGGCGCAGTCCTTTGAACCACGTTTGTTTCAATCGGGCTGTACCCTTCCTACTTCTTACAAATAATATATAGTATCTATTGTATATATTCAATATGTTTTTTTGTATTTTATAAAAAGTTTAATCCACCTTACTGTTAACCTCCGGCCGGCTGCTTGAATCCGCTTCTTCCGGCACAACGCAAAAGCCCGGCTTCCTAGTCGTAGGAAGCCGGGCTTCATGGCGGAAACACTATTTGGCGTTGGGAGAACCGGATGTTTGACGGACAACGAGCTCGGGTTCGATGAGCGTCTTCATATATTTGCCGCCTTTGCCATTGCGGATGATCTGCAGCAGCATCTCCGCCGCTCTGCACCCCATGTCGTACTCGTATTGCTTGACATGCGTGAAGATGCTGAAATCCTCCGACATCGAAGTCGGATCGTCGAAACTGACAATGGACACGTCGCCCGGAACTTTAAGTCCCGCCTGCCGCGCCATTTGATATATTTCGATGCCGAGTCTGCCGTTCAGCGTTATATAAGCCGTCGCCATCCGGTTGCGGATGTAACGATACAACGGATGCCGTTCCGGATCATCGGTTTCATCCATGCTGAATTCCGTGATCATATGCGCCGGATTGATAAGCGCGCCCTTGTTCTTGAGCGCGTTCATATAGCCTTCGATCCGTTCCTGCACCGTGATCGTCTGCAGCGGGGAATCGGAGCAAATGGCGATTTCGCGGTGGCCAAGCTCCCACAGATGGTCGACTGCCAGACTCGCCCCCATCCTTCCGTCCGCAGCGATGTAATTCGTCTCGACGCCAGGCAGGAAGCGGTCGATCAGCACGAACGGAAAACCCGAAAACTTCATGGCCAGTATCTCTTCATTGTAGCGTTCTTCATCGACCGGGAAGATGAGCAGCCCTTCGACACCGATGTCTTTCAGCGTCCGGATCGCTTCGATTTCCTGCTTTATTTCGCCGCCGGACAGCAGTATGATGCAGCGGCAGCCCCTCTCTTCCAACGTGCGCCGAATCCCTTCGACGAGCCGGATCGCGAAGAAATCGTAAATCGAGGGCATTACGAGACCGACGACTCCGGTCCGCCTTCCGAATTCGCCTTGTTCCGAAGCCGAGGCTCCTGACGGCGCGCTTGCCGAGGCGGGCTGCTGATTCGTTTCGATCAAAGCTTCTTTCCCGCGCCCGCTCACGAAGCTGCCCCGTCCGGGCACGCGCGTGATGAATTTCTCGTTCGCAAGTCCGGAAAGCGCGTTAACGACTGTTATTTTGCTGACGTTGAACTGCTCCATCAGCTCTTTCTCCGTCGGAATCCGGTCGCCTTCCTTCAAACCTTCTGATTCGATTAAGTCGCGGATGTAATCTTGGATCTTCTGATATAGCGGTATCCGGTCAGCTGTGCTCATTTCACACCACCAATTCTCGGTATCATATTAGTATATATAATATATTTTTGCTTGCTGCTATGCAAGCAGGATTCTCTATGCCAATTACCCCTTTTTTTATCGCAAAATAACCCCTCCGACCTAGATAATGTACAATTTCACCGAGAATAATAAGAGGTTTTGTCGAAAGTATTGTATCTTTATATACAATATATTAAATATAAACTGTGTTGGTAAACACATGGCTTGCAACAGACGATGTTGGAATGCGAGGAGGTGACCGGCTGGAAATAGACGGGCTATGCGTCTTGAGCAAGAAGCAGGGCAAGTACGGATTGATTGCAAGCTGCAAGCAGCTCCGCTGAGGACAAGGGATGCAGAAATCAGATTGATCAAACTAATGGAACGAGGTGCTTGATTCATGATTCGAAAGTTTACGACCGCGGGACTGGCGCTCGCCTGCACGCTGACTTTTACGATCGGCGCATCGGCGGAAACCCCGGCGCAGCCTGCTGCCGCAAAGGATAAAAGCACGATTACGTGGCCTTCCGACCAATTGCTGCCTAGTTTCGCCAAAGTCAAACAGCTTGAAGTCGCGGATATTTACGATGCGCCCGGCGACGTGAAGATCATGCTGGCCGCGCTGCAAGGCATCGTCAACCGCAAGCAGCCCCGCATGTATTTGCTCGAGAGCAAAGAAGAAGGCAAATTCACGTGGCTGAACGATATCGATGTTCCTTATAAAGTACGCGATAACTACTGGGATCTCCTGCAGACGTTCAAGAGCGAAGTGAAAGGCGTCATCGTGTACGATCCGAACGTGCCCGACTCCATTAATGTCGCTACGACGATGGCCGGCCTGCAGGATGCCCTCGTCGCCAGTCCCGAACTGGCGGAGAAGCTGACAGCCGCGCCTTACGGCTTGAAGGTGCTGGACGATCTTCGCGGGAAGTTCAAGGATCGGCTTGACGCCTACACTTGGCAGTACGAGCATCTCTGGAATCAGACGACGCACCGGATGCTGATCGGACTGAGCCCGGATACGTCCATCCGCATTCCGGACGGCCTCCCCGCTTCCTTCAAGACGATCGCCGCGGATACGACGCAGGAACGCGACGGGAAGAACCGCAGCGTCTACGATCTCGATCTGTCGCCGTTCGTCGGCAAAGACGCGGTGTATCTGCGTTTCGACGATGCTTTTACGCAGGATGGCTGGGGCTCCGCCGTGCATGAAGTGACCGTGAAAGCAGACGGTCAGACGATCGCCCATTTCGTGCCCGGCACTCCGGAAGAAAAGCCGTTCTTGTATGACGCGCAGAGCTCGCAGGTCTCTTCGGGCAACGGCGGCCACCGTTTTGCCGATAACGGCCGCTACTTCGTGTACAAGTTCACGCCGCCTGCAGGCACGAAGCAATTGACCGCCTCCGTCGATATGTGGAATCAATTCAAAGTATCGGCCGGCAACGATCAGCCGCTGTCTTCGGAGCAGAAAGAGCCTTACGGCTACTTGCGGGATTACGCGGTCGCCAACAAGGCGATGGTGTTCTGGCTCGACGCGAACGTGCCGGAGCAGCGCGAGTTGTTCGAACGCATCCTCTCCGACGTCAAGCCGGGCACGCCGTACTTGGGCTGGTTCAGCAACGACGTGCAGGGGGAATTCAATTCCGTCGAAATCACGTCGCAGCACAGCGTATACGTCCTGGCGGCGGATTGGTTCAGCAACATGTCGGTATTCTCCGGCACGTCCATGAAAGCGAAGCTGCCCGCTCCCGCGAAGACGCCGAAGCTGGACAATAAAATCTACGTCACCTACACCTTCAGCGAAGGCGACAACTTCCAGTATAACCAGCACCGGATGCGCGTGCTGTGGGACGATCCGAGCCGCGGCAAGGTGCCGATCAACTGGACGTCGAGCCCGCTGCTGTATGACGGCGCGCCGGTCATGCTCGACCATTACTTGAGCACCGCTACGCCGAACGACCAGCTGATCGCCGGACCGTCCGGCGCCGGCTACTTCTACCCGAACGCATGGCCGGACGAGACGTTCGCGCCTTATTTGAAACAATCGTATGCGTACATGAAGAAAACCGGCATGACGATTCCGTACGTGCTTAACCGCGTCGACGGCCAAAACGTGCCGCTGAGCGAAGCCAAAGTCAACGCCTACACGAACGAATACCATGTGCCGGGCCTGTTCCTGAGCTGGGAAGACCGCTTCGGCATCTCGGTCGAAGGCGGCAAGCTGCCGGTATCGACGATCCAAGGCATCAGCACCGTGCAGGACGGCAAACGCATTCTCGACGAAGCCAAAGCGAATTGGGACGGCAAGTCCCCGCTCTTCGTCTCGCTCGGTCTGCTGGCATGGAGCATGACGCCTTCCGATGTCGCCGCTTTGAACGCATCGCTTGGCAGCGAGTACCAGGCTGTCAGAGCCGACCAGTACTTCTCGCTCGTGCGCGAGGCGAACGGCTTGCCGGCCAAAGCGCAATAAGCACAAAAAGATCCATACGCGAAATGAAGCAAATCGTGAGATGATCCAAAAGCTTATCAATGAAATTAATAAGGTATCCGACCATCGCATGCCTAAAAAAATGCGCCCTCTTATTGAAAATGACATCACGCATCCAATTGGTCGTAAAGCCTTCGCCTACGCAGCTAAAAAGAAGCTCTCGGGGCTGCATTTCCCGAGAGCTTCCTTTCTATCCAGCATCCAGCATCCTTCTCATCCGAACCTAACCGATTCAAATTCGAAAAGCTAGGAGACACTTTATCACGTCTCCATGCAAGTTTTCAAAAATCAAAGCGAGTGAACAGCAAGGCCGCCTCTACAGCACCATATTCATATCCTACATACATTCAATCACCATCAAAATTAAATGTAATGAGATATTAACCTTCACTCGTTGTATTTACGCCACAGGCACTATTCATTCTACTGGTCTGCTGCATCGCAGCTTCAATACCTATCGATTGCAGTGAAAGTACGAGGTTATGTTCAGCACCTACAGATTCGTCGACCTGGATCACCATTCTACAGTCATCGCAGAAAGTGACACGATTTTCCGAACAAATCAAATTAGACTCGTTTTCTTTTGCTGCTTCAGTCAATACTAGCGTCTCGTTTAATCCTCGCTGGAATGTGTTACCATGACAGATAACCCGCGCATTTGGCGTCCAGATCCCCATTACAGTTTTGATATAACGATAGCTTTATCGAATATATCGTCCATTCCTTGTTCGCTCCTTGAGCCTAGATTACTATTTTGTGGTCAATAATATCCAAGTTCTTTTTTACGAATTCGGCATATGCCAGCAAATCGATCGGCTTCAGTTTTTTCCTTCTGAACGGTTTCTTCACGATTCTTCATCAGGATTCAGGATGACACCGCCGCTCAAAGCCAAGCATACGTAGGCGATGCTCCCAGCATAGGAGGAGTCTGAATGAGCGCAGTAGTACGATGACAGAAGAAACTTTCCTCCGTTTTCCTTTACAATCTGCATAACGTCAGGTGAACGCCCTACTCTTCCCCCGTCCCCTTACAAATATCGCTCATGATCGTTTTGACCAATCCAGCAATAGCACTAGAGAACGATTTGAGTCAGATGAGCTCTCTAAGCGCCGTCACTCGTCCAAAGAAGAGAACGGCTAGCGCGTGCCGCAGGCTTGCCGGCGGAATGCGATTTGACTTCACGCCGATAAACTGAATCGCAGCATTATTCGATTAATGCTTCACGCTTATTTCATGAACCTCTAGCAGCATTGTCGACAGTAACCGACAAAAAAATGATAAATTCCTGGTTCTTTTTACCCGTGATCTATTACATCATTCTGTTATAATCTTTAACGTTACTAAATTATCCATTCGGAGGAAGAAAATGAAAAATAAGTTATTCATTCTCTCAACTGTCTGTGGTCTAGTTATTTCAAGTAGTATTTTATCAAGTGTATCTGCAGAGGATGTTTCAAGTACGTCAAATCTAGTGAATATTAAAAATGAAATTGAAAAAATTAAAATTGAAGATGCTGCATATTACCTTCAAGAATTAAAGCAACAGAGTAATACACAGAAAGCCAAAACTCTATCTGAAATGGGCATTAACACTAATGAGGTGAACAACGAATCTACACTAGAGGAAGTTGCGCAAGAAATGGTTGACCAATCATATATCTATGGATGAGAGTGGAACTGTTTATGACAGGAACGCTAACTTGTATGATAAAATCGATATTACTCCTAAAACTGACGAATCGCTTGCATCCAATGCAAATGAGGAAGATTCGTTTACTACTTTTGCCTATAACAATCCCCGTATTAATGGCGATGACTCTGGAGCCTTTATTAGACAAACTAGCGTAAAAGGATATATCGGCTCCAAAACTCAATTTACTCTCCCTTCTAATATTTCGGGTGACTTTAATATTACTGGGTCGGGTGCTGTCGCTTACATTTATAATGGATTAGATTACAAAGTTGATACTCATCCTTCCGATTACCTTTCCATGGAAGGAGGCATTCAGGTAAGTCAAGCCAATAACAATTTTTCATCTTATATCAGAGTAAATGGAGGTTCCCTAATTCTCTCTGATGATGCCGCGAATCCTCCCGGCAGTATTCCACCTCGTTATAAAGCCGGAACTGCATTTACAAGTAATCTTCGTTACGAAATTGCTTCTGGAAAACTAAAATACTATTCGAATGGAACAAATGTAAATAATGTAGTTCAAAACTTGAGCTTTACCTATGCAAGATCCTTTACAAGTACACAACTAGCTGAAATGAGAGCGAAAAGAGTACTAGCCATCGGCAAGGACGGGTACGACGGAACTCAGGCACTAGGTTATATTTCTTTGAATTATGCAGGTTCAACTCTTCTTAAAACAGATGGATCAACGAATGTAAATTATAGCACTGGTTTGCTAGATTCAAATCTGTACAATAATAAAATATACGGAACTGCTTACTGGCCAAGTTCCGCTGCAACTTATTCACCTCCAGTCTCTGGTGATATATCGACTCAAAGCCAAACAGTCGATACAAATTAATTAATAAATGCAACATTTTTGACAAAGATAGAGTCTAAAAGGGGGAAAAGTCCTCTAAAGGAGATGTTAACGTGCTAAGAAGACTAAACTTGAGGAAGCTGCTTCTATGTATGTATGCAATAGTGTTAATTTATGGCACTTTAGCCGTACATGCATTTGCATCGTCAGCTATCTTATTTGAGAACAAAATCCCACCTATAAGCACTGATACCAAGTTCACTGAAATTAGTATTGCGATGAGCGGAAAAAATGCACAAAAGTTAATAGTTAAAGGACATGATGTAGGAATCCGAGCTCTGTTTGAGAAATTTAGTGATCAAGTAGTTTGGGACAACAAAGCTAAGTTTGTAGCTATAAAGAACAATGGAAAGGAACTCGTGATCCCCTTTTCTGAAAACTTCAAACCTAATAGTAATCAAATCACGCTTCCGGATGGCTGGGCTTATTTCAAAGATGGAAGAACCTATTTAAGATTTCCCTATTTTGCTTATTTATTTGATCGTTATGCGGAATTTAAATCAGGGTCAGAAGAAGATTTGTGGAAACAGAAGTTATCTTTCTTAAACATCGATTACATTGATACAAATGACTCCACACCAAAGGACCAAACAATTCATTCATCACTTCTTATAAAAAGCTAACAGTATAAATTTCAAACGCGAGGGGCTTTGCACCGCGCACAAACGCCCGGAGACGATATCGTCCCGGGCGTTTGTCGCATTCGTGCACTACTATGAATCACTGGCCAGCGTGCGAGATCGCGCTCACTGCAAGCGGAAGGCCTGCGGCGTGACCCCTGTCATTTTCAGGAAAGCCCTGTGAAACTGGCTCGTGCTGGAGAACCCGAGATCCGCGCTGATCTGGCCGACCGTCGCGTCCGAGCGCCGCAGCCGGTTCATCGCTTCGTCCATGCGCAGCTTCAATAGATATTGATACGGCGTCGTCCCCATCGTCTCGCGGAAGGTACGAATGAAATGAAACCGGCTTTGCAGCGCGATTCCCGCCAAATCATCGATGCTGATCGCGTTCTCGTAACAATCATGCATATATGCGAGCGCCCGCCGCAAGTGGGGATCGATCCCTCCGATCGGCAGCGCGGTCCCCGCTGTCCCTGCTGCGCCCCAACCTGATTCCGGGGATGGAACGCCGCTCGTCACGCCCGTTAACCTGCCCAAATAACGCACGACGTCGATCTCCACTTCCTGCACGGCCAGCGGATCCGCCAATGCCTGGCCTTGAATCAGCGCAAGCATCCATTGCCGGAACCGGCTCACGATGTCGTCCGCAACGAACGACTGCCGGATATCCTGCCGCGCACCCGCCTCGAAACGGGGCTGAATCGCGTTCATGCCGCCAATCCCGCGTTCGCGAACCTTGAGAATGATGACGGACGTGCGCGCGCCGATCTGAAAATGGTGATTCGTTCCAGGCGGCTGGATGAGACCGCTGCCCTGCTCTAGCGCGTAGCTGCGCGCCTCCTGCGTAAAGTGGCAGGTTCCTTGGATCGGCAGCGTCACCTGCATCCAATCTTCATGCGCATGGGGAACGTTCTTGAAATCCTCGCTGCCCTGCCACAACTCGATCCATTCTGTCTCTGCTTTCATCTCCATCGGCTTCACCTGCACCTAGTATAGCAAAAATTGCTCGCTAGGCAGCACTATTCGCAACGACCCCCTTCTTCGATTCCGCTACAATGTAGAAAAATCGAAAGGGGTCATGACCCATGTCTCAAACCGCCGCGATCGCCGCGCCGCGCAATCCCGCCGTCTGGATGCTGGCCGGCGTCAGCTTCGCCCATCTGCTCAACGATGCGATGCAGAACGCCGTGCCTTCCGCTTTCCCGCTGTTCCAATCTTCGCTGCAGCTTTCGTATACCCAGATCGGCTGGGTGGCGTTCACGCTCAATATTACGGCCTCCCTGCTTCAGCCGTTCATCGGATACCTGTCCGATCGCAGGCCGATGCCGAACCTGCTCCCGCTCGGCATGCTCTTCTCGCTGATCGGCGTGCTCGGCTTCGCGTACGCCGGCTCCCTCTGGATGCTGCTTGGTGCCGCGGTGCTGATCGGCATCGGATCTTCCGTGCTCCACCCGGAATCGTCGCGCGTAGCCCGCATGGCAGCGGGCCGGGGGAGCGGCATGGCGCAATCGGTCTTCCAGGTCGGCGGCAACACCGGCCAAGCGCTTGCGCCTCTGCTCGTCGCCTTCGTGCTGCTGCCGCACGGCCAAACCGG
Organism: Paenibacillus rhizovicinus; assembly: GCF_010365285.1. NCBI lineage: Bacteria > Bacillati > Bacillota > Bacilli > Caryophanales > Paenibacillaceae > Paenibacillus > Paenibacillus rhizovicinus. The sequence continues at coordinate 673,863 of NZ_CP048286.1, forward strand.
CTTCCTATGGTTTACCATCGCGGCCGTCATCGGCATCGCCGTGCAGATTGTCATCGGCCGCTGGTACGCCAGCCAGCTTGCCGCTGCTCCGGCCAAGCCGAAAGGCGCATCCGGCGCCGGCCGGACGGATCGTCCGGTCCATTCGAAGCTGTTCATCGCAGGCGCGATGGCGCTGCTGATCGTGCTGCTTTTCTCCAAATTCGTCTATATTGCCGGCATGACGGGGTTCTACTCGTTCTACTTCATGGATCATTATCATTTGCCTTTATCCCGGGCTCAGATCTGCTTGTTCGCGCTGCAGTTCGCCGGCATGGTCGGCACTTTGATCGGCGGACCGCTGGCCGACCGGTTCGGCCGCAAGACGATGATCTGGATCTCCATCGCCGTCACGGCGCCTTTCTCGCTGCTGCTCCCTTACGTCAGCCCGGCTGCCGCCATGCTGCTCTGCTGCGCGATCGGACTGATCCTCATGTCCGGCTTCTCCGTCATCATCGTTTATGCGCAGGAGCTGATGCCGCGTCATGTCGGTACCGTTTCCGGGTTGTTCTTCGGCCTCGCCTTCGGCATGGGAGGACTCGGTTCCGTGCTGCTCGGCTCGCTCATGGACCGAATGGGCGGCGATTTCGTCATCGGACTTTGTTCCTTCCTGCCCCTGCTCGGCATCTGCGCTTTCTTGCTGCCGCGCGATTCCAAGCTGATGGGACATACGGAAGCCGCGTAATCGGTCGAAGCGAATACAGGGGCTAATAATTGAGGAATCGGGCTGACAGGCGTACAATGGAAGCAGCAATGTTCATCCTTTATACTGGCAAGGCATCTTGAAAGGAGCATGACGGACTTCATATGATTATCGATATTCAACATGTCACTTGGCGCAATGGGCCGCTCACGCTGTTGAAAGACGTGAGCTGGCAAGTATCTCCCGGTCAGCATTGGGCGCTGCTCGGACTGAACGGTTCCGGCAAAACGACGCTGCTGAACTTGGTGAACGGCTACTTCTGGCCGTCGGAAGGCTCCGTCAGCGTCCTCGGCCACCGTTTCGGCGAAGTCGACCTGCGCGTGCTGCGCAAAGAAATCGGCTGGGTCAGCACGTCGCTGCAGGAGAAACTGTACGCGACGGACCGGACGCAGAACATCGTCATCAGCGGCAAGCACGCGACGATCGGGCTGTACGACCAGGTCTCGGAGGCGGATCTTGATACCGCCCGCTCCCTGATGGAAACATTGGGCTGCGCCCATCTGTGGGACCGCGAATTCCGCACCTGTTCGCAGGGCGAGAAGCAGAAGCTGCTCATCGCCCGCGCGCTGATGGCGCAGCCGCGCGTGCTCATTCTGGACGAACCGTGCAACGGGCTGGACCTCTTCTCCCGCGAAAGACTGCTCGCAAGCATCAAGTATCTGGCCGAGCGTCCCGACGCGCCGACCTTGATTTACGTCACCCATCACACGGAAGAGATATTGCCGGCGTTTACGCATGCGCTCCTCATCCGGGGCGGCGAGGTCGTGCGGAGCGGCCTTACGGAGGACGTGCTTACTTCAGATGGACTGAGCGAATTCTTCGAATCGCCGGTCGCGGTGGAGAAGCACGGCGAGCGAGTCTACGTGCGCGTAGCGGAATAAAGTTACGAACAGACGGACGGTTAGCAATGATGCCGGGTACACGGTGCCACGGAAGGAGGTTGTCAAGAATGATGCAAACCATCTCGACTAAACGTAACGGCATGCTCAAATCCGCCGTTCTCGGGCTGACCGCGGCCGCAGCGTCCATCCTGCTGTGGTTGTCATTCAACTTCGCCAACCTGTACGCCGAATCGGGAGATAACGCGCACGCGGTATTGATTCGAACGTGTTGGACGCTGCTGCTTCCTGCCGTGCTGGCGGCAGGCGCCTCCTGGTTCGCCAAGCCCTACCTGCTGCTCGCCTCCTTCATCTGGTCGCTGCCGATCAGTCTGTACCTGGCGTGCACGCCAGGTATCTACGCGCTGTTCGGCCTGACGTCCGCCGCCTATTTGATCGCGTATCTGATGATGCGTTCCGGCTGGTAGCCGCGTAACGAAACCGATCAGAACCAATAACAACGGGAGCCGGTCAAATGACCGGCTCCCGTTGTTTCCGTTATCTGCCTGTCGCTCTGCATCCTTACTGCGGCGTTCTACTTGTCGGTGCCGATCGGAATCGATACCGTCTTCTTATACGGCTTAATGTAGTGGAAGCCGGTTAACAGAAGCAATTCCGGCTTGTCCGCCGTCTTCACGGCATACGTCTGCTCCCAGAACACGTTATTGTTTCCCAAATCCCATGGACGCGCCTGCGATATCGATGCAATCGGCACCTGCTTGCCGCCGGCCTGTACGAATAAGTGGTCGGTGTCTAACTGCGTAAACTGTGCCCTTGCGATGTCGATATCGTAGCCGGACGCGGTCTTGGTCACGCTTCGAACGAATACCTTCTCCGTGCCGATTCGGATCGATCGATCCGAAGGCGATGTCAGCGAGATCGGCTCCGTCACCTTCTGGTAACCGGTGAAGTTCTCGAGTACGATGTCCATCGATTCAATTTTGTCGCTCGGCAGCACGTCGTAATCGAGTTCGAAATCCGTTATCTTATCCAGCAATAATTTGGTCCTCATTCCTACGGAATTCACTTCGCCCCCATTCACTGTAAGCTTCGTTGTGCCCGGATATCTCGGCGGTTCGCCATTGTCCATCTCGTAGTGCCCTTTGATCACCGTTGCAGTGGGCGAAGCTGTGATCGAATCATACACGATCTTGCCTTGGTCGACGGGCACGGAAATCGCCAGATCCTTTTGAATCATGCTCTTCATCGCCTTATTCGCCTCGAATTTGAACGAGATCGGGTAGGTCGCCTTCTTGCCGGCTTTCTCCGTTGTACCGGCTTCCAGCCACTCGCTGAATTCGACCGTTAACGTCCGCGAGAACGGGCTGACCGGCTCGAATTTTTGAATACCCTGCAGTTGGGTCCGATCTTTATTGAAATTGCTTCCGCCCTCTGTCGAGTGGGAATCCGTCAGGAAACCTTTTATTTTGTAAATATCGAACCGGCTGGCGTCTTCGATCTTAAACGTCTGGCCCTCCGGGAGATCGATCGTATAATACATCAGAAAAGCATTATCGTCCGCGATGACGCCGTTAATAGTAAGGACGGTACCGTCCTTGAGCGTTTTGCTTTTGCCGACGGTTTGTCCATACCCTTGTTCGGCGAGTTCGGAGAAGCTAAGCGAGTACAGATCGTTCCGATTGAGCAGCTTGCCCCCGTAATAAGCAAAGGCCGGATATTGATACACGAGGACGAACAGCATCAGCGCCGCGGCCGCCGTCAGGCTCCATGTCCATGCGCGTTTCCGCTTTGGCTTCTTCGCCGGGACGCGATGCAGCGCTTGCCGCAGGCGATCTTCCATTTCGCTTGGCGCTTTGATCTGATTCAAGTTTTCTTTGTGCTGATTGAATTTCTCTTCAATGGTATTCATAGCGCTCACCTCCGACGATGTCTCTCAATTTCTGCATGCCCTGCGAAATTCGCGACTTGATCGTGCCTAACGGCACGCCTGTCATATCCGCGATCGTCTGATAGGGAAAGTCATGCACGTAACGAAGCTCGATCGCCTCCCGCTGCTGCGCGTTCAAGTGGGCGAGCAGCGTCTGCATATCCATTTCGGATTCCGTAATCCGGTACGGATCGGCCTCCGTTAGTGCCGGCACCGACGTTTCGAGTTCTTCCTCCAACGGCTGGAATTTCCCGTTCTTGCGGAGCAGCGCTTTGCATCGATTGACCAGAATGGTTTTGCTCCAACTATAGAACGCTTCCCCCTTTTGCAATTGCCCGATCTTCTCATAGAGCGTGACAATCATATCCTCCATCGCATCCATCGCGTCATGCTCGTTCCCCATGTAGGTGTAGGCAAGACGATAATAAGCGTCCCGGTCGGCCATGATTAGTTGTAATAGAGCCTCTTTGTTGCCTTTTTGGGCTTGTCTGACAAGACGGCTTACCATCAAGATCTCTCCCCTTTCATAGTTAAGAGCATGCAGGAGCGCAAAAAGTTCATTGCCGGAGCCTTTTAATCGGCCTGGTATGCATGAACAGCCGCAATTAGCCATTAAAAAAGCAGCCTCGCGGGCTGCTTCATCATCATTCGGATGAACCGTTCTTGATTATCGCATACGAAACGGATTCATTTCCATACTTAACGCCTCAGGATAATTCCCCGCGTTCCTTGTAGAACAACGCCTTCAGCGCAAACCGCGGCAATATCAGCTGCCGGCGCCAGCGCGACGGCTGATTGATCAGCCGAAAGAGCCATTCCGCGTGCAGCCGCTGCCAGATTCGCGGGGCGCGCTTGACCGTTCCGGCAACGATGTCCAAGCTGCCTCCTACACCGACGGCAATGGAGGCATCGAGCCTGTCCTTGTAGGCATGGATCCAGCGTTCTGCTTTCGGCGCGCCCAGCGCGACGACGAGCACGTCCGGCCGTTTGGCTGTAATGTCCGCCGCGATTCGCTCGTCTTCCGACGGATCGAAGAAGCCGTGCTGCCGGCCGGCTACGACCGCGCGGGGATACTGCGCTTGCATGACTTCCGCCGCGCGTTTGTTGGTTTCCTCGCTGCCGCCGAGCAAATAGAACGACCATTGGCGCCGGTTGCCGGCTTCCAGCAGCTCGAAGAGCAGATCGCACCCGGTCACGCGTTCGGGAAGCGGATTCCGCCGCATGCGGGAGACCATGACGATGCCGATCCCGTCCGCCGTCAGCAAGTCGGCTTCGTCGATAATGCCGCGCAGCTCCTGGTCCTGCTGACAGGACATCGCGATCTCCGGATTCAGCGTAACGATATGGTACAGCTTCTGTTTCTTGGCTTGGATAACGGCTTGCACTCTGGCCACAGTCTCCGCCATCGTTAGTTTCGGCACCGGGATCCCCATAATTTTCGAATGATCGGTCATCGTGGTTGTACCTGCCTTCGCTTCTTTTCTCCATAATCTAACATAAATATCCTCGATTAACGATACCAAGTCGACGCATACTCGAATTCGTCGCCGGACAAGTTGTCAGCCTGGATATTAGGCGTATGCGATAATCGAGCCATCGATCGCTATCCGCCGCCAGCTAAGGCTCCATATCGTACATGCTCGAATGGGCGATGTTAACGGTAACCTTCACGTTTCGTAACGAATCCTCGGTTAAGAACAGTCCGTCATTCGCGCTTGCGGCCGTTAACGTTCGATAGGCTTTCGGTTTACGGCGGTACAAGTATTGTTGAAAGTCGTAGACATCGGCATGCTTCGTTATGCCTGTCCGATAGGTTTCGAGGACCTCTTCCGCAATCTTCTTCTCTGCGATTTCCTTGAACTGCTTGGCCTTCGACGGCATTAATACTTCCTCGACCACGCCGGTAAATTTTATATGGAGGGAAATGACGGGCTTCCCCGCTTGCAAAACGATTTTCGTTTTCTTCTTGGGCTTTATAACCAATAACGACCCTAATCGCTTGCCGTCCTTGCTGATCGGCACAACCGCCCGCCGCGTCTTGAGATTCACCCATCGTATGCCTTCCAGCTGCTTTTCATTGAATTTCTGTTCCGCTTTCCCGCTGTTCAGCGCATAAGCGCCGCTCATCTTCAGGACGGTTTGAAACTTCGTCTCATTCTCCCAGCTCTTCGGCTTGAGCGTCAACCTCGGGATGAGATCGGTTTCCCCCTTTTCTTCCGCGTTGGCTAAGACGGTATTCAGCCGAATCGGCGAAATGTAGGACAGTTGATTATGAAGCACCTTCGGATTATGCAAGAGGTTCGAAATCGGCGAAAGATTAAAAAACGTTGAATTCTTGAACAGGTCGTCGATGGGTTCGCGAGTACCGAAGACCCAGGTATTATAACGAATCTGAGGAAAACGCGGGATCGAGTCAAAGAAGACGTTGATTTCGTTTTTCAACGCGCCTTCGCTAAAAACGATGGCCATGAGATGGTCCCAGTATAAGTTTTGCTGCGACGTTTTGTACAATTCGTTAATAGCCTCGTACAAGGTTTCGCCTTCGCTCTTACCGACCCACACCTTCGACCTGTCGTCGGCCGACGTCTCCTCTTGGCTGCCCATGTCGCCGAAATCCATCAACTCCACGTAGATCGTATACTTGCCAGCATTATAATCGATCCCCATCGCGGTCACGAAGTTATAGTCGGATACCGTCTTGACATCCCAGCATCCCGTAATCACAAGACCGGCAGCGAACAGCGTAACGGCGGTACCGACTATTTTCTTCATTTTTCTCCCTCCTTTCGGTCCACATCGGCCGGTTTATAAATGAGCGGTCTTGTCCGCATCGAGATTCTTGGTTTCGTGAGCAACGCCATCAGCATATCTTTAAAGACAGGCGGCGATATCGGCGCCAGATACGGCACTCCGAAGGACTGTATTCGGGTCAGGTACACAAGAAGAGCGAACATGCCCCAGAAGAAGCCGTACATGCCAAGGAATGACGCGCATGCCAAGATGTACAGCCGCAGCAAGGTCACCAAGCCGCTCAACGATTGATTGACCAAGGTATAGGTCGACACCATGGATAAGGCGGTCACCACCAGCATAGCCGGGGAAGTTAAGCCTGCCTCGATCGCCGCTTGACCGATGAATAGCCCCCCGACCACAGTAACCGTCTGTCCGACCCCTTTGGGCAGCCGGATCCCTGCTTCCCGGAACAACTCGAACGTGATCTGCATGAGAAAAGCTTCTAAAGGCGCGGGGATCGGCAATCCTTTGCTTACATTAATGACCGTCGCCAACGTAGTAATCGGTATTTGGTCCAGATGATACGATGTAAGCGCGACATAGAAGCCGGGAATAAAAATACCCATGAAGAGTCCAAGATACCGCAAGAGCGATTCGCACGCCACGAAGATATAGGAGGCATGAATGTCTTCAGGCGTCTTCAGCAAGGACGTCAACGTTGCCGGAGCAATAAGCACCATCGGCGTGCCGTCGACAATAATGACGAATCGGCCCCGTAGAAGCGCTTCAACCGCAAAATCCGGCCTTCCGATATAATCGATTAAAGGAAATAGGCGAAAAGGAGAATCCGAGATGTACTCCGCCAGCTCCTCGCTGCTGACGAGCGCATCCACGTCGATTTTTCCGATCCTCTTGCGGGCGGTTTCGATCAATGTCGGATCGATAATATCGCTCTCGTACAGAAGCGCTACCTTGGTGCGGCTCCTTCTGCCGATCACGTAGCTTTCGCAGCATAGGGTTTTCGTGCGAAGGCGTTTACGGATGAGGGCAATATTCATGGATACCTGCTCCGTGAAGCCGTCGCGCGGCCCTTTCACGGACACTTCCGTATTGGATTCCTGCGGTTGCCTCTGCGGTGGGTCCGATATATCCAACGTATAGAGCTTATCGAGACGGTCGAAGACGAGCAGCAGTTTCCCGGAGAATACATCATCTATAATGGCTTGCTGGTCCTTATCGAGCGGCTGGAACGACAGGTTCCCTAGCTCGCCCGATTCCACCTGATCGGCAGTCAGCTTCTCCAACTGCGGAATGATGGACTGGTCAATGCGTTTGCCGTCGATCAATCCTTCGCAATAGACGAACAGGATGCCCCACCGGCTTTCCTCGTTCATCAGCTGAACAGGCTGGAAGTTAACATCGGCGCATTTCTCGAACAGCTGCCGCAAATCGGATTCAAGAGGTCGAGTTTGATCCGACTGCATGGCTATGGCCTCCCCTCTCTCTAATGCGAACAATGACGGCAAATACTAGCAGCAGGCCAAGCACGGCGAAAACGAAAATCAACGCGAAAGGATAAAATTTCTCCCGCAGAAACCAGACGAACAGGGGATCGCCGATCGGAAACAGCGACGTGATCAACATAAACAGGGTCAAGGCGAGGAGCGCCGTTGTCCGAGACCGCTTGCTCTTGAATTGGCACAACTCCATGATGATATACATGCAAAGCGATAAGCGGATGAAGGCTCCGCTCAGCCATTCGTAGATCGATAGAAAATCAAGGTGGGCAACGTTTTTGCCTAACGTAACCAGTCCCCACTGCTCGAAGGTCGGGTATCGCTGCAAGGCTACTTCTCCCGGCGAGAAGTTCGTTAATATATCCAGCAGCGTACCGAGCACGAGTCCGACCTGGACGACAATCAGGAGCAGTACGAAGGAAGGCCGAATTTTGGCTTGGATATGGTGCTGGATGAACAGCACAATCACGACTTCCATCACGGTATGCGTAGAGAATATCGTCCCGTGCCACACCGGGGTCAACCCTTGCTCTAATACGGGCATCACGTACTGGTAGTTCTTATACTGCATATTGACGAGCAACAAGAAGAGTTCCAGCAAGATGAAGACCGGCAGCAGCACGCCTGCACATAATGTGATCGACCAGATGCCCGCTTGCGCCGTCATGTAGCACAGCAGCGTCAGCGAAGCCGCGATGACGAAACGCGGCGTCTCCTGCAGAAAAGTCGTATCTACCCAATTCGTCGTATCCTTCAACGTAATCAGGCTGTCGGACAGCAAGTAGATCATAATCGGCAGCGCGATCATCCAACTGGCGAACGAGCCGAAATGACGCTTAACCCAAGGGATGATGGATTCCTTCATCGTGGCATTCATAATAAATTGAAGCATGAGGAGTAGGATGATGCCCGGCACGAAGGCCATGAGGACGCTGATCCAGGAGTCTCTGCCCGAAACCTTCAGGATTAGCGGAATGAGGGTCGTCTGATTCGTGACGGCCGAAGTAATGGTAAGCAGCAGAAACGCCTGCACGAGAGAAATTTTAAACGTATTCATCTTCACGCACCTTTAGGAAGGGAATTTTCTATATTGTTTTCCATAATTCGGATTTTCATCCGGTCTGCAGATGGACTAGACAACGGCCAGCACGCCCCGATCTGCCGCAATATGGTACAATGAACGCAATCCATTCCTATCCATTCCAACCGCAAGGGGAGCTTCATCATGGCCAGCGACGTTTCCTACACGACCGAAGAGATCGCCAAGCTGCTTAAAATATCCAAACTGACCGTCTACGACTTGATCAAAAAAGGCGAGCTTCCATCTTACCGCGTCGGCAAACAAATGCGCGTCGATGCCGCGGATCTCGAGGCATACAAGCAGCGCGCGAAAGGCTTCGCTTCATCGGAGCGCTCGCCGCTGGCAGCCGCCGAGCTTACGGCCCGCTTCTCGCCTTCGGCGCAAACGGCCGGCGCGCGGCCGATCGTGATCACCGGGCAGGATGTCAGCTTGGACATTCTGGCTAAGCACCTCGAGAAACAGCTCCCCGGCACACGGCCGCTGCGCGCGCATGTCGGCAGCATGGACAGCCTCATCTCGATGTATAAAGGCGAAGCCGATATCGTAAGCACGCATCTGCTCGACGGCGATTCCGGCCATTATAATCTGCCCTACATCCGCAAGCTGCTCGTAGGGACATCGTTCATGGTCGTCAATCTCTTGTCGCGGCAGGCGGGGCTTTACGTTGCGCGCGGCAACCCGCTGCAGCTGCGCGGCTGGGCGGACCTCGGCCGTCCGGGCATTCGCATCGTCAACCGCGAACGCGGATCGGGCGCCCGCGTGCTGCTGGACGAGCAGCTGAGGCTGCACGGCATGAAGGCCGACCGCCTGCTCGGCTACGAGCAGGAGCAGACGAACCATCTCGGCGTCGCGGCTCAAGTGGCTTCCGGCAGCGCCGACGTCGGCGTCGGCAGCGAGAAAGCCGCTTCCCTCGTGGGCGGCATCGACTTCGTCCCGCTCATTCAAGAGCAGTACGATCTCGTCGTCATGAAGACGCCCGCATCGCTCGCTTGGCTGCCGGCGCTGCTGCGCATCCTCCGCTCCGATGCGTTTCAGCAGGAGCTCGAAGCGATATCCGGCTATGACCTTTCCCGGACGGGCGAGATTCTGTATGAAAGCTAGCGGTTCCCGTTGCGAACGTTAACGACTTTTGTTGCTTAGTTAGCGATCGTCCTGGATCGCCTCCGCATGTCGGCCGCACGGCCGCAAGCGGAGGTTTTTTCATTGCGCGCGCAACATACGCCGCGCGCACAGCGTCTTCTATGATAACTGCCATTTGGAATGATTGCCCATGGATTTCTTAATCGAAGGGAGTTCCTCGCCGATGAAGCGCCGAACCTTACTGGCTTCTCAATCCTTGCTCTTGGCCGTCTCGCTCGCCGCCGCCGGATGCTCCAATGCTCATGCGGGGAACGATGCGGAAGCGACAAGCCTTCTCCATCCCGACGCCGCCCAAGCAGCAGTACCGGCTGCAACGAAACCGCCGGCCGCTCCCCCGTCCCCAACCGTACCGTTCGTTCTGGACGGTCAAACTTACCTGCTCCCGGTTCAAAATAAGAAATTTTCCAACTTTAATCATGCCGTGCTTACGAACGCGGGCGTCGTATGGTCGCCGGTGCCCAAAGCCGATGCCGCCCGTCCGGATGCTTCCGTCTTCGTGCCTTCGAAGCCGTTCACGTTCTATTTGAGCCCCGCCGATCAAACGACCCTGGACGCGGCTCGCGCCAAGGAGCTGTACGCCCTTCCGCTCGAAGAAGGCACCGGCCGGGTTTACGTTGCCGATGTCGCCGGCGCAGGCGATTACATCGTCTATCTCACTTACGCGATGGGAATCGGCATGGCCCAATCCGGGCACAACCAGGCGTGGGCGTTGAAGCTCTCGGATCCTTCGCACCCGCGGGCGCTGCTTGACTTTCATGTCTCCGGCGGCTACTTGTACAGTTACGGCATCCTGGAGCCGGAAGGCATCTACGTTTCCGTCAGCCAATACCCTGGCAATGCGGATGGCAGTTATTCATACGAGGCGTATGCGATCGATATCGCCACCGGCAAGAAAGACCGGATCGAGTCGTTCGCTCTCGAAGGAAACGCGATACGGTTCAAGCTGCAGGGTCAAGCCGTCTCCGTTGCTTTGACGCAGGAGTAACCGCTGGATAACCGATCGGCGGTATGCGCAAGCAATCGGCTCGCGCCCCTCCTCGGTGTCAACGATAAGTCGCTTCGAATGACGAAGAACCCGCCAAATTGGCGGGTTCTTCGCGTTATGACATCACATTTGACCTCAAATTTTGATCACATTATGACTTTGTATGATGGCTCATGGGAGCCTTATGGCCAAGGAAGCACGCTCACGTTCGCAACCGCGCGCAGCCAGCTTGCTCAGTCCTTCTCCCCGTTGCCATCCGGACCATGGACATCCCCGTCCCCATCCCCGTCTTCCGTCTCCGCCTCTTCCGGTTCATCCGCCTTTTCTTCGGTCGCTTCCGCGTCGGATTTCGGCTCATCCTCCTGCTCCGGCTTCGCTTCTTGCCCGGGCTTCGCTTGCTGCACCGCTGCAGGCTCCGCTTCCTTCACGGCATGCGTCGTCACCTTCGGCGGCTCCGGACGGGTCCGGCCATAGATAGAGAGATAGATCCCTTCGATCTCCTCGCCCGTCAGATCACCTTGCTTCAGAAGATCCTCAGCAATGATATGCACGAACTCGGCATGATCCCGCACGAGCTTCTTCACCTGCTGCATCTGATCCCTCAGCAATTCGTTGATTTTCGGACGCAGCGTCTTCAGCGCTTCCTGATGCGAGCCCGCCGCCAGGAAACTGAACAGCTCCTCGCCCATCCCGACCGCGCCTAGATAAGCCCCCGCCATGTTGGTCGCCTGCTGAAGATCGGAGGTGACGCCGTTCAGCTTCTTCCCGAGAAACTCTTCCTCCACCGCCCGGGCGGCCAAGCACACCTGAATCGCAGCCAGCATTTCGCTGTCGCTCCGATTGTACCGCTCGTGCGTCGGCTTCGTTGCGGCAAGGCCGAGCGCGCTGCCGCGGCGGATGATCGTGACCTTCCACACCCGATCATGCGGCTTGAGCAAATATTGCGCGACCGCATGGCCCGCTTCATGATAAGCGACATTGCGCTTCTCGTCCTCGCTCATGGAACGGAGCGGCTGCTTCAATCCCCATTCGTAGGTTTCCATCGCGACGCGGAAATCCAGATAGCTGGCGAGCGAAGCGCCCCGCTGATGCGCGATGATGACCGATTCGTTCACGATATGCTTGATCTGCGCCGGGCTGTAGCCGATCGTATCGAGTGCGGCTTTCTCCGGCGTCAGCGTGTCGTCGCTCTTCACTTTCTTCAAGTAATACTGGAAGATATCGATCCGGCCGTCATAGTCCGGCGCATCGACCCACAGCTGCCGGTCGAACCGTCCAGGCCGCAGCAGCGCCGAATCCAGCACTTCGGGCAAATTCGTCGCCGCCACGGTCAGCACCGCGGGACGCTCCGCCTTCTTGCGCCGCAAGCCGAGCTGCCGGAGCAGCTTCGCGATTTTGCCGTTGTCGAGGTTCGGCGGATCCATCTGCAGCAGCAGTTCATTGAGCAGGCCCGAGCCGCCGCCCATGCCCATCATGCCCATCATCGCCCCGCCGCCCCCGCCGTTGCGCTTCATGCCGATCGCGTCGATCTCGTCGATGAAAATAATGCATGCCCCGTAGACGTTCGCCAGATTGCGCGCCTTCTTGTACAGCCTCATGACTTTCATGTTGCCGACGCCGAAGAACATGTTCTGGAAGCTCGGCGCCGAAGCATAGGCGAACGGCACCTGCGCCTCGTTCGCTATAACCTGGGCCAGATAGGACTTCCCTGTGCCTGGCGGACCGCATAACAGGAAGCCACGTATCGCCTCGCCGCCCATTTCCTTGAAATCCTTGACGCCTCTGAGCAAGGTTACGATCCGCTTCGCGTTGTCCACGATTTCAGGGTTGCCCCGATAATCGTCCCAAGTGGCGCCCGTCTCGCCGGGCAGGACCCAGTACGTTCGGCCCCTCGCCAGAAACCAGAAGAGCGCGACGAACTGCACGATCATGAACATCATGGCAAAAAGCAGCTGCAGCAGCAGGTTGAGGATCCCTATCGCAACCGACTGGACCGTAGATCCGCCGGTAACGACGTACCAGATCACCGCTACGATCACCAGCAGCCAGAGGAGAATTTTCCGCCACTTTTTCCATCGATATCTCCCCATATAGCCACACTTCCTTCACAATTGAACGTCTTACCCAAATTTATTAGTCTATGGATTAAAATATTCGCGTTTGAAAGAACAATCGGATGCCGCAAACCGCATAAAAAGAAAGGAACCGCAGCATCAGCCGCGGCTCCTTCCTCTTATTCTCACATGCGATGTCATACCTTTTGCCGGGCGGACCCGGTTCCGAATTCGCCGCTTCGCCCCCACAGCGCCGGCGCGCATATCATACCGACCAGACCGATGGCTGCCGTCGCCCAGCCGAACATCGCAAACACCGGCCGCGCGCCCAGCGCTGCGATCAACAGGCCGCCGGTCAGCGGCGCGCCAAGCATGACGAAGCTCGTCAGCGCCTGATCGACGCCGAACACGCGGCCGATCAGCGCCGCGGGCATTTCCCGCTGCAGCAGATAGGTTTTGGTCGCGATGCATGCCCCGTTCCCGATGCCGAGCAGCAGGCCCAGCGCCAGCACGGCCGCATTCGGCGCGCCGGGACTCAGCAGGCCGAGTCCCGCGAGCGCGGCGCCGAGCATGACGTAGCCGCCGCCCAATCCCCAGCGGGACGAGGCGCGCTTCCGCTTGTTCAGAAGCAGCATGACCGCGACCGAGCCTGCGCCGATCGCCGCGATGAGCCAGCCCAGCAAGGACGGCCTGCCCGGAGCCAGCTCGCGCAACAGCGTGGCGAACTGAAAATCGACCATCAGAATGGCGATCAGCCCGACACAACCGAAGAGCAGCGTATGCAGCACCGGCTTAACGCGGACGATCGTCCGCAGTCCCTCGCGCCATTCCGCCGCCACCGACCGGCGCTTCTCCGCCTCCCGGTCAGGCGAAGCCCCCGATTCGGCCGAACGGACCGTCCAGAGCAGCCCGGCCGATAGCAGCCGCGCGGCCGCATGGGCGACGATGCAGGCGCTTGGCGACAATACCGCGAGGACGAACGCGCCGGCGAGCGGTCCGGCGATTTTGGCGCCTTGCTGCAGCATGCCATTCAACGTTGTCGCCCGAAACAGCTGGTCCTCCGGCACGATATGCCGCATCATGGCCTGCTGGGCCGGCGGAACGAACGCGGCGGCGCCCGCGCGCAGCGCCAGCAGCGGGATCAGCGCGTAGATGTTCGGCGCCAGCAGAATCGCGGCCGTGACGGCCGCCGTGAACAGATCGCTCAGCAGCATCAGCCGGATGCGCGGCAACCGATCGGCGGCGACGCCCGCAAACGTGCCGAGCAGCAGGCCGGGAAGCGCCATGGCCACCGGAATCCAGGACAGCGTCACCGGTCCGACTCCCCATCGATAGACGATCAGCACCTGTATGGCGATGCCGTCGAACCATTCCCCCATCGCCGCGCCGGCGTAGGCGGCAAACATTCTCGTGAAAACGCGATTTTTCCATATACTGTCCGTGCTTCTCCCGCTCGCCGGGTTCGTGGTCATCCTGTCGTTCCCCTTCCGATACCGTTGTCGTCGTTCATCTTACGACGTCATTGTATCGGAGGAAGATCAGAGGACTGTCAGACGACCCCGCCGCACCGGCGTTCGTTACTTCAACTCCTGCTCCAGCATCTCCCTCGTCTTGCCGAGAAGCCGGCTGAAGCCATGCTCCCGTTCGAGATCCGCCCGTTCTGCCTCCAGCTTCCGCATAAGCGCAATCCTTCGCGCGTCTCGTTTGACGTCCGCCGTTGCGGCCGGCGGCCGTTCGAGGCACAGCAGCAGCTGGCGGACCGACATCAGGAGGAGCGGGACGTTCTGCGACTGCCGAAGGACATGCAGTCCCGTATCGACGGCTTGCGCCGCTTCCTTCGTCTCGCCGGAGTGCAGCAGCAGCATCGCCCGCAGCATGTGGAACCGGCCGATTTCCCGCAGGTACGGGGCCTCCGCCAGCATCCGTTCCAACTGCCGCATGCTGCTCGCGGCGGCGGCGCGGTCGCCCTTGGCGATTCGGACATACAGCTCCGCAAGCGCCACGGGCATCGCAAAGCCGGTCAGACAGTCGCGGTCCACGACGTCATGGGCGACGGCGAGCCTCGCCTCCGCCCTCGCGATCTGCCCCGTGTCGGCGTACAGATCGACGATGTTCAATATGTAAAGCTCGCGCTTCTGCTCCGGATCGAGCACGTCCAGCTCCAATGCCCGCTCGAACATCGCCAGGCTTTCGCGCGCGTCCGCCGCGTAGGCGTAGAACAGCAGCACCCAATACAGCCGATGGGCCCGCGGGACCTCGTCCGTATGCAGAAACCATGTCAGGTCGCCCCGGATGAAGTGCAGGTATACCTCATAGAAAGCGTCTACCTCGATGCCGAGCGCATCCTGCTGCGCGGCCAGCGTCAGCATGGAGCGCCCTTGGCCGAAAAGGTGGTACTTGCGGAAGAGGCCCTGCACGGAGGAACGGATTTCCTCGTCCATGAAGGACGGGTTCGGCGCCGCGGCCGCTTCTGCCATCCGCAGGCAGTAGCCGCTGCCTCGCACGGTCACGACTTCGAGCTGCGGCAGGCGGACGAGCTTCCGGCGGATACGGTAGATATGGTCGTCCACGGTCCGCTCGTCCGGGTAGCGGTCCGGCCAGACGCGGTCGAGCAGCTGCTCGCGCGAGAACACCTGTCCGCGCCGGTCGTACAGGAATTTAAGCAGCGCATACTCCTGGGCGAGCAGCGTCGCGGTTTCCGGTCCGCAGCTGACCGTGAGGGCGGCGGGATCGAACCAAATAGGCGCCATGCGGGCCCCCCTTCGAAAATTCGTATTCTCCCCGGGCGGTTGCCATCCTCGGGCAGGAGTCGCCGCCGGCAAACGAGCTCCGCTCGCGGCCGACGCGGGATTTAAACTTCGCCCCAATACACTTCCGTCTCGTAGTCGAAATCGATTTCCCCGTTTACGCTCGTCCTGTCGAACAGCTCCCGCAGCCCCGCGATCAACGGTTCATAGTTCGGGTGACCCGGCATCGGCGAGTAGGAGGAAGACAGCAGCCGCCCTTTCAGGCCTTCGAAATCGAACGACTGGCTCATCGTGAAGCGCGCTTCCCGCATGTTGCCCGGCTTGAAGAATGCGGCCAGGTCGGCCGACGAAATGTTCTTATGCGTCATTTTCTCGTAATCCGTCCCGTAATTCTTCAGGAGCAGGTCGTACCCTTCCCTGAACGGCGTGCCTTGCGTCAACCGTGAATTCCAGATCAGCGCCGCTTTGCCGCCGGGCTTCAAGATCCGGTGGAATTCCGCCTGCGCCGCGGTCCGGTCGAACCAATGGAACGACTGGGCGCAGACGATGAAATCGACGGCATGCTCCGCAAGCGTCGTCTCTTCGGCAGAACCGGCTGCCGCATGAAAGTTCGGCGCTTCCGACAGCGCCTCGACCGCGGCCGAGCGCATCTCGCCATTAGGCTCTACCGCAATGACTTCGCTTCCGCGTTCAAGGAGCAGCCGGGAGAAGATTCCCGTTCCTGCGCCGATATCCGCAACTGTCGATCCGGCATTCAAACCGACTTCGCCGTACAAATAATCAATCGCCTCCGCCGGATAGCTCGGACGATATTTGACGTAGGTATCCACCCGATCGGAAAATCGTTCTTTACTGTTCATGCCGCACGCTCCTTGCCGATGATTTGTTTTTGCTCTTTTCGCCTGCGTCTGCTTTCATTTTCTGTTTTCTGCTGCTACTACACCATAACTAATCGATCGTTGCGCCTGGCATTGGCTTCATGATATCGAAATATACGCTGCCGTCCGAAATAATCGGTTCATACGTATCCAAGCCCCGCTTAACTGCATAAACCGCGCCGCCCTCGCTGTCAAAGCCCGCCCCATGGCAGGGGCACCAGAAGAACATGTTCTTGTTCCCGTCCTGCTGCGCATCCGACGCCGGCACGACCGTACAGCCCAAATGGCTGCAAGCGGGCGACATAATGAGCAGCTGACCGCTCTCGCCGACCGTGACATAGACGAAGCCGCTCACCGGTTTCGTGTACCATGCATCGATGTACGTTGCCTCGTAAGCCACTTTCGCCACGCCGCGCAGCAGCTTCAGATCAGCTATCTCGCCGAGCTTCACGATATTGTTCGGAGGCGCGTCGCTGCCGATCGTCCGGTGCTTCACTGCCCCGTAATAGAACAATCCGGAACTGCCGGCTGCCAGCCCGGCTGCGCCGATCACTGCTTTGGCGGTCGTGCTCAAGAACGCCCTGCGGGTGATTGTCTCCGGAACCTTGCGATCCATGGTCATCGCTCCTCCTGCGGGCATGAACGACAGCCGTCCAGCCGCGTCAAGTCATCGCTTGATGATGGTGATCCAGCTTCCCTTGCACGAACTTGGCATACACGGCATAGCCGGCGAGGACGGATGCCGCCGTCAACAGGAAGGGCAAATAATAATGATCGCCCGCCAAAATATAGCCCGCCCAATACGACGCGATCGTATTGCCGATACTGCGCGATACCGTTCTCATTCCCGCGAACAAGTTGCGGTCGTCCTCGCTGACAGCCGACATGCATTCGCTGTCCATCAAATTGTTGAGCATCGTAAACCCCGTCCCGCGAATGAGCAGCAGAACCGCGAACAGCGCAGCCGGCATGACCATCGCCATCAGCGCCACGATCAGCGCGTTATAGAGGAACAAGATGACGAACGTCTTGCGGCTGCCCCAGCGCTCGACGATGTACGGCATCGTGATGGAGCCGACGAAGAAGAAGAAACCCGACAGCGCGAGCAAGCCGGAAATCATGCTGTCTTCCATGTCGTACCTGAACTTCAGAATGACGTTCAGGAACGGGCTCAGCAGCCCGAACATGAAGCCGGAGATGAAGATCAGCAGCGATAGCAGCAGCAGGAAATTGAAGGCTTTTCCTTTTGCTTTCTGCGGCTTTGCGGCCTTCGCTGCCTCCGAAGCCCGGCCGGAATGCCCGGGCGCTCCTGACGGCTCCGATGGAACTGGCGGCTTGGCCTGGCCGGTGCCGTTATCCTCTGCGCCCGCGGCGATTTCCGCCCTTGCATGCGTCGACGGAAGCAGCAGTCCGCGCAGAATGCCCGCGCTTGCCAGACAGGCGCCAGCCGCGAAGAACGCATACTGGTATAGCGTCGTATGGCCCGGCAGCCAATCCGGCAAATAACCGGCCAGCCACGTGCCGACGCCGGTGAAGAACGTAAACACGGCGAACAGCAGGGAGTAGGCGCTCGTCTCTTCCTTCTTGCTGCGGCAATATTGGAAAATAAGCTGGATTTCCGAATTGACGACCGCCGTGATGCCAAGCGACCAAATCAGCTGCGCGGCGATGACCGTCTCCGCGGTCGTGCCGATTCCGAATAAGATCAGCGCGGCAAAAGCCAGCATCATTCCGGACACAAGCGTCGTTTTGCGCCCGACGCGTTTGACGATCAAGCCGGCGGGCAGACTGGTCAAGCCGACCGTCAGCGCTCCCAGCGACGTAATCTGGCCAATGAAAGCCTTGGAGAAGCCCAGCTCCAAGAGATGCAAATTCAGAATCAAGCCCAATATTCCCGCCCCGATGCCGAATAAGCTTTCCGTCGCGATGAAACGCTTCACGCCAGGCGATAAATCACGAACTAATTGTACGGTATAGGTCCACATGGTGCGCCTTTCTTCTTGCTGTTGGTATGTCTAATCTTACATGCCTCTCCTCTAATCTTACATGCCTCTTCCTTCATGTTCAATCTTAATCTCCCGGCACCGCGATTATCCCCCCGACCCGCGAGCGGCTTCGCTGCCTCTTCGGCGGAAGCCGGATAACCGCGCATGGATCGAATAAACGCACAAAGGGAGCCCGTCATGGACAGGCTCCCTCGGGTAAGGCACGCGATTGCAAGCGACTATAGGCAGCTTACTTCATGGCGCCTTCCTTCAGCAGCGCCGCCAGCTCGGAGGTATACCGGGCCAGCCTCACGCTGATCTCGGAGCGCATCACGTCCCGCGTCATGCCGAAGCGATCCTCGTAGCCGCGGCAGAAGTAGCGGTGATAGACGACAAGGTCCGCATGCTCCTCGTTCAAAATCCGGATGTTCCGCTGCTTCAGCTCCCGCCGCAAGCCGTACAAGTCCTTCACGATCCGGTCCAGAATCTTCTGTCCGGCCATCAGATGCGCGCGCCTGAGAATATTCGTGCCGTTCTCCACGTCGGCAATGCTCTTCTCCACCATCTTCTCCATATGGGGCAGCAGGATAAAGTCGCGCAGCATCGCCCGCTCCTCTGTCGTAATGATGTTCCGTTCCCTAGGCGCGCGCTCCTGCACGGCGGATACGGCGCCCTGCGCGTCCCCGTCCGCGTGATGCTCGTCGTACCGCTCCACGTGCTCGGTCAATAACATTTTGGATTTCCAGCGCTCGTTGCCGTCCAGCCTGCTCATTTGTAGTGTCCTCCAATTTGTTCCGCCCTTTCCCGCGCCACGCCGGACTCCAACAATGACGAGGCGCGCATGATAGCCGTGCTTCCATACCGTTCTTTAATGGCGTCGATGGTCCGCTCCTTGCAATAGGCGCGGGAGCGGTCCTCGAACAGTGTCAACTGAATGACGTTGTCATCCGTCAGCTGCGACAAGGCAATGCTGAGCCGGCTGACCGGCAGCCCGTGCCAATGCTCCCGGAACAGTGTCAGCGCGGCGGACGCCACTTCGTGGCTCAAGGACGTCGGCTGCTGTAACGTCACCTGCCGGCTGAACCAGCAGGAGCGGACGCCGTCGGTTTCCGCCGCGGCCACGGATACGACCGACCCCAGGAAGCGATTGCGCCGCGTACGCTGACACACCTCCACGACCAGTTCCAGCAGCACGACCTCGATATCCTTCAGCTCGCGGTAGAGGTTCCAGCGCAGCGCCTTGCCGTGGCTGACGGACTTGAGCTGGCGCCGGATGCCGGGTTCCACGGGACTTGGATCGATTCCTCGGGCGGTCTGCCAGTAGTACCCTGCTTGAATATCGCTCTGCTTGCCCATCTCGCGCCGCATGCGCCGCTTGAATTCAGCAAAATCCATCCGGGCGATGTCGCCGATGCAAGATAAGCCCATCCGGGTGAAGTGCCTGGTCATTGCGGAAGCGACCATGAACATCTGGTGCACAGGCAGCGTCCAGAGCGTAGACTCCAGCTTGTCGTAGGACAGCTCGAACACGCCCTCGTCGTTCTTCTTCGCATAGTTGTCGGTCGCCATCTTCGCCAGAATCTTCGTCGGCCCGATGCCGACCCGCGACCAGACGCCGGTCGATTGCAGCACGTGCTGCTGAATCCGCGCGGCCAGCTCCTTCGGCGAACCGCCAAAGAAGGCGAGCGAACCCGTTACGTCCAAGAACTGTTCGTCGATGCTGTACGGCTCCACGAGCTCCGTATATGATTCGAAGATGCGGGTAATCAATAAAGAGATCTGGATATACGTCCCCATTCGGGGCCGAATGACGACAAGGTCAGGGCATAGCGCCATTGCCTCCCCGACGCGCGACGCCGTCGTCACGCCGCGCGACTTGGCGATCGGACATGCGGCGAGCACGATGCCGTTCATCCTTACAGGGTCTCCGACGGCAACCGGTTTGTCGCGATATTCCGGATGGGCCGCCTTCTCCACAGAAGCGTAGAAGGACTGTCCGTCGATCAGGAAAATTTGCCTCGACATCTATGAACCCCCTCGAGAAAGCGAATATATGTTCGTATGTTCTTATTATATACCGAATGTACGTTCCCAATGCAAGGGAAAAATCTCCCTGCTCGTACCGATTTCCGCAGCCGCCCGGGAACGGCAAAAAAGCGGCGGTTCAGAACGTTGTCTTCGTTCCGAACCGCCGCTGGCGTCGTCGCACGGCTAATTTGCGCGCAGGGAGTTGTCGATTTCGAACCATCATAACGATGATGAATGCGTTGTCATTATTTCACGAAACGGATCGGCATTCTCCCCGTACGATCCCTTCCGGCTACCGCCTCCGGTCCCGTCAGCGCCTACCGGATGCCGGGCCAGTGGCGCCACATGTCGACGAGCGGCGTTTGCCAATCGTTGCGGCGCTCCTTATGATCCACCCGGAAATAAATCGAATACCGGATCCGGTCCGACAGGTTGATGCCGCCCGCATGGATCAATTGGTAATGCGTGATGATCAAGTCCCCGGGCTCGCCCGTCAATTGAACCGGCTTCGGAAGCGGAACGTTCGCCGAGCGATGCATCGTGCGAAACCCTTCATCGCGGAACAGCACTTCCGCGCCATGCTCCTGGAAATATTGCTCGTATGCCTTGTGGGTGCCCGGATACACCGTGAAATTCCCGTGATCCGGCTCGCTTTGATCGGACAGAACGACGCCGACAAGCGCCGTGAAGTTCTGCGCGATGCTATCCTTGACGCGGAGAACGCCGTCCAGATGCGCCCCGAGATCATCCGGCGGGTTATCCATGTAGCTCGGGAATCGAAGCGCGATTTGTCCCATGCCGATCGGATGGTATTCATCCTCCCCGACCAGCGAATCGAGGATCGCTTTGGCCGGCGTGCGGTTATACAGGTCCGTGATGCAGGGCTTGTTCTCAAGCTCCTTGCAATAATTCGCGCCGTGCTGCCCGTCCGGAACGCCTTTGCCTAGGGCATGGTTGATCGCCTTCATCGCTTCCCGAACCATGATTTTCGGAACGACGCCCGGAATCTTCACATAGCCCTGCTCGATCAATTGCTGCTTCTGCCGATAAGTCAACTCCATCTCTCTTTCCCTCCGTTATCTATTCGTTAGTTGCCTGGCTTTGAGCTAACATCGCGTACGTGTCCGGCCTGCGTTCCCTGCCGAATAAACTTCGCGCTTCCCCGTACGCGGGTCCGACGGACATCCAGAACTCCTCGAATCTTCGATTCAGATCAATCTCGGCGCACGCAATCCCATTATCATGACGTCCGATTTCTTCAAGCACTTCCCCTGCGGGATTGATGATCCGGCTTGGTTTGCTGGCGGGATCGCTCATGGATTCGCCATTCCCGTCCACGATAATCGCTCCGTTGATGCCGGATACGACCAGATACAGGCCATTATCGACCGCTCTGGCGATTTGCTGGGCCCGCCCTTCGCCGGCCGTCGACAGGCAGACGATTTCCGCCCCTTTCAATCGGAGCAGGCGCGCAGGTTCCGGGAACGAAATATCCCAGCAGACGAGCAGACCGACTTTACCGAAATCCGTATCGAATACCGGATAGTCGTTCCCTGGCGTGATCCCGTCTTGCGCTTCGAACAGAGGCAAATGGGTTTTGCGGTATTTTCCGGCGATGTCGCCGTTCCGATCGAATAAAATGCTGGTATTGTAAACGCAGCCGCCTTCTCTTTCATGCATATTGAACACGACGTAGGACCGGACCTGCTTGGCTTTGCCGCCGATCGCCTGCGTCAATTCGCCGGGAATCGCTTGGGCGACTTCCGTGGGCGGATAGCCCGAACAGCGGTCGTACATGGTTTCCGAGAAACAGATGAGATCAGGCTGGAGTTCTCCGGCTCTCTCGATCGTATCCAACATGCACTGCAGGTTGTCGGACAGCTGGTGCCGATTTTCCGTATTGGGGGAAATATAAGTCGTCACGATCTTCACTTTCTTACGCTGCGCCATTTGGCCTGCGGTTATCGCTGCCTTCTGCCAGAACACCTTGCCCGCGGCCGACCAGCGATATTCAAGTTCAACTTTCGCCGCGTGCGCTCCCGAAGGGGCTTGAACGGTTTTGTTCAGCTCGCTTAGCCCGTCTTCGCGTACCGCATAGTCATCGACATATTCGCGCCGCAGCCAGTTCCGGTTGTTATCCATCCACGTCACGATCATATTGATGCTCACCGCGTGGCTGCCGGTCCCTTCTGACCCGTATGCCGCCATTAGGTTATACGCAGCGCCGCCCTCGATGCCGGAAATTTCGCACCACCATGCACCGTAAGCCTCGAAACGCCCTTCGCCTGAAATGCACAACTGCGTCCGATCGCCGTCGAATCGCTTGTCGAATACAGGCGCAAGCTCTGGACGCGGCACCCACGATTGCCACGCTTCGCCAGAGAAATCGGGAAGTAAATTGACCGCCTTGCGACTAGGCTCCATTGTTGTTCCTTCGCTCCTTCGGGCTTTTTTTGGTCTCTCTTTACTTTTCGATCCGATCCTGGCGCTGACCTTCATGCAATCGAATTATTTCTATCGCTCCCAAAGAGCTGTCTGTCTATCTATGACAAGTTGCCTGGACTTCGCGCGCATAGTCAACCAAAAAACCGCAAGCGATCCATGCAGATCGCTTGCGGTTCCCGTCGTTCGATATCGTTAAATCAGCGCCGACCGCTGCAGCAGCCGCTGCACGATGGCAGCCGTTTCCGCCCGCGTAATCGCGGCCTTCGGCGCAAGCCGCGTCGACGTTTTGCCCTGGATCACGCCGGCTTCCAGGCAATCCGCAATCGCTTCGCGAGCCCATCCGGCCGCGTCGCCCTCATCCTTGAACGAACTGAGCGAGCGTCCCGCTCCGTCCTCGGAAAGACCAGCGGACAGCCCCGTCCATTTCATCGCTTTCGCGATGATCGCCATCGCCTGCTCCCTCGTAATCGGGTCCGCCGGGCGGAACGTGCCGTCCTCGAACCCGTCGATCAGCCCGTACGAGACCGCCGTGCGGATTACCGCATCGAATCCGTCCGAAGCTTTCACGTCAGAGAACTTGGACGTCTCGCCGTCCGTCTTCAATCCAAGCGCCCGTACCAGAATCGCCGCGAACTCTCCACGCGTAATGCTTCGATCCGGCTGGAATAGTCCGGTACCATTGCCCTCGATCACCATTCGCGCGCCCATATCATTGATCGCCTGCTTGGCCCAATGACCTGCGGCGTCACGGAAAGCGACAGGATGGCTAACGAGCGCGTAAACGCCGTTCGACACGTTGCTAACGAGCGCGTATGCCTTGCCGTCGATCTGTTCGATTCGCGTTGGCGCATGCCTTACCGTGCCATCCTCATCGATCGCGACGCCCGTCGTAATCTGGCTCAAATCGACGCCGGCCGGAATGGCGAACGCTCGCTCTGCGTATCCGCCCAATCGGTTTACCACGATCGTATTGCCGCCCGCTTCTGCCGTCACCGCGAAGACCAGCGGAGGCGCCGCGAGGGTAACGCCTTGCAGCGCCGAAGCACGGCGTGCAGCAAGCGCCGCCGCCATGGCATCCGGCTTCGCCATTTCAATGCGAATCGTAATGGCCTCCAGCGCAGCCGAGTCAAGCCGCTTCTCGATGTCCTCGATGTCGAGCAGCTGCGCCGGAAGCGAATAAGAACCGTCCGGCGTGCGGATGACGATGACCGCCTGCTTGCCCGCAAGTTCCTTGAGCATCTGCCCGTTCAACTCGCCCGCCTCGATATCGTAGCCCGGACCGAACGGGATCGTAATGACCGCGTTCGGGCCCTCGGAAGCAAGCTTATCCAGCAGCTTCTTCTCATCCATGGTTACCGTGAGTGCCGGTTGCTCACCGCGCATGGATTTCTTGGCGGCGCCCATGCTTTCCGCCTTCCCGTTCACCAGCACGTCGAAGCTGTTACCTTCGGCCTCTTGAGTATCTTGGGTTTCTTCAACAACGTCGGCCGGCGCATGAGCCCGGGCAGGACCGGCCCATTCGCTTTCAACGCCGTTCACCGTCTGAGATGCGAAATATTCCGCTCCCGTGACGATCCGTTGCGTGAATACGTGGCTCGTCTCTTCCCCGGTCAGCGTATACGAATCCGCAACGGAAAGATCCTTGCGGTAGAGCGTCAGAATCGCGCCCGCCGTTGCGCCCTTGACTTCGATCTTGCGCGTTATTCCGCGAATCTCCGGCGCTTCGGGTTCGACGGAGACGAGGTTGGAAGCCATGCTGTCCACGCCGCCGACGGTCTGCACGGCATAATAGTTCATGCCCGGGGCCAGCCCGGTGAACGTATGCGCCGTGTCGGATCCCGTCAGCGAGTAAGGATCCAGCGCCGACGATCCGTCTGCCGCATACAGCTTCAGCACGGCGCCGGGCGTCGCTCCGCTCACCGCCACGCTTCCCGCTCCGCCATCCGCGATGACCGCTGCCGGCGATACCGTGAATGGAACCGAACCAACGCTATCCGCTCCGTTCACCGTTTGGATGACGTAGTAGTTCGTCCCCGGCGTCACGCCCGTGAACGTATAGCTCGTCTCGCCGGCGCCCAGCGTATGCGCCGTGGCGGCCTCCGTGCCATCAGCGGCGTACAGACGCAAGGTCGCGCCTGCCGTTGCCGCGCTTACCGCGGCTTGTCCTGCCGCGCCTTCAACCGTGACTTTCTCCGGCGAGGACGTCACCGTATTCGTATTCAAGCTCTCGACGCCGCCTGCCGTCTGCGTGACGTAATAACCAAGTCCGGGAAGTACGCCTTCGAACGTATAACCGGTCTCCGCGCCGCTTAGGATGCGGGTGTCCAAGACATGGTTGCCGGCATCATACAGCTTCAGCTCCGCGCCTGGCTCTGCGCCGGTCACGGCGACGCTGCCGACGGCGCCGTTCGCCTCGGCCGCCGGAGGCGATACGGTAACGAGACCGGAAGCGATACTGTCCACGCCCCCGACGGTCTGCGTCACGAAGTAATTCGTTCCCGGCGCCACGTTAGCGAATGTATAGGCTGTCTCGCCGGCACCGAGCGGATAACTGTCCGCCGCCGTCCCGTCCGCGCGATGCAGCTTCAGCTCCGCGCCTGGCTCTGCGCCGGTCACGGCGACCTGCTTCACGCCGCCCGTCGCCGTTACTTCCCCCGCAGCAGCGGTTACGGGCGCCGAGCCCTCGCTTTCGACGCCCCCGACGGTCTGGGTCACGTAGTAATTCGTTCCCGGCGCCACGTTAGCGAACGTGTAGGCCGTCTCGCCGGCACCGAGCGGATAACTGGCCGCCGCCGTCCCGTCAGCGCGATGCAGCTTCAGCTCCGCGCCTGGCTCTGCGCCGGTCACGGCGACTTGCTTCACGCCGCCCGTCGCCGTTACTTCCACAGGCGCGACCGTCACGAGATTGGAGCCTTCATTTACGATGCCGTTCACCGTTTGCCCCGCGAAATAGTTCATCCCCGGCGGGACGTTATTGAATACGTGGCTGGTTTCACCGGCAACAAGCGTATACGGCGCGCCGACCGGAGTTCCGTTGAACGTGTACAACTGCAGCGTCGCGCCTGCTAGCGGATTCGTAACGGTCACCGTCCGCTTGCCTCCGTTAATGGCTAACAACGGCGGCATGGCCGTTACCAGGGGAGAATCCATGCCCACGACACCGTTCACCGTCTGCACGACGTAGAATATCCCGGCCACGCCCGCGAAGCGATAGTCATGTTCCCCGGCTTCCAGCGTATGCGTTGCTGCCACCGTGCCGTTCGCATTGTGCAGCGTCAATTCGGCCGACGCAAACGCGCCGCTGACGTCAACGTATCCATTGCCGGCGACGGCCGTTACCGCCGAAGGCCGCGCGGGCGCATAATTCGACTCCGGGCTCTCAATGCCGTTGACCGTTTGCGTGGCGTAATAATTCCAAGCGGGCAGGACGTCCGAGAACGTATAACCGGTATCCCCGTCGTCTAGCTCCGCATGCTGCGCCTCCGTTCCGTCCGGAGCATAAAGCTTGATCGTCGCACCGCTCGTCGCGCCGCTCACGACGATCTGCTCCACGCCGACGGCGACCGTCACGGCCGAAGGCTTGGCGGCAACGGTATTGCTGGCCCCGTACAAGTACCCTCCGCTGGTCTGCGTCGCGTAATATACGTCCGGATCCAGGCCGGCGAAGACGTGACTGCTCTCCGTGCTGTCGCCTCCGCTGCCCAGCGTGTAACTGGTCACGTATACATTAGGCATCCGATACAGATTCAGCGTCGTTCCGGGCGTACCCGATATCGTGACGCTGCCGATTCCGCCGATTGCCGTCACCGAAGCTTCGACGTCGGCGTACGCTTTCGACGCCTCCCCAGTCATCCCCGCCGGCGTCCCGACTGCCAATGCCGCGGCGAGCAGCAAGGCGGATGTTTTCTTGCCTACGCCTAGACGATTATGCCCAAGCTTCCCGCTCGCTTTCTTATTCCCCATATGTAGACACTCCCTCTGAAATCAGTCCTATGGTTCTATTCTATCAGATGAAGTCTGCCAAAATCGACCATAATTCGACAAAATCCGCTCGTATAAGCTGCTGGTTGCATCCACGCTCCCCGCGCCGCGGAACAACAAAGCGGCGATCCAGACGGCGAATGCCGTTCTGAACCGCCGCTTTCCCGGAGTTGGCCGCGCCGCCATTCCTTCAGTGGGTTGTCGAATTTAATAGATAATTGCCAACATATTTTTCATTGTTTGCGATATTCCCATTCCCGGATCGTGTGCTAAAATAAGAGGCAGTCTGACCGAATCGGCCGGCGAACGTTTGCCGAAGCCGAAACGAATCGAGAAGGAGCCGCCATAATGAAAGCAAAAACCATTTCGCTGGGGCTGGCGCTGACGCTGCTGCTGAGCCTCGCCGCGGGTTCCGCCGTTCATGGAACCGCAAGCGCCGCCGCCAAAACCTACCGCAACTGCACCGAACTGAACAAAGATTACAAGGGCGGCGTCGCCCGCTCCGCTTCCGTCAAGAACAAAGGCGGCAAGACGAAATACAAGCCGTTCGTCTCGCAAGCGCTGTACGACGCCAACGCCAAGAGCGACCGCGATAAAGACGGCATCGCCTGCGAGAAATAAGAAGGCGGACCGGATCCTTATCCCGATTCGCGCCGTGCGCAGCTCCTCGGGCGCGTTTCAGCGCCCGTGCGTGCGGCCGCGCAACGCGTTGACCCGAACGGCGGCCAGCCGCTGCCCTCGTGCCAGGGCAGCTGGTCCTTTCCTTCACCGCAAACTCGGCCGGATGGCGCGGATCTACGCGTTCATCCGGCCGTTCTTTCTTCCGTGGCCAAGCCGCGCTCAGAACAGAAACAGCGTCCGTTGTCCGCCAATCCGCCACCTCGCCACCTCGCCACCTTCGCCGCAGCAGCCCTTGCGCCGCCCGGCCGCAAGCTTAAATTAACGCCAGCAGCTCGCCCAGCCGGTTAATCGTATGCAGCGGCTTCGCTTCGTTGCTTGCCGGCCATGCATGATTGGCCTGCACCCAAATCGTCGCCATGCCGAATCGGGCCGCCCCTTCCACATCGTTTACGGGATGATCCCCGATAAATAAACATTCCTCAGCCTGCAGCCCAAGCTTATCGGCCGCCAGCTCGAAGATCCGCTTGTCCGGTTTCTTGATGCCCGCTTCCTCCGAAACCAGAATGATTTCGAACGCGTCCCGGATGCCCAGCAGATCGATTTTGCCGTATTGGGTCGCCATCCTGCCGTTCGTAATGAGCCCGGTCCGGTACTTCGCCCCTGCATGCGCAAGCACTTCGCGCGCCTGCTCCATCAGCACGGCATGGCGCAAGTAGGCGCCCCGGTAGAACTCCGCCAGCTCCTCGTGCGAAGGCTTCCGCTCCCAAGGGAGCTCGTCCAGGAGCTCGGCAAACAGCGTTTCCCGCGGCTTGTAGCCGTCCCGATCCAGCTCGATGACGCGTTCGAACATCGCCCCGCGATCCGCGATATGCCCGAAGTAGGTCTCGAAGAAATAACCCGCAAACCCGCTAAACATGCGCGTACGATCCAGAATCGTATTGTCCAGGTCGAACAACACCGCCTTAATCCGTTCCATCGTCACCACTCCTTATCCAGCGTCCTCTTGCATCCATGTCCACTATTCGACGGCGAGCGGGGCAATCCTTCCAATTCCCCCCATCATTGCAAGCACTTCCCCCGGACAACGTCTGTCACGCCGCGCAAGAGGCCGACCATTTTCCTTCTCGCCGCCCCGAATGCCGCCTCCTCGGGCAAGAAAAAAGACAGCCGGCGGCGGCTGTCTCAAATCCGTGCTACATCACGTAAGTATCCAAGAAGGCGTTGCGGAACTTGCCGTTCGGATCGCATTGCAGAAGCAGCCGCTTAAAGTCGGGCAGCTTCGCGTACAGCGACTTCACCCGATCGGGCTCCATCGTGAACAGCTTCGCCCAATGCGGCTTAGCCTGAAACGGCGCAAGCTGCTCTTCAATAGCAGGCAGCAGCTGCCGCACGGCCTCCCAATACGGTTTCCACGTAAAATGGATCGCAACCGCGTCTTGCTCGTAACACATGCTCATCCACAGCTTGTCTGCCGCGATCGTGCGCACCTCGGAAATATAAAGCAGCGGCGCGATGCGTTCCCGCAGCTGTTCAATGGCGCGCAATGCTTCGTACGCGTGCCGGCGGGGCACAAAATATTCGCTCTGCAGCTCTTCTCCGGCGCTCGGCGTGAAATCCATCCGAAAATGCGGCATTCGCTCGTACCACGGCCCCGGAATACCCAACTGTTCGCTGCAATTGTCCGGCGCATGACCCGGTACCGGATGCAGCTTCGCAGTCGCCAGAGCCGCACCGTAAAAGTCGGGCCCTGCTTCAGCAGCGCCATCCGCAGAAGAGGCTGTTTCCGTGCAAGCTTGCTTCAGCCACACCTGATTCATCGACGCGCTTGTCCAATCCGTGAACAAGCTGACGCTGTAGCCGCTGGAGAAAATAGCTTCGGCTCGCTCGCGAAGCTGCGACAGCGGCAGGTTCTCATAGACATGCTGCCGCATTTGGAAAGCCGGAATCACGTCGAGCGTGATTTTCGTAACGGCACCCAAGCCTCCGAGGCCGACGACCGCTCCGTCGAAGTCTCCATCCTGCTGATCGCGGGAGAAGACGGCCGTCTCCCCGTCCGCGCGGACGATTTCCAGTGCATGAACCGCCGTTGCCAGATTTCCGTTGCGATCACCGGAACCATGCGTCGCCGTGGCGATCGCGCCCGCGACGGTAATGTGCGGCAGCGAGGCCAAATTGTGCAGCGCGTACCCGTTCTCGTGCAGATAGCTGCACAGCTCGCCGTACCGGATGCCGGCTTCGACCGTCACTGTATTGTTCACCCGGTCCAATTCCGTTACTTGGTTCAGCTTCTGCAGCGATAGCAGGCTTTCCGCCGAATCGGCAATGCCGTTAAATGAGTGGCGCGTGCCGAGCACCCGCATCCGGCTGCCGCGGGCGACCATTTCTTGCACTTGCTCCAGCGTCTCCGGAACAAGAAGCTCCGTGGCCCCGTACCGATAATTTCCGGCCCAATTCAAGTTATTTTCCATGTCTGCGCTCCCTCTCTATGAATAAAGACTGCCAAGACTGCCAAGCCGATAATATAAGCGCTCCCATTTCATTATAAAGGAACCGTTCATCCGTTCAACCCCTCGATAACAATCCCCTGTTGCAGCCAATCGCGTTCCCTCGACGGGCAGGCGAAACGCAACCATTCCGTTCTTCTGTCGTCTATACAACGATTAGAAGTTCAGGCTTTATGCTCAGATGGAGGATCTGAGTCTAGATTTACCGGTAACCTCTTGACGAAAGGAGTGGCAGATCGTGAGCGAGCAAAGCTCAGGCGTTCAATTAAGCCAACAATTTCATGACAATTATATCGTGCCTCGTCTATCGTCTGCTCTGCCTGCTCTAGCGTATGCATCCGCGCTTATCGGCCCGGGCAGCGAGGTGCTTGGTTTCGATACGCCGATGTCCCGCGACCACGACTGGGGACCGCGCGTACTGCTATTCGTCCGTGAAGCCGACTTTTCTCAGCGTGAAGCCATTTTCGAGGCTCTGCATAGGGCAGCGCCAGCAGCGTTTTATGGTTTTCCGCTTCAAGTCGATCAGACGATCGTTACCACGGTATCCGCTTATTTCAACAGACGATTAGGACGCTCCCCCGCCGAATGGTTCGAGGAGTTGGAACCGCTGGACTGGCTGACGATCCCGTCTCAGACATTGGCAGAGCTTACGGGCGGAACCGTTTTCCGGGATGATCTCGGCGAGCTGACACGCGCCCGCAACCACCTCCGTTTTTACCCGCAGGATATATGGCTTTCTCTAATGGCAGCGATTTGGAACCGGATCGGACAAGAGGAGCATCTTATGCCCAGAGCAGGCTTCGCGGGGGATGAACTGGGGGCGGCTCTGATTGCGTCTCGACTCGTCAGGGACATCATGAGTCTTTGTTTCCTGATCGAACGGCGCTATGCCCCTTACGCAAAATGGTTCGGCACCGCCTTTCGGCAACTTGCTTGCGCCAAGGAGTTATTGCCCGTCCTGATAGCGGAGCACACCGCAGAAGATTGGCGAGAACGAGAGCAAGCACTGGCCGCAGCCTATCAAATCGTCGCACGGATGCATAACGAACTGCAATTGACCGAACCCATTGAAGCGAAAGTAACGCTCTTCTTCGATCGACCGTTCACGGTCATTCGCGGGGATCGTTTCGCGGAAGCATTAGTCTCTAAAATCGAGGATTCATCGCTGCGCAAGCTTGCTGCATTTAAGTTCGGCGGCATAGACCAAATCAGCGACAACACGGATTTTCGCGCTGTCCACGAACGTTTACAATCCTCATCCGGCATGACGAACCCGCTTCGCGCTTTCTTTGAACGCCTGCTTTGAAAGGGGAATGCCGGCATCATTCATGAATCTCGATAATCATGGCATTCTCGTCGCAATTCGCATATTTGGAACAGTGTTTACAATCTTTCCATATCTTCGTCATCGGCAATTTACTTTTATCGATGAGGTTGAAACCGCATTTTCTAAAGAAGTCCACCTGGTAAGTTAGCGACAATAGAGACTTAACGCCCAGCATTTCAGTTTCATCAACGACGACTTGAACAAGTCTTTTTCCGATACCGTTTCCAAAATGATCTGTCGAGACAGTCAGCGAACGTATTTCCGCGAGTTCTTTATCTAAAATATGCAAACTTGCAGTCCCGACAATTTCACCGTCGCTTTCAGCAACATAAAAACATTGGAGATTTTCATAAATAGAGCTATATGTCCGATGAAGGAGTTTGCCCTCGTCAGCGTAAGCATTAATCAGTTGATGCATAATATCCGTATCGTTCATTGTTGCTTTCCTAATTTGATACATGAAAAACAGCACCTCCGGAAATTTCCAATATCATAAATATACGTATATGTGAATTTTTATTCAAGTCATTTTTTCGATTGCTCTCATAGTCACCAGTTAACGGGTTAACTAAAAAAGCAGTAGCAGCCTAGGACTTTATTTCAGGTCCGTGACTGCCACTGCTTTTTTAGTTTGCACCAGGAACACATGCACGAAAATCATTGCTTAAGCGACACATCTCTTCGCTTCATCGCTTCATCGCAACCATCGCCGCGTCCAAATCCGGGAATGCCCCCGTCGCCGCGGCGGCGTAAACAGCTGCGCCGAAGGCCGCCTCCTCCTTGGCCTCCGCCAGATGCAGCGGCAGCTGCAGCCGTTCGCGCAGCAATCGCTGCATGACGGGATTGCGGCGAATGCCGTTGCCGGATCCCGCAGCACTTGTAACTGCTCCCAGAAGCCTGTCCGGCAGCAGCTGCGCGAAGCCGATCAGCTCATCGACGATGCCGGCCAGCACTCCCGCCGCGAAATGCCCTGGCGTGAAATTGTCAGGGCTGAGGCCAGCCACGCTCCCAAGGACGAGCGGATCTTGGCGCGTGCCGTAAAACTGCGTCCCGAACCGGAGCTGCGCCTGCTCGCCGTCCAGTGCCTGTTCGGCCATCGCGTTCATCCGCTCGTACATCTCCGCTTCGTCGATCTTCGCGTCGCCGAACGAACCACGGACCGCTCTGAAGAAATGCGCCAGCAGCGCGTACGATTTGCCGCCGCTGAGCGGCGCGCCCACGAGAAGGAAACCGCCGCCCGGGAACGGACGTGTCTCAAGCCCCGGAATTTCCTCGTACTGCTCTGCGAACAATGACAGCTGCGACCCCGTGCCGATATTGGCGAGAAGCGTCCCTTTCAATTGCGGCACGGCGCCGATGAAGCTCGCTTGGTTATCGCCGATGGCGCAGGCGACCCGCTTCCCGTCGCTCGTCAAGCCCGCAATGCCGCCCGCCTCGATTACCCGCGGCAGCAGGGAATACGCCATCCCGGCGCGCCGGATAGCCGCCGCATCGAAAGCACGCTCCCCATTCGAGAACAAGCCGAAGCTGGCCGCATTGGATGCATCCATGACAGGCGCCGTAGCCCCCGTAAGCTTCATGGCGACATAATCGCCGACCGTGCACATGGAGGCCGCATTGTCTGGCACTCCCCCGGTCAGCCTGTTGTAATGATGCGTCACCAAGCCGTAACCGCTGCTCACGGCATAGCCGGTTAATTGGCTAAGCCGTTCGGCGTAAGTGGCGCCTTCGCCATGCGGCTGCGGCAGATCGCCTCGTCCGTCCTGCCAAGTATACAGCGGACCGATGCTGCGTCCGTCAGCATCTACGTATAGCATGCCGTGCATCTGGCATGAGATGCCGATCGCGGATACCTCTGCCCAATCGCGAGCACAACTCGCAATCAGCCCGCGGACGATCTCGACGATCCGTTCCGGATCTTGAATCCGTTCCCAGCTTCTGGCGCTCTGAAGTACGGCGTCGTTCGGTTGCGTATCTACGCTTACCGTCTCGCCATGTTCAGCCGAAACGATGACAAGACCGATGGATGTCGTACCAATGTCAATCCCCGCGAATTTCATCTGCGCCCTCTCCTTTCGCCTAGTCATTGAAGCTTCTTATGCAGCCTTTCGCGATGCGCCGCCGCAAGCCCCAGCAGCTGAAAACTTCCATTTTCAATGAGCGCATGAAGCCGCTCCTCCTCTGCTTTGGCGAGCAGATACAACGATCGGTCAATCATGCCGCTTGCCAGCGCATCTTCGAGTTCATCCGCATCCTTATGGACGACTTCTCCCGAAGGCAGCACGACGATGTCAACGAACAGATCGTCCATCCAAGGCACGTTTTCCGCGCTGATGCCGTTCCGATAACAGATATCGACGTACCATTGGACGATCTGTCCCTTCTCGTCAAACATGGTCGTCACGGCATGATGCAGACCGATCGGAAATTGCTGCAGCCACGTGTAGCCGTCATTCGCAATGCACACCTTCGTGCCGGCGTAGTCGACCCATAACGGTTCCGTGACTTTGCCTAATTCAAGCAGGGTGACATGTCCTTTGAAGTTTTCCGTTTCCAGGTATGCTTGCGCATATCTCCGCTCGACGACCCGCCGCCAATCCGCTCGGTCCCCGTATTTTCTCTTCACGACGATCAGCTCCTACTTCTTCCGGGCTACGATGAGTTCATTCCGATAACACTTGCGAATCGTTCCGTTATAATCGTTGTCGATTAACGATCCAATGCAGGCGAACAGCTGCCCGCGAGCAGCTTCGTCCAACATCCGATGATTCGAATAAGTTGAAATCAGCCGAATATAGTCCTCTCGATCGTAGCTTTCTTCCGTCATGTAAGCTTGAACCCGCGGCTCGTCATAATAACCGCTCATGGCTATCTCCTGCCCATAAGGATTGTTGTTCGAAGGCTTGCCGGCGGGCATGAACATGTCGTAGCAGCGCTGAACCTGGTCAAAAAAAAGCCGGTCCCCGCCTTCCGCATGCACGTAATTAAGGACGGCGACATGCCCGCCGCGGCGAAGCAAGGCAGCAGGTTTCTTCCAGCGCATGCCCGGATCTATCCAATGAATCGCGGTTGCGGATACAACCAGATCATACGGTTCCTCGGGCGCCTCCCATGTTTCGAAAGGGGCGGTGACGATCTCTACGTCCGGAAACCCGGCCAGCTTAGCTCTTGCAATGTCTGCCATCTCGGCGCCTAGCTCGATTGCCGTGATGCGGCAGCCATGCTCGGCAAGCGGCAGGGTTGCAATGCCGGTTCCCGCACCGATCTCCAATACGCGGGCGCGGGCAGGCAAGTCGGTCCACGCGAATAGATCCTCGAACAGCTGGCCCGGATAATGATTGCGCACTTGATCGTACAGTGCCGCAACTTCATTGAAGGTTTCTCGCATCTCGGCAGGCATTATTTTCACGCTCCTTTAGTTAAGGGATCTGCACCAAGCTTCCACCGAAGCTCGAGGGTCAATAGTATAGCGTTAACCGGGGCGGTCTGTCTATCTATTCCATGACACTCGATGTCCGAATGACTGATCGGACGTACTTCCGCCAGACAGCATCCCCCTGCCCGCCCGGGACAACCGAATGGACGGCACATATGATAAACGCAGCAACCGTTTCGCATAGCCCTTCGGGAGGTGTGTCCCCCTTGATAAGAATTCGCAATCGCTTTCGACGCTCAGCAACCGGGAAACGAGGAACTGCGCTCGTCAAACGAACGCGGCAGGCAGCCAAGAACGGGAGCTCTTCCTCCCTGCGTCTCCATCGCGGAAAGCGTTATGCAAGAGCATCGGCGCGCTCCGGCCCGCGCTCCCGGAAGCATGGCGCGCGGCGCAGGCGACAAACGCGTAGCGCCGTCCCGAGCCCAACACAGACCATGCAAACTGCCGGGCTGCATGTACCTGTTCTCAATCTGCCCGCCGTATCGCATTATGCTCCGCAGCCCAGCGCCCGCCAGGCGTCCGGCTCCAAGCTAGCCATTGTCTACCTCGTACATGCGTTCTATCCGGAGTCTTACACCGGCACCGAGAAATTCGTGCTGCAGGCAGCCCGCACGATGCAGCAGCGCGGACATCGCGTGAAAGTGATCGCCTGCAGCAGTCGGATTCCAGAGCAGCCGGCCGAGAACGCCGCAATTGCGAGCCAAGAATATATGTATGAAGGCATCCCGGTTCTCACGTATCGCAGCCCTTCGCAAGAGGATCCGGCATCGTCATCCTCCTTTGACGGCGGCGATCCCCGGCTGTCCGCTTTCGCCGATGAACTATTGACGCGGGAGCAGCCCGACCTGCTGCATGTCGCGCATGCCATGTACGGCGCGGCGTTCGTGCAGTCCGCCCGTAAACTCGGCATCCCGTACGTAATGACGTTGACCGATTATTGGTTTGCTTGTCCAAAATCCACCTTAATCCGTAATGATCGTCAGCTATGCGCAGGACCGGAAGGCGGAGCGGCATGCATGACGCATTGCCAGATTCCGTATGCTGGCGAACGGCTGCAGGCGCTTATGCCTCTCCTTCAAACGGCGGCATGCGTCACGGCCCCGTCCGCTTTTCTGGCAGCTTACATGAAGAGCGTTATGCCCCCGTTGAACGTCGAGGTCGTACCGCATGGGATGCGTTATGAGTGGATCGCTCCGAATAGAAAAACCTATCAGGCAGGCGACCGGATCACGCTCGTGTACGGAGGCTCGCTCGGCGAGCATAAAGGCGTCCACGTCCTGCTTGCCGCCATGGCCATGGTACCATCCCGCCGGCTCAGGCTTCATGTCTACGGAGCCGGCCCGCCTGAATATACAGAATCGCTCCGCCGGGCAGCGTACCGTGACAAGCGCATCTCGTTCCGGGGGACGTACACCGAAGCGGATACCGCCCGAATCTATCAAGAGGCTGACATCGCCATCGTGCCTTCGGTATGGTACGAGAATTATCCGCTGACGCTCCATGAAGCGCTGGCCTCCCGCGTACCCGTTATCGCCTCCAATATCGGCGGAATGGCCGAGAAGATCACCGACGGGTTGAACGGGTTTACATTCAGGGTCGGGGACGCCCGTCATTTGGCGGCGCGGCTCAAGCTGCTCCTCCGCAGACCCGCAATGATCAACGGGCTGAAAGCCCGCATCGACGAAATGCCCCTGCCGTCGCTCGACGTTGAGATGAATGCATACGAAGCGATGTATTACGCGCATGCACGATATAACTCGGGTTAGCTGCACGTCCGATTCTGACGGCGCTGCGCAGCGGTACGCAAGAGCCCTGGAAGCTTACATCCGCTCCCACCCGACAGCCAGCTCTTCCAGATCGCTCTCGCCGATCGTCTCCGTTTTCCGATCGAATACGCGGCCGCCCATAGCTGCGTAGAAGGCCGCGGCCGGATTATCCCGAAGCACCCATAACATCATCGACGAACAGCCGCTTGCCTTCAAGGACGATGAGACTTGTTGAAAAAGCCGCTTCCCTAGCCCCATCCCCTGGAAGTCCTGCAATAAATAAATCGCGTACAGCTCGCCTTCGTAACGGCTGTCGTCATGACGGCTTCGGCCGCCGCTGGAGAAACCGACGATCTTCCCCTCGCCGGTTTCCGCTACATAGATGATCTCGTCCTTCTTCAAGTTGTCGAACGTCCAGAGCCAGCTCCGAAGCCGACCCTCGACGGAAAGATTGGCCAGATACGATTCGGCCATCAACCCGCGATACGTCGTCTGCCAGCTCGCCACGTGAACGTTTGCGATACCTGCGGCATCTTGTTTCCTGGCTTCCCTGATATGCATTCCATCCCCAGCTCCCCTGTTTGGCATCCCGACGAACCTTAGCGGCACGCGCCTTGATCGCCGCCGGGCCAGTTATTCTATAAATAACAAATAATCCGATTCATGGAAAGCTATATTTATCGGCAGCAGTTGGATGATATTCCCGACACGTTTGGCAGGGCCCGCGCGAACTCCTCTCTCCTTGCATGACAAAAAAGCCAATCGGATCAATGGATGGATCCAACTAGCTTATTCATCGATTGTCTATCCGGCTTAATCCTTATCCCTTCACGGCTCCCGCCGTTATTCCTGACACGATCTTCTTGTTGAAGACGATGAACAGCACGAGCGGAGGAATCGTGATCAGCAGGATGTTCGTATAGAGCAAATTGTATTGCGAGATGAACTGGCTCATGAAGTTGTAGAGCGTGAGCTGCACCGTCGCGTTCTTGGAGCCCGGGAAGAAGTAGAGCGGATTGGTGAAATCGTTGAAGATCGCTACCGATGAAGTGACGATGATCGTCGCGTTCACGGGCTTCAGCAAAGGGAAAATAATTTGGAAAAACAACCGCAGCCCGCCGCAGCCGTCGACCACGGACGCTTCATCGATCTCTCTCGGAATCGCCCCCATGAAGCCGCGGTACAGCAAGACGCCGAACGGAAACGCCAGGGCAACTTCTACCATAATGAGTCCCAGCATCGTTTTGAACAAATGCAGCTTCTCCAGCACCCAGATCGTAGGCACGATCGCCGGAGGAATAATCAAACCCGCGAGCACGAAGAAGCTGATCCACGGCGTAAACCGATCGGAGCGTCTCTGCATGACGAAGCCGGCCATGGAACACACGATCAGCAGAACGGCGATCGACAATACGGTCAGCGTCGCGCTGTTGACGAAGGCGTGAAGCAGCATGTGATCACGGGCCCGGATGACCTCTTTGACGTTGCTCCACAGCCGGTTCGCGGCCGGCCACGACATGCTGCGCAGGGATGCGCCTTTCTCATCCTTCATGGCGTTGACCAGGACGAAATAGAGCGGAATCCAGAAAATAACGACCGAAGCGAGCACCGCTCCTGCTTCTATGCTGAATAGACGGATGCGGCGGATCATAGGTCCACCTCTTTTCGGTTCAAGTAGAGCGATAGCGGGAAGGCAAGCACGGACACGAATAAGAACAGGATGACGTTGCCCGCTGTCGCGAGCCCATAGAAGCCGGCCTGATACTGTTTATAGATAATGGAAGCAATGACGTCCGTCGCGAAGCCGGGTCCTCCCCCGGTCATCGGCCATAGGATGTCGAAGCTGCGCAAGCCGCCGATGAACGCTAAAATAATAACCGTATTCGTAGCTGGACGGCTGAGCGGGAGGATGATGCTCCAGAACTTGTGCCAGGATCCGCCTCCATCGATCTGCAGCGCCTCGTAATATTCCGCCGGTATGGACATGATGCCCGCGATATAGATGACCGTTGCGAAGCCTACGCCTTTCCAGACGTCCACGAAAGCGACGGACAACAACGCATACCGCGTATCGCCGAGCCAGTCCGGTCCCGATATCCCTAGCTGGGCCAGCGTCGTATTAATCAATCCCTCCGTCGGATGCATGAGCGTGCTGAAGGCGATGCCGACGGCGATCGTGCTCACCAAGGTCGGGAAGAACACGACGGATCGGAGATAGTTTTTGGTCTTGATTTTCGACGTGAGGAAGACGCCCAGCAGCAGTCCGAATATTACCTTCAGCACGCAGGTGACGGCCGCGTAGACGAACGTGTTCTTGAAGCCGATATTAAGCGAGGACTCCTCGAAGAACGTCTTGAAATTCTCGAGTCCGGTATAGGTCCAATCCTGCAGCGTCCAACGTGTCATGCTGAAGAAGAAGGACATGAACGTCGGCAATATAAAGATGACCAAGTAGATGATCGCCGCAGGCAGCAGGAAGTAATAGGAGTAGGTTCTTTTCCAAACCTTGTTCATTGCGATCCCCCTTGTCGGTATGGTTGATTGCGGTTGATCCTATGAATCGACTCTATAAAACGTCAAAAGGACAGCATCAAGATGTCCTTTTGACGTTATTGGCTTTACCAGCCGTTTACCAGCCGGCGAGTCCAAGCTGCTGCGCTTGCTTCTCTACGTCCTTGTCGTAATCGGCAGCCGCGTCCGCCGCCTTCTTATGGCCCGAGCCGACTTCGACCGTGATCTGCGGGAGGTTAGGCCCCTTGACCGGAGAGACGAACTCGAGCGCCGGAGCCGTCATGCCGGAATCGAAGTACGGAAGCATGTCTTTGACGACCTGCGGGACATCGTCCGGAATCGCGGCGCCTTTAATCACGTAAGGTCCGGTCGGTTTGGACACCGTGCCGACCACCGCCATTCCTTCCGGGGAGGCAATGAAGGCTACGAACTTCTTGGCCTCGTCGAGATGCTGTCCGTTCTTGTAAATATAAGCCGCCCCCGGCATCCAAACCGTCAATCCGTTCTTGTCCGCGCTGTCGCCCGGCTGAGCGAAGAAACCGATATCGTTGATGTTATCGGGATTGTTCTGCGCGATGGTCGGGATGACGAAGGTAAGCATCGGATATTGCGCGCCTTTTCCTTCTGCCAGCATCTTGAGTCCGGCATCCAGGTTGGCAGCCAGATAATCCTTGTTCATGTAGCCTGCCGTTTCTTGCAGCTTCTCGAAGCCTCTCAACGCAGCGGGCGTCGTCGCATACTTCGCTTTGTTCGCGGTATAGTCGGCCGCGAAGGTCGGCGCTTCGGCCTGCACGTTGTA
Source organism: Paenibacillus rhizovicinus (assembly GCF_010365285.1). Classification (NCBI taxonomy): domain Bacteria; kingdom Bacillati; phylum Bacillota; class Bacilli; order Caryophanales; family Paenibacillaceae; genus Paenibacillus; species Paenibacillus rhizovicinus. The sequence continues at coordinate 713,906 of NZ_CP048286.1, forward strand.
GTAATCGGCCAGCATGATCAACTGCGACGTCCACGAATCCTTGTACGTTCCGATGATGGCGGTAATGCCTGCTTCCTTGATCTTCTTCGTGTTCGCCATCAATTCGTCCCACGTCTTCGGTACGCTTAGCCCGAGCTGCGCGTAGATCTTCTTGTTGTAGAACCAGCCCCCTCCCATCGACGAGTTATAAGGAGCGCCGTATTGCTTGCCATTGAAGGTAACGGTTTGCTTGAAGGAGTCGATGACGTCTCCTTCCCAAGGCTCGCCCGTCACGTCCAGGATATTCTGCTCCGGGTTAAGCGCTTGCATAAGCGAGCCGGAGTTGTAGAAGAAGACATCGTTCATATCGCCGGTCGATAGGCGCGTCTTCACGAAGTTGTCGCCTTCGCTGCCGGCCGGACGCGTCTCCGTCTCGATGGTGATGTTCGGGTTCTTCGCTTGGAAGGCATCGACCAAAGCTTTGGCCACGTTAACCGTGTCTTGCTGGTTATCGATAAGCAAGGTGAGCTTGACCTTCTCCTGCGGCTTGTCGGTATCGTTCGTCGACGGCGCATTCGCATCCGCGTTCGTATTCGCGTTCGACGAATTATTCGCGGCGGACGGCTGATTATCGGAAGAAGAGTTATTCGCGGAAGATGAAGCCTTGTCGTTATCGTTCGAACTGCCGCAGCCGGCTAGCAAGCCTCCGAGCAACAGCACGCCCGACAGGATCGCCACGTATTTTCTCGTATTTCCTGCGCTCGCAATCGTCATGAACAGTTTCCCCCTATAGGATGATCGATCGTTGATAGAGGGCCCGGGTACCCATATCGTCATTATAAACGCAGCTCTCTCTGCCGTTCAGTGCGTCATTTCATTGTTCGGCGTCCGTTTTTTTTAGATGGGGTCCCGGTAATGGCCGGGGGTGGTCCCCGTCCATTTCTTGAATACCTCCGAGAAATGCCGGTACGTATGGTAGCCGACCCGTTCGCTTACTTCGTTCACCTTCAAGCCCTTGCGAAGCAGCATCTTGGCAAGCTCCATCCGGTAGCGGGTCAGAAATTTGATATAGGTCTCGCCCGTCTCTTCCTTGAACAATACGCTTAAGTAAGCCGCATTCATGCCAACGTGGTCGGCTACCTCCTGCAGCGACAGATCGCGGTTCACGTGCTGCACGATATAGGTACGCGCCCGGCCGACCGCGGAAGTCTTCGGTGCAAGCCCGTCATCCAACGCCTGGCCATCCAAACGCGCCTTATCCAGCAGCTCCCGCTGACTCTCTTCCCATTTTCGGCGAATTTCCGTCGTTTCGCGCTGACTGCCGATTTTGGACACCGCCTTCCGCAGGGAACGCTCCACGCTCTCATCCGTGATCGGCTTCTCCAAGTAATCGGTCACGCCAAGCTGAAGCGCCTCCTTCACGTATTCGAACTCGTTGAAGCCGCTGAATACGATACAGCAAGTATCCTCGGCTTCGCGCATGATCTCCCGAATCAGCTGCAGGCCGTCCATGCCCGGCATCCGGATATCGGTCAGCACGATATCGGGTCTCTCTTGCCTGAATAACTCCAGGGCGGCAATCCCGTCACCGGCCGTGCCCACCAACTCAACCTCCAAGCCGGTCCAATCGATGAGCATGCGCAGCGCTTCGATCACGATATATTCATCGTCAAATACGACGGCTTTAAGCATCGTTTACGCCTCCTCGCGACAGGGTTTGAACCTTACTTCTACCTTGGTGCCTGCGCCCGCTTCGCTTGTCATTCGGAAGATGCTGGTCGCCCCGTAGTAGAGCTCGATACGGTCCTTCACATTGGTGAGCCCGTACCCTTTATCGACTACCGACATATCGACGATGCCTACCCCGTCGTCCTCGACAACGAACACGAGATACTCGCCCTCCATTCTCCCCGTTACCTCGATCTTCCCCGTTCCCAGCTTGGGCTCGAGACCGTGATAGATCGCATTCTCCACGAGCGGCTGCACGATCAGCTTCAGAATCTCGATGCTCATGATCGATTCGTCGATGTCCGCATGATACGTGAACCGGTTATTATAGCGAATGTTCTGGATCGTCATATAATGATCGATGTGCTGAAGCTCCTTATAGACGGGAATCGTCTCTTTGCCCTTATTCAGGCTGAGCTTGAAGCTCTCGGACAACGAAAGCGCCATCTGGGCAGCCTCCTGATTCTTCTGCAAGCGGGCCATCCAATAGATCGAATCCAGCGTGTTATACAGAAAATGAGGCTTGATCTGCGCCTGGAGCGCACGCAGCTCGGCTTCCCTCTCCTTCAGCTCCGAATGGACGAGTCTCGCGGACAGCTCCTCGTTCTCCGAGGATATGCGCTTGAACGTCTCCCCGATCGTGCCCACCTCGTCCTGCGGAAACTTGTCGCCGAATTCCCGCGCTCCCTTGTTCCAATCGACCATCATTTTCTTGATTTGAATGAGCGGCTTCGTGATCGTGCCGGAGATCACCACCGAGAGCAGCAGCGCCACCAGCGCGATGAGCGAGGCGATCAAGGTGGTCGCCGTACCGATCCGGTTCGACTGCTTCAGCAGCTCCTTCTTCTTCATTACGTGCAGCAGCATCCAGCCCGTCGACTGGTTCCGATACTCGCTGACCAGGTAACCCCGCTTGCGCAGCTCGTTCTCCGTATCGGTCAAGCTGCCCGCCATCTTGGGCAGATCCGGCGGCCTCTCCTCGGGATAGACCACCTTAAGCTGGTCCCGCGAGGAGTCCACCGCCATGAACAGGCCATTATTATGGCTTTCGCTGAATACGCTGCCGAACATCGTCTTCGATAGGTTCACGATCAGCAGGCCGAGCGTTCGGCCGTTCGGGTCGCCGGAGTCACGGAACAGTTTGACCGTCGAGAACGTGTTGGGCGCATCGCCGAGCACGTTATAGTCGAAGAACACCACCCTGCCCTTGGCGTCGACCGCGCGCTTGTACCAATCCGACGCTTCGATGTCCCGCTTCTTCGTCGGCGTCTCGTAGATGCCCGCATCGTCGGATTTGCCGAGACAATACGTTTGGTAATAGAGGTCCAGCACGCAGAGCGAATTGACATAGCGCGAATCGTAAGAATCGCTGTTGATAACCCACTGCAGCCTGCTGCTGGTGGTGGCGTTCATCTCGCTCTGCTGCACGCTCGTATTGATCTCGCTGCTCCGCAGGTCGCCTCGGATCTCGTCGTTCAAGACGATCGAACGGTTCAGGCTGATGATGTTGCGGAACAGCAAATCAGCTACCTCGCTGGAAGTCTCCAGATGATCGAGGTTCGTCTGCGAGATGGTCCGCGTCAGCGTGTCTTTGGCGATGTTGAACGAAATATAGCCGAGGAGGAACAGCGGAGGCACGGCCAGCAGGACCATGGCCGCCATGAAGCGGCTTCTGACTTTGCGGAATCGGAACGGGGATAACAGCCTCGAAGTCCATCTCATAATTCCAACGCTCGCCTTCTGTAAAGTATCGTTCAGACCCAAAGGCCGCGCCGCAATCGTGCTTAATTGCATCGTAACGAATGGAAACCGCGGCGCATAGTCCGGCTTTCATTGAATTGCCGTCCGATAGAATTAGATGCAGCACCATAGCGGACGATCAAGTCCGAATCCTTAGTAAGCGCTTGCAAAATAACTCGTCGCAGATCGTTCGTACCTGCACTATTCACTATTTCCACACGCGCGCTGCTAATCCTCTTGCAAGATTGCGCCGCGGGTACGTTGCAGCCAGCCGAGTCAAACCAGAGTCCGGCGCTTCATCGCCAAAGACAAACAAGCCGTCAAGGGAGAATCCCCCAAACGGCTTGCTTTACGGCGGTATGAATGCGGCGAAATGCCGCGCAAATTCGACCTGTCGGTTTAGTTATCGCTACCGTAATCCGTGTGAGTATCGCATTCGTTAGCTGACAGCTGAATCGGCATTTCGCTCACCTGCCGACTATTCGAACTGCAGCATCGTCCCGTCCAGCTCGGCCGATTGCATGACCTTCTCGACGAGCCGAAGGCTCGCAAGTCCATCGCCGATCGGACACAGCTCGGGTCCTTCGCCGCGCAGCGCCGCGATGAACGCGATGTTCTCCTCCAAGTAAACGTCGACCTCTTCCTCGAACAGCCGGCGAACCGGCTCGGCACCGCCCGTCAGGACGAATTCCGCCTTGTTCGGCCCCATGAAGTAAACGGTCGCCTTGCTGCAAACGACCGTGAAGGAGCTGTTCCATTCCATCGGCACCGCGCAGTTGGAGGCGCAGATCGACGCCATCGCGCCGGATTCGAAACGAACGATCGCGGCGCTCGTATCTTCGACGGTATAGTCGGATATTTCGCGGTGGGCCAGATTCCCCGTCAACCCGCTGACGCGCGTCGGGGTGCCGAACAGATGCATCGCCAGGTCATACGTATGTATCGCCTGCTCGAACACTTGTCCGCCGGAGAGGCTGCGATCTCGCCACCATGGCGAATGGAGCGAATTGCAGTCGTAACGCCCGTCGAACAGCGTGGGAACGCCGGCCGTGCCGTCGTCGATCATCCGTTTCAGCTCCCGCACCGCGGAGCCGAAGCGATTATGGTAGCCCACCTGGGACAGAACGCCCGCTTGCTCCACTGCCAGAACCATGCTAGCCGCCGTTTCCGAATCCAAGGCGATCGGCTTCTCTACGAAGACGGCACAGCCTCGTTTGGCTGCGGCTTCCACCTGGCCCCGATGCGCGTAAGGCGGGATGCACACATAGACCGCATCCAACGTCTCCTGCTCCAGCATATCTTCATAGCGATCATACGCCGCTGCCGTGCCGCCCGCATGCTCCGCATTGAACGCTTCCGCCTTCTCCATCGATTGCCCGCATACGGCCGTAATCTCGACCCCGGACAAACTTCTCAAATGTTTCGCATGCGCGCGGCCCATACCGCCTAGTCCGATAATACCGACCCGAATCTGTTTCTCCACTTTCCGCACCTCCGCAGGTTATCCCATCACATTGGCCATGAACGGCCTGTTAGCAAATCTGAAGACAATACGTCCATTATATGGCTGACGGATTCTGCCGTACAGTACAAGTCTACAGCCGTTATTGTGATTTCTACAGGCGGAGGCAGGCGGTCCATCGCGGCGGTCGACGGACAGTCGACGAACAGCTAAGCTGTATGCTCGTTTATAGCCCCGTCCATTGCTTGCCCTCATTACGGTACTTCAGCGGTGAAATGCCGGTTTTGCTTTTGAAAAAGCGGGAGAAATCGTCCGTGTCCTCATAACCGGTCAGCTTGGCCACTTCGCTGATCGGCCGTTTCTCCGTTTCCAGCAGCTGCTTGGCTTTCTGCAGCCGAAGTTGGAGCTGAAGCTGCATCGGCGTAATGCCGAATATCTTTTTGAACTGGTTGGAAATGTACGTCGGATGCATATGGTAGCGCTCTCCCAATTCGGCCAAATCGACGCGGGTTTCCGGATTTTCCAGCAGCTCGTTCAGCATGGTCGTGAACGAATCTGCGTACACCGCCTTCAGCCGGACGTCCGGCTGCCGCAGCGCCGCATCGATGAGAATCGCGATAAGTTCAAGCGCTTTGGCCCCCTTCATAAGGCTGTCGGCGAGCGAAGCCGGCTGCTCCGCGCAGCGGCGGTATTCCAAGAAGACCTCCTCGAAGCGTTCCGGATCGGGAAGCCGGAAGACCGGCGGAAAATGAAACAGCTGCAGCGCGTCCATGCAGTCCGCGATATTGAGCGTAAAATGCCACCACATAAAAACCGTCTCTTCGGACGTATCCTTCACGTGATCATGCAGCGCATCCGGCGGAACGAAGAGGACGTCGCCCTGCTTCGCGTGATAATCGCGTCCGCCAAGCCGCATCCGGCAGGATCCTTCTTTTATAAATGACACGACGTAAAAAGGAAGCACGCGGTTCCGCTGCTGCAGCTCCGAACGTCTGTGAAGATCATGCTGCAAAATTTGAAGCGAAGCTTTCTCGATCAGTTGCAGCCAAGGTTGCATGCCGTTCATCGAACTCCTCCTGACGAGTGCGTGGGTAATTTAGGATGCGTTCATCCTCCTATCCATTATAAAGCGTTTACCGCTAGGAAGGACGCGGAAATTCGTCTGCAATCCGGGCGCGTTCGAATCCATTTTCAGGAATGGAGCAAGCGCAGAAGACGAATTTCTACCCTTCTGTCGGCTCCAGCGTACGAAATTCCCCCTATCGCGCGCAATCCTCAAAAATACGTACTTCTTTCCGCCAATGCCGGACGGAATTATCTCGCGGCCTCACCTTGTATTCGCTATGATGAAGGTGCGCGAATCTGTCATGGCACATCGACGATCCGAAAGGAGTTTCTAACATTGACGAATATGAACGATTTTCACGATAAGAATGGTTTCGGCCTGCTGAACCCGATTGCGCTGTCCGTTACGCTGGATAACGGCAAACGGCCTTCGTTTCAAGCCGGCGGTTGGAGTGACGGGCCTTCCGGCACGGATGCGCTCGGCGATTACCGGACACGGACGCTGGCCTTCCGCGGAGAGGAAGAAAGCGATTCAATCACGTTAGAGCTGAAATGTTACGCCAGCACTGTCCTCGCTTATGTATCCGTCCAGCTGAAGCAAGATGTTTTCGGCGTCACGCATGCGCTTGCTCCAGAAGCCGGTCTCCGCTTCTCGGTCAGCGATCCCGTCGGTGCGGAAGGCATCCTGGCGCATTATAACCACTATAAATGGTGGACGCGCCCTTATATTGCGGAGGGAACGAGCGCTTTGCCAGCACAGACGCAGACGCTGCTTTGGCGGGCCGGCGGACGTTACACCCAATTGTTCCCAGCCTGCTCAGATGTGTGCAAGACGACGCTCCAAGGCAACGGGGACGGGTTCGACATCGTCGTCTCCCCGCTTGTGCGCGGATTTCGCAGCGGACGCCAGCTGCTCTACGTGCTGAGCGAAAGCGACGCGTCGTATATTGCGGCGGAGCAAGCGGCGGCGGCAATGCTGCATGCCATGGACAAGCCTGTCCGCACGCGGGAGTCCAAATCGTATCCCGAAGCATTTGACTATTTGGGTTGGTGCACGTGGGACGCGTTCTATCACGAGGTTTCGGAGCATGGCATCGAAGCTAAAGCCGCCGAGCTGCAGGAGAAGGACGTTCCCGTCCGCTGGGTAATGATTGACGACGGCTGGTCCCCCGTGCGGGAGGACAAGACGTTATCTTCCCTCGGTGCGAACGCGGAGAAATTCCCGAATGGACTGCTTGCAACCGTCCGCTCGTTGAAGAATCATTATGGCGTCAAATGGGTCGGCGTCTGGCATGCTTTTACAGGTTATTGGCATGGGATCGAGCCGGGGAGCGAATTGGCAAGCGACATGCGAGATGTTTTATTCGCCGACCACGCGGGGCGCTTGATTCCACACCCGGATCCGGCGAAGGGGCTCTCTTTCTGGAAAACATGGCATGAAAGCCTTGCTCGTCAAGGTATCGATATGATCAAGGTCGACAGCCAGAGCTCGCTGGTTCAATTCGTTCAAGGTCAACTGCCGCTCGGGCGCGCGGCAGCGGGACTGCATCAATCGCTCGAAGCATCAGCTGCCCTATTCTTCGACGGACGTCTGATCAATTGCATGGGAATGGCCCAGGAGAACGTGTGGAATCGCGGCAATACGGCGATCTCGCGCAACAGTGACGATTTCTACCCGAGCAAGCCGGATTGGTTCCGGGAGCATGCGCTGCAGAACGCCTACAATTCCGTCTATCACGGCACGTTGTATTGGGGCGATTGGGACATGTGGTGGACGTCGCATGATGACAGCGTGAGCCATGCCGTGCTGCGTGCCGTCAGCGGCGGTCCGGTGTATATCAGCGATCCCGTCGGCACGACCGATGCCTCGAAGCTTCGGCCGCTCATCTATTCGAATGGTCGCGTCCTGCGCGCCGACCGCCCGGGACTCCCGACTGAAGACTGCCTGTTCACGAACCCCGTGGAACAGCCCGTGCCGCTCAAAGTTTGGAATCGCTCCGGCGATTGCGGCCTGCTTGCGGCTTTCCACCTTCATAGCGAGGCAGAAACGGTTAGCGGCAAGCTGCGGATCGGCGATGTCCCGGGTCTCGCGGAAGAACGTTATGCCGTGCTGGATCACTTCAACCGCCAAGCGTTCAATCTGGACCAGACAGCTTCACATGCCTTCTCCGTCGAACGCGGGCAGCCTGCGTTGTTCGCAGTCGTTCCGTATCGGGACGGCATCGCCTGCTTCGGCCTCGTCGACAAATACGTCTCGCCTGCCGCGATTGAATCGTGCTGGTCAGCGAACGGACGAACCGTCCTTGCGCTGCGCGAAGGCGGCCTGCTCGGATTCGCCTGCGATACGGAACCTGCAGCCGTCCTTATCAATGGCGAGCATGCGAAAGTCCAACGTGAATCCGGGTTCTACACGGTGGATTGCGCCGATTCGAAAGGCAGCAGCGTGCTGGTTGAAATTATGTTGGCCTAGTCTTGAACTCATGCATCGGCCATATCTCCATAACGCAGAGAAGAACCGTAGCAACTACGGTTCTTCTCTTTCTGCTCGTTCAGCCACCGGCTTTGTACTTTAAAAAGCAAAAAAGGAAAGGACATGATAGAAATCATGTCCTTTCCTTTTACTCAGTTGGGTTACACCCTGAAAACTGGATACGAACCTTTGCGAAGGTTTCTTACATTAAATTCTAGGAATCATAAGTTTCACCTTATGTTAGCCTAGAATTCTCCGGAATGAAACTTTGTATTACCGCCATAAGACGGTAAACCTTGTTTCACCTTGGCTGAAACGAGATGTTCTTGGATAAGCCCTCGACCGATTAGTATTCGTCAGCTCCACGCATTGCTGCGCTTCCACCTCGAACCTATCAACCTCGTCGTCTTCAAGGGGTCTTACATACTGGGAAATCTCATCTTGAGGGGGGCTTCACGCTTAGATGCTTTCAGCGCTTATCCCGTCCGCACTTGGCTACCCAGCGATGCTCCTGGCGGAACAACTGGTACACCAGCGGTGCGTCCATCCCGGTCCTCTCGTACTAAGGACAGCTCCTCTCAAATTTCCTACGCCCACGACAGATAGGGACCGAACTGTCTCACGACGTTCTGAACCCAGCTCGCGTACCGCTTTAATGGGCGAACAGCCCAACCCTTGGGACCTACTTCAGCCCCAGGATGCGATGAGCCGACATCGAGGTGCCAAACCTCCCCGTCGATGTGGACTCTTGGGGGAGATAAGCCTGTTATCCCCAGGGTAGCTTTTATCCGTTGAGCGATGGCCCTTCCATGCGGTACCACCGGATCACTAAGCCCGACTTTCGTCCCTGCTCGACTTGTAGGTCTCGCAGTCAAGCTCCCTTATGCCTTTGCACGCTACGAATGATTTCCAACCATTCTGAGGGAACCTTTGGGCGCCTCCGTTACATTTTAGGAGGCGACCGCCCCAGTCAAACTGCCCACCTGACACGGTCCCTGTACCGGATTACGGTACCAGGTTAGAACTCCGATACGATCAGGGTGGTATCCCAACGATGCCTCCATCGAAGCTGGCGCTCCGATTTCCAAGGCTCCCACCTATCCTGTACAGATCGTACCAAAGTCCAATATCAAGCTGCAGTAAAGCTCCATGGGGTCTTTCCGTCTTGTCGCGGGTAACCTGCATCTTCACAGGTATTAAAATTTCACCGGATCTCTCGTTGAGACAGCGCCCAAGTCGTTACGCCATTCGTGCGGGTCAGAATTTACCTGACAAGGAATTTCGCTACCTTAGGACCGTTATAGTTACGGCCGCCGTTTACTGGGGCTTCGGTTCATAGCTTCGCCTTGCGGCTAACCACTCCCCTTAACCTTCCAGCACCGGGCAGGCGTCAGCCCGTATACTTCGCCTTACGGCTTCGCACAGACCTGTGTTTTTGCTAAACAGTCGCTTGGGCCTTTTCACTGCGGCCCCCTCGGGCTATTCACCCTACCGAGGCACCCCTTCTCCCGAAGTTACGGGGTCATTTTGCCGAGTTCCTTAACGAGAGTTCTTCCGAGCGCCTTAGCATACTCTGCTCGACTACCTGTGTCGGTTTGCGGTACGGGCACCTTCACCTGGCTAGAGGCTTTTCTTGGCAGCCTGAACTCATGACCTTCGCTACTGCAATTTTCGCTCCCCATCACAGCCCAGCCTTATCGATGTGCGGATTTGCCTACACATCAGCCTCACTGCTTGGACGGACATCCATCAGTCCGCGTCACTATCCTTCTGCGTCACCCCATTGCTCGTAACGGCTTACGGTGGTACAGGAATATCAACCTGTTGTCCTTCGACTACGCCTTTCGGCCTCGCCTTAGGTCCCGACTTACCCTGAGCGGACGAGCCTTCCTCAGGAATCCTTAGTCTTACGGCGGACAAGATTCTCACTTGTCTTTTCGTTACTCATACCGGCATTCTCACTCGTGTACGGTCCACCAGTCCTTACGGTCTGACTTCAGTCTGTACACGACGCTCCCCTACCCCTGATGCATACGCATCAAGCCATAGCTTCGGTGGTGTGTTTAGCCCCGTTACATTTTCGGCGCAGAGTCACTCGACCAGTGAGCTATTACGCACTCTTTAAATGGTGGCTGCTTCTAAGCCAACATCCTGGTTGTCTTTGCAACTCCACATCCTTTCCCACTTAACACACACTTGGGGACCTTAGCTGATGGTCTGGGCTGTTTCCCTCTTGACAATGGATCTTAGCACTCACTGTCTGACTCCCGGATATAAGTACATGGCATTCGGAGTTTGACTGGACTTGGTAACCCTTGGCGGGCCCCGCACCCAATCAGTGCTCTACCTCCACGACTCTCAATTCCGAGGCTAGCCCTAAAGCTATTTCGGGGAGAACCAGCTATCTCCGAGTTCGATTGGAATTTCTCCGCTACCCCCACCTCATCCCCGAATTTTTCAACATTCGTGGGTTCGGGCCTCCAGTGCGTGTTACCGCACCTTCACCCTGGACAGGGGTAGATCACACGGTTTCGGGTCTACGTCCACATACTCATTCGCCCTATTCAGACTCGCTTTCGCTGCGGCTCCGGCTCTTCACCTTAACCTTGCATGGGAACGTAACTCGCCGGTTCATTCTACAAAAGGCACGC